>JAMJFO010000004.1 GCA_023544645.1 Desulfobulbaceae bacterium | reverse complement strand
CTAATAGCCTTCAGCCTACAGCCTGATCAATAAGCGAGTTGAATACTCATACATTTTTTTCATTACAGTAAGTTAACATAAGTCAGAAAGTTGAGGACATAAAATTAAATGGAGATTTACATGACATACGATGAAATTGTCCGGTTTCACGGGCATGAGTGTCCTGGACTGGCCATCGGATACCGGATGGCCGGGGCGGCGATAGATGAACTTGGATCCCTTCGCGCAGCGGATGAAGAACTGGTGGCCATTGTCGAAAATGATGCCTGCGGGGTCGATGCCCTGCAATGCCTTACCGGCTGTACCTTCGGCAAGGGCAACCTGCTGTTCCGCGACTATGGCAAACAGGTCTATACCGTTTATTCGAGAAAGTCACGAGTCGGTGTGCGGGTACTTTTCCATGGCCGAGAGATTCCCGATGAAATACGGCAGGACCGGAGTGCCTTAGCCGATTGGATACTGAACGCCCCAGTGGAGAGCATTCTGTCCGTTACGTCCGCTTCGGCCCCGGAACCCGAACCGGCAAAGATACGCAGGTCGGTGCGGTGTTCGGTCTGCGGGGAGGACGTCATGGAAACCCGTGTTCGTGAGGTGGGTGGGCAGCCGGTGTGCATCCCCTGCAGCGGGTAATAGAAGACGTATCTGTAAACCGGAGGAGGTGGTAACCGGGTTTACCCCGGTCGTTCCGGCCGGTTGATTACCGGCAGCTCAAAGGAGGTTGAATGACAAGCATGCGGCAATCACTACTGATCTCCAGCCTGGCGCTGATGTTTTCTCTCCTGTTTACCCCTGTTCACGCTGAAGCGAAAATCGTGGAATATGATCTCACCATCGCTTCCCAGGAGGTGAATATTACCGGCAAGCCTTCCCGGGGCATGACCATCAACGGCAATATCCCGGGACCTGTTTTATATTTTACCGAAGGCGATACTGCCAGGATCCATGTCCACAACCGGATGGCAGTGGATACTTCCATACACTGGCATGGTGTACTGGTGCCGCCGGGTATGGACGGCGTCCCCTATATCAGCTTTCCTCCCATCCGTCCGGGCACAACCTTTACCTATGAATTTCCCATCCGCCAGAGCGGAACCTACTGGTACCATTCCCATACGGATCTCCAGGAACAGAGCGGTGTTTATGGCGGGATCGTCATTGAACCGCGGCAGGAAAAGCTGCAGACGGACGGCGATCACGTCATTCTTGTTTCCGACTGGACGGATGAAGATCCGCATACGGTCCTGCGGACCCTGAAGCGGGGAAGTGAGTGGTACGCGCTTGAAAAGGGCAGCGCCCAGAGCATCGTAGGCGCCGCCCGATTGGGAATGCTGGGCAGCTATTGGCGGCGCGAGTTGCAGCGCATGCCGCCGATGGATATCGCCGATGTCGCTTATGACCGGTTTCTGGCAAACGGCAGGTCGAGCGTATCCCTGCCGGCCAGGCACGGCGAAAAAATCCGCCTGCGGGTCATCAACGGATCCGCCACCACATATTTTCACCTTGAATTTGCCGGATCTCTCCTGACCATTGTTTCAGCGGACGGACAGGATGTGCATCCTGTGCAAAAAGAAAGAATCCTGATCGGAGTGGCTGAAACCTATGACCTGATCGTTACCGTTCCCGGAGCCGGGGCGTATGAGTTCCGGGCCACGGCGCATGACGGCTCGGGCTTTGCTTCAACCTGGATAGGTTCGGGAAAGCATCATCCGGCCCAGGATATTCCCCGGCCCAATCTCTATCACACAATGGGCCATGCCGGTCTTGAGCAGATATTCGCCCTCACTCCGGCAGGTTCCATGGGAATGGCCGACAGTGAGGTTCAGGCCGGCAGGTTTGACCGGCCCGGAATGGCCGGCATGGAATCCATGCGCACCATGGAGGCCATGGCCTATGATTCCGGCCATGATGCCATGAACATGCAGGGGATGGAGCATGAAGCGGGCCCTGAAAATGAAAAAATGCAGATGGAGATGAAGTCTTCCCCCGTGCACGAAACCATGAGCAGAGGACGGGAGGCGGCCTTGCCGCCGGAAGATCCGCAGGGCGGGAAAAAATACGGCACGGATTTTCGTTTCCTGGCTGCCGATGTGTCTTCATCCGCTGAGCTGGCCCACGACGGTATGGACTCGCGCCGTCCGGGGACGCCATACCGGGACCTGAAGGCCGTCCGATCCACCGGTTTCGCCGATGGCAGAGCGGTCCGCGAGATTCGACTGACCCTGGATGGCGATATGGAGCGTTATGTGTGGTTTCTCAACAACAAACCGCTCTCGGAAAGCGATTATATCCGGATACGGGAAGGGGAGGTTGTTCGTTTCATCATGATCAACCGGACGATGATGCACCATCCCATGCATCTGCACGGCCATTTTTTCCGGGTTGTCAACGGCCAGGGGGACCACGCCCCGCTGAAGCATACGGTTGATGTCGCCCCGATGTCCACCACGGTAATAGAGTTTGACGCAAACGAAAAGGGAGACTGGTTCTTTCACTGCCACCTTCTTTATCATATGAAAAGCGGTATGGCGAGGATGGTCCACTATGACGATTTCACCGTTGGTCCCGAGCTCGCTGCCGTCCGGCCGAATTTGTATAAAGAGTCATGGTATTTTCTGGGACAGGCTGATATCCTCAGCAACATGACTGAGGGTTTTCTGAGCCTGTCTGATACCCGGAACATTTTTTCCTTTGACTGGGAAGGAGGATGGGAAGAGGTTGAACATACCGAATGGGAGGGAGTTTTTGCCTGGAACAGGTATGTGAACAGGTTCTTTACTTTTTTTGCCGGCATTGATCTGGAGATTGAGGATGATGAGCTGGATGAAACCCGCGGGGTGTTCGGACTTCACTATGTCCTGCCGCTGAACCTGGAATCCCGCGTGTGGTTGGATACAGAGGGCGATGCGAGAATCAATCTGGAAAGAACTCTGGAGTTGACGCCCCGAATCTCGCTGCATGGCGAAGTTGAATACGATACCAGGGAGAAGTGGGAAGGAAAAGTCGGACTCTCCTACCTGATCTTGAAGAGCGTGTCCCTTGTTGGACAGTGGCACTCTGAATTCGGTGTTGGAGTGGGCGCCCAGGTGAGATTTTGATGTATCCGGGATGCTGTTCATGGTTTGACAGGGGGGGAGTCCCGATACCTGGCAATGGGCAAGGTTCTATTTTCCCGCCACATTCAGGCCTGGTGAATATCGTTTCCTGGAGGAGCAGATAGCATGAAAAAAGGAATTGTTGCCGTCATGGTATTCTGGCTGGCCATTGTCGGCATATCCTTCCGGTGGAATCTGGAGGACGAGAAAAAGGAGTATGAGCGGCTGGCGTATGAAACGGCCCGGGCCTTTTTTCAGCAGATTCTCATCACCCGGGCATGGAATGCGGGCCACGGAGGGGTGTATGTTCCGGTAAGCGATGAATTGTACCCAAATACATACCTTGAAGATCCTCAGCGGGATATCGTAACGGACAAGGGGATTAAACTGACCAAGATCAACCCGGCGTATATGACCAGGCAGATTGCCGACATCGCATCCCGCCGGAACGGCATCAAATTTCATATCACCAGCTTGAACCCCCTGCGGCCGCAGAACAAGCCGACCAGCTGGGAAACAGAATGGCTGCAGTCGTTTGAGCAGGGAGCTGCTGAACGCGGAGATTTTTTTGTTGAGGGGCCTGATCCTTCCTTCCGCTATATGGCGCCGTTGATTGTGGAAGAGAGTTGTTTGCAGTGCCATGCGAAGCAGGGATACAAAAAAGGTGATGTGCGGGGCGGCATAAGTGTGGCCATTCCTTATTTTGCCCGGGAAGAAAATACCGGCCTGGTCATCGGGTACTCCATCACCGCGGTTGCCGGAGTTATATTCACCCTGATCGGCGGCATCATGCTGCAGCGGAAAAGATCCCAGCTGATCCGGACCAACGAATCTCTGGAAAAAGAGATTGCGAAAAAGGAAGAACTCATCAGTAAGCTGCAGGAGGCAAACAGCCGGATCAAGATCCTGGGCAAAGTCGTCCCCATCTGCATGTACTGCAAGGAGATCCGTGATGACCAGGGGTACTGGAACCAGCTGGAAAAATTCATTACGGAACATTCCGATGCCCAGTTCAGCCACGGCATCTGCCCGAAGTGCATGAAGGAGCACCATCCCGACATTGATCTGGAGGAAGGGGCTGATAAGTCTGAATAGTTGCCGGGAGAATTATATATGAAAAAACTTCTTTTGGAATTGTTGATATGTCCTGTCTGTCTGCCGGGTGAAGTTCGGTTGATGGAAACCATTAACGAAATATCGGGTGAAGATATTGTCGACGGTGAACTGCGCTGCCCGGAGTGCGGCAACCGCTACCGCATTCAAAACGGGATCGCCGATTTAGATCCGAATCCTTCTTCCGCTGCGATGTTGTCCGGCAACAAGTATGAAACCGCGCCGGTGGTATCCTCGTACCTGTGGAGCCATTATGGAGATTTATTCAATGATGAAAACGCATCGGATGCCTATCGACAATGGGCCGATTTGATGCAGCCCCATGACGGCCTGGCGCTGGACGCCGGCTCCGCGGTGGGGAGATTTACCTTTGAAATGGCGCAGAAAAGCAACTTTGCCGTCGGTATCGACAGCTCACGGACCTTTGTCCGAACGGCCAGGGAGTTGATGCTGCGCCGGGAAATGACCGTGGCGCTGAAACAGGAAGGAAATATCACCACCGATGTCAAACTTTCACTGCCGCCGGAGTGGGACAGCGACAAGGTTGAATTCATTGTCGGCGATGCCCTGGCCATGCCCTTTCGGGCCGACAGCGCCGGTTCGTTCTCCTCCTTGAATCTCATCGATAAAGTGCCGCGGCCAATGGCGCACCTTACGGAAATGAACCGGGTGACCCGCAGCGTTGGCGCCCAGTTTCTCCTTTCCGATCCGTTCTCCTGGTCTGAAGAGGCCGCTCCGGAGGAGGACTGGCTTGGCGGCAGGACCAGCGGACCATGCGCCGGCAAAGGTCTTGATAATATCATGGCCATGCTGAATAAAGAGGGGTGCCGGCTGCCGCCCGCCTGGGACATATCTGCGCACGGGCAAGTCTGGTGGAAGATACGCACCCATGCCAATCACTTTGAACAGATCCGCAGCTGTTATGTGAAAGCCACCCGTTGATGGCGTCGTAAAAAGTCCGATCTACTGCGTCATAGCGGGTACGGCCAATGCTCGACGTAACATATGTACGCCTCCGCTTGACCGGCACCGCTATTCTTTGTATATCGAAATTTTTACTTAGCCATCGTTGAGTGTGTGATGGACTTTTTACGAGTCCATCACCCGTTAGCTCGAAAAAAAAGCCACAGGAGACCATGTGATGCAAACAGATACCATCTGCCGTTTCTGCTCCTCTTGCTGTCCGGTTGTTGCTGAAACTGAAAACAACCGGTTGATTTCGGCAAAAAGAAAATCATTTCTGCCCGATGAGCGGCAATTGATCTGCCCGAAACTGCAGGCCGCGGCCGATATTGTCTATTCGCCTGAGCGGCTGCAAAAACCGCTGATCAAAGACGGCGCCGGCAATTTCCAGGAAGCATCGTGGGATGAAGCGCTTGACATGGTTGCCGAACGGTTTTTGTATTTTAAAAAGGAGAGTGGGGCCCGGTCGGTCTGCTGGCTCCGGGGAATGGCGGCGGACTGGGGTGCTCCCTGGGATTATGTCAACCGCCTGATGAACGGGTTCGGTTCGCCCAACTCCATCGGCAACGGGTCGGTCTGCCACGTGGGACGGGAATTTGCCCATACGATAACCTATGGGGCCATGACCGTTCCGCTGCTGCAAAAGGCAAAGTGCATCCTGGTCTGGGGCAAGAACGACCGGGATACCAACCCGATGGCCGCCGAAGCAATTCTGCATGCCCGGCAGAACGGCGCCAAGCTCATTGTGGTCGATCCGGTCAGGACCTTTTTTGCCGCCAGGGCGGATATCTGGCTGCAGGTCAAGCCCGCCCATGACGGCCTTCTGGCCATGGCCATGATCCATGAAATCATTGCCCACAACCTGTATGACGGAGATTTTGTCGATAAATGGACCGTCGGCTTTGATGCGCTGGCGCGGTCGGCCGCACAATTTCCGGCAGAAAAGATTGCCGCGGATATCTGGCTTGATCCGGCTGCGGTTAAGGAGGCGGCGCGCCTGTACGCGACGACAAAACCGGCGTGCATTGTCGACGGCAACGGTCTGGACATGCAGGTGGATGCCTTTGACGCGACCCGGGCGGTGGCCATGCTGCGCGCCCTGACCGGCAACCTCGATGTGCCGGGCGGGGACTTCATTCCACAGCCGGTGGCGGCCCGTAATCTCCAGCTCCGGGACCGTGTGCCCTTTGAGGTGAAGCCGGTTACCGGCGATTACCCGCAGTTTAATGAATTTAACGCCACCTGGGGCAAGCATGTGCAGTCCTGCGTGGTGGACGCGATCCTGGATGAAAAACCGTATCCGGTCAGGATGCTGGTGTCTCAGTCCGGAAATCCGGTGGTGACGCTGATGGATGCCGGCCGGGTGGAGCGGGCCCTGGAAAAAGTGGAGTTCCTGGTGGTTATCGATAAGTTCATGACCCGGACCGCCCGCATGGCCGATGTGGTGCTGCCGGCCTCCAGCTGTTTTGAAAAGACCCAGCTCAACCGCGCCTACCTGCGCAACCGGCTGGTCCGCATCCAGAACCAGGTCATCGAACCTCTGGCAGAGAGCTGGCCGGACTGGAAAATTATTTTTGAACTGGGCCGCCGGATCGGGCTTGATGATGAGTTTCCCTGGCAGACCGTTGAAGAGGCCATTGATTATCAGCTGGAGCCGTCCGGCATCACGGTGCAGATGCTGCGGGATAATCCCGACGGTGTTCCCGCCGGCGATCTGCGCTTTGCAAAGCACAGCAGCGACGGATTCAACACCCCCTCGGGAAAAGTGGAGTTTTATTCGCGGAAGCTCGAAGAAAACGGGTTCCCGCCGGTGCCGTTCGCCCATGGCTTTTCGCCGGAGCCGATCAGCTTCAGCGACCAGAAAGACAAATACCCGCTCCTGGGCATCAGCGGGGCCCGCAGCAACCGTTTCACCCATTCGCAATTTCACCAGGTCCCGTCACTGTCCATGAACAGGAAGGGTTGTACTGTCGATATTCATCCCGATGATGCCCGGACATACGGGATCGTAGAGGGTGACAATGTCCGGGTGGAAACCCCCCGGGGCCGGATCGTGATGCCGGCCGGAATTTCCGAGGTCATTCATCCCGGCTCCATCCGCATCGCCTGGGGCTGGGGCGATCTGAATCCTGATTACAGCCTCAACCGCCTGACCGATGATGACCGGAGAAATCCGATCATCGGCACGCCGTCTGGCCGGAGTTTCATGTGCCGTATTTCAAAGGAGCGATAGGGGCAGAGTGTTTTCTCCACGGATGAATCCGGCCGGGCTATAGTTGTAATTCCGGGGTAAAGCCGCTGCGCATGGTATTTTCCGAGATGCAGCGCGGGTTGGCAAAATGGCGCAGATAGCCGGGACCCCCGGCCTTGGTGCCGATCCCGCTCATGCCGAAACCGCCGAAAGGCTGCCGGCTGACAATGGCGGCGGTGCAGCCCCGGTTGATGTACAGGTTGCCCACCTTGAATGCCTTCCGGGCCAGGTCCAGGTTTGACGGGCTGCGGGTAAAGACAGCTC
Organism: Desulfobulbaceae bacterium; assembly: GCA_023544645.1. GTDB lineage: Bacteria > Desulfobacterota > Desulfobulbia > Desulfobulbales > Desulfobulbaceae > UBA10518. The sequence continues at coordinate 105,648 of JAMJFO010000004.1, read as the reverse complement.
CGGTCAGGGCAAACTCGGCGCTGTTGGCAATATCAAGCGCGCTCTGGAAATCATCGGCATGCATGACGGTGAGGACGGGGCCGAAAAACTCCAGCTGCATCATCGGATTATCGGCCTCGCTTACCGCAAAGACCGCCGGCGGGATAAACAAACCGGTATCCGGCGCATTTCCCCTGAAGAGCAGACGTGCCCCTGCCGGCGGCTGGTCGAGAAGAGCCTCCAGGCGCTCATGGGCCCTCCGGTCAATGACCGGCCCGAGGCGGCATCCGGGGTCGGTTGCCGCGGCCATGGGGAGACTTCGGCAGGCCTCCAGCAATCGCTCCAGGAGAGGGTCGTATATCGATCCGACAAGGATGAGGCGGGAGCAGGCCGAACATTTCTGGCCCGCATAGCCGAAGGCGGACTGCATTATCCCCTTGAGGGCGGCGTCAGGGTCGGCATCCTCGTCAATGATCATCGCGTTTTTTCCGCCCATCTCGCAGACCACCCGCTTGATCTCCTTTTGTCCGGGCTGCGTTCTGGCGGCCTGCTCGATGATCCCCAGCCCCACTTCCTTTGATCCGGTAAAGGCTATCTGGCTGATGAACGGATGCGATACCAGGCAGCTGCCGATGGTTTCGCCTGATCCCGGAAGGAACTGGACTACGCCCGGCGGAAAACCTGCCTGGAGAAGATGTTGGAAAAATGTATACGCCGTACCGCTGGACGTTGTTGCCGGTTTGATCAGCACCGGGTTGCCCGCGACCAGGGCGGCCGTGGTCATGCCGCACAGGATGGCCAGGGGGAAGTTCCAGGGCGCGATGATGACCGTGGGCCCGCGGCCTTCGTAAAAAAGGACGTTGTCCTCGCCGGGCAGGTCCCCCTGTTTCGCCGGGCCGAGTTCAACGAGTGAGCGCCGGGCGTAATACCTGCAGAAATCGATGGCCTCTGCCACGTCGGCGTCAGCCTCGCGCCACGGTTTGCCGACCTCATGGATCTGGAGGGCGGCAAGCTCGAAGCGGTTTTCCTCCAGCAGTCCGGCAAGCTTTTCCAGGAGTTTCGCCCTCTCCAGTACGGGCTGATCGCGCCAGTCGGCAAAGGCCTCCATGGCAGTCTGCAGGGCCTCCTCCGCGTGAATTTCCAAGGCCCGTGCGCTCCGGGTTATGACCTGTTGCGGACCATTGGGCGATGTATGGGTGAAAAGTTCTTCGGTGATTATTTCTTTCCCGTTTATGACCAGGGGAACCTCCATCGGCAGCTTGTGCGCCATCCGGTCAACTGCCGCGGCATATCCCTCTCGAACCTGCTCCTCGCAGAAATCAAGGGGATTGACATTGGCAAACGGCGATCCCGGATCACCGGGTACCATGCCGTCGTCTTTGGCGGCTTCCGGTTCAAGGACGGGGGGCTCAAGCATGGAATCGATGGATACCTGGTCATGATAGCTCTGGCGGAGGAAGCCGCTGTTGGAGGTGTTTTCCAGGAGGCGGCGCACCAGGTAGGCCATGCCGGGCAGGAGATCGCCGATGGGTGCATAGATCCGGACACGGTACCCGTCGGCGGCAAAAACGCGCCGCAGCGGTTCCGCCATGCCGTAGAGCATCTGCAGCTCATACCCGGTTCTGTCCATCCCCTTTTCTTCGGCAGCAACCACCGCATGCACAAGAGAGCGCAGGTTGTGGCTGGCAAAAGCCGGGGTCAGGAGCTTGTGATTATCAATCAGCCTGGCGCTCAACAGCTCATAATTGGCATCGGTGAGTCCTTTTCTGGTAAAGACGGGGCAGGTGAAGTGGTTCTGGCGGGCATGGACCAGTTCATAATCCCAGTATGCCCCTTTGACCAGGCGGACGGTGAACGGGGTTGCCCTCCGGCGGCTCAGGGCAAGAAGGCGGTCGCAGTCCTTGCCGCTTGATTTCAGGTAGGCCTGGATTACCAGCCCTATATGGGGCCAGTCGATGAGGTCCCGGTGGCAGGCCACCTCCTCAAAGAGTCCATAGGTGATATCATGGACGGCCCACTGCTCCATATCGAAATTGATAAAGACGTATTTCTCCCTGGCCAGGCGGAGCAGCGGAAGCAGGCGCTCCTTCAGGCGGGAGATCGAACCCTGATGGTCCGCGGCATCAACGTATGGGTCAAGGGCTGATATTTTCACCGAGATGTTGGCCTTGGGCACGGGGCCGGCCGGTGACTGGTGCAGGACCGGGTTGTCCGGCCATTTTTCGGCCGCATCGCCGAGCAGGGTAATCAGGTCGAGGTATTTTTGCAGGTAGGCTTCGGCTTCGGCATCACTGGTGGTTGCCTCGCCGAGAATGTCGGCGGTGAAGGTCAGGTTTTCCTTTGCCAGCCCGGTAAAGGCCTTCAGGGCCTTGTCGCTGTCACTCTCACAGATAAAGCGTCGGGCCATTTCCGCTACATTGGCCTTGACGGCTTTGGCGGCAAGTGTTGAAGCCACTCCCCCGCCGGCCATTTTCAAAGCCGTGCGAACCAAAAAAGGCAGATCCCGCCCCTCTTTCAGCAGATAGTCCTGAATATGCGATCCAATGGCCGATGGTGACTGCAGGGCGGGCAGGACATCGACAAAGCGGAAGGCATCGATTTTGAACGATTCATCCCGCATGACCCAGTCGAGCAACTGTCCCTGCCAGTATTTCCGGTCAAAAACCCTGGGCGATTCCCCCTGCATTTTCTGCCAGTACTGCTCACCTCGCTGTTTGATTCGCGCGTTGCAGTCTTTATGGATTGTCATGCTCATAATGGTATTTTCCCAATTGTTTTCAGATTAGCAAAATTTATGCCTTACGGATTGATGTATGGTGAAAATGCGGAGGAAGAGACCGACTGCCGGTGCTGCACGGTTTTTCAGCAGGACCAGGGTTGCCCTTCAGCTTCAGGTCCACCGCTTTTTCGTCGATGATGGCTGGATTATGCCATAGTTTCCATGGTGTTGCCACCGGCGGTTCTTTACCGGGCCCGGATACCTGTTGCCGGGAGAGAGTCATCTGCCTGGTGAAAAGGAGAACAGGTCCAATGCGGAATCACTCTCACCCGTACTTTTATCTGAATGAGCGTTAGCGGCTAAAGCAGATTTTCCTATCCTGCGAAACAGGAATTGTCCGGCTGCGCAGGACAACAGGTGATCTGTTTTCTCCTTCCCGAATAGAGTATCTGCCGAATAAACAACCCTTAGGGAGCGAACACCGGAATGGCATTTAACTTGCATATCGTGATATAGCGGCGCCTGGGGGGATCGTAATGCCGCAATTGCCGTTATTGCTTCAGTGAACCGGTTCGGGGCGACCTCCGTGAGTGAGGCGGATGCACTCGCATCGAGGTCTGATGTGCCTAATGCAGGTGGAGTTACGTTATGGAAAAAAATGATCACGATGATAAACAGGGTAACGGGTATAGCCGCAGGGGATTCATGCAGTTTATCGGAGTCGGCGCCGGAGTGGTTGGCGCATCCCTTCTTTCACCGCCTCTCAGGCGACCGCTTAAGGCAGAGGATGTCGGCACGATTTTCCCGGCTTCGGAAATGGTCAAGGTCCGTCTTGCCGTTAACGGAACCGTCCATGCCGTGCTTGTGGAGCCTCGCTGGTCCCTGCTTTATGTGCTGCGTGAAATAATCGGCATGACCGGCACCAAGATCGGCTGTGACAGGGGAGAGTGCGGAGCATGCACGGTGCTGATCGATGATGTGCCGAGATACTCCTGCATGACCCTGGCGGTGGAAGCGGAGAACCGCACCATCACCACGGTTGAAGGCCTGATGAAAGGCGAAGAGCTGGGCCCGGTGCAGACCGCCTTTGTCGAAACGGATGCCTTTCAGTGCGGATATTGCACATCCGGGCAGATAATGGCCGTTGAAGGCCTGCTGCGAAAAGTGGAATCACCCTCCCCGGAAGAGATCCGGCTCGGCTGTTCCGGCAACCTGTGCCGGTGCGGAGCATACCCCAATATTTTTGCCGCCGCCGGTAAGGCCGCCCAACTGAAAAGCAAATAGGGACTGGAGTTATGGCAACCAGAGATAAAATCTATTACACCGAGGGGCTTCCCGTTCCTGAAACTCCTGACCTAGGGACCCAGCCGGCCTTCTGGAAAAAAACAGACCTGGTCGGCAAGCCCATTCCCAGGGTGGATGCCTACGAACGGGTCAGCGGTACGGCAGTTTATCCTTCGGATATCCTTCTGCCCAATATGATTTATGCCGCAATTCTTCGCTGCCCCCATCCCCACGCCCGAGTGAAAAAAATTGACATTGCCGAAGCCGGGAAGATGCCCGGGGTAAGGGCGGTGATTACCGGAGATTCAAAAGAGGCGAAGGGGGTCAAATGGAAATACCGGGATATGGAGGTGCCTCTTTTTGATTCGCATTGCCGGTTCGAAGGGGAAGTTGTGGCAGCGGTTGCCGCTGATTCATGGTACCAGGCGCGGGATGCCGCCCAGGCCATAAAGGTTGACTATGAGGTCCTTCCTTTTGTGGTCGATTATGAGCGTTCCCTGGATGTTTCCGTCCCCAGGGTGCAGGAAAAGGGAAACCTGTTGAGTGAAGATACCTATTCGCGGGGGGATGTGGAAAAAGGTTTTGCCGAGGCCGATATCGTGCTGGAGCAGACGTATCATACCCAATGCGAACTGCATACTCCCTTGGAACTGCACGGCTGCGTCGCCAACTGGGACGGTGACCGGCTGACGGTCTGGGAATCAAGCCAGGGGGTTTTTGCCGTCCAGTCCAGGGTTGCGGAGGCGCTGAACCTCCCGCTTTCCAAGGTCCGGGCTTCAGGGCACTATATGGGCGGCGGTTTCGGCAGCAAGCTCTGGCCGGGAAAATATACGGTGATCAGCGCCATGCTGGCCAGAAAAGCGGCCCGGCCGGTAAAAATGCTGCTCAGTCGTGAAGAAACCTACCTCTGCGCAGGAAACCGTCCTGCCGGCACCATGCGGATCAAAGCGGGAGTCCGGAAGGACGGCACCATTACCGCGATCGATTTCGACTGCATCGGTCCGAGCGGAGCGTATCCCGCCGGCGGAGTACAGCTTGTTGACTGGCTGGCACGCGATCTGTACCTATGCGCCAATGTCCGGACCAGGGGAAGGGATGTGCTGATCAACGCCGGCCCGGCCCGGCCGTTCAGAGCTCCGGGGCACCCCCAGGGGGCATGGGCCCTTGAGCAGATGATTGATGAGCTGGCCAAAGCGATAGATATGGATCCGGTCCAGCTGCGGCTTAAGAATGTTCCTCTCAAGAGCCAGGCCAGGGAAGGAACGCCTCCCTACACCTCGACCGGTCTGCGCCAGTGCCTGGAAAAGGGCGCGGAGAAATTCGATTGGCAGGCCTCGCTGGAGCGGATCAGGAAATTCAATGAACAGAATAACCACCTCAGGAGAGGCATCGGCATGGGTGCCTGTCTCTGGGTTGCCGGGGGCGGTGGGCCGCCCTCAACCGTCGTTATCAAACTGTTCAGGGACGGCTCGATCAATCTCAATATGGGAGCCAGCGACATCGGCACCGGGACCAAAACGATCATGGCCCAGGTGGCCGCCGAAGAACTGGGAGTGCAGCCCGCGATCATTCAGATAGAAAATGCCGACACCGCAACCACCCAGTATGCCACCCCGAGCGGCGGCAGCAAAACGGTTCCCACGGAAGCGCCCACCGTGCGCAATGCGGCCATTGCCCTGAAACAGGAATTGCTGGCAGCAGCGGCCGAAGACATGGAAGTCCCGGAAGACGAACTGGAATATATCGGCGACGAAATTATCTGGAGCAGGGATGCGGCGAAGAGGCTCAGGATTACCGAGGTGAGCCGGCTTAAAAAACGCGGGGTGATGATCGGGACAGGCTACCGCGGTCCCAATCCGGCCGATAAGGTTGTCAACCCTTTTGCCGCCCATTTCTGCGAGCTGGAAGTCAATATCCTGAGCGGAGAAATAAACATAATCCGCTTTCTCGGGGTGCATGACAGCGGCAGGGTTATGAACCGGATGACTTTCGACAACCAGGTCTACGGCGGCATCGTTATGGGCATCGGTTTCGGTCTGACCGAGTCCCGCCAACTCGACGAACGCCAGACCGGCAGGTTGTGCAATAAGAACTGGCACGATTACAAGCTCCCTACCGCCATGGATGTGCCGCTGGAGATAACGAGCCTCCCCATTGAACTTGATGATCCGGAAAGCAATAATACGGGCGCCAAGGGGCTTGGCGAGCCGGTAACGATTCCCACCGCTGCCGCCATTGCCAATGCCCTCTGCATGGCCACCGGAGTCCGCTTTACGAGGGCGCCGGTCTCGCCTATGGAGGTAGTCCGCAAACTGTCGGAAAGAAAAGAGGGGTAAATCATGCTGCCGAAATTTTCATATATACGTCCTGACAAGCTCGACCAGGCAGTCGCTCAAATACAGGCCGGTAATGCGGCTATCCATGCCGGCGGAACCGATCTGTTGGGATGTCTCCGTGAGCGGATCATCAAGAGTGAGAAAATTGTCAGCATCAGCGGGCTCGAGAAATTACGCGGTGTCAGGGAGACAGTTGAAGGCGGCCTGCGAATCGGGGCACTGACTACGATAACCGGTATGGCCGAGGACCCTCTGGTGAGGAAGAAATATCCGGGCCTGGCAATGGCCGCATCGGAAGTGGCCAGCCCTCAGCTGCGCAACCAGGGAACCCTGGGGGGGAATCTCTGCCAGAAACCACGCTGCTGGTACTACCGGGGCGAGTTTCACTGTCTGCGCAAAGGAGGGAATCAATGCTATGCGATTGAGGGGGAGAACCAGTTCCATGCCATCTTCGGCCATGACAATATATGCGTTATCACTCATCCCTCGGATACGGCTCCTGTTCTGTCCGCCCTCGGGGCCAAAGTGCAGGTGATTGGTCCGGGAGGAGGCAGAAATATTGCTGTTGCAGACCTGCACGTGCCTCCCCGCGATGATGTCCGGGCAGAGACCGTCCTCGATCAGGGAGAAATAATAACCCATGTCGATATTCCCCCGCCGCCGGCGGGACTCTATACCTCCTATCGAAAAGTACGGGCCCGCCGGTCCTGGGATTTTGCCCTTGCCGGGGCTGCGCTTGCCCTGGTCATGGATGGCGACCGGGTGGTCCGGGCCTCCATAGTCTTTTCCGGGGCCGCGCCGGTACCCTGGCGCAGTCGGGAAGCGGAACAGGCACTGGCGGGAAATACCCTGTCGGACGATACCATCGACAAGGTATGCCGGGCCGCAACAGCAGGCGCAAAACCTCTGCGGGAAAACCGCTACAAGGTCCCCATGTTCCGGGGCATGCTTGAAGAGGAGCTGCGCAAGGCCCGGCTGCAGGAGAAGGCGTAGAGCAGAAGGTAGAGCGGCCGGAGACCGTAGCAGGCAATGAACAAGATATCCGTTGACAGTGATCGGGTTTATGATGAGCTGGTGGCTCGAAGAGAGCGCCACGAGCCGTGCGCACTGGTTCTTCTGGTTGAAGCCCGGGGTTCGGTGCCGGCCAAAACCGGCGCCAAGATGCTGGTTTACGGCAGAGGGGATATCATCGGGACCATCGGCGGCGGCCGGATGGAAAAAGACGCCATAGACCGTTCCCTGCTGGCCATGAATGACGGACAGCCCGTTACCCTGAATATAGACCTGTCAGCGGCGCCGGACTATGTCTGCGGCGGCAGAGCAACCGTCTATATCGAACCTGTTCTGCCTTGCTGCCGGATGATCATCGCCGGCGCCGGCCATGTGGGGCAGGCTCTCTGTAACGTGGCGTCCTCTGTGGGATTTTCGGTCACCGTTGTCGATGACCGCCCCGAATTCGCCGATCCGGTCAATCTGCCGGGAGCAACCCGGGTGCTGACCGAGGATTTTGCCACCATGTTCTCCGGGCTGACCGTGACCCCATCAACCTACATCGTCTGCGCGACGAGGGGACATGCCCATGATTACACGGTAGTCCGGGAGGCTCTCGCCACCCCGGCGCCCTATGTGGGACTGGTGGGCAGCCGCACCAAGCGGGCCGGTTTTCTCAAGCGACTCCGCAACGAAGACGGTTTCAGCGAAGAACAGCTGACCAGGCTGTATACCCCGGTCGGGCTCAATATCGGCGCGGTCTCTCCCCAAGAAATAGCAATCAGCATCACTGCTGAACTCATAAATATTAGGAGCGGCAATGGCCGGCAAAACGGGTTTGATTCTGCTCGCGGCTGGGGCATCCCGGCGTATGGGAAGAGCGAAACAGCTCCTTCCCATTCAGGATGAACCGGCCCTCGTTGTCTGTATCAGACGTATTCTGGCTGCCGGCATCACCGAGGTGATCGTGGTGGTCGGGCATAACCGGAACTCCATCATGCCGATTCTTGAAGGTCTGCCTGTGACCGCGGCAGTCAACCAGGAGCCGGACAGCCAGATGGCCGACTCGGTCCGCGCGGGTCTGGACGTCCTGCCGCCCGGCATCACCGGGATAATGGTGGGGCTGGTCGATCATCCTCTAGTTTTATCGGCAACCTATGCTCTGCTGGAAAACATTCATAACCTTGTGCCGGACAAGATAGTCATTCCAACGTATCGAAACCGCGGCGGCCATCCCACCCTTTTCCCTTCTTTTTTATGCCGGCAGGCGAGTAACCGCAAGCCATTGAACCGGATTGTCGCTGAACATCCAGAGAGAGTCGTGCGCATAGGGGTGGAGGATCCCGGGGTAGTCATGGACATGGATTATCCCGCCGATTACCGGCGGCTTGTTTCCCTTGTTTCATAATGTTGTTTATCCTTGACAGAGGAGACAAAAGGTATTTATGCTTAAGCAATTAATTTAATTCTTAAATGCTAATGCCTTTTTCAATCTTGTCATGTCTGTTATGCACGAAAAACCATACCGTAAAACAATGCAGCTTCTGCTGACGCCCCTTGTGCCCCTGGTCATCATCGGGGGCATATATTACCCGTATCTTGGCTATATCGCCCTGGCTATGATGATCCTTATGCTGGTCCAGGCTCTTTTCCGCGGCCGCTATTATTGCGGCTGGATCTGTGCCATGGGGGCCTTTCATGAGCGAATCCTTGCCAGGATCAGCTTTAAGAGGGAGATGCCGCAACTTTTCAAGAAAAGCTGGTTCCGCTGGCTTTTCTTTACAGCGCTCATGAGCCTCATGGCTACCAGGCTGATCATGTCCGGGGGAGATCCGTCGCGGGTCGGCGCGGTATTCGTGATGATGTGGACCGTGGCCACCGCCATTGCCATATCCTTTGGCGTGTATTACAAGCCGCGCTCATGGTGTAATTTCTGTCCCATGGCCACCATGCAGGGGTTGTATTCCCGGAATACCAACCTGTTAAAAGTATCGGAGGATTGCCGGCAATGTGGTCTCTGCCGCAAGGTGTGCCCGGTGCAGACCAATCCGGGGGCATACAAATCACAGGGCTATGTGCCGAGTCAGGAATGCATGCGCTGTGAAAATTGTATTGTCAATTGCCCCAGAAAGGCCCTTTCTTTTAATCCATAACCGCCTATGCGAAGCAAATCGACCATGGAGCGGATGCACATCCTGCGCTGTTTTTTTAAAAAGGAGCTGCCTGCCTGTCAGTATCCGGGCACAAGGATGGACTGATGGATTGCTTCCATGTGCTTGATGCGCACCGGTATTTTTTAAGGTGATGATCACCGTATCGCAAGCGATGCCGATGTCATGAAAAACTTGATTCGGCACCGCAAGCCTTCGATGGCGGGTGGGTTCCTGTTTCCGGACCGCTGAGATGATAAAAAGCAATATAACGAGGATTTTTACTCTATTCTCACAGTGAGGTGCTGCCATGATGACGTTGGACGAACTGAAAAAACATCGAGAAATTATCAATGAGATCGATTGGACCATGACCCCGGAAAAAGCTGTGGATATGTATCTTGAATGGGGGGCCGGCTGGACTCGCGGCAATGATTTTGTCAGCGGCAATGATATTTCAATCTATTTTGTGATCTTTGACTGGGAAAGCCCTCCCCAGGTTACCCTGCTGCAAAGAAGCATGGATGAAGTTGTGGAACTTGCCAAGATACCGGTTCCCGCAGATCTTTTTCAAGAGGCATGTGCCGAAGATGGGTACAAAGCGGGAGGATCAGTGCACCGCTTGAGCGATAAACTCAAACAATGGCTGGCAAAGGAAATCGGTGGGCCGCCCATTGATTTTGCAAGGTGATGAGCTGTTTGTAACAGAGAAAACCTCAAGCGCGTTTTAATTCTGCGAGGGCGGAATAGGGTTCGGGGCAGGGTTTTTCAGGAAACCCTGGAGTGATTCCCTGTCATCGGGGATGACTATATTTTTACGCAGGGGACCGGCCTCTGTTTTGCTGAAATAATCATCGGCCGGTTCCCTGGAGTCGGGTGAAATATACTTACGCCAAAGCGTTTTCCAGGCTATTCGGCATGATCCACGGCATGGGTATGGCAAAGGCCGCAAGCCATCTGGCCCTGGGCGTTGTGGTCTCCTTCAGGGCCATGGCATTCCATGCAGGCTGCCGTTTTTTCGGAAACAGGCGGAGCCACCGGCGCCCATTTACCGGCTGCGTAGGCATTCAGCATGGTTACCGTCTGCATGGCCACTTTGCCCGCAACCTTGGCGCAACGGTCTTTTCTTTCATAGGTGCCTATTTCTGTATCTGCCGCCATGGTCCAGGTGGATACCGAGACATGGCAGAGAGGCGAGCCGGGAACAACCCTGACCTGATTGGGATATTTCACCACGGAATCAAATTCATCGGTTGGATGGTTGAAAGAGGCGTACCAGTTGATCAGGTCGTTGATTAACTTGTTGTGGCTCTTGTCTTCATCTTTGGCCACCAGGTTGATGAGGGCTGAACAGGCCCCGAGGGATCCGCAAAGAGTTCCCTGTCCGGCATAACCGCCTGCAGCGTGGTGGAACATGTCATCGGAGAGCGTGGTGTACGGATAACCGATTTTTTCCTTCATAAGGCTGAGGACCCCCAGCCATGCGCCGGAGCCTCAGCCGCCTTTTTCAAGATAGCTCTTGTATCCTCTTTTTCCTGCTTCCAGGGGATCAAGCTCTGTATATTTCCAGGGCAGGGGAGGGGCGGCGGGCGGGTCTTCAGCTTTTGCTCCCTTGTTGGTGAGCAGTGTGCCGCCTGCCGCAACCATTAACCCGCCCACTGCAGCGCAGCCGGCTGTATTGAGAAACCTTCGGCGGGACAGATTCTGCTCCATCCCATCCTGTGCCGCTGAAGTTTGTGTCACAGACTGTTGCAATTTTTTGGTCATTTTGTTCCTCCTTGATGAAAGTTAAACAATCATGGGCAACCACTAGAAGCGTTACACGTTGTATTTCTAATACAGGCATCGCCTTGAGTGCAATAAAAAACGAAATTATAATTTCCGCAAATTGGAACAGCAGAGATCCGATCAGGATCGACAGAAGGTTGTCCGCGGAATGGAATAAGCGTCAATCATGCCGTGGCAATATATGGTGTGGGGGGAGCAGGAAAAAGAGCTGAAAGGTGGAGCTGAGTCGAGCGGGGGCGGTGATTGCTTTCGCCATCATCCCCTGCCATGGTCAGCCCAGGGCGCGAATGCGCTCCTCCATCTCCTGGTAATGAAACAAACGCTCATATTCCACCATTCCGGCCATGGCGCGGGAGTGAATCCGAGTCCCGGTTTCTTCAAGAATGGCGATGGGATTGAGGCCGCCGATGACCACGATTCCTGTTCTCCCTTCGGGAACGGGAATTTCAAGCAGCGGCTGTCCGGGCCAGCCGACCAGGAGAAAACCGCCCAGTCCTGCCTCTTTAAGCCTTTCGATAAGGTCGATGACCCGGTCGCGGCTGTCGGCCGGCACTTCTCTGAAACCGACCCCGATTCGTCCGTTGCCGTTTCTGATGGCGCCGGCATAATCGGTCATGCCGCTCCTGATGAATGCCTCAAGGGGATCAAGGCTTGTGCCGTCATATTTGATGATTTCCACGAACCGCACCGGTTTTTTGTTGCGCAGTTCCAGGAGGCCGCCGAAACTTGAATGAACCGGGATGCCGTGGGAGAGCAGCACACCGTTCAGGGTGATGGAGCAGACCGTGCCGAACCCGGCCATGGCGGGAGGAATGATGATGTCGCCCACCCTTTCGCCGGGGGGGAAAAGGCCCATCATGGCGCCCATTGAGTAGCCGGCTTCATATACCTGGCAGATCAGAGGTGCGGCACGGACAAGGTCGTCCTCTGCTATAAGGCTGATGTTGACGATGACCGTGCCTTTTTTTCGGGCGAGATCAAAGGTCATCCGGTAGGTCATCTGGTCGATTTTGCTCTCCAGGAATCCCACCTTGTCAAACACCCTGGCCTTGCTCAGCTCTTTCTGCCCCAGCTGGGTGATGATCCGTCCTTTTCGGCCCAGGCTTTCGGTCAGCCCTTTTTTATCAAGGATCTTGAAATAGTGGCGGATGGTTCGCTCACTGGCATCCTGGCCAGCGGCCTGGAGCCGTTCCAGTATTTTGGAACTGGACAGAGGGGTCTCGGCTTTTTGCAGGAGGCGCAATATCGTCAGTTCCTTTTTTTCAGTTTTATCGCTCATGATAAAAATATAAAGGGAACAGCCTGTTTTTGCAATTCCGAAAAAACGGCAAAATTGCCGAAGAAAACAAAGGTGAAAGCGCACAATTGGCTATTTTTTTTCGTCTGGACGGCAGGTGTCCAGTGATGTTCGCGGGCAGATTTTTTGTGGTTTCGCCGGCGGGTGATTTGTTTGATTGCAAACTCTTTCGGCAAAACTGCCGAAAGAGTTTGTTTTTTTGCTCCTGCCGAATGGTGTTCCGCCTGTCGTTGCCCGTAAATTCAACATTATAACAGTTGAAAAAATATCGAGCCCGTACTATGAATCATTGTTTCGGCAATGAGTTGCCAATGATGACGTATGTGGCCAGACCCGTCTGCAGGGTGGCCAATTCGGCCGGCCGGTTCGTCGGTGGACAGGAAAATTGATCCTGATCGGCAAACTGTTACCGTGTTGTCGCCGTCCGGATGCGGCTGGCACGAAATCACGGTCCATCAGGTTCATAATTTTTAACAACAGAAAGGTATAGACAAATGAAAAATGTGAAAGAGTTCATGGCTGAGGTTGTTCGCAAGAATCCCGGAGAAGTTGAGTTTCATCAGGCAGTGCAGGAGGTGGCTGAATCACTGTTCCCCTTTTTGAAAAAAAATCCCAAATATGCCAGGGAAAAAGTCCTGGAACGAATGATCATCCCGGAAAGGGTGTTAATCTTTCGTGTTCCATGGCTCGATGACAACGAGGAAATCCAGATCAATACGGGGTACCGGGTTGAAATGAGCAGCGCCATAGGACCGTACAAGGGGGGGCTTCGTTTTCACCCCAGCGTCAACCTCGGCATCCTGAAATTTCTGGCCTTTGAGCAGGTGTACAAAAACAGTCTGACCACCCTTCCCCTGGGCGGCGGCAAGGGCGGATCCGATTTTGATCCCAAGGGCAAGTCGGACCGGGAAGTCATGAAGTTCTGCCAGAGTTTCATGACCGAGCTTTTCCGCCATATCGGCGAAAATACCGACGTGCCGGCCGGTGATATCGGTGTGGGCTCCCGGGAGATCGGCTACCTTTTCGGTCAGTACAAGCGGTTGAAAAATGAGTTCACCGGCGTGCTTACCGGCAAGTCCCTCAACTGGGGCGGTTCCCTGATCCGGCCGGAGGCCACTGGTTACGGCTGTGTCTATTTTGTCCAGGAGATGTTGAAAACCAGGGACGAATCCATTGAAGGCAAGGTATGCACCGTATCCGGCTCGGGCAATGTGGCCCAGTACACCACCGAAAAACTGCTCGAGCTGGGAGCAAAGGTTGTTACCCTGTCGGACTCCGGTGGGTACATTTACAAGAAAAAGGGACTGACCGATGAGGATCTCCGGTTTGTCCTTGAGCTGAAAAACGTGCGCCGGGGCCGCATCAAGGAATGCGCTGAAAAACTGAAAGGTGTCAAATATTTCGATGGCAAGCGGCCGTGGGAGGTCCCCTGTGACATCGCCTTCCCCAGCGCCACCCAGAACGAAATTGATGCAAAGGATGCCAAGACCCTGGTCAAGAACGGCTGTTACTGTATCGGCGAAGGTGCGAATATGCCCACCGTGCCCGACGCGGTCAAGGTCTTTCAGAATGCGAAGATCCTGTACGCTCCAGGCAAAGCAGCCAATGCCGGCGGCGTATCGACTTCCGGCCTCGAGATGAGCCAGAACAGTATGCGGACCTGCTGGACCAGGGAAGAGGTTGATGAGAAGCTCCGCATGATCAAAGTCAATATCCATGAATCGTGCGTGAAGTACGGCAAACAGAAAGACGGTTATATTAATTATGTGGACGGTGCCAACATTGCCGGTTTTGTCAAAGTGGCGGAAGCCATGATCGATCAGGGTGTGGTCTGATCGTAACTGGTACCAGGGTATACCTGCCGGGCAAGTCAGCGCCGTCTGGCAGTAAGCTGTTGCAGGGTACGGCAGAAGCGCAATGCAGGTCTGCGGATCTGCGGCCCTGCACCGCGCCGAAATACCCAGTCCTGTGAAAGGGTATGGCTTCCCTCATGCCAGGCGAATACACAGCATAACCCGCCCGATTAACCGGCCGGGTTATGCTGTACTGAAAATACCTTGCCCTGATGTCTGTTTGTTGGCGGGCATCAAGGCACAGTGAGCGTAAATATGGCCGCATCACGTGACAAACCGCTGTTCAGTTCGGGGATTGAATCCCTGGACGAGATCCTGCAGGGGATCCTTGCCGGGGATAATGTGGTCTGGCAGGTTGATGATATCGATCATCAGGTCCCATTTGTCCACGCGTTCTGCCATTGCGCGCATCTTGACGGAAAAAAACTGGTTTACTTTCGTTTCGCTTCGCATGAGGCTCTGGTGCCGGACAAATTCGAACCCGACGTTTTTGTTCTTGATCCGCGTGCCGGATTCGAACAGTTCATCACCAAAATCCTGAATGTCATCAGTGAATACGGCAGGGGGACATGCTATGTCTTTGACTGCCTGTCCGGGCTGGCCGTGGACTGGTACAGCGACCGGATGCTGGGCAATTTTTTCAAGCTGGCCTGCCCCTATCTGTATCAGGCCGACACTGTTGCCTATTTTTCCCTGTTAAGAAACGCCCATACGCCTCTCTCGGTGCAGGCGATTCACCGCACGGCCCAGGTGGTTCTCGATCTCTATTACAGCAGCGGAAAATACTACCTGCTCCCCTTGAAGGTGCTGAAACGGCACACCTCCACCATGTACATGCTGCATTCCATGGATGGGCAGGACATGAATCCGGTGACCAGCAGTGTTGTTGTTGCCGAAATTCTGGCAGCCACGCCGCAGCCATGGATTGACTGCAAAATCGGCCTCAGGGATACATGGTCGCGCATCCTGAGTGAAGCCCAGGCCTGCTGCGGACCGGAAGGGAACTGTGAAGAGAGTGAAAAAAGCAGGATCTTTCTGCAAAAACTGATTCGCATGATCGTCACCCGCAACGACAAGGTCGCGAAGCTGTGCGAACAGTATTTCGATCTGAGCGACCTTCTCTCCATCGGCAAGCGGATGGTGGGCACGGGGCTGATAGGGGGGAAGGCGACAGGCATGCTGCTGGCCCGCGCGATTCTCGTGAAGAAGTCCGCCAAATGGCGGAAGCTGCTGGAAACGCATGATTCATTTTTCATCGGTTCCGACATCTTTTATTCCTTTGTCATCAACAATAAATGCTGGTGGGAGCGGCACCAGATGAAATCCTCTCCCCAGCCGTTCGCCGCGGCGGAGACGATCAGACAGCGGCTGTTGAAAGGAAAATTTCAGCGAGACAGCCTGGAGCAGTTCAGGGAGGTGCTGAATTATTTCGGCCAGTCGCCGATCATTGTTCGTTCCAGCAGCCTGTTGGAAGATGCGTATGGCAACGCATTTTCCGGGAAGTACGAAAGCGTTTTTCTTGCCAACCAGGGTACGCCGGAGGAACGGCTGCAAAAATTCAAGGATGCGGTTCGAACCGTCTATGCCAGCACCATGAGCCCGGAGGTTCTGTCCTACCGGGCGCACCGGGGTTTGTGGAACCGCTACGAGGAAATGGCGCTGCTGGTGCAGCGGGTTTCCGGTGCCTTTTACAACGGGGTATACCTGCCCCATCTGGCAGGGGTCGGCTATTCATTCAACCCTTTTGTCTGGAATGAGGGCATTGATCCGCATGCCGGGGTGCTGCGGCTGGTGTTCGGGCTCGGGACGCGGGCGGTGGACAGGCACGATGACGACTATACGCGCGTCATCGCCCTCAATGCTCCGTTGAAGCGACCGGAGATTACCGTCGATGAAATGCATAAATACAGCCAGCACGTTGTGGATATCATTGATATCAAAAGCAACAGGCAGGTGAGCGTCCCCTTCGAGGAGGTGGTGAAGGCAACCCCGGGCCTGCCGCTGGCGCTTTTTGCCGACCGGGACCTTGAAATGGAAGACCGGGCGGAAAAATACAGGGTGCAAGATGTTTTCAGCTGGATGCTGACCTTTAAAAAAGTCCTTGCCGACACGTCGTTGATTGCCGACATGCGCGATATGCTGGCCACTCTGGACCGGGCCTATAAATACCCCGTGGACATCGAATTTGCGGTCAATTTTATCGACCGGGACCAGTACCGTGTCAACCTCCTGCAGTGCCGGCCCTTTCAGGTGCAGATACCCCAGGCGGTCGCCCGTTTGCCGAAAAATATCAGGAAACAGGATACTCTGCTGCAAACCGCGGGACCGATCATCGGCGAGGCGGCAGCGATGAGAATCGACCGGATCATCTATGTCAGGCCGGAAAAATACAATGGACTGTCCATGGCGGACCGGTACGCGTTGGCCAGGCTGCTGGGCGAAATCGCCAATGGCGCCGCCGGCGGCAACACCATGCTTGTCGGGCCGGGCCGCTGGGGCAGCAAGATGCCCGAACTGGGTGTGCCGGTAACCTTCAATGATGTCCGCAACGTTTCAGTGCTCTGCGAACTTTCCGCAATGCATGCCAAACTGACCCCGGATCTCTCCCTGGGCACCCATTTCTTCAATGACATTGTGGAAATGGGGATTGTCTATCTGGGCATCCACAGCAAACGGGAAAAGGAGGGGTATCTGTTCAACGAGAAGCTGCTCCTGCGGATGCCGAACATCCTTTCCGCCACACTGCAGGAACAGGACAGGTTGGCCGGGGTGATCCACCTCGTGGAGATGAAGCCCGGAGAGACGGAGATGTTCCTGCACACAAACATCATGGAGCAGAAGGGGATAGTTTTCAGAACGCGGTCATAGGCTGCCTTTGCCGCCACCGCGGAATGATGAATTTTACGATCACGATTATTTATATCAAGGAGAAAAACATGTGCCGCCTTGCATTGAAAACAGCAACCACTCCTTTTTCACCCTACAGCGTCCTGCAGGCCATGGAAAGCATGCGGGAGGGCTATGACGGCAGCGGCCTGGGCCTGCTCCTGCGCGGGGTCAGCTTCGCTGACTTCAGCTACCGCAACGGCGACCCTATTGTGTCCGGAATCGCCCATACAAATGAGGCCCTGGTTCGCCTGAACGATGTTATGCGGGAAAAGGGGTTCCACAAGTTCTACGATCATGATTTCGAGACCGACATGTCGTGGCTGGAAGTGCCGGACCGGCACAAATACTTTATCCGGGTCTACCGGATGCCGAAACCGTGGGAAAACTACGATCAGGCCCGTATCGAGCAGGAGTTGATGATGACCAGGCTCCTGCTGCGCAGGATCGGCGAAGAGAATAACGGCGATCTTTCCGTTTTTTCCGTCTGGCCGGATGTGATCATGATCAAGGAAATAGGATGGCCCGAGGCCGTGGGTAAAGCGCTGGGTCTTGACGACAACAGAATCCAGGCCAGGCTGGTCATGGCCCAGGGCCGGCAGAACACCAACTGGGGCATCAACCTGCATGCCTGTCATCCCTTTTTTCTGCAGGGAATCGCCACCATGACCAACGGCGAGAATACCGCTTTTGTCACCGGCAGGGACTGGCTGCTTGGCCGGGGTTTCCCCGGATACTGCGGTTATCAGAGCGACAGTGAGGTCTTTGCCCACACCCTGCATTATGTGCTCAAAAAACTCCAGTTACCCCTTGCGGCCTTCAAGCATGTCATCACGCCCCTCAGCACGGCCGAGCTTGACCACCACGCCCAGGCCGAATTCCTCAAAGGATTGCGCAATGCCTGCCGGAACCTGATCACCGACGGCCCTAACTGCACCATTGCCAGTCTGCCTGATGAGACCTGTCTCATGGTTATGGACCAGAAAAAGCTGCGCCCGGGGACAATTGGAGGAAAGCCCGGTGAATGGGCCATGGCTTCGGAAATCTGCGGCGTGGATTCCATGATCCCTGACCGGGACCGCTCTCTTGATTTTCAACCCATGCGCCATGACACGGTTGTTGTCGGTCCGGACAGGGGGAATTACGAAGTGTGGTCCCAGGAAGATCCCCTGCCGGCGGTTATGGCCTCCTGCTAAGGTTACGGTTTTTTACAGAATCAGCTCTGTTTCTAAATGATATTCCTGCGATAGGTTTTGTATTTGTCCTGGAGGATGGCGTACTTCTGTTTCAGCATATAAAATTTTTTGCTGACCAGGGAATACTTCTGTTTTACGATCTCCTTTTCAACCTGTGACATCAGGCTCAGGCGGCCGATATCATCTTTGGCGATTTCATCGATAAGCTCCTGGACTGCGCTCCAGTTGGATCGGTCAAGGTCGTTTTCCTTGTCGATGAATCTGTACATGTTGATGATGTCGTTTTTTATGTAAACAAATTCTTTCTGGGTAATTTCAATCAGCCATTTCCGCAATGATCCCAGATAATATGAATTGATTATTTCAGGAGTTATGGGCGTATTCTCATAGATTGGAATATCTTTTTTCAGTACACCGATTACCTCCCACACGGTTTTCGGGGTTATGCCGAATAATTTTTCTCTTTCTTTCCGGGTATACTGATCAAAAATATTTTTTTCGGAAATGTACTGTCTCTCTTTGAGCAGATACCCGGTTTTGTCGCCGCATTTCTTGGCGATTTCCTTATGCAGCGCCGCCGGAGTTTTGCCGGCTGCGTACCTTATGCCGTCAAGCATTGCGAGGTAAAATGCGGAGACGGCAAGATAGGTGTTTGTGTGGGGATTCGGGGCCCGGACCTCGAACCGGACCGAAAGCGGGTTTTCAGATCGTACCAGGCCGATCAGGACCGTCCTGTTCCTGGACGGCGAGTCCGGAGAGAGTCCCAGGGACGCGACTGTCGAAACAGGCGCCTCGAACCCGGGCTGCAGTCTTTTAATCGCGGAATGTGAATTCGTGACAAAGGGATTCACTGCCGGCCAGTTCTTCAGGAGCCCCATCAGGGCGCCAAAACCAAATTCAGAGAGATAGGCGTTTTTTTCTGTTGGCGCGAACAGGTTGATCCTGCGGGAATTTTTCAGCGTTATTCCCATGCCTACATGCACATGCTCGCCCGATCCGGCAACGCCGTCAACCGGCTTGGCAAGAAATTGTACTTCCAGACCGTTCTTGCGGAAGATTTCCTTGATCAAATAACGGGCGAATATCTCGTTATCAGCGGCCTGGAAGGGGTCTGTATATTTCCACACGATCTCCAGCTGCTCCATAACATCATACAGCCTGCCTTCCGTGCTTATCTTTCCCTTGACCCCGCCTACCTCCTTGTGTCCCATAACGGGCTCCAACCCGTAGTTTTCAAGCATGATAAGCGCTTCTTCAAGTGATTTCCGCACCTGACCCTTAGTTCGTTTCCAGTATGATTCCTTCAGTTCCTGGCTCAATGACAGCGCTTCGCGGGTCACGGTATCCATGGTCGTTTTGACCCAGAACTCAAGTTC
The DNA here is from genome assembly GCA_023544645.1 of Desulfobulbaceae bacterium. Classification (GTDB taxonomy): domain Bacteria; phylum Desulfobacterota; class Desulfobulbia; order Desulfobulbales; family Desulfobulbaceae; genus UBA10518. The sequence goes on along the minus strand of JAMJFO010000004.1, from coordinate 85,794 downwards.
CGTCCCGGTGGTAAAATAGACATCGGCTATATCGGAATATTTGATCTGTAATTTTTTTACTATCCGGGGGGTTTTCCGAAGAATTTGCAGAACATTATCCTTCACGTGGCCGACGGTGTTCTTGAGGACGGAACGGGAGCAGTACAATTTGTCGTGATGCTTGAAAAATACCGGAATCCTGATTGTACCGGCAGGCTCGGGGCCGAAAATATTTTCTTCAAGGGTGTAATCGATGAACCATTTCGCTTCAGAATCCACTATGAAGTCAATTTTGGCATCGCTTACGGTGGCTATCCCCGGCAGATTTACCGAAGATCCGTCGGTCTGCACACCGCCGGAAAAAAAATCGTCAATGTTTTCCAGGAAATATCGTATCGGTATCCTTTCATCAACATCGTTTCCCAGGAAATCCACCCCCGAAAGAGAGACGAATTTGACATTCGGGTTCTTGGCGGCAAAGTCCATCAGGGCTGGTTTGTTTTTCAGTTCAGCCTGCACGAAATACGGTAGTCTGTTCAGCATGTTTTCTCCAATTTTCAGGAATATATGCCTTGGTCACTCTTATAGCTGCCGCCGCTTTTCCAGTTTTGGCATGCTCCCTGCAGCACCGGCATTGTTGGTAAAGCGGAACCGTGGATACCGAAGGCCAGTGGATAATTCATTGTGCGAAATAGTCGTCTTTCGGTTTGCCGGCTTCCCTGTAGGATATTGCATACATTATGTACTACTTTCGCCGATAAATACAGTCCAAATTGCGCCATCTCAGGCAGTATTCCGGAAGTCAAAAAAGACTCCTTGGAGCCTGGCGCCTTCTTCTCGTAATCGTTTAGTTACATACCCTGCGAGGAGTTGCGCTCCTATACCGGCAGCCGCCTTTCCAGTCTTTCGCATGCTTCCTGCAGCACCGGCATTTTTTTGGCAAAGCAGAACCGGGCCATATCCGTCCGGCCATCGCTGTTATAAAAGGCGCTGCCCGGCACGGCTGCCACTCCGGTCCTGTCCAGCAGATGCATAACCTTTTCGCGGTCATCATTGCCCGGGATCAATGAAATATCGGCCATCACGTAATATGCCCCTTCAGGGATAATGGGCGTCAAACCGATTTTTTCCAGAACCGCGCAGAAAAGATCTCGTTTTTCTTCATGCTCGGCTGCCACATTTTGATAATAGTCCATGGTAATGGCTGCAAGACCCTTGGTTACACCAGTCTGAAGAGGAGCCGGAGGGCAGACGTAAACCAGGTCGTTAAATTTCACGGCAGCTTTTTTAACCTCGGCGGGGAGCATGGCGTACCCGATCCTCCACCCGGTTATGCTGAATATCTTGGAGAAACCTGAGACGATAATGGACCTTTCCTTGAGCGATGAAACGGTGGAGATCGGGATATGTTTTCTGCCCTGGTAAACAAAATGCTCATATATTTCATCAGAGACGACCGTTGTATCACTCCCTGCAAGCAGTCTGCCGATCTCGTTGAGCTCATCCTGGCTGAACACCTTGCCGGAGGGATTCAGGGGGTTGTTGATTACCACGACTTTTGTTCGGGGGGATAATGCTTTTTGCAAGCCGGCAAAATCGACGGTATGATCCTCCAGGGAAATATTGACATACTTCAGCCGGCATCCCAGGCTCTCCAGCGTGCTTTTATGGTACCCGTAATAAGGAGTGAAAAGGATCACCTCGTCACCCGGATCGAGTATGGCCAGCATGGCCGCGTAAAAGGCGCCGGTGGCGCCGGCGCTTACCAGCACCTCCTCTTCAGGTTCAACAGCAATGCCGTAGTGACGAGCATATTTCACGGCAATAGCCTGTTTCAAGGCGGCTGTGCCATCCGCGGCCGTATAGATGTTAAAGCCGTCCGCAATGGCCTGTCGGGCGCCCTCCGCAACCTCGGCGGGGATGTCGAGATCGCAGATGCCCTGGGCCATGTTGATGCCGCCGGCCCTGGCGCAGGCAATACTCATGTATCTGATAGGTGATTGATGAAGGATTTGCTGTTGTCTGCTGAGGGTGATAGGCATAGGTAGAGGCCTCATTGTTATGGTCCGGTTACTTCCTGGTGAAGGATATGGTATAGTATAAACAAATCTTTGAGAGAAACCAGAGAGAATATTGGCGGAGTTTTTTGCAGTAAACATACCGTTATCCTCATCAGGAGATATATATGGCCGGACCGCGCACACTCGTATTGGAAATCCATCAACTCACCGAACACCTCAACCGGGTGCTGCAGGAACAGGTGGGGGCCCCGCTCACTGAACTGGTGGAGCATGTTTTCGATCTGGCAAAAGCCCGTCGGGCCGGGGACGTAAAGGCGGCCCGCGAGCTGGAGAAGCTGGTATCCGGGCTTGACGACCACCAGGCCGAGGTTGTGCTGTCCGCGGCAAGTTTGCGTTTTGATCTGATCAATATGGCTGAAGACCGGCATCGGGTCCGCATGCTGCGTGATCGGGAGCGGCGCAGCGGCGACTCTCCCCGGCCCGAGTCCATCGGTGCGGCCCTTGCCTATCTGAGTGAAGAGGGCTATTCAGCAGACCAGATCCAGGGCTTTCTGGACAAGCTCAGTATCGAACCGGTGTTCACCGCGCATCCCACCGAGGCAAAACGGCGCACGGTGAGGGGGAAGCTGCAGCGGATTCAGCAGTGCCTGGCCGAATTGAACCATCATGATCTCCTGCCCCGTGAAAAACGACGGCTGGACAATATTATTCACAGTGAAATGGTCGCGCTCTGGCAAACCGAGCCCCATCGCCCTGATCGCCCCACCGTCATCGAAGAGGTTGAACGGGCCCTGTTTTTCATGCATACCCTCTGGGATGTGGCTCCCCGTTTGTACAGCGATCTGGAAGAGGGGTTGAGCCGCTATTTTCACGGCAATATTTTTTTCCGGACCCGGTTTTTTCATTTCGGCTCCTGGATCGGAGGAGATCGTGACGGCAATCCCTTTGTCACCAGTGAAGTCACTGCCCAGACGCTGACTATTTTACGCCAGGCGGCCCTTGACGCTCATCTGGAAGAGTGCCGCCGCATGTATCAGAAGCTGAGCATGTCGGCGCGCCTGACCGGGGTTGATCCGCGGCTTGAGAAACGGCTGGCCGAAATGGTAAACCGCTGGCCCCAGATGAAGCCGCGGGTGGATACGGTTCCCGAGCAGGAGTTCTATCGCCGCTGGATGCGGGCTGTAGAGTGGCGGCTGCAGCAGAGCCGGGTGGCTGTTCCCTTTGCCGAGGCGCCGGACGGCGCTTATGGCCGGGCGGCCGAACTGATGGCTGATATGGAAATGGTGTGGGAAAGCCTGCGGGATCACGGCGCCGGAGCAGTGGCGGAAAGCACGGTGGAAAACTGGCTCTGCCGAATCAGGGTGTTCGGATTTCATATGTCACGCCTTGATATCCGGCAGGAGTCGGACCATTATGAACAGGTGGTCGCCGAATTGCTGGCGCGCCAGAATCTCTGCGTCAATTACATGGCCCTGGACGAAACGGAGCGCCAGGAGGTACTGTGCCGGACCATGGGAGTGCAGGAGCCTCTTGCAGCTGATTCCCTGTCCGAGCAGACCCGGGAGACGCTGGCCCTGTTTCGTTTGCTTACCCGAACCGTGCAGATTTACGGACCAGAGGTGCTGGGCGGACATGTCATCAGCATGACCCATCAGCCGAGTCATGTCCTAGTTGTTCTATGGCTTCTGCGGTGGGCGGCCTGCGAGGCGGGAAAGGAAGAACTGCTCGGTGTGGGGCCCCCGGGCATCATACCGCTTTTTGAAACCATCGACGATCTCAAGCGGGCAGCCGGAATTATGGAAGCCCTTTTTGACAATAAGCTCTATGCCGCGCATCTGGAGGATTATGAAAAAACACAGACAGTCATGGTCGGCTATTCCGACAGCACCAAGGATGGGGGCTATTTAACCGCGTCCTGGTGTCTCTATCGCGGCCAGTCCGAGCTGCACGAGGTATGCAGGCGGTACGGGATCGAGAGCGTTTTCTTCCACGGTCGTGGCGGATCGCTGGGACGGGGCGGCGGTCCGGCGGCCCGCAGCATCATGTCGCTGCCGCCGCAAACCGTGGGCGGCGCAATCAGGATGACTGAACAGGGCGAAGTGCTGGCGGCCCGCTATGATGATCCGGAAATCGCATTTCGCCATCTGGAACAGGTTACCGCAGCAACCATCCTGGTGGAAGCGGAAAGTGGTGAGCCGCCGCTGGAAGAATGGCTGCCGCAGATGGAGTCATTATCGCAGCGGGCCTATGAAGTGTATCGCGAGCTGGTGGAGCAGCCGGGATTCGTGGAATATTTCCGCCAGACAACTCCCATTGATGAAATTGAAGCCCTGCCCATCGGTTCGCGTCCCTCGCGCCGCAAACGCAATGTGCATACCCTGGAATCCCTCAGGGCCATTCCATGGGTCTTTGCCTGGACCCAGTGCCGGGTTATGATTCCAGCCTGGTATGGATTGGGTACAGCGGTTGTCGAGTTTGCCGAATCAACCGAAGGTGGATGGGAAAAACTCTGCAGAATGTATCAGCAGTGGGCCTTTTTCAAAGGCACCGTGGATAACGCCGAACAGGCCCTGGCTAAAGCATCGCCCAGCATTGCCTATATTTATTCCCTGTTGATGGAAAATAAAGAGCAGCGCCGGGCGATCTGGGACCGTCTGGTGCATGAATATGAAAAATCAACCAAGGCTGTACTGCTCTTGAACGGCAACGGAGATTTGCTTGATGCCACTCCCTGGCTGGCACGTTCCATTGAAGAACGTGATCCCTATGTTGATCCGCTGAACCTGATCCAGGTGGAACTGATGAAAAGGGCGCGGCAGATATCGGCTGAGCACGAGGAGATTCCGGAAAAGATCAGGGCGTTGCTGCGTCAGAGCATTCAGGGGGTGTCAGCGGGTATGCGCACCACCGGATAGAAGCGGCGGCTGTTGCTGTTCCCGCGGCACCTGGGACCAATTGCAACTTTTCGGGTAATCATGTCGTTCAGGTACATGTACTGTGGGGTGTTATAGTCCGATGCCGCCGTTTGAGCTATCGAGGGGTGAAATTTCTTTGCCAGGGGAGAGTTGACAGGGTATACTGTCAGGATTATTATAGTCGGAAAATCAGGGATGCAATTTTCTTGGTTCATATCCCGTCAAGATGGAATGTTTTGTTGAAGAGGTAATAGAGATGCCAATTTATGAATACGAATGCAAGTCCTGCGAAAATGTGTTCGAAGTGCAGCAGCGCATGACCGATGAACCGTTAAAGAAATGCCCGGATTGCCGGGGCGAGGTAAAGAAGCTGGTTTCCGTCAGTTCCTTCCAGCTCAAGGGCGGCGGCTGGTATTCTGACGGCTACAGCGGTCTCTCCAACGGGAAGGGCAAAAACGGCGGCTCGGCTGCCAAGAAGGAACCCGCTGCAACCCCGCCATGCCAGAAGAGCGGGGCAGAAGGGTGCAAGAGCTGCCCGGCAGCAACTGCCTGAGTCTTTTTTATACGTGTTTATCGCATAAACCCGGCCTTGGCCGGGTTTTTTTGTTTGAGCATATTGAAAAACCAGGAAAGGGGAATGACCATGAAATCACAGACTCTGCGTTGTACGGTTATGGTTATCTGCATTGCTGCCCTCGCCGGATGCTCGTCAGCCTACTACGGCGCCATGGAAAAAGTGGGCATCCATAAGCGGGACCTGATGGTCAGCCGGGTTGAGGACGCCCGTGATGCCCAGGAAGATGCCAAAGAGCAGTTTCAGTCCGCCCTGGAACAGTTCACTTCCGTGGTTGCTGTCAAAGGTGGTAACCTGGAGCAGAAATACAATACCCTTAACCATGCCTACCAGGAAAGCGAGAAAAAGGCGGACATTGTCTCCAAGCGGATCGTCAAAGTCGAGGATGTCTCTGAAGCGCTTTTCGCTGAATGGGAGGATGAACTCGATCTCTACGCAAACCCCAGGCTGCGTGAGGACAGCAGGAAAAAGCTTGAGCAGACCCGCCGTGATTACAATCGGCTGATCAAGGCCATGAAACGGGCGGAGAAGAAGATCCAGCCCGTGCTGGTCGCGTTCCGGGACCAGGTGCTGTACCTCAAGCATAATCTCAACGCCCAGGCCATTTCTTCCCTGAAGAATGAACTTGTGGCCATTGAAGATAATGTGGCCGGCCTGGTCAGTGAAATGGAAGCCTCCATCCGGGAAGCACAACAGTTTATCGACGCCCTGCGCAAAGATGGATGATGTCCGATATTCAGGGCTCTGTTCCTTGCTGTTGGCATCTTGATCCATGGTGCAGGCTTAAACCCGCATTTCGCACAAGAATCTACTGCGAACCCGTAAAGCACCATGTCTACAGCGTTGCAGCACCGAAAACATTCTCGGCATACGTACAGTATGCCTGCGAGTGTTTTCGGTACAGCACCTCGAAGGTCTCGCAAGGCTCGCTATCTGTATCCACGTCACTTTACGGCTTCTCGCGACAACCCTTGTGAGAAATGGGGGTTAATATGAGTCGCGGCCTGGACGAGTTGCAGCAGGATAGAGGTAAATCGTGAGAGGCTGTCAATGGGCCTGTCCGGCCCGTTTGTTCTGCTTTGGTTTATGCTCTCTTTTTTTTCTGCCCTTAACCATACTGCCGTTCCTTGCTGCAAACTGTTTTTTGGAGCCGGCGTCGATGGCGATGGACACTTTCTTGCCGTTTATCATCAACTGGTGAAAGGCCTGCAGCACCACGCGTGAAAACTTGCTGTCCGCTTCAATGAAAGAAAAATTGCGCATCAGCTCTATCCTGCCGATGGCAATTTTTTGTTTGGGAGAGCCGTTGTTGATAATGGCGATGAGCCGTTCCGGCAAAACCCCGTCATTTTTGCCGACGTTGACATGAAAACGGGTAAACTTCCCGCTGTTCCGATCTCTTGCGCGGTCGTTTTCCTTTCTCTTTCCCTGGCTGCCTTTTCCGTCTTTTTCCCCAACATTGAGGTCCGGCGCATTCCGGTAATACTCCAGGAAACGCTTTGATTCCAGAGCCACCAGGCGTTTGACCAGCTCCTGCCGGTCCAGCGTCGCCAGCTTTTCGACGGCCAGAGGGAGGAGCGGTTCCAGTCCCTGTAAATCAGGTGGGGCATCGATCAGCATGTTGATCCGGTGCATTACCTGGTTGGCACAGATTTCCCTGCCGGAGGGTACGCGCCCCTGGACAAAGGATTTCCTGATGTTTTTCTCGATGGCCCTGATCCGCCAGCCTTCCCGCTGGTGGATTATGGAAACCGAGGTCCCGCCCTTGCCGGCCCGGCCGGTGCGCCCGCTTCGATGGGTATAAGCGGCCAGATCGTCGGGCAGGTTGTAGTTGATGACATGGGTCAGGTCATTGACATCGACCCCGCGGGCGGCAACATCGGTGGCAACGAGCAGCTGCAGGTTCCGGCGGCGGAATTTACCCATGACCAGGTCCCGTTGGGCCTGCGATAATTCACCGTGCAGCGCATCGGCCAGGTACCCCTCCTGGATGAGCTGGTCGGCAACTTCCTGGGTTTCCTGCCTGGTACGGCAAAAGATGATGCCGTAGATGTCCGGATGGAGATCGACAATCCTTTTCAGGGCCGGGAAACGGTCCCGGGCCGATACCATGTAATACAGGTGCTTAACGTTGTCGGCTCCGGAGTTGCGCTGGCCGATGATCACTTCCCGGGGTTTAGTCATGATCCTGCCGGCAATGCGCGAAATTTCCGCCGACATGGTGGCGGAAAAAAGCAGAGTGTTCCTGTTGGCCGGCGTCTTGCCCAGGATGGCGGTTATATCTTCCTGGAATCCCATGTTCAACATCTCGTCGGCCTCATCAAGGACCACGGAGTTGATCTGCGAAACATCGGCGGCGCCCCGGCGGATGAGATCGAGCAGGCGTCCCGGGGTGGCAATGATTATATGGGTGCCCCGCCGCAGCGTGTTGATCTGGGTGTCGATCCTGGCCCCGCCATAAACGGCGAGGGTTTTTACGCCCGGCAGATACCTGCCGAAGCCTTCGATATCCCTGGCAACCTGCACGCATAATTCCCGGGTCGGACATAACACCAGGGCCTGGGTATCCGGGCTGCCGGTGGCAACATTCTGGATAAGAGGGATGCCGAAGGCCGCGGTCTTGCCTGTGCCGGTCTGGGCCAGGCTGATCCAGTCTCCCCCTTGACCGAGCAAATGCGGAATAACCTTTTCCTGAACCGGGGTGGGTACGGTAAAGCCCAGCGCTGACAGACCTTTGACAATTTCCGGGCGAACCCCTAATTCAATAAACGAACTCATGTTGTATACCTTGTCAATACTTGCAGGCCGAATGATGCCGACCCAGTGTAATTAATGGCGATTATTGTGTATGGCCATGTTGCGCTCCTGCCCGCAGGAAACCTGGAGACGGAAGTGAAGATGACTTGTATGGTTGCGGAGTGATGCCTGTACGGCCCCTGTCCCTTTACCTGTAATCTAAAAGGGACCTTTTTTACGACCAGGGTGCCGTCATGCTCCTTTCAGCAGGAGCCAGGGGCGGCGTTCACTATGGGGTGGGAGTCACACGATAGGAATTGCAGGCCGGAAAAGAAAATTCAAACTTTCAAATGAAGTTCCACTTGCAACCTGACTGTATACCATTATTCTTCTCTCCGGACAATCATTATTTTGGCCGGCTCGTGTTACATGGCGGTTTATCTTTCTCAATGCATGGGGTAGAGTAAAGTGCTGGATTCATTTTTTGGTGTCAACCATGTTATCGTAATTCCAACAGGGAGGCAGCGATGCTGTTTGAAACAGCCGGAATCGAAGTAGCGCTCTGGGTGCCACCTCTGGTTGCTTTCGGGATTTCTTTTTTTACCTCCATGGGCGGCGTATCGGGCGCCTTTCTCCTGCTGCCTTTCCAGATGTCCTTTCTCGGGTACACCAATCCCTCGGTCAGCGCCACCAACCAGTTGTTCAATATCGTTGCCATTCCCAGCGGGGTGTATCGCTACTGGCGGGAAGGCCGGATGGTCTGGCCGCTCACCTGGATCGTGGTGGCCGGCACCCTGCCCGGGGTGTTTATCGGCGCTTTTGTCCGGATAAACTATCTTCCCGATCCCAGGAATTTTAAACTCTTTGCCGCGGCCGTGCTGTTCTATATCGGCCTGAAAATGGTCCTTGACCTGCTGGGAAAAAAAACCGGGGATAAAAACAGCGCCGAGAAGCGATTCCGGGAACTGGTGCGCAAGCATCGGGGCAGAGCGGATGGAAAAATGCCGGCCGTGACGGTATGCCGTTTTGACCTGAAGCGCCTTTGCTACACCTTTTACGGCGAACAGTTCGAGGTAGGGTTCTGGGGCATCTTCGCTCTCAGTTTTATTGTCGGCATTATCGGCGGCATCTACGGCATCGGCGGCGGGGCGATCATTGCGCCCTTCTTTATCACCTTTTTCGGTCTGCCGGTTTATACCGTGGCCGGGGCCGCCCTGATGGGGACCTTTGTCACCTCGGTGGCCGGGGTTGCCTTTTACCAGGCCATGGCGCCTTTTTATCCCGGCGTTTCAGTGGCGCCGGACTGGCTGCTGGGAATTCTTTTCGGCCTGGGCGGCATGGGCGGCATGTATCTCGGCGCGCGGTGCCAGAAATTCATGCCCGCCAGGGCCATCAAGTGGATGCTGGCCGGGGTTATGGTCTTTACCGCGGCAAAGTATCTCACCGCTTTTTTCGGCTGGTAAAGTATTGCCGGACAACCGAATGTTTCCGGCTGGTTTGCTCGTGGAGATGAGAGGAGCGCTGCCGGCTCATTTGATTGCCTGCTGCCCTTCCTGATGACAGGGAGCTATGATGAGCAATGGAGTTCAGGTATTGCCACCTTCAGTACGTCCTCGATTCGTTGGGCAAAAATAAATTCCATTTCCTGGCGGACGTTTTCCGGCAGGTCGCGAAGATCTTTTTCATTTTCCCCGGGCAGGATGATCCGGGTGATGTTCGCCCGCCTGGCCGCCAGTATTTTTTCCTTTATCCCTCCCACCGGCAGGACCAGCCCGCTCAGGGTGATTTCGCCGGTCATCGCCGTATCACTGCGGCAGGGAAAACCTGAATAGAGCGACGCCAGGGCGGTGGCCATGGTCACGCCGGCGGATGGACCGTCCTTGGGTATGGCGCCGGCCGGCACATGGATGTGCACGGCCTCATGGTGCCTGTCGATACCCATTTCCCGGCAGCGCGAGAGCACATAACTGTTGGCAGCCATGGCCGACTCCTTCATGACTTCGCCGAGATGCCCGGTCAGGGTGAATTTTTCCCCTTCCGGCACTTCGATGGCTTCGATGTAGAGGATATCCCCGCCTGATTCGGTCCAGGCCAGGCCGGTGGCAACGCCGGCAGGAAGCTCCTGGCGGAGCTTTTCAATAAAGAAACGTTCCGGCCCCAGCATTTCCGGCAGGTCAACAACCTGTACTCTGACCGGCTCATGATGGTCCTCAGCAAAACGTACGGCTGCCTTTCTGGCCAGCTTGCCCAGCATCCGTTCAAGTTCGCGCACCCCCGCCTCGCGTGCGTAGCGCCGGATGATCGCCGCCACGGTCTCATCAGGGAGGAAGAATTGTTCTTCCTTGAGACCGGCTTCACTTCTCTGCCGGGGAATAAGATAGTGGCGGGCGATTTCCATCTTTTCCTCATCACTGTAGCCGCTGAGGCGGATCAGCTCCATGCGGTCCAGCAGCGGCTTGGGAATCGTGTCAATGGTATTGGCGGTGGTGATAAAAAATATTTTTGACAGGTCAAAGGGGAGGTCCAGGTAGTTGTCGCGGAAGGCGCAATTCTGGGCAGGATCAAGGATCTCCATCAGGGCGGCTGACGGATCGCCGCGAAAATCATGACCGAGTTTGTCTATTTCATCGAGCATGACCAGGGGGTTTTTGGCTCCGGCCCGGCGAAGGGCCTGAATAATCCGGCCGGGCATGGCCCCGATGTACGTCCTTCTATGTCCCCGCAGCTCCGCCTCATCATGCATCCCGCCCAGGCTGAATCGCTCGAATTTTCTGCCCAGGGCCCGGGCGATGGACTGCCCGAGCGAGGTCTTGCCCACGCCGGGCGGGCCGGCAAAGCACAGGATCGGCGCCTTGGCCGAAGGGTTGAGCTTCATTACCGCCAGCTGTTCGATGATCCGTTCCTTGATGTCTTTCAGGCCGTAATGATCTTCATCCAGCACCTGTCTTGCATTGCCGAGATTGAGATTGTCAGTGGTGTGTTTATGCCAGGGCAGCTCCAGGATCAGGTCCAGGTGGGCGCGGGCTACCTGGTATTCAGGGGAGATCTGGGGGATCTGTTCAAGGCGTGACAGCTCCCGCTTGACCTCGCCGCGGATCTCATCCGGCAGGCAGGCATCTTCGAGTTTTTTATGCAGTTGAGCAATTTCCTCATCGGCTGTTCCTTTCTCGCCCAGTTCCTTCTGGATGGCCTGCAGTTGCTGGCGGAGAATATAGTTTCGCTGCTCTTTGCCTATTTCCGACTGGGCCTTATCAGTGATTTTTTTGCGCACCTCGAGGATCTGAATCTCATGGACAAGGCGGCCGCGGATGATCTGCATGGCGGAAAGCTGGGAAGGCGCTTCCAGGAGCAGCTGCGATTTTTTGAAATCCTGCTCCAGGAGCTGCCCCAGTGCGTAGACAAGGTGCATGAAGTCCTCGCCGGGCGAAACGAACGGCGGGAAATTCAATTTGATATCAGGGTTGACCAGGGAAAAGTATTTTCCGGCAAGGTCCATGAGCTCGCGCTGCAGCGCTTCAACTTCAATGCTTTCCTCGGTGAGCAGAGGCAATGTTTTGACCCGGGCCTTGAGAAAAGGCTCATCCTGTTCGGCCTGGGTTATTTCGATACGCTCGATAGCCTGGATTATCAGCTGGATCATCGAGTCGGAGCGGGTGATCAGCTTAATGATCGCGGATGTGCCGACAACGTAAAGATCATCTGTCCGGGGGGTGTCCTTTTCCGGGTCACGCTGGGTGAAGACCGCTATCATTTTATTTTCAGTGGACAGCGCTTCATCGACCGCGGCGATGGACGCGGGCCGGGCAATAGATATCGGCAATGTTGAATAGGGAAAAACAACAGTGTTTTTCAGAGGGAGGACCGGGAGGACGAATGTGCGGTTAAAGTCGAACACCAAAACAGTGCCTTTCGGTTGAATTGCACGTGTTGCTGCACCGAACCAGGGAGAAATAATGGTCCTTGCCGGCTGCCTTTTTTATATTGTACCATAGAAAACCGCGCTGATTAAATATATCCGCGGTAGGCATGCTTTTTTTGATGGGCTGGTCAGGAAATGACGGCCGGGTTTGCTGAGCTTCCGGTTTTTCCCTTCCCCGGGAAGTCTTTATACATGAAGATCGCGGGCAATTGACACGCAAAAAACAGGATTGCCCTGCGGGCTTGTCATCAGCCAGGATTGACCGTTATGTTTTGCGGCAACCTCTCTGACGATGGCCAGGCCCATACCGGTGCCGAATGCCTTGGTTCCTTTGCTGTTGCGGATGAATTCCTGGAAAATGACCTTTTCGTCTTCCTGGAGAATTCCTTCGCCGTTATTTTCGACCAGCAGGATGTGGTGGGTTCCCGACATTTCGTATCCCATGGAAATTGTCGACATGCTGTCACCCCCATATTTGAGAGCGTTGTCGATCAGGTTGCGGAAGATTCGCAACAGCCCGGTCCTGTTGCCCATGATCCGGACGGATTCAATTTCCTGCTCAAACCAGTTGATATTTTTGTCCCGGAGCTGCGGAATGAACTCCTGTCTGATGGCATACCATATTTCCTGCAGCTCCAATGATTCAAAAGTGCATGGTGTGTCCCGGGTGGAAATATAAAGGTTGATGTCCCCGGCCAGCGAGGAGATCTGCTCCGAATTTTTCATGATCTGCTCGCAATATCGCAATGCCCGGTTATCCAGTGCATCCGCGTATTTTTCTTTCAGCATCTTGGCAAACCCGTACACCGAAATTGCCGGGCTCTTCAGGTCATGGGCCACTGCGTTGGCAAAATGCCTGACCTGTTCCGAATGTCTGATGGCTTCTTCTTCTGCTTTTTTCCGGCGCAGGATCTGCCACATTCCCTCCAGGAGCAGCTGGAGTTGGATAACATCATCATCTCCGTATGGTTCTTCTTTGTTGCCCACGGCAATTACCGCAACAATCTTGCCGTTGAACAGGTGGGGAACTGCCAGAAACCGCCGGATGGCGACATGGCCTTTGGGCGGCTCTTTTCTGCCGGGCGAATCAAGGGTGAAATCATTGAGCATGAAAGGACGCTTTTCGCGTATGGCCTGGTCCCAGATGCCGCCTTCGCGCATGTTGAACTCCGGGGACTTCTGGTGCATTGCGCATTCCTGCATGACATTTTTCGACCACGAATGGATGGTCATCTGGGATTCATCTTCAGTCAGAAATCCCATGAAGCCTATGGAGCTCGAGGTGATGGGTATGCTTGATTCAAGAACAAATTCACAGATGCTTGCGGGATCCAGTTCTTTTTTTTCGTAAAGACTGACCAGCGTTGAAAGTCGCAGTTCGTTCAGTTTCGTCTTTTCTTCCGTCTTTTTGTCGGTGATATCCATGGCCAGGTGGATACGGACATTTCGTCCGTCGGGCAGTGTGACCGGCCGTTCATACACATCATACCAACCCCGGGTAATACTGTTCCAGGTCTCGTGGTTCAGGCTTACCGGGAACGCCGGGTTATTGTCGGGCAGGTACCTGGTGGAGCAGAAGGAACATGGTTCGGATGAATCGCCCCGCAGGGCCTGGCGGCAGGTTTTGCCGAGGATATTGCCCAGAAGGCTTTGAGCGTAATTGTTGGCATAAAAAATTTCATGTGTCCGGATGTCCGCGACAAAGATGATCGCATCCAGGCTGTGCAGAATATCAAAATAATGATCGGCGCTGATAGAGGATGTATTGCCTGCGGGATCGGGAGATATACCGTTCAGGATAGAAAATATTTCAGCTGAAGCTCCGCTTTGTTTCATTGCACCGCTTGCAGAGGATAAAGGGGCTCGGGAAATAATCAATACAAAGTTACTATATCATTACTAGTGGAGATGTTAAAGAGAGGTAAATTGCAAAAAATTATTTCCAGTAACTGTGGAGGTGTGAAGAACGTGGTTCCGGCCCTTCCTATTCCACAACCATCACCGCGCAGTTGGTGGCATGGTGGAAGATCTTGCTGGAGGTGGAGCCGAAAATAAACTCCTCATTGTGGGAAATTCCCCGCCGGCCGACCACGACAATACAGCAGCGCAGTTTTTCCTGCTCCTCGATGATGGCGTCACCAATGGAAGCGCATTGACGGATGACCAGACGGACGTCTATCTGATTCGGTTTGAATCCCGCGCCAAGAAGGATTTCCCGGTAACCGTCAAGCACTGCGTTCATCGTGGCTTTTTGCTCGGCTATCCACTTTTGGCGTTCTTCCTCGGTGGCAAAATAATCTTACGAGGGCTCAGGGATGATGGAAAGCAGAGCGATGAACACATTTTTTTCGCTGCCGAAAAAATCCGCCAGGTACATGACGGCCCTTTTGGAGTTCTCGGGTGCGTCGACCGCCGCGAGAAGGTGCCGTTCGGCATCTCGGCGAGCAAGATCGGTAAAGGTCTGTTCATTCATGATCTCCTCCCAGTTATCGCTAAAACATCTGTTTTGGCCTCGGCCAGTTCACCGAGCAGCTGGTCCACGTTCTCGTAAAATATTTTTGCCCCGCGGGAAAAATGCAGGAGCACCCGGTTCAGTGAATCCGGGATGTAGGGGTAGATTTTCTGCAGGTTGGCCGCCCTGTTTTTGTATGAGATGTTGAGGTCCTCTCCCCAGAGGGAGTCAAAGAGCTCCCGCTGGTTATGGTATAAATCCGGCACCAGCACATCTCCGCGGCCTGTCAGGAAGATGATTATATTGCCCAGCCCCTGCAGATCGATTCCCCACATCGATTCCCGGTGCTGGTAATTGTAGTCGAAATCTATCCAGCGGTTGACATTCCGTTCCCGGTCGTACAGGATATAGTCCCTGCGGATATCTCCATGTTTTTCGCCGTGATCGTGCAGGAATTTGATGGCCTCAACCATTTCAATGCATTCGTCCAGGACCCTGGGAAAATAATTATGGAAATAATCCTCGTGGTCGCGGCCATATTTGACAATGACATCGTCATAACGGGGGCCGGCGATGAAGTCGAGGATGCGGATATTGTTGCCGGCGCTGTCGATTGCCCAGCGGCCGTGCATGAAATTTCGACGACTGTTCACCAGGTCGAGAATGCGGGCTTCCTTCTTCGGGCTGCGAAAGCGCGTGATGGTTACGCCACCAACCTTGGTTTGATATTGTTCATGGAAGACCAGCTTGAGTATTTTGGTGGAGCCATCGGCCAGGTCGATGGCTCGTCTTACCCAGTACTTGGGCTCGTCATCAAGGCCGAAGCGGCCTTCTTTCTCATACCGTTTGATCCAGTACAGGCTGCCGGCAATCGCCAGGACATCGTTATATTCAAGGCGGAAAAAATCGCTGGTATCGGTGACCACATTGAATTTTTCCGGCACCCGGTCCGCGCCCGCCAGCTCAGCGATGGCCTCGCGTACCGCTTCCGTGGCGATGGTGGTTGTATCCTGCACAATTCACCCCCTTGTTTATTTATTTTATCACGGGGGCGGGGTGGAATAATAGTATTTTTTGGGATATAAACGGAAATATTCATCTATATTCACCGGCAGCACCACCGCAGGATTTCCTGTATCGCTAACCGGCAAATCATCTCCTTTCACGGAACGCAGATTGTTTATGAACCAGGAAAAGACCCTGCAGAAATCGACGCTTTTTGTCGCCACGGCCACCGCTTTCATGGCGCCGTTCATGCTTTCCTCGGTCAATGTCGCACTGCCGGCGATCCAGCATGATTTCGAGGCAAATGCCGTTCTTCTCGGCTGGATCGCCACGTCCTATCTGCTGGCCACCGCCATCCTGCTGGTGCCCATCGGCAAATTCGCGGATATGTATGGCCGCCGAAAGGTATTTGTGACCGGAATCATCGTTTTCACCCTGGGCTCTTTTTTGTCCATTTTTGTGCCGGATATTCAATGGCTTCTCGGAATGCGGGTGTTGCAGGGATTGGGCGCCGCCATGTTCCTGACCACCGGCATGGCGATCCTTACTTCGGTTTTTCCGCCGCAAAAACGGGGCCGGGCAATTGGCATACTGGTAACGGCCGTATATGCAGGTCTGGCAACAGGGCCGTTTGTCGGCGGTTTTCTGACCCAATATCTCGGATGGCGTTCCATATTTGTTGTCATTTTTCTTCAAGGCGCCGGCTCCATGTATGTCACCCTCCGCTACCTGAAAGGTGAGTGGGCGGAAGCGGAAGGGGAGACCTTTGATATTGCCGGCAGCGTCATCTATGCCCTGTCCATCTTCTGTCTGGTTTACGGGGGGACGCGGATGCCGGAGGTAATTGGCGGAATACTGGTTCTGGCCGGATGCATCGGGCTGGCGCTTTTTTTTCAGCTGCAGAAAAACACCAGGTATCCGGTATTCGAGGTGGGATTGTTTCAGAACAACCGAACTTTCCTGTTTTCCAGCCTGGCAGCGCTGATCCATTATGCCGCGACCTTTGCGGTCACGTTTCAGATCAGTCTTTTTTTGCAGTACATCAAAGAGATGAGTCCGCAGGCCGCTGGAACGGTATTGATGATCCAGCCGGTCATGATGGCTCTTTTCTCCGCGCAGGCCGGTAAGCTTTCCGATCGTGTGGAGCCGCGGGTGATAGCGTCTGCCGGCATGGGGCTGACTGCACTGGGGCTGGCATATTTTGTTTTTTTGTCGCCGGCCACAACGCTGTGGCTTGTTGCCGGCAACCTGGCTCTGCTCGGTTTCGGTTTTGCCCTGTTCTCCTCTCCCAACATGAGCGCGATCATGGGATCGGTTGAACGCCGACACTACGGTCTGGCTTCCGGTACAGTCGCCACCATGCGTCTTCTCGGACAGATGTCCAGCATGACCATTGCCACGATTTTCCTGGCCTTATTTGTCGGCAGGGAGGTGATCAGGGCGGATAATTATCACCTGTTTCTGTCCAGCCTGCGCTACTGCTTTGCCCTGTTTGTACTTTTATGTCTTGTTGGCATCGGTTTTTCCTTTTGCCGCGGAAACGTGAGGAAATAAGCTGTTGCGGCCGGCCGGGTTGAATGGTCCCGGCAGTTGTTTTGTGCCGGATAATTTCTGAAATCCTCTGTTACATATTCCGCAACCTGTTCAACAGGGAGACGGAAACCTGAAAATTGTCAAAATTTTCGGTTTGTACTTTTTTGTAAAAGTCGCAGTCCTGGCAAGTTGAATATTTTTGGGCGAACACGCCCTGGGGTTCGCCCTGGCAAAGGGTTCCGGCAACCACCCAGCATGCCCGGCCGGCATTGGTGCCGTTATGGACACCGTCGAGTTTTTCTTCGATGGCGGCGGGGCATACGCCAAATTCATCGACATTTTTGCCAGAGGGCTCCCTGCCGCATTTTTCGTATTCCCAGCAGTTTTGTTTTGTTGACAATGCAATGCTCCTTTTATCGAACAACCGTATTGGTAATATTCTGATTTTATGAAACTTTTTTACATGGATATATTTTTTTTATACCATAAGGGGGAGGATGCGGTAATGCGGTAAATTGTCGCAAAGGAGATGGAGAAAGGATCGGAAAATTTTTTCGATCAAAAGGAATCGTAAGGCTGGATGGGTGGTCTGGTCTCAGTTCAAGAAAGGGAGAGGCAGGGCATTGCCTGTGCCCGCTTACAGTTGTTCTTCTTCACGTTCAGGCTTCGGTCTGGTGATGATGGCCATGGCATCGCCGTAGCTGAAGAATCGGTAATTCCTCTCCACGGCCCGGGCATAACAGTCGAGGATGCGTTTGCGGCCGGCCATGGCTGAAACAAGGAAAAGCAGGGATGACTGGGGCAGGTGGAAGTTGGTGATCAGGTTGTCGACCACCCGGAACCTGTAGCCGGGATAGATGTAAAGATCGCACAGGCCGTAGAATGGACTTATGGTCCCGTCGGGATGAGCGGTGAACTCGAGGGTTCTGGCGGTGGTCGTTCCTACCGCCCAGATCCTGCTGCCGTATTTCCGGTAATCATTGATAGTCTCGGCGGTTTCAGGCGGAATTTGAATATATTCAGCATGGATGCGATGGTCACGGATGTCTTCTGTGCGCACCGGGGAAAAGGTGCCGTATCCGACATGCAGGGTAACAGTGACCACGACCACGCCCCTATGCCGTATCTTTGCAAGCAGTTCCTCGGAAAAATGGAGGCCGGCGGTGGGCGCCGCAACCGATCCCGTGTGTTCTGCGTATTTGGTCTGGTATCTTCTTCTGTCGTCCTCGGTTGAACCGTCGGGACGCTTGATATACGGGGGCAGCGGGATCTGCCCGTGCTGGTGGAAAAGGTCTTCGAGGGTCTGGCCGTCCGCCAGCCTGTATATTAATTCCAGGCGCACCTGGCCGTTATCAAGCAGCGCCAGGACGTTCGCTTTCAGGTCTTTGCCAAAGAGAATGCGGCTGCCCGGACGCGGCCGTTTGGAACTTTTCAGGAGCGCCGCCGCTTCAACGCTCCACCAGCCGTTTTCCAGGTTTTGAGCGAGGATGGTTTCCGGGAAAGCGAGGAACAGTGTCTCCACCTTGCCCCCGGTTTCCTTGTGTCCGAAAAGACGGGCCGGAAATACCCTGGTGTCGTTCACCACCAGGATGTCGCCCGGCAGAAAATACTCCAGGATATCGGTGAATTTTTTGTGTTCCGCCCTGTTATGCTCACAGTCCAGAACAAGAAGTCTTGATTGGTCGCGCTTGTCCGAGGGGGTCTGGGCTATGTTTTTTTCCGGCAGATAATAATCATAGGCCGAAAGAGAAAAGTGGTCATCCATTGTGCGTTCTTGCGGGCATGGCTTTTTATGTGATTCCGTATCCGTTGGGTTGAGTGATTTCTTGCATTCAACTGTAACCTAATTTACATTGCCGGAAAAGAGCGGACCGTTGCCCTTTTCAAGTTGTCGGCTTCGGTGATATAAACACTCGGAGAGCTATTGGCAAGAGATCGTATGTATCTGGTCACAGCGGCAACACGGTTTGAAATGGAACCCTTCCTGGACCAATGTCCGCAGGACGGGATTTACCGACTGGTAACGGGTGTCGGCCCCGTTGAGGCGGCGGTCCGGCTCATGGCGCGGCTGCAGGAATTTTCCGGGCAATGCAGGGGTGTGCTCAATTTCGGGGTTGGCGGCGCCTATCTTGATCCCGCCGGGAGGGCCGCAGCCGGCCTTCTGGATATCTGTCTGGCTGAAAATGAGGTGTTTGGCGATCTTGGCGTGTGTCTGGATGAGGGGATAGAACGGATCAGCGGCAAGGAACTGGAGGTGGCGGACAGCTTTGTCATGGATGCGGGCCTGCTCCAGATGGCAGCCCGGGGGCTGCGGGCACGGCGGATCTCCTGGGTCCGGGGAAATTTTGTCACGGTCAGTTGTGCCAGCGGAACAGCTGTGCGCGGGTCGTTCCTGGCAAGACGGCATTCAGCAATTTGCGAGAACATGGAGGGGGCGGCCGTGGCCCGGGTGTGCCGGGAGTTCAACCTCCCCTGTCTTGAGGTGCGGTGCATCAGCAACCTCGTGGAAGACCGGGATACGAGCCGCTGGAAGCTGAAGCAGGCATGCCGCCGCGCCGGTGAAGCCGCGGCGGCAATCGTTGCCTCTCTGGTGGAGCATGGACATGACTGATCATCTGAATCTGACCCTGGGGTTTTCGCCCTGCCCCAATGATACCTATATTTTCCATGCCCTGGTTCATAATCATATTTCCCTGGAGCATGTGTCCTTTGCTCCGCCCGTCCTGGAAGACGTTGAAACGCTTAACAGATGGGCTCTGCAGGCAAAACTGGATGTGACCAAGTTGTCCTTTCACGCCCTGGGGCATGTGCTCGATGACTACATCATGCTCACATCAGGCGCGGCCCTGGGAAGAGGATGCGGTCCCCTGCTCGTGACCCGGGCGGGTCTAACGCTGAACCCGGGGGAGGCGGTCATTGCCATTCCCGGAACCTTCACCACCGCTGCCATGCTGCTCAGGCTGTATGTGCCCGGGGTTTCACACCTGCAGGTGATGCGGTTCGAGGAAATCATGCCTGCGGTCAGGGATGGAAAGGTTGATGCCGGGGTCATTATCCATGAAAGCCGTTTTACCTACCAGGACCTGGGACTGGTTCCGGTGCAGGACCTGGGTGAATGGTGGGAAGAGCTGACCGGCCTGCCTGTTCCCCTGGGGTGTATTGCTGCCAGGCGCAGTCTGCCCGGGGAAGTGCTCGGCGAGATAGACCGCGCTGTCCGGGAGAGCCTGCTGTGGGCCCGGAAACATCCCGCGCAGTGTATGGAGTATATCAGGGCCCATGCCCATGAAATGGATGAGAGCGTACTGCAGAGCCATATCGGCCTGTATGTCAATGATTTTTCCCTGCGGATCGGTAGCGAGGGCAGGGAAGCGGTGCGAGAACTGCTTCGGCGCGGAAGGCATGCCGGGATTTTTCCGGAAAACAAGGTGTCCAGGGTTTTTTTTCAACATGGTATCTGATCGGCACGGGAAAACGGGAGGAGCGGGTTTCGGACCGGTATGGGGGTGTGTCCTCATCGGCGGCAAAAGCTCAAGGATGGGCAGTCCCAAGCACCTGTTCAAGCGCGATGGAGTGACCTGGCTGGAGTTGATACTGTCCAGGCTGATGCAAAGGACCGATCAGGTAGTGATTTCAGGAAGAGGCGAGGTTCCGGACCATCTCTATGCTGTTCCGGTTGTGGCTGATATTGATGGCCTGCGGGGACCGCTCGCCGGGATTCTGTCCCTGTTTCGCCGCTATCCCGGGGTGTCCTGGCTGGTCGCTGCCTGCGACATGCCCGATCTTGAAGTAGCGGCCCTGGACTGGCTCCTGGAGCAGAGGGCGCCGGGGGTCAGGGCAATATTGCCCGATCTCAAGGGGGATGGCCGGGTCGAGCCTCTGCTGGCGTATTATGCCGACAGCTGCTCGGACCTGCTGGAACAATTGGTTGCGGAAGGTTCGATGCGTCCCGGAGATCTGGTCGGCCGGCCCGGGGTGATAACCCCGCTGCCGCCCGCTTCGCTGCGGCCGTCATGGAAAAATATCAATTCGCCTGAAGATCTGCCCGGTTAGCCAGGGCCTTGCCTCTTTGGCGCAAAATGAGTAAGATAATTATTTAAACTGTGGATTTTTGCGCTGACAGGTGCGGACGTGCGTATCAGTACCCATTGGCGGTCAATGAACGACTTATACATTAATGAAAATAGATCAAGGAACGAAAATAATGACAAAAAAAACACTTCATATTTTGCTGGCAGGGATGATGCTCGTATTGTTCGCCTTGCCCGCCCATGGCGGACCAATTGGAAAAATGCCCCAATTTTCCCTGCCCTCGGCCCTTGGCGGTGAGGTGATCAGAAGCGAAGACTTTGCCGGCAAGGTACTGCTGGTCACGTTTTTTGCCACCTGGTGCCCGCCATGCCGCCAGGAAATACCAACCCTGATCAAGCTGCAGAATGATTACCAGGCCAGCGGGTTTTCAGTGATAGGCCTTTCTGTGGATGAACGTGGGCCGAAAGTGGTGGTCAAGATGATCGAGAAGGAAAAGATTAATTATCCGGTCTTGATGGCCAAAGGTAAAACAACCAAGGACTTCGGCGGGGTCGCCGGCATCCCCACTTCCTTTCTGGTCAACCGGGAGGGGGTCATTGTCAAGCGTTATCCAGGGTATGTTCCCCATGCTCTCCTGGAAAAGGATTTGCTGGAGATCCTTTGAGGTGCATATTCCAGCAGAGAAGGTATTAAAAAAACTTTTCAGGGTTTTTCTTGACAACACTTTGGCAACACTTTATGATTTTTAGGTAAATTGTGAGGAAGTTTTTAAGCAATTCATAATTTCTTTAAAAGGAGAATGGAATGAAAAAGTTGGTTATCGCAGCAATGGTCGCGGCATTTGTTATGAGTTCAAGCATGGTTATGGCTGCCACTGTCGACTGTAAGGTGGAAAGCGTGGACGGCGACAAAGTCGTTATGACTTGCAAAGACGCTGACAAGCTGAAAGCAGGTGACAAAGCTAAAGTTAAGGCAAGCAGCAAGAAAGCATACGAAGGCTGCTAAGTCCTTCCGTTTTTTTTCAGGCTATACAAAGTCGGCTGGTGCAAGCGCATCAGCCGACTTTTTTTATGGGCAAATGAAAGATGGATCTTGTTAAAGCGCTTCTTCTCGGGATTGTGCAGGGATTGACCGAATTTCTGCCGATATCGAGTTCCGGTCATCTGGTTATCGGCTCGGAGATCCTCAACTTTTATGAGCCGGGCATTTCCTTTGAAGTGTTCCTTCACTGCGGGACCCTGGTCTCGGTCATTTTCGTATTTCGCAAGGACCTGCTGCAGATGTTCCGCGCGCTGTTTGCGTCTCGCGCCGTTCGTCAGGCTGATCCTGAACTCGCCCTGTTCTTTCAATGGAACATCAATATTATCATTGCTACTTTGCCGGCAGTGGCCGTCGGCCTTTTGCTCAAAGACTCCATTGATCGGATATTTGATAATAATTTGGTCACCTTTGTCATGCTTGCCCTGACCGGTGTGACCATGATCCTGACCCGCTTCATACATGACAAGGGAAAGGCCGTTAACCGGCCTCGGGCGCTGATGATAGGCGTGGCCCAAGCCCTGGCTATCATGCCTGGACTGTCGCGCAGCGGCAGCACCATCTTTGCCGGGATATTGCTCGGGGTGAGCCGGGAAACCGCGGCCCGTTTTTCGTTCATCATGTCTATCCCCGCCATTTTGGGTGCAGTAGTTCTGAATACGGGAGACTTGATTGCTTCGCCGCCGCCCGATGACAGACTGCTGGCTATCATGACCGGCACCTTGGCGTCGACGATTTCAGGTTATTATGCCATTGTTCTGTTGATGAAGATTGTCCGGCGGGGTAAACTGGAGTGGTTCGGCTATTACTGTCTGCTTGTCTCCGGTGTCGGGCTGGGCTGGTACCTGCTCCGTTGAATCGCCCTGTCCGGAGACCTTGCCTTTCAATAATATCCGTAATACAGTACATACAATGTCTGGTGGCCGGGATACCCGGCACACCTGCCTCACTTGTTTTGTCATAAGGAAACGGAAAATATTATGGATCCACGAACACTGCCTGCCGCGGAGCAGAAACTGTATCAGAACATCAGAGAAGAGTACCAGGTTGGTTTTGAGCCCCTGCAGTTCGGGGAGACACGGCTGAACCTGCTCACCGTTTCCGATCTTGAATCGATGCTGGACGGCAAGGAAGCCCTGAGCAATGTCGCTGATTTTCCTTTCTGGGTCAAGCTGTGGGAAGCAGCCATTGTCCTTGCCCAGTATCTCGGCGGGCAGAATTTTAAGAAGGGGACCACGCTGCTGGAGCTGGGCGCCGGTCTGGGCGTGCCCGGCCTCGCTGCCGCGGCCGCCGGATGCGACGTGACCCTGTCGGACTATGAAGAGCTGATACTTGACTTTGAACGCGTCAGCGCCGCGGCCAGCAAACTGGACAATGTTGCCTGCATGATGCTAGACTGGAAAAATCCCCCGAAGATGGAGCGATACGATATTATTGTCGGGGCGGAAATTCTGTTCCGGGAGGAATTCTTCGAACCCTTGCTCAATGTTATGCGCGGAGCGCTGAAGCCTGAAGGTGTCATCTATCTGGCGCATGATGTCCGGCGCCAGAGTCTGCAGCCCTTTTTGCAGATGGCCGAGGAGGAATACAATATATCCGCCTCGAAAAAGACTCTGCGCAGCCTTGAGGAAGACCGGGTGGTCATCATGAACAGGCTGATACCCAAAAAGTAAGCTTATGTCTCTTTACCCTGTCCTGCTTGATATTTCCGGAAAGGCATGTGTTGTTATCGGGGGAGGGAGAGTGGCGGAGCGCAAGGTGAAAGGTCTGCTGGAATGCGGAGCGGCTGTTCGGCTGGTCAGCCCGGAGGTGTCGGTGGAGCTTGCCGGTCTTGCCGGGCGGGGAGCGATTGAATGGCAACGCAAATCATACAGCGATGATGACCTTGACGACGCATTTCTGGTTTTTGCGGCCACCAGCAGCCGTGAGATCCAGGAGATGATCCGCCGCCGGGCCGGTGAGAACGGCCAGCTGATTAATGTGGCCGATGATCCTGATTCCTGCACCTTTCATGTGCCGGCCACGGTGCGACGAGGCGATCTGACCCTGGCGGTTTCGACCACCGGCAAAAGCCCGGCAGTGGCGGCGCTTATCAGAAAACAGCTGGAAGAAGAATTCGGGCCGGAGTATGAAACCCTGCTGCAGCTTATGGCCCAGGTGCGGCAGCATGCAGGATCGGGAATGGAGAGTGTTTCCCAGGCGGAAAGGAAAAAAATCTATAAAAAAATACTCCACAACGATATAATTGATTGGATAAGGACCGGACAGATCGATATCCTGCAGAATCATCTGAAAAAAATTCTGGGTCCGGACACTCTGCTGGAGATCAATCTACCGAAACTGGATACTTGATGAGTTACCTGCTGTTCCAAATCAGTTTAGTTGTCTATTTTGCGGCAATGTCGACGTATGTTGTTTTTTTTCTGTCGCAGAAAAACAATGTCCGTCAGATCGCCCGCAAGATTTTTCTGGCGGGCGGGCTGCTGCACACCCTGAACATCATTACCCGCTATTTAGAGGCGGGGCATACGCCCATCACCTCGCAGCATGAAACCGTATCCTTTTTTGCCTGGGCCATCGTCTGGTGTTACCTTTCTTTTCGCTGGCGCTATACGGTCAAGAATTTAGGCACCTTTGTCAGCGTGATGACGGTAATCCTGATGTTCATCGCCGCCCTGGCTTCACGGGAAATACTGCCACTGGTGCCGGCCCTGCAGAGCTGGTGGCTGCCGTTCCATGCCTCGGTATCCATTGTCGCGGACGGTTTCCTGGCCCTGGCCTGCATCGGTGGAATAATGTATCTTCTGCAGGAGCGGGAGATCAAACGCAAGCGTTTCGGTATGTTCTACTCCCGTCTGCCTTCACTGGATGCGCTGGATAAACTCAATCATCACTGCCTGTCTGTGGGATTCCCCCTGCTTACCTTGGGGATCATCACCGGTTCGATCTGGGCCAAGCAGGCCTGGGGAGCCTACTGGCACTGGGATCCGAAAGAGACCTGGTCGCTGATAACCTGGTTCCTGTACGCGGCCCTGGTCCATCAGCGGTTTACCGTCGGCTGGCGGGGGAGGCCGGCTGCGATTATGACTATTGTCGCTTTTCTGGCAGTGCTTTTTACCTTGTGGGGAGTAAATTATCTCCTGGGCGGAATACATACCTATGCCTCGTGATTCAATCGTCCTCCTCGGCGTCAACCATAAAACCACCCCGCTCGAGATCAGGGAAAAGCTGGCCCTGTCCGGAGGCTATGAAGAACCTCTGCGGAAGCTGGGGCAGCTGGACGGGATCAAAGAGCATTATCTCCTGTCGACCTGCAACCGGGTGGAGGTGCTCTACACAACCGAGAATCCCGCTGCAACCAAAGCAAAGGTGCTCAACTTCCTGTTCGGCAATGCCGTGCCGGGCCGGGAACTGGACAAATACGTCTACCATTACGAAAATGAAGAGGCTGTACAGCATCTGTTCATGGTCGCCTCCAGCCTTGATTCGATGATCGTCGGTGAGGCGCAGATCCTCGGACAGCTGAAGGAAGCATACCGGTTTGCCTCTGAACAGAAAACCAGCGGTTCGGTCCTCAATAAGCTCCTGCATAAATCCTTTTTTGCCGCCAAGCGGGTCCGCACTGAAACACAGATCGGCGCCAGCGCCGTTTCCATAAGCTATGCGGCTGTGGAACTTGCCCGCAAGATTTTCGGGCAGCTTGATAACAAGTCGGTCATGCTGGTCGGCGCCGGCGAAATGGCGGAACTGGCGGCCGAGCATCTTGTCGGCCAGGGGGTGGCCAACGTGGTTGTCGCCAACCGGACTCTGGAGCGGGCGGTAAATCTCGCCCGCCGTTTCAACGGCCAGGCTGTTTCCCTGGATGAGCTGATCGAACAGCTTGAGCATGTTGATATAATTATCAGTTCAACCGGGGCCACCGGCACCATCCTGAGTAAAAAGGATGTGAAGCCGGTCATGCGCGAACGCCGCAACCGGCCCCTGTTCTTCATCGATATTGCCGTGCCGCGGGATCTCGACCAGGACATCAACGACCTCGACAACGTCTACCTCTACGATATTGACGATCTGAGCAGTATTGTGGAGATGAACAAGGCTGAACGTGATAAGGAAGCGGTCAAGGCCGAGCGGATTGTCGCCGAGGAGACCATGAAGTTCAGCCACTGGCTCGACAACATGGAGGTGAACCCGACCATTGTCGAGCTGCGCGGAATGGCTGACGAAATATGCCGGTTTGAACTGGAAAAGACCCTTGGCAGGATGAAGGATATCAGCCCCAAAGAACAGAAGTCCATCGAAAAGATGGCCTCGGCCATCGTGGCCAAGATGCTGCATAATCCGTTGCAGTTCCTGAAATCAGACAATAACCGCTGTGTCGACCGCCGGGAAAGGATCAATATGGTTCGCGATCTTTTCAGGCTGGACCAGCAGGATGATTGCCCCGAAGAATGATACCGGAGGACCGGGAAGCAATTCTGGAGGAGGAGTTGATTATCCTGCGCAACTCCGGTGAAATCCCGGAGATCGCCCTGCATACTACCCTTTATTACCTTGAGGAGGACGAGGAGGGCCCGGAGATTACCCTCACCGAGGAAGAACTGCATCAGTTGCACGATGCGGCGCTTGCCAGGGCCAGGGAAATTGTCCTGCGCGATCTTGACCCCGATAATCGGGATCTCGGCCTGTACAGGGGGCCGGCCCGTTCGATTGTGAACTGGCGACGGCTGCAGAATTTCAGCCAGAGGATAGGTCGGCAGTGCCATGGTTTCAATAACACGGTGGCCAGAGCCCTGGTGGCTTTCATGGAACGGGAGTTTGCTGACACCAGCCAGTTCCTGCGCGTTTCCTCCGTCAACTGTACAGCTGAAGACATAACAGCATTCTGCGAGGAGCTCCGAATGGATACGGATTTACTTCCCGCCCGCTGGGCCAGTCTCTGCAGGGATTGAATAACCCTTGAAAAAGTGGATATACATCTGAGAAACCAGTGGAAGCAAACACCATACCCCAGACCAAACCTGACCTGTCACAGTGCAGGGTACAGCCGGTTTACACCACGCCGCAGCGCCTGCTGCTTGATCTTGTGCAGATTTTTTTCGGCAGCGCCTTGTGCGCCATTGCCGTCAACGGTATCCTGATCCCCAAAAATTTCGCCACCGGCGGCATAACCGGGCTGAGTCTGGTCATTCATAATTCTATTCCTTTTCTCAACCTGGGGTGGATATATCTTCTGATCAATATTCCCCTTTTTCTGCTGGCCTGGATGTCCATCGGCCGCAGATTTTTTGTTTACAGCATTGTCGGGGCCCTGACATTCACACTTGCGCTCACATCGATCCATTATCCCGTCCAGATAGAGGACAAGATTCTCGCTGCGCTGCTGGCCGGGTTGATATACGGCAGTGGCGCGGGGATTGCCCTGCGTTCTTCGGGATCACAGGGTGGGCTCGATATTTTGTCGGTCATGCTGCTGCGCCGCTTTTCCATCAGCCTGGGCAACACTGTACTTACGGTGAATCTCATGGTCCTGCTCCTGATTGCCCTTTTTTATTCTTTGGATGCCCTGCTGTATACGCTCATCGTTATTTTTGTCAGTTCCAAGGTGACGAGCATCGTGGTGACCGGCCTGAGCCAGCGCAAGGCGGTTTTTGTCATATCGCCCCACTGGGAAGCCATTTCCAGGGAAATTCTCAAGGATATCAGGCGGGGGGTGACAGTTATCGAAGGGCGGGGCGGCTTTTCCGGACGGGAGGAACATATCCTGTACACGGTGGTGCCGCTCATGGAGATCGGCCAGATGAAAAACCTTATTCGCGCAATAGATCCGGATGCCTTTGTTGTCATCAGCAATACCCTTGAGGTGATGAATAATCGCATCGGCAATCAGCCCCACTGGTAAGACATTTTTTAATGCATACAGTGGAGATGACTATGGTCATATGGGAGAGAAGACTATGAAGCAAGAGAAATGTGTCTGGCAGAAGAGTCATTACGGTCTGGAAAATCACGGGTTGACAAATCTCAACGAGGTATTCTGGAATCTTCCCACTCCGCGACTGTATGAAAAAATTCTGGTCCGCGGAGAGGGACGCCTGTCCCATCTCGGGCCGATAACGGTGAGGACGGGGCACCACACCGGCCGCTCCGCAGACGACAAGTTCGTGGTGCAGGAAAAAACTCCCCAGAAAGATATCTGGTGGGGCAGGGTGAATCCGCCCATTTCCCGGGAATACTTTGACCAGCTCCATAAACGGATGGCCATGCACCTGCAGACCCAGGATCTGTACGTTCAGGACTGCTTTGCCGGTGCGGATACCGATTATCGGCTGCCGGTGCGCATCATTTCGCAGTATGCCTGGCACAGCCTTTTTGCCCGGAACATGTTCATCCAGGGCACATCGGAGGAGCAGGCCGTCCATGTTCCTGAATTTACGGTGATCAACGCGCCGCGCTTTCATGCCTCCCCCTCCCTTGACGGCACCAATTCGGAAACTTTCATCATTATTAACTTCAAGAAGAAGCTGATCCTCATCGGCGGAACCAGTTACGCCGGGGAAACAAAAAAATCGATCTTCACGGTCATGAACTACCTGATGCCGAAGAAACGCGTACTGCCCATGCATTGTTCAGCCAATATCGGCAGGAATGATGAGACGGCCCTTTTTTTTGGCCTCAGCGGTACCGGCAAAACAACCCTGTCCGCCGATGCCGGCCGCACCCTCATCGGCGATGACGAACACGGGTGGAGCAATAACGGGGTTTTTAATTTTGAAGGCGGTTGCTATGCCAAGCTGATCAGGCTGTCTCCGGAATCGGAACCGGAGATCTATTCTACCACCAGACGGTTCGGCACCATCCTGGAAAACGTCGCGCTGGAGTCCTGCACCCGGATGGTCGATCTTGACGACGATACCTTCACCGAGAATACCAGAGGCTCCTATCACATCTCCGCCATCCCCAACGCCAGCCGGACAGGGCTTGGCGGCCATCCCCAGACTATCATTTTCCTTTCCGCCGATGCCTTCGGTGTGCTGCCGCCGATAGCCAGGTTGACCAGGGAGCAGGCCATGTATCATTTCCTTTCAGGATATACCGCCCGGGTGGCCGGAACGGAACGGGGGGTGACTGAGCCGTCGCCGGTATTCAGCGCTTGTTACGGGGCGCCGTTTATGCCCATGCATCCCATGCGGTATGCGGAATTACTGGGCAGAAAACTCAAGAAGCACGGGTCCCGGGTCTGGCTGATCAATACCGGTTGGACCGGCGGCCCGTACGGGATCGGGAAGCGTATGCCCCTCAAATTCACCCGGGCAATGGTGAACGCCGCCCTGGATGGCAAGCTGGATGATGTCCCCACTGACCAGGAGCGTTTTTTCGGCCTGCATATTCCTCTGCACTGCCCTGATGTGCCGGAAAAGATGCTCAACCCTCGCAGTACCTGGGAAAATCCCGAAGATTATGACGCACAGGCAGAGAGGCTGGCCGCCATGTTTGCCGAGAATTTTGCCCAGTTTGCCGGCCAAATAAGCGAGGATATCCGCCGAGCCGGCCCTGTCCGTTAAGGACGGAGCTGCAACTGTTCCCGGGCAATATCATACCGGGCTTGGAATGGAATATATTCGTTGACTTTCACCCCTCTTGATAATAGCATCGTCCTATGTTGTGGTATTGTCTTATTGTTAATTGCTATACCGGGGAATTGTGATGGGATTTTTCAAAAAGAAGACGTTGACCGGCCTTGCCCGCACCTGCGGCTGAGCAGCGAAAATAGGTCCGACGGACTTGTCGGACGCACTGAAAGGTCTTGCGCCTCCCACTGATTCGAACCTGCTGGTCGGGATCGAAACCTCGGATGATGCCGCGGTCTATCGGCTCAACGACGAGATCGCCATGATCAATACCGTTGATTTCATCACGCCCCCGGTGGACGACCCTTACTGGTTCGGGCAGATATCCGCCGCCAATTCCATATCGGATATTTATTCCATGGGGGGAAAACCTCTGACCGCTCTCAATGTCGTCATGTTTCCTTCCAAGCTCCTTGACATGGGGATGCTGCACGATATCCTACGCGGTGGACATGACAAGGTGGTTGAAGCCGGGGCCTGCATGGTCGGCGGCCATACAGTTGATGACGAGGAACCGAAATACGGTCTCTGCGTCAACGGCATAGTTCATCCGGACCGGGTCATTACCAATGCCGGGGCAAGACCAGGGGATGCTCTGGTCCTTACCAAGCCCCTGGGTTCAGGAGTGCTGTTTAACGCCGTTCGATCAGGTAAATTTTCGTTCCGGGAGCTGGAGCGGGAAGTGCTGCCGCAGCTGGCTTTTCTTAACGGACTGACCATGGAAAAGGCGCTGCAGCATGATCTGCATGCCTGCACCGATGTCACCGGCTTCGGCATTCTCGGCCATCTCGTGGAGATGGCCCATGGATGTAATTCCAGGGTTGTTGTCAGCTACCGCAAACTGCCTTTCTATCCCGGCGCCCTGGAAATGTACGAAAAAGGGGAGACTACGGGCAGCAACGAGGCGAACCGCAGAATGGTTGCCAGGCACAATTTCGAGCTCAGGGCCGCGCTCAGCAGTCCCGAGGAGGAGCTGCTCTACGACCCGCAGACTTCCGGCGGGCTTCTGCTTGCCCTGCCGGGGTCTCAGGCGGACGAACTGGTATCCTCGCTTTGGGCGGCAGGTGTTTCGGCAGCGGTAAAAATCGGGGAAATAACGGACGATTCGGTAGGTATCACGCTGGAAGCGTAATGGGGCTTTACCTGCTCATCGGCATTCTCGGGCTGATAACCGGATCCCTTTCCGGTCTGCTGGGCATCGGCGGGGGAATCATCATGGCTCCGCTTCTTCTCTATGTTCCGCCCCTGTTTGGTTTTGAGCCTCTTTCCATGAAAATTGTCGCCGGTCTGACCATTGTCCAGGGGCTGGCCGCCTCCCTTGCCGGGGGATGGGCTCACCGTCGCTTCAGGTTCGTTTCCGACCGGCTCTCCCTCTTCATGGGGGTCAGCATATTTATTGCCTCCCTTTTCGGCGGGGCTGCAGCCCGTTGGATACCCAACCAGGTCCTGCTTTTTATTTTTGCCGGCCTGGCGTTTGCCGCGGCCATATTGATGTTTGTGCCGGTGAAAAATGACTGTGAACGGCCGGATATCTATCTGCTGGACTTCAGCCGGTTCCGCGCAGTGGTTGCGGCTGCCGCCGTGGGGCTGTTCGGCGGAATGGTCGGACAGGGAGGCTCCTTTATCCTGATTCCCCTGATGACCTCTTATGTTCATATCCCCACGCGAATTGCCATCGGCAGCAATCTGGGGATTGTGTTGATTTCATGCGCGGCCGGTTTTGCCGGTAAGGCTATTACCGGGCAGATCGAATGGCTGCTGGCCATCCCCGTCGTCCTGACAGTCATTCCTGCCGCAATGGTTGGGGCCCATCTCAGCAACAGGGCAAGGGTGGGTATTTTGCGACAGATTCTTGCCGGGGTGATCGCCCTAGCAGCAATCAGGATATGGATATCGCTGTTCTGATCGGTCCTGTTCCGGTTCGTTTGCGCGTAAATGGCCGCAGGTGCCGCATCTTCGCCCGATTGCTGACTTCGTGCCGGGAGCAGCCTGCCCTGACTGGTGCAAATCTGCGGCGCCTTTGACATGTTGGGGCATCAATCATATCGTTGACATGCCTTGTGAGGAGTTAGGCAGCTTCAATCGGCCAGAGTATGATAGATTTCGTTGAATTTTGCCGCACACCTGATAAAGCCTTCAAGGACGGCGGGGTCAAAATCTTCCGGGCTTGTCCTGCCGTCGCCCCTGGTGATTATTTCAAAGGCCTTGGTGTGGGAAAAGGATGATTTGAACGGCCTCCTGCTGCGCAGGGCATCGTACTGGTCGACGATGTTCATGATCCTGCCGGCCAGGGGGATGTCTTCACCTGTCAGGCCAAAGGGATATCCGGTACCGTTCCACCGTTCATGGTGTGACAGGGCTATGTCCCTGGCCATATCGAGAAAAGACGAGCCGGAATCTTCCAGTATCCTCGCGCCGATGATGGTGTGGCTTTTGATGATTTTTGTTTCTTCCGGCGTCAGGTTTGCCGGTTTGAGCAGTATTTCATCGGGTATGCCGACCTTGCCGATGTCATGGATCGGCGCCGAGTAATAGATGGCATCGACAAACTCTTTATCCATGCCCATGGTCTGGGCAAGCTCCCTGGTGTATAAACCCACCCGTCGGATATGGTCTTCGGTTTCTTCGTCTTTGTATTCCGCGGCCTTGGTGAGCCGATAAATGGTCTCGATCCATGATGAGCGGATCTGATTGTGGACCTCGTTGAGCTCCATGTATGCTTTTTTGAGGTGCGCAAGGGTAAGATCAAGTTCCATACTGCGTTCGTCGGCATCGCGGGCAAGATTGTCTCGAAATGCCTTGAGTTCCAGGTGGGTCCTGATCCGGGCCATTACCACCGGGATGCTGAACGGTTTGGAAATATAGTCAACAGCGCCGAGTTCAAGCCCCCTGGCTTCATCTTCGGTTTTGCCCAGGGCCGAAACAAAAATAACCGGAATGTTTCTGGTGTCTTTGTTGTCCTTCAGTTGCCGGATAACCTCGAACCCGTCGATATCCGGCATCATGAAATGTCATTCAAAGACTTGCAGGCGCGCTTATCTCGAACGAATGTGCGAAATTTTTGCCATGACGTAACAGGACTGCTCTTTTTGCTCTAAATGACCGCGTGTTTCATGTTTATCTTGCGATGACTATGCTATAATATGAAACATTGGTAATTGATAACGTGCCGGAGGTATTAAAAATGGGAGCCAACAAAGGACAGAAGTTGTTGCTGTATGGTTCCATACTCGCTTACTGTCTGATTACCATTGAAATCATCATCATGATTTCTCCCTTTGCCCTCTATTTTTATTCCGTGTATGCCCCCATACTCAATTTCCTGGCATCATCAAGGCTGACGAGCTGGTCAACGGAGTTTTTTCTGCCGCACATGGTTTTTCTGGATGATCCGGTAATTCTCGCAATCTCCTACCTGCAGGTGCTGCTGGTCATTGGCCTGCTCCTCTTTCTGGCCGCGGCAGTTCCTCTGTACTGGGGCAGGTTTACCGGCAAAGGGGTGGTCACCTTCAGTTTTTATGCAAAAATAAGACACCCGCAATACCTGTTCCTTGCCGTTTCCGGTTTTGGTCTGCTCCTGTACTGGCCCCGGTTCATTGTCCTTATTTTTTTTATAACCATGCTCTATATCTACTACATCCTTGCCAGAAATGAAGAGTGGCGGATGAAGCACGAGGTTCCCGGGGTGTACGAAAAATACATGGCCGGCATTCCCATGTTTTTGCCCGGCGAACCGGGAGGAAAACTGTTTGCGCTCCTGTTTGGCTGGATCAAACCAAAATGGTGCGGAATCCTGGTGAGTTATGTTGTTGTCCTGTCGTTATCCATTCTGGCGGCCATGGGGATCAGGTCATATACCATCAAGCAGCTGCCGCTGGTGCCGATTGAAGGGCAGGTCGACCTGCTGCCGGTGTTTGAGCGTTCACCTGGGGAAATCAGGGAATTGTACAGCCATGTCCTGCAATCAGACGATGTCCGGGAGTTCCTGGCAGACCACCAGGAGGTGAATCTTGCCTATATCATGCCCGGTGATTTTTTCCTGACCGCGCTGGTGACGGACGAGAATCGCCGGTTTTCGGATGATATTATTCAGCGGTTCCCCGAGGTGCTGGAGTGGCACGAGCACAGGTTCAAGGGCGGGCTGGGAAAATTTTTCCGTATCTTTTATAATTTTATCGGGACGTTGGGCGGCATTGCCACCGACTATGACGTTGAACGTTTCATCTTCGTGGCAGTCACGGATAAGAACGGTGATCCCATGCCCTCCGAGAGACTGTTTGGTCTCGGGTTGGAGAGGACGCCCGCCCTTCTTGTCGATTATGATCGATTCGAAGAAAAGGTTGTATCGGTCATCATGGCATCAGGTGAGCATAAATGGGGCAAGGTCCCCATGCCGACCTTTTAACATTATAGAACGAATGGAGGTGCTGCAAGATGAGAAGCGTCAATGATCTCTGGGAGGTAATCGGCTCACTGGCCGAAGATGAGACCACGCATGTGATCACCAGGCTCTTTGCGATGTACGAGGAACGGCTGGCCAAAGATCCTGGAGATAAACATGCTCTATTGTTTTTCCGCAACCTGGATACTGCGGTCAGCCAGTCGACCATCTGCAACCTCAATCGGCGTTACCCGTCTTTGGCGCGGGCATAATCCGTATGCTGTCTGTATTTGCCATCTATCTGGCCCTGGGCGCCGTTGCCGGCATCCTGGCCGGGCTGATGGGGATCGGCGGGGGACTGGTGATCGTGCCCATGCTGGTTTTCTGCTTTACCGGTCTGGCCATGCCCCATGAGCACATTATGCATATCGCCCTGGGCACCTCCCTGGCCAGCATCATCTTTACCTCCATCTCCAGTTTCATGGCCCATCATCGCCGCGGCGCCGTGCACTGGGACATTGTGCGGCGCATTGTCCCCGGCATCATTACCGGAACGCTGTTTGGCGCCTATATCGCCTCCCTGCTGTCAACCAACCTCCTGAAAGGGTTCTTCGGAATCTTTTTATTGTATGTTGCCGTGCAGCTGCTTCTGGACCGAAAACCGAAATCTTCAAGGGAAATGCCGGGATATGCGGGAATGTTTGGGGCCGGCAGCGGTATCGGCATTGTATCCAGCCTGATGGGCATTGGCGGCGGAACCCTTTCCGTGCCGTTCATGATCTGGTGCAATATTTCCGTGCGCCATGCCATCGGCACCTCGGCGGCCATCGGGTTCCCCATTGCCGTTGCCGGCACCGTGGGCTATATGCTCACCGGCTGGAGCGCTGCTGGTTTGCCTTCCTATTCAGTCGGTTATGTCTATCTTCCTGCCCTGCTGGGAGTGGTAAGCGCCAGCATGGCGACCGCCCCTCTTGGGGTGTGGCTTGCCCACTGGCTGCCGGTTCCCGGGCTCAAGCGTCTTTTTGCCGTCCTGCTGTTGATCGTGGGGGTGAAAATGCTTTCCGGTTTGCTGTGAGGGAAGTGACCAAAAAAAACTCCCTGGGTGTTGAGCACAGGGAGTTTTTTGGTTTGCTTATGATGAGTTTTGGTTATTTGGCCGGGGCGTATGAGGTATTGAAAACCATTCCCTCGCGTGAGGCCGGATCATACAGCCCTTTTTTCTTCTGCTCTTCAATCCATTCCGTACGCAGAGAACCCAGGAAAGATTTTTTCTCCTCAACCAGTTTCTGGTACGGCAGCCCGATCACTTCCTGCGCTTTTTCCTTGGTCGAGAAATCCGGGGCTGCGTAGTCGGCGGCATTATATTTGGCCAATACCGTACGTAATTTCACCCTGGCATCCTGGCCTTTGTTGATTGCCGATCCCAGGATTCGCAGTGTTTCTTCGGGTGCGTGGAAGAAGGAGCCGTGACTGGCGATGGAAAAGTCCCATCTCCACTGGGCATGACGGAGGTCTTGGAGTATATCTTTCATTTCGGCCTCGCTTGCGCCAAGCTCCCAGGCTTTTCCCGCTTCAAGATGCGCTTTGGCGATAACGTCCATGGCGGTTTTGCTGAGTTCATTCTTTCTCTCCAGCTTCCTGGCCACAGTTTCCTTGAGCGTTTTTTCGTCTTCGCTGTGGCAGTTCAGGCAGGTGTTGGCCATGTGGTCCAGCGGGCTGCCGACATTATGCGATGAATATTTAACCGCGCCTTCGCGAACGTAGGGCATATGACAATCGGCGCAGGCCACGTCGTTCAATCCATGGGCGCCGGTCTTGAATATTTCATAGCCGGGATGCTGGGCCTTGAGCATCGGGCTCTTGCTGATCTTATGGGTCCAGTCAGCAAAGCTGATATCGTCATAATATTTTTCCATGGCTTCGACGCTGAATCCATTGGCCCATGGAAAGGTGACCACGCCGGCGGTCTGTTTCTGCCCGTTCTTGTCGGTCCATTCGGTTTTCTTGAAATAATATTCGGCATGGCACTGGGCGCAGACCAGGGACCTCATGTCCTGGTGGCTGGCATCCGCCGCCTTGAGGGAGCCTTCAGCATCCAGCGCCCTGGTCAGGAATTTTCTGGTTATGGTGAGCTTCATGGTCTCGTTGTCATGGCAGTCGGCGCAGCCAACGGGATTGGCGATCTCGCTGCCGTGCCTGGCCCACTTGCCGGTGAAAAAGTCTTCTTCGCCGATTTCATCAATGAGCCGGGGCACATCGGGGGACTTGCAGGTCCAGCAGGCGGTAGGCATGGGACCGGTGTTTCCATCGACCGGGGCGCCGGTTCGCAGGGTGTTGATATTATCTTCCAGCATGTAATAATGGCCGCGCGGGGCATTGTAATCCTTGGAAAAACCATATCCCGCCCACAGCACGAGCAGGGCCGGATTGCCTTCAAGTACGTCGTCAATCTTGTCGCTTTTTTTGGTCTGCATGTACGAGTCATACTGGCGCTGGTAGTGCTTGCCCCATTCAGAGCTTCGCGTTTCAAATTTTTTAATCGGCGGTACGGTGTTCAGGGCCTGTTGTTCCGCTTTGTTCTCATTGATTGAAATTGCCAGTAATGCCATGGGCACGATGGCTGCCACTGAAATTGCAGTGAGTAGCGTTGATTTTTTCATCCCTCAATTCCTCCTCGTAAAATTCAGTTTTCTTCGTTGGATTTGTCGGTTTCGCAAAATTTGCTTTGCCGACGGATCAGCGTGATGCCCCATGGTCTGGCCTTATGCTCATCCATTGTTCTTAGCTCTGTAAAAGTTTGTTAAATTTCCTTTACCCCTATGTTGCCCGGCGTTGCGGTCAGTCCCCTTACCCTGCCATGGGGCACATCCCTGTGGCAACTCCAGCATTTGCGCTGGAACCGTCCACTGTCCCCATCAGCATGATAGAGTTCATTTCTGGCGGTTATTTCGGAGACAGCTTCCCGGTGGCAGGCTATGCAGTTTGCCTGGATCCTTTGCCGGGCATCTTCACTTGCCCTGATATTCTCCGTCAGGTAGGTCCTGAAGGTCATGGCATAGGAATGGTTGAATCCGTCCCTGGACTTGGCCAGAATTTTATCAACGAATGATTCCTGTGGCAGATGACAGTCCACGCAGGTGGCGTTCCCCCGGTGAGAGCTGTGCTGCCAGGTTGCATACAGGGAATTCATGGTATGGCAGTTGATGCATACTTTCGGATCCTCCGAAAGATATGAAGTTACCCTGGAAGCGTGAACAACATAGGCAAACATGCCGATTGCCGAGGCCACAGCGAGAACCGAAACATATTTCATTATTTTTTTGGTTTCCATATTTCACCTCTTGTGCTTTTGTTCAGCCCGACCTTGAACGCATTGGCATTTTTTCATTCAACAACGCTTGCCCCATCGTGCGTGGCGCTCCCGCGTCTCGCGTCTCATCTGGAAGAGCCGGCAGCAATCGTTCCTTACCCATATTGTAGCAAACACCGTGCCTGAAAATAAATGTCGTTGTTTCGGATATTTGCATGGTATGCGCAATTAAATGTTACCCAGCGGTGACATAATTGGCGACGATATGCTACTGAATGGTAACGTGGCGGGTGACTGTACGGTACCGAATGGTATCATAGTGGGCGGCCAGAAGTAAATCGTGATAAATAAATGTATTTGCGTGAAATATTCAATAAGAGACAAGTGTGGGAGAAAACGGGTGAGAGGCAGAGTGTTATGGAATCGTTCGGATCGAGCCCCTTGTTAACATGGTGTTAAAAAAATGTCCTTTCAGTGTTCGCCAAAACCGCAAAGTCCTGTCCGGCAGGATTATTTCCGGTGCCCAGGATAAGTACCGATTGGTCATGCCGAGT
Organism: Desulfobulbaceae bacterium; assembly: GCA_023544645.1. Classification (GTDB taxonomy): domain Bacteria; phylum Desulfobacterota; class Desulfobulbia; order Desulfobulbales; family Desulfobulbaceae; genus UBA10518. Next base: position 47,720 of record JAMJFO010000004.1, on the reverse strand, counting down.
TCTGCAGATTTTCGGTTTGCTGTCACCTTGTCCCGGCTGTTTTTGGTCATCTTTGCCTGACAGCGGTCACAAATAAAAGGGGATTTGATTCTATGGAGCGTTTTTTGCAAATGAATTCCGGGATACATGATCTACCGCAGATGAGCAGTCGCCTGATCCTTCGCCAAAAGGGGTCGACGATTCTCACCGCAGCCATTGAAACGCAATGAGGAGGCAGTCTATGACCGCACGGGCAATCTGGAAGGGAGTAATCCGGCTCGGGGAAAGTTCCATCCCGGTCAAACTGTACTCAGCGGTTGAGGAGAAGAGAGTCCATTTCAGGCTGTTGCACGAAAAAGACAAGACCCCGGTCAAACAGGAAAAGATCCACCCCGAAACCGGCGAGGTTGTTCCGTCCGAGGCGATACGCCACGGTTACGAGACCGAAGACGGCCGCATGGTCATCCTTGCCGAGCAGGAGTTGAAAAAACTCGAACCGGAACCTTCCCGGGATATCGAAATTTTCCAGTTTCTCCCGGGCGCAGGCATCGATCACCGTTGGTATGAGCGGCCTTATTTTCTTGGACCAGACGGTGACCGGGAATCTTATTTTGCCATGATCGATGCGCTGGGCTCAAACGAAATAGAAGGCCTTGCCAGGTGGGTCATGCGAAATAAGCAATATTTCGGGGTCTTGCGCCTGGAGCAGCGTTATCCGATCCTGATCACCCTCAGACACACCGAAGAGGTTGTGTCGCTGGCGGATCTGAAGCTCCCGGCCGGCAGGGAAATTGACCGGAAGGAACTGGCCATGGCCGAACAGCTGGTCTCGGCAATGGCCGATACCTTTGACCCCGTCCAATACCGGGATGTGTACCGGGACCGGGTCATGGCACTGATTGACGCCAAAGCCGGCGGCAAAATCGTTCCGTTGCGGAAACCGCTGGCGAAACCGCCGGAAGCGGAAGGGGAAGGAGCCGAGATTATCGACCTGATGGAAATCATTAAAAACCGTTTCGGGTCTGGAAAAAAAAGGGTGGCATAACCCGGCGTCTATTTCAGGGCCTGGTACATGGCCCGGGTTATCCTTTGGCGGACCGCAAAAAAATCCTACCAGGGATCGCTTTTCAATGCTGCCAGTCTCCTGGGAAGATTGTCGATCCGGTACCTGTCCGGCGTCAAGCCCCAGGTCAATTCATCCCACCGGATCGGGGTGGATACCGGCGCCCCGGCCCAGGCTCTGGTGGAAAAAGCCGCAACCGTGGTCGCTCCCCGGTTGTTGTGAAGATAATCGATAAATATTTTCCCTTTTCTTTTCACTTTTTTCATCTCCGCGGTGAACCGGTCGGGCCGGCGCCTGACCAGATCCAGGGCGACCGCCCTGGCGAAAGCCCTGACTTCCTCCCACCCGGACCGGCGCTGGATCGGCACCACCAGGTGCAGGCCTTTTCCTCCCGAGGTCTTGACAAATGAAATCAGGCCGAGCTCCTCCAGCCTGCGGCGCACCAGCCCGGCAGCTTCGATCACCTCCGGCCATTTCATACCTGGCCCCGGGTCAAGGTCGAAGGTGAGGGTATCCGGCTTCTCGATTTTGGTTTCACTGCTGCCCCAGGGATGAATTTCCAACACCCCCAGCTGCACCAGCGTAATCAGTCCCTTGATATCGTCAATGACGATGTAGTCCGTGGTAGTATTCTTTTCCCTGATGGGGATGGCACGCAGCGCAGCCGGAATCGACTCCCTGAGGTGTTTCTGATAAAAGCACTCCCCCACCCTGCCGTCCGGGCAGCGCAGCAGTGTCAATGGACGGTGAACGACATGGGCATGATAAGGTCGGCAATGGTTACATAAAACTCCGCCAGCGCCCGTTTGGTGACCCCCTAGTCGGGGTAGAGAATCCTGTCCGGATGCGACACCCTCACCCCGGCCACCACAGCAAGGGAGGGAGATTGTTTCCTCACGGTCATTGCCGGTCTCTTCGCCCGGGTCGTTTCGCTGCCAGGTCTCACGGCCGGTGTTTCGCGGACGATTTCGCCCGGAGATTTGTCCTTCCGCAGACCTTTGAAGGAAGCCTAGCGCAAAATGTTGTCCCTGGTCCATTCCCGGAATTTAACTTCGGCCACCAATTGCGGTCTTGCCCAGTGAACACCCCGGGCATCAGTTCCGGAAGGGGGATTGCGAAAAGGGGAGTCTTTCTGCTCGATCCTGTGCAGTTGTGCGGCCAGGAGCCGAAGGGCGCTCTCGCTGAAACCGGTTCCCACCCGGCCCGCATAAACCAGCCCTTTGTTATCGTAATATCCCAGCAGCAGCGCGCCAAAACCTGTACGCGAGCCGCCGGGGTCAGTCCACCCCCCCACGACAAATTCCTGCCGTTGATGACACTTGATTTTCAACCAGCCCCGGGACCTTTTTTGTTCGTAACCACCGGTGGTATCCTTGGAGATAATTCCTTCCGCAGCCAGGCGGCAGGCGTGCTGGTAAACCGCTTTGCCGCTTCCCTGGATGTGGTCGCTGAACCGGATGGTTTCCTGCGCCGGCGACATCCTCTCCAGAAGGGAATGCAGCAGGTTTTTGCGTTGCAGCAGAGGGGCCCGGGTGAGATCGTACCCCTTGCAGTGGGGAAGATCGAACAGGTAATACACCAATTTTCCGGCTCCGCCGCCTTTGAGATGATCCTGCAGGGCCTCTCAGAAATACCGTCCTCCCGCAGAACGACTATTTCACCGTCCAGGATGGCCTGCCTCTCCGGGAAGGTCCGCAGTGCCTCGGCAACCGCGGTGAATTTGCCGGTCTAGTCTTTGCCGCTGCGCGTAAGAAGCGTAACCCGGCCATCCTTGATCCCGGCGAGAACACGGTAACCATCGAGCTTGATCTCATGGACCCATTCTTCCCCGGATGGCGGCTCATCAGCCAGGGTTTCCAACTGGGGCTTCAGGACTGCCGGCTGGGATTCCTTGCGGGCGTTGGCCAATTGCGAAGGGTCAGGGGCCCGCCCGGCATCGGACGGGGGATGGGTCGACTCCTTTCCCGCGGCTATTTCCTCAAGGGATCGTCCGGTGGCGATGCTGAAGGGCTGTTTTTCGACAATGGAGTAAGTGCTTTCCGATACCGCCTCATCGTCTTTATGTTTGATCAGCAGCCAGTTTTTCGTGGGCTGTCCGTCCTTGCCCTTCATCCGCGCCAGGGCCCAGGAGCCGCGCAATTTTTCTCCGCGCAGGGTAAAAGAACAGTTTTCCCCTGGCAAGATCTTGTTCAGGATCGCCTTCCGGTTCCCAGATTCCTCTGTCCCAGAGCATGACCGTCCCACTCCCATACTCTCCTTTGGGGATGGTGCCTTCGAAGGCGCCGTACTCCAGCGGGTGATCCTCCACTTGGACCGCGAGCCTTTTTACCGCGGGATCAAGACTCGGACCCTTGGGAACTGCCCAGCTTTTCAGCACCCCGTCGAATTCCAGCCTTAAATCATAATGCAGTCTGGTGGCTGCATGCTTCTGGACCACGAACAGATTGCCGCCCCGGCCGGCATCTCCCCGGCCCCGAGGCTCCCCGGTCCTGGAAAAATCACGTTTTCGTTGATAATTTTTTAATCCCATGCATCCCCATGGCTTCTCACCCCGACAGTTAATAAGATGAAAGGGTGGCCAGTCCCATCAGTGGCCAGTCCTCCTGGCATTAAAGGGACCGACGTTTTCGTCTTTTCAAAATGTTGCTGTTTCCATGGTGCCATTCTGATTTTTGCATTATGAGACAAATATTGCAATAATCATGCAGGAAAGGAGCATTTAAAAAACGGTGCGGTGAATTTTTTTTGTTTCGGATCCGGGATGGCATTTCTTTTGCTTATCTCGTCATGAGAGACAAAAATGTGTTACTGCTCAGCATCGGGCTGAGTTATATCTTAAGCCATGGGAAAGAACCAATGACATTCGGACGAAGGGCGTTTCTGGTCACCTTGGCGGCTGTGGGGGCCGCTTTCGGCATCTTCAGGAGCAGGCACAGCATCAAGGTCTTTTTGTCCGGCGCGACGAGAAAGGCTGAGCCGGCGGTCGGCGGCAATCCTTTCCGTGCCTACGGAAATTCCCTCGTTGCAGCTGTCGGGGGCAGGGAGGTGAAAGCGATGGTCGAACAGGCCGTTTCCCTGATAGGAGGTTTGGAGCCCCTGGAGATAAAGGGAAAAAGCGTCCTGGTCAAACCGAACGTGGTGGGAGGGCGGAGGCATCCGACAACCACCAATCCGGAGGTGGTCAGGGCAGTGGTCGAGCTGTTGTATGAAGCGGGGGCCTCCACCGTGTATGTGGGTGATATGTCTGCCCTCATCCGGGGCGGGACCGCAAAAAATATGGAGCGGACTGGCATTGCCGCCGCTGCGCGGCAGGCGGGAGCTGGAACCCTTTTTTTCGAAGACCACGCCTGGGTCAGGGTGGAGATAAACGGCCGCTATCTCAGGGAAGTGGAGGTCACGGAATGGTTTTTCAAGGTAGACCGGGTCATCAACCTGCCGGTCATCAAGACTCATCGGTACGCAGGCTATTCCATCTGTCTCAAGAATTTTGTCGGCGCCACCCATTTCAGTCAACGGCCTTATCTGGTGGACCTGAAACACTGGGAAGAAGTGGTGGCTGAACTTAATCTTGCCTTCAGGCCGGATCTGAATATCGTTGACGGCACCAGGACCATGGTGGAAGGCGGGCCATGGGAGGGAAAAACCCGGGAAACAAACCTGATTCTTGCCGGCGGCGACCGCCTCGCCTGCGATGTGGTGGGGCTGGGGATTATCAAATCATTCGGGCAGTGGCCGCCGCTCGCATCGGTATCTCCCTGGCAAATGAGGCAGGTGAAAAGAGCGGTGGAAATTGGCCTCGGGGCAAGGGGCAGCGATGCCATGGCACTTCGCACTGCATCCCTTGACAATGATTCCGCATTTGCCTCCCTCATGGATACGGTCCGCACGATCATTGGTTTGCCAGCACAGGATTCCTGAGCGCGAATGCGGACCGTCTCAGGCAACTGATCCGGGCCGGTTACGGCATTTTTTCCCGGGATCCGCTTTTTTTGCCCCGGCCAGCTCTTGGAAGCGCAGGGCCATTTTAGCCCCCCCCCCGCGTCTTCATCGTGCTTGAAAAAAACGAAAGCCCGCTGCCATTTTTGCGAACGAATTTTTGCCAGCCATTGATAAAAGGTATAATTGATCTCCACCGCGCTGAGTCGTTCGGAATAGGAGCGCGGCATCTCCTGGGACGAAATTTTTGCAGGGTAGAAACTTCCTTTCCATTCCTTGTATCCGTATCCGCTGGTCCCGACATGGATTTTCAATTTTTCTCTCCTCGTTTCCTTTGCTTTACTTCGCTCCCCGGTCAAAGTTTAACTCTCCGTGTGGACGTTTCCCGGAAGAGTAAAGCCTGCAAGAGCCAATGATGCGGTTAAAAAGTAATACGATGAGGTTGAATCTTTCCCCTTTGGCCATCCAGTCCCAACGAATTTTCCCCCCGGGGAGCAATAACGGCATAGGAATGAGCCTGTTTAAACCGTGCGGCTGAATTTTTTATTGCCGTTGAAATTCAAGAGCAATGCCGGCGCTGAGAAGTTTTTTAATGATCCAGCCCAGGATTACGGCAATGCCACCATAGAAAAATGCAAAAAACACCTGCATGAAAGTCATCATGGTTTTCATTTCAGCAGGAATTTCCTCGGACCCGAAACCGGAGGAACCGGGGAAAAAGAAAAATTGAGCTGCGATACTTCCCAAGAGCAAAAGAATGGATAGGCCGAGTATCCCGATAAATACTCTTCTCGCCCAATTTTTCCTTTTTAATACTCCTATGGAAGTAATGAGGGTGAAAAGAGTCATGGCGAACATTAAAAATACGAATAACCTGAAATGATTAAACATAAACCGTACAAAAGTGGGTATTTCGGAAGCTGCCTCGGGACTGTTCATGGCCGTCTGCATTTCCGGCACGGAAAACATGGTATGGACCATTATATTCTGCATAAGACCGATTAAAGCGCCAAACCCTGTTAAAACGATAAATATCCACGCAACTACTGAAATAAATGTCGAGCGTTGTTGATATGGGGTTGCTCCGTTGCTCATTCGGCCTCCTTTGTTCGCTTTCCCGTTAACCATGCAGTAAAAAAGCTTGCCCTGCGGTCAGTTCGAGCAGTTGGATTAAATAATTGTTGAGTCAGCACCGTTCAATCCGTCACGCGGTCAATCATCCGATACCAAAATGACCAAAAGAGGGAGGCTCACTCGGCTCCCAGCATCTTTAAATACTGCATCAAAACTATGGCATTGTTGTGTTCTTGGTCATGGGCGCTGAACATCAGGGTGACTCGACCCTTTTTGGCAATCCGGGCTAACCGACGAAGCTCATTCCGGTGGCTCTTCAGTTCGGAAAGATAGCTATTCCGGAATTCAGCCCAGGTCAACCCGCCGCTGTGGAAAGATTTCCGTAACCGGTCAGACGGCGCCGCGTCTTTCAACCATTCATCGATTTCGATTTCTTTTTTTGACAGGCCTCGCGGCCAGATCCGGTCAACGAGAACACGGTATCCATCACCGGGCGCTGACTTCTCATATACACGTTTTACGGCGACCGACATGATTCGTTCTCCTCGACCGACATGATTCGTTCTCCTTTTTCCCGGCGCCCGGGATTATGTAAAGCCCCGGGTTAAAAACCCTCTTCACTCTTTTTACCCGATAAGCGGAGGTTGGGCAAATCCGGTGAAAGCATATCGCTTTTCCCCAATTTTCCCACCCCCCATCCGCAGTGCTTTGAAGACCATTTATAAGTATTTTTATTTCATCGTCATGCGGAGGTAAGAAATGTAATGCCTGTTCACCTGTTTGTGAACGCTGTTAACATGGTGTTAAAAAAAAGTTGCGGATTTGGCAGCAAAGTTGATGTCTGAGGCATGCGTAAACACGTAACGTGCTGTGATGACAGTAGATTTGTTCCTAAGAGCAAAATGGTATTTAATGGCATTGATTTTGCTTTTCCCGGAGGATATTCTGGTGAATCCTGCAGCCTTGAGTTGAAATCAGGGTCGTTTTGAGCTTCTAAATTCATGCCATATTAACACAGGAGGGAGAACATGGAACAAATCACGGCGATTAAGAATGGACCGGGTGTGCACTGCAATGTCTTTGATTATTGCGCCGGCAAGGATTCTGATGATGTTCATTGCTGGGAAGTGGCAAGGTCAGCATGTGATTTTCATTACGTATTCAATGTCTGCACCGACTGTATTGTGTATCTCTATGAAAAAGACATTACTCCACGAAAGGAGATCGAACAGATTCTGGAGAACCGGAAAGGCGCGCCGATCGATTGAGAATGTTCCTGCTTCACGCCGGAGATGTTGCGTTGTGGTGTTGATCTGGCAAGTGGGCGAAAATCTTGCCGCAGCTTTGCCTGGTTCTCTATCCTGATAAAATTCGGGAGGGCCGGGATTTGATAAATGTGATCCCGGTAATCCTCGTAGTCAAATTACCCTTCCGCGGCAAATGAACAGCCGGGAATCGGACACATTCATGGGGCGATATCGTATTTTTTGATCTTGTTATTGAGGGTCGTCCTCGTGATCTGCAGGATCTTGGCGGCTTCACTCTTGTTCCCCCCGGTTTCCTTCAGGGTCTGGATGATTGCTTCTTTTTCGACCTCATCAAGAGGCATGCCGCCTAGGTTCGCAGCGTGCGGTCCTTCCCCGGCATCACCTCCGGCATGGGCAACTATACCGGGCGGCAATTCCCGTTCGGTTATATAATCGCCCACCGCTATGATGACCGCGCGCTCCAGAGCGTTTTCAAGCTCCCGGACGTTCCCAGGCCAGGAATGTCGCACCAGCAGGTCCATGGCCGCCGGGGTAAATCCCTTCATGGTCCTGCGATTTTTTTCGGCAAAGTGCTCGAGAAAATGGTTGGCCAGCAGAGGAATATCTTCTTTTCGTTCATGCAGCGGGGGGACTCTCAGGTTCACGACATTCAGCCGGTAGAAAAGGTCTTCCCGGAATTTTCCGGCCTGCACATCTTCAAGAAGATCGCGGTTGGTGGCGGCAATGATGCGAACGTCAACCTTGATGGCCTTGTCGCTGCCTACCCGCTGGATCTCCCTTTCCTGGATGGCCCGCAGGAGTTTCGCCTGCATATGCTGAGGGATCTCCCCGATTTCGTCAAGGAAAATTGACCCCTTGTGCGCCTGCATGAATCGGCCTTCGCGTTTCCTGTCCGCCCCGGTGAAGGCTCCTTTTTCATGTCCGAAAAGCTCCGACTCCAGCAGGGTGTCGGTGATGGCCGCGCAGTTGACGGTGACAAGAGGATTGTCCCGGCGGGGGCTGTTCGAATGGATCGCCCGGGCGATCAGTTCCTTGCCGGTGCCGCTTTCACCGGTAACAAGGATGGTTGCCTCGGTCGGTGATACGGTTTTGACCATGTCGATCAACTTGAGCATGGATTTACTTGTGCCGATGATGTTGTCAAGGGTGGTTTCAGCGGAAAGCTGTTGTTTCAGGGTTCTGTTTTCCTGGGCCAGCGCCATGTGTTCCAGCGCCCGCTCCAGGGTGATTTTGAGGTCGTCAAAATTGAGCGGCTTGGTCAGGTAATCGTAGGCCCCGAGTTTCATTGCCTCCACCGCGGTATCCACCGATGAATAGGCGGTCATGGTGATAACCGGGATCGCCGGATTAAGTTCCTTGATCCGCTGCAGCGCTTCGATGCCGCCGATGTTGGCCATGCGCACATCCATGAGGATCGCGTCGTACGGCTGTTCCCGGACGCGGGCAATGGCCTCGGAGCCGTCCCCGGCCCCTTCGGCATCAAATCCCCAGCCGGCAAGGATGGTCCTGAGCATGGAGAGGTGCGCTTTATCGTCGTCTACTACCAGTATGGTTCCCTTCATTCTGCAATGTCCTGTTTACGTTGACGTGGTAGAAAAATGGTAAATGTTGTTCCGTGATTTTCCCGGCTGGTGAATTCAACTGTGCCGTTGTGCGCTTCAACAACCTTTCTGACCACGGCCAGGCCCAGCCCTGTGCCGGTGTTTTTGGTTGTAAAATAGGGGTCAAAGATTTTGTTCCCGGTGTCTTCACTCATGCCGGTGCCGGTGTCGGTGATGGTGATTGTTATGCCACTGCCCTGGTCCCGGGAGCTGATGGACAGCACTCCTCCCACGGTCATGGCCTGGATGGCGTTGATATAGAGATTGAGCAGTGCCTGGGTGATGCGGTCAGGATCAACCAGGAGCGGCGCCATGGTCTCGTCGATGGACGTGGTTATCCTTATGCCTCCGGCGTCGGCGTCCTGCCGGACCAGTCGGATTGATGAGTTGAGCAGGAAGGAGAGGTCTGTTTCCCTGCATTTGAGGTCTGACGGACGGGATATCTCAAGCAGTTCGGATATAACCCGGTTCAACCGTTCAACTTCGGTAATCATGACCTCGGCTGCTTTTTTCTTTTCGCTATCGTGCTCGAATAGAGAGGCGAAATAGGTCGCGTATCCCTTGATGGAACTGAGGGGGTTGCGTACTTCATGGGCTACACCGGCAGCCAGGTTGCCGATGGCTGCCAGCTTTTCCTGCTTCTGCACAGTGGCCTGGAGCCGCCTGACCTGGGTGAGGTCTCGGAGGATGAACATTGTTCCCACAAAGTCGCCATCTTCAGAAATGATATTGGTTGCGCTGACCGCTGCCGTCAGTTCGGATCCCTCTCTGTTGGTGAAGGAAAGCTCTCTCTCAACAACCCTTTGCTCTGCCGTGATTGCTTCCAGCAGGTCATTCATGCTGGCGGGCAGGATGGCTGTTGTAGGCTTGCCCATGGATTCCATGGAGTCGAGGTCAAGCATGTCCGCGGCGATGGGGTTGACAAATGTGACTGTACGCCCGGGTTCGGTCACGATGATTCCTTCCGGCAGACTGGCCACCATCTCTGCGGCAAAGGCACGGCTGTCCCGCAGGAGTTTTTTCGATCTGGTATAGCTTTGTGCCCAGAAAAGGGAAACAATCCCGGCCATTCCCAGCAGAAGAATTATTGCCGAGGTCATCAGGGTTGCCCGGAAATCTTCCCGCATTGCTTCCGCATAGGGGGAGGCATCCATGCCGATAAAGATGACCGGCCGTTCTTCGGGATCCAGGATTCGGTCCTGCGGCAATCCTTCCATCCATCCGGGCTGACACCATATTGTTTCGTTGTCGGGGCCCCGCATATTCATTCTCATTCCCTCGCGCATCTTCGGTGTCCGGGAACCGGATAGAACAGGCAGGAACTTCCTGTAGACTTCGAATGATACCGGCATTCCCTCTCTGTCAATAGTGCGCCAGGATGTTTTTTCCGCCGGGGCGAGATATTTCATGGTATGGGGCGAAGTGAACTGCTGGCCGATATAATCGGGATCGTTGTGGGCCAGGACTCTTCCGGAGATATCAACCAGGGCGATATAGAGAATATCCTCCTGGGAGGCGGTCTCGCTCAGCAGGGTCTGAAGGCGAGATTCAGCGCCGAATCTCCCCATCATGCCGGTCCGGGTGCCGGCTTCAAATGATTTGATCAGGGCCGCCCCTTTCTCATTGAGCATCTGCTGCATGCCTGTTTTCTGGCGGTTGTAGTTGAAGACAGCGAGCACGCTGACCGCCGCCACCATGATGAGGCTCATGCCGATAACGATCCAGGATGAAATGACCGCGCGGTGGGGGGTAAATTTTTTCAGTATCATGGGGAAACCTGTTTTTGTCGCAAAAGGGTGTCTAATAATTATACATTTTGTTTGGCCTTGTGTCTAATTTGTAATCAGCAAAAACTGTGCCGACAAGAGGCGGGCATGGTAAAATCATGTACAATTTAAAACAAGTCTAATATTTTCAATATATTATGATAATTGCTATTTTCTGGCACATTACTTGTAGAAAGATGGGTAACTTACAATCTTATACCTTAATGGAGGTTGCACCGATGAAAAAAATTGTTGTTGTTCTGACGTTGGTCCTGGCCGTCAGCATGTCCCTGGTAGCGGTACATGTTTATGCCCGTGGCTGGAGCGCAGACCCTGGAAATGATCCGGTCTTTACCAAATTTCTTGACGAAACTGCGGATATCCGCAAAGAAATTGCCTTGGATCGTGCCGAACTGAATGCCTTGATGGCCGGAGAAAACCCCGACGCCAAAAGAGTGAGGGAGCTCACTGCCAGTATTGCAGGCAACCAGGAAAAGTTGGCAGAGATAGCCCGCGCCAGTGATATAGGTGCTCCCGGCACCGAACAGTATGGCCGATGCGGCGGGCGCGTTGCCGGTCGAGGTGGTTGCGGCAGCTGCGCCGGCGCACCTAATGCCTTCGGTAATCCCGGTGTGGGGGGCTACGGTTCCTGCGGGACCCCCGGCTGCCCCGGAGCCGGTCCTGGCCGGTGATCTTAACACGGTAATAAGTAAAAGGTATAACAGGCATTCCGGAGATTTTAATCCCGGAATGCCTGCTTCGTTCATATTTACACTGGATAAAAAGTATGTGGAACTGTAACTGGGGTCTTCCCTTTCATTATGGCTTTGTCGGGATGCTGTTCAATATCGCGGTCCTGGCGGTAATTGTCTACATTGTTGTACTGGCGGTGCGGGCTCTGATGGCAAAAGATAACTCAAAACGTGACGCGGATGATTCCCTGGAAATTATTAAACGCAAACTTGCCCATGGTGAAATATCGGAAGAAGAGTACCGCCGGATGAAAGAAATTCTTACCGGCTGAGCCGGTTCTATTCATATCAATCCTTAAGCAGCCAGTCCGGTATATTCCGGGCTGGCTGCTTTTTTTTGAGCTTACCAGTGAAACACAGCAGGACGTGGTGCACGCTGTCATCCATTTCGCTGATTAATTTTTAGACGTTTGAGAAACCTGCTGGTTAAAAATTGCACATGCGGCAGCTGAAGAGCGGTGATGTGCGGAATGCAGCACATAAAAAAAGGTTTCCGCGGATAGCCGCGGAAACCTTTTGCGTTGATGATTAAGGGTACTGTTTAAAAAGCCGGTGATTATCCCTCCAGCGCCTGGAAGCGGCCCTTGAGAAATCTCCATGCCTTGTCAACATCCTTCTGGGACATTTCCATCAGCTTGTCAGCCATATCCGGATTGGTCATTTTCAGCATCCGGTAGCGGTTTTCGCCCAGCGCGTAATCGGCAAACGTCATGGACGGCTCTTTGGAATCAATGTGCAGCGGGTTTTTGCCCTCATCCTCGAGCTGCGGATTGTAGCGATACAGCGGCCAATGTCCGCAGGCAACCGCCTTTTTCTGCTGCTCGAGCCCCATTGCCATGTTGATGCCGTGGTTGATGCAGTGGGAGTAGGCAATGATAATCGATGGTCCATCATAGGCTTCCGCCTCGTTGAACGCCTTGACCACCTGCCCCGGGTTGGCGCCGAGGGCAACGCGGGCAACATACACGTTGCCGTAGGTGGAAAAGATCATGCCCATGTCCTTCTTGGGCATTTTCTTGCCGCCGGCGGCAAACTGGGCTGTGGCGGCGCGCGGGGTGGATTTGGACATCTGGCCGCCGGTGTTGGAGTACACCTCGGTATCGAGAACCAGAACGTTGACGTTCTCACCCGAAGCCAGGACATGGTCCAGGCCGCCGTAGCCTATATCATAGGCCCAGCCGTCGCCGCCGATGATCCAGACCGATTTTTTCACCAGGTAGTCGGCAACATGGTAAAGCCGTCTGGCAATAACATTTGCGCTGCCCTCCAGTTTTTCCTTGAGCTCGGCAACGCGTCCGCGCTGCGCCTCGATCTCGTCCTGGGTCTTCTGGCTGGCCTTGAGCAGCTCGCCGGCCATTTTTTTGGTGATCAGTTTTTCGGCAACCGCTGCCTCGAGAAGCTCGGCAGCCTGAGAGGCCATTTTGTTGACGGTCTGACGCATGCCCATCCCGTATTCGGCGTTGTCCTCAAACAGCGAGTTGGACCAGGCCGGCCCTCGTCCATCTGCCCGCTTGCTGTACGGGGTGGTCGGCAGGTTGCCGCCGTAGATTGACGAACAGCCGGTGGCATTGGCGATGAGCATCCGGTCGCCAAACAGCTGGGTGGCGAGCTTGATGTACGGGGTTTCACCGCAGCCGCCGCAAGCGCCCGAGAACTCAAAGAGCGGCCGAAGCAGCTGGCTGCCTTTGATGGTGGCCGGATTGATCATGCTGTTGTCTATTTCCGGCAGATTCATGAAGAACTTCCAGTTGGCATCTTCACGTTTGCGCAGGGCCTCGTTGTTGACTATCATTTTCAGCGCCTTGGCATCGGTCATCTTGCCGTCCTTGCCTTTTTTACGGGCCGGGCAGACCTGGAAGCACAGGGTGCAGCCGACACAGTCCTGGGTGGAGACCTGAACCGTGCACTTCATCCCCTTGAACTGCTTGCCGACAGCATTGGCGGTTTTGAAAGACTTGGGCGCATTCTTCAGGTCGGCGGTTTTGGACATTTTCATCCTGATGCAGCCGTGGGGGCAGACCAGGGAGCATTGGCCGCACTGGATACATGTCTCCTCGTCCCATTCCGGAACATTGACCGCGATGTTGCGTTTTTCCCACTGGGTGGTGGCGGTGGGCCAGCGGCCGTCCGCAGGCATCTGGGAAACCTTGATTTCCTCGCCCTTGCCTTCGATCATCCGGGCGGTGACTTCCTTGACAAAGTCAGGAGCTTCCTCGGGGACGGTGGGGGGCAGTTCGTGGCCGGTGACCTTTTTCGGCACCTTGACTTCGACGATGTTGTTGATGGCGGCATCAACGGCTTCGTAGTTCATTTTGACGACTTTTTCGCCTTTTTTGCCGTAGGTCTTCTTGATGGCGTCCTTGATGGCCTTGATGGCTTCGTTTTTCTTGAGGATGCCGGAGATCAGGAAGAAGGCGGTCTGCATGATCATGTTGATGCGGGCGCCGAGACCGAGAGCCTGGGCAACCTTGATGGCATCGATGATGTAGAATTTTGCCTTTTTGTCGATGAGCTGCTGCTGCACCTTGCCCGGCAGGCTGTTCCATACCTTGGTCTTGCTGTGCGGGGTGGTCAGCAGGAAGGTGCCGCCTTCTTCCAGGTTGGCCAGCATGTCGTACTGGTCCAGGAAGGTTGGGTTGTGGCAGGCGACGAAACTGGCTTTGTTGATGAGATAGGGAGCCACGACCTGATTTTCGCCGAAGCGGAGATGGGATACGGTCATGGAGCCGGACTTCTTGGAGTCATAGACAAAGTAGCCCTGAGCGCTGTTGTCAGTCTCAGTGCCGATGATCTTGATGGTGTTCTTGTTGGCGCCGACGGTTCCGTCGGAGCCGAGACCGTAGAACATGGCGCGATAGACATCCTCGCCCTCGATGTTGAAGGATTTGTCGTAGTCCAGGCTGGAGAAGGTCACATCGTCGTTGGGACCGACACAGAAATGGTTTTTCGGGGCCATGTGGGCCATGTTATCGAACACGGCCTTGACCATGGCCGGGCTGAATTCGGCGGAACCGAGGCCGTAGCGCCCGGAAAGGATCTGGGGCGGGAATACGGAGGGGTTGGCTTCCACAGCTTCACCGACAGCGGCCCGGACATCAAGGTATAGCGGTTCGCCGATGGCGCCCGGCTCCTTGGTGCGGTCGAGCACGGTGATGCGCTCAACGGTCTTGGGCAGGGCGTTGACCATGGCCTTGGCGTCAAACGGCCTGTAGAGCCGGACAATGACCACGCCGATTTTCTCGCCCTGGGCGGCAAGATAGTCCACGGTGGCGGACACGGTTTCGGAGCCGGATCCCATGATAACGATGACATCGGTGGCGTCGGGAGAACCGTGGTAATCGAACAGATTGTACCGCCGCCCGGTCAGGGCCGCAAATTTGTCCATGGTCTCCTGGATGATTCCCGGAACAGCGTTGTAATACTTGTTGACGGTTTCGCGGCCGGTGAAATAGACGTCCGGATTCTGCGCGGTGCCGGACATGGACGGACGGTCCGGGGTCAGACCGCGTTGGCGGTGCGCAATTACCAGATCCTCGTCGATCATGGCCTGCATATCCTCGTCGGTCAGCTGCTCCATTTTCTGGATTTCATGGGATGTGCGGAAGCCGTCAAAAAAATGCATGAACGGAATACGTGACTTCAGTGATGCCTGGGTGGATATCAGGGCAAAATCCTGGGCCTCCTGCACGTTCTGGGAGCAGAGCATGCCCCATCCGGTCTGGCGGGCGGCCATGACGTCGCCATGGTCACCAAAAATGGAAAGTCCCTGGCAGGCTATGGAGCGGGCGGTGATATGGAAAACGGTAGGAGTAAGCTCGCCGGCGATCTTGTACATGTTGGGGATCATCAGGAACAATCCCTGGGAAGCGGTAAAGGTGGTGCACAGAGCGCCGGTTGCCAGGGATCCGTGCAGGGACCCGGCAACGCCTCCTTC
The DNA here is from genome assembly GCA_023544645.1 of Desulfobulbaceae bacterium. Lineage (GTDB taxonomy): Bacteria > Desulfobacterota > Desulfobulbia > Desulfobulbales > Desulfobulbaceae > UBA10518. The sequence goes on along the minus strand of JAMJFO010000004.1, from coordinate 32,347 downwards.
CGATTGCATCTGGGAAATTACCGGCACGGAGCCCCAGATGTTTTTCTGCTTGGCGTTGGCCTTGGCATCCGCCTCCGCCGCCATGGGTGATGATGGCGTAATGGGATAGATGGTAATGACCTCGCTCGTTGCGTAGGCGACGTGTGTGCACGCCTGATTTCCGTCGATGGTGACCATTTTTCGAGACATTTGATAAACTCCTTTACTCGCTAGAATTAACTGTTTGTCGGCCATGGGCCGGGAATATGATTGATAGAGTTATTACCTTCTTTTTGAGGGCAGGTTGTGCAGCTCATCCTTGCCCTGGAAAATTATAGTGTAGTTTTCCAGCCCATTGATCTCGTCGCCAAGTTCCCTGGCGGTTGCTTCGTCAGCATAGATCCGGATTGCAACGGTTTTAAACCCGCGGGACGTTTCGTTGAATGAGGTGAGGATGGAAAGCACCCGCACGTCTTTTTTGCGAAGGATGTCGATCACCTTGGTGGTCGATCCCGGTTTGTCAGGCATTTCGATAACATACTGGTAGGAGCCGTCCTGGATGCCGGTGGCCGCAATAAAGCCCCGCAGGATATCAGTCTCGCTCAAAAGGCCGACGAGGTTTTCATCGTCGTCCAGAATCATGATCCCGGAAATTCTCTCCTTGAGCATCACCAGCGCGGCTTTCTCCAGGGTGTCGTCCTGCTTGAGGCTGATGCATTTGTCGGTCATCACGTCCTTGATTTTCATCTCCGAGAGCAGGTAGTACATTTCATGGATGTCGATCTCGGATGTGGACGACGGCGAGGCTTCCTTGAGATCGCGGTCAGTGACGACACCGATCAGTTTGCCGTGTGAAAGCACGGGCAGGCGGCGGATGTTGTTTTCCTTCATGGTGCGGGTGGCACGCATGACAGATGTGTTGGCGTCCACCGTCAATATGGCCGTGGCCATCCAGTCTCTGATCAGCATACAAACCTCCTGATTGGATTATTTCCCCGGTTTTCAATAGCGCTGGCGAGCGGATGAATTGCCGCTGCGGCTACGCAGATTGTATAAAAATAAAACAGGCAGTAGAATGAACGTCGAAAGACATTCGAAAAAATACAGTAATCTCATAATATAAAATATCAGTGATTTTCCCGCAAGAATAAACCGAGAAAATGTGGTGATACGAAAAGAATTTTCGTATTTTCCGGCAATAATGGTACATTTGCCCAAACTTTTTTCATGCAAAATGTTTTTCTGATGAGTGGAAAAGCGAAAAATGATGCCAGATTTATGAAACCGCTTCCGGAAATCTTGACAGCAAAACTCCATGCCTGGCTTGGGGATCAGGACGAATTTGTCTTCCTTGACTGCGCCAGACCCAGCGGAGAAGAGCACCGTTCCCTCCTGTTCACCGGTCCGGTTCAGTGGATCATCTGCACGGAGCCGGGGCAGGCCGGAGCATTTCTGGCCGAGGCCGACGACCTGCGGAGTCGGGGGTATTATCTGGCCGGCTGGTTTGCCTATGAATTCGGCTACCAGCTGGAACCGTCGCTCATGCCCCTGTTTTCCGGGATTGATTCTCCCTACGCGGTACTTGGTGTTTTTGCCGACCCCATTGTCATTGATCACCGGTCAGGAGACTGGAGCGGCCTGGAAAAAGTGATCGCCACTGCGAAAACCAGGGCCGAAGAATCTTTTGTCATCGACAGCCTGCGGACCAGCATCGACAAGGTCGAGTATCTGCGGGCCGTTGACTGGATCAAGGAATACATCGTTGCAGGAGACACCTACCAGGTGAATTATACCATGAAACTGCAGTTCGGTTTCAAGGGAGCGCTGTCCTCTCTGTATGGGTCCCTGCGCCGCAACCAGGCTGTTTCGTACGGCGCATGGATACGCCGGGGCGGACGGGATATCATGAGTTTTTCTCCGGAGTTATTTTTTCGCAGCGACATCAATCATATTACGGTTCGGCCGATGAAGGGGACCATGAAACGGGGCCGGACCCTGGACGAGGATGTGCGCCAGCGCCGGTCCCTGCGGGATGACCTGAAGAATCGGAGCGAAAATGTGATGATCGTCGATCTGCTGCGCAACGATCTCGGCCGTCTTCTGCACGTGACCGGGGGCGGCAGGGTGCAGCCGCGCAGCCTGTTTGACGTCGAGGTATACGATACTCTGCTGCAGCTGACTTCAACCATTGACGGCATCCCGACCGGCGGCCCGATGCCCGGGCTCCGGGATATAATTCCGGCGCTGTTTCCCTGCGGTTCGGTGACCGGAGCGCCCAAGATCAGGACCATGGAGATCATCCACGAGCTGGAAAAAGAGCCGCGGGGGATCTATTGCGGCGCCATCGGGTACAGCGGCCCGAGAGGATCGGTATTCAATGTGCCGATACGTACAGTGGTGATGGAGGGGAGCCGGGGCGAAATGGGTATCGGCTCAGGCATTGTATTTGATTCAGACCCCGAGGCGGAATGGCAGGAAAGCCTGCTCAAGGCCGGATTCCTTACCCGCCCGCAGGCGGATTTTCAATTGATCGAGACCCTGCTCTGGCGGCCGGAATCAGGCTACTGGCTGCTCAGCGAGCACCTGGAAAGGCTGGCCGATTCCGCAACATATTTTCTTTTTGCTTTTGACCGGGAAAGGGTGGTCGGCCGGCTGCACGGGCAGGAGAGTCTGTTTTCCGGGCCGACAAGAGTCCGGCTGCTCCTGCATCGCGACGGCAGCGTCCGCATCACTGCCGCGGAACTGGATTATGATGTCCGCCCCTCGCTCAAGCCAGCCGCTGTCGCCGGTCCATTGCCGAAAGTCGTTATTTCGGCCACGCCGACCGATCCTGACAATGTGCATCTTTACCACAAGACCACGCAGCGGACGTTGTATGACGACGAGCGGCAAAGCGCGCTTGAAAAAAGATACCATGAAGTCCTGTTCATCAACAGGAAGGGCGAGGTGGCCGAGGGCAGCATCTCCAATATTTTCATTGCCGGAGAGGACCGTCTGCTGACCCCGCCGGTCCGGTGCGGCCTGCTGCCCGGAACCTTCAGGCGGCATCTCCTTGACCTGGGCATGGCGGCAGAATGCATCCTGACCAGGGAGGATCTCCGGCGGGCCGGGGCGGTATATATCGGCAACTCGGTGCGCGGTCTGGTACAGGTGGAAGTTGAAGATGATTGATCCGTTTTAAAAACCTTTTCATTGGGGAAATTTTTCTGCTATGCTATAAATTTTTTGGAATAACAAGGAATAGCAGATCCTATGAGAGAGTCAAAAGAGCAGGCCCTGTTTGCAATTCTTGACCAGTTGAACCGGGAGGAACGCGACAGGCTTTCAGCCCTGGCTGTACTGAGTAGCGATGCTGTCCGCCGGCGTCCGGAAAAACGACGGGGGCACCGCCAGGCTTTTGCCCAGGACGCGGACCGCATCCTCCACTCTCGCTCCTTTACCCGGTATATTGATAAGACCCAGGTGTTTTCGCTGATCGACAATGATCATATAACCCACCGGGTCCTGCACGTGCAGATGGTATCACGCATTGCCCGGACCATCGGCCGTTTCCTCGGGCTCAACGAGGATCTGATAGAAGCCATTGCCCTGGGGCATGATATCGGGCATCCGCCCTTTGGACACGAGGGTGAGCACATTTTGTCGAAGCTGTGCCGTTCACACGGCCTGGAGTCGTTCCAGCACAATATCCAGAGCGTTCAGTTCCTTGACCGCTATGAGCGGAAAGGAGCCGGGTGGAACCTGACTCTGCAGGTGCTCGACGGTATTCTCTGCCATGACGGCGAGGTGCATAATCCCCGTCTTGCCCCCAGGCGGGAGAAGACCTTTGACGATTTCGACAGGGAGATCAACGTCAAGGTGGGGCAGCCCGCGACTCCTTTGGTTCCGATGTCGCTGGAAGGTTGTGTGGTAAGGTTGTCCGATACCATCGCCTATATCGGCCGTGATATCGAGGATGCCATTGAACTGGAATTGATCAGCCGCAATGAGATCCCGACAGAGTGCGGTGAACAGCTCGGCATCAGTAACGGCACCATTGTCTACACATTGGTTACGGACCTGGTGGACCATTCGCGCCATGTCCGGGAAGCTGAGGACAGCAGGGATGGAGACAGGGATTACATCGGGTTCAGCCCCGAAGCGGCGGAGGCCATGCTGAAGCTGAAAAAATTCAATTATGAACGTATCTACCGGAATCCGGCCTTTAAGCCCGATTTCGACAAGATCCATATCTGTTATTCCCGGTTGTTCGAATATTACCTCGACCAGTTGGGAAAGGACGGCGGAGGCAGCGATGTGGGGCAGAGCATAATAGATGCAATGACTGAAGAATATCTGCAAAATCAGACGCCTGCCGCCATGGTCAGGGATTATATTGCCGGCATGACCGATGATTTTTTCCTGCGCCAGGCCCGTGCCATTGGCTGTGACGTACCGGAGCGGACATGCTTACCAGAATGAAGTTCTTCATGCCCGGGGAAAGCACCCGCATGATCTTGATCGCCGCCTTCATCGGGATCCTGGCCGGCGGGGCGATCATTATATTCCGGGAGTCCGTGGAGTTGGTTCACAAGGTCATTTTTGTCAAGGGAGGGGAACTGCTCCGAATTCACGAGGGGGGCTGGCGTCTTTTTCTGCTCCCTCTTCTGCCCATGACCGGGGCTGCCCTGCTTATTCCTCTTTCGCTCATGTTTCCGGGCAAGGTCAACGGCTATGCCTTTACCAAGTTCCTGCGCCGGGTCAATCTGGAGAACGGGGTCATCCAGGGGAGGAACATTTTTATCAAGATCATTGCCACGTCCCTGACCATCGGCTCCGGCAATTCAGCCGGAGTAGAGGGGCCCATCGCCCAGATCGGCGGCGCGCTCGGCTCCAAGGTCGGCCAGACCTCCAGGGTCTCCGGCAAGCGGATGAAAGTGTATATCGCAGCAGGTTGTGCCGGAGGAGTCGCCGGTATTTTCAACGCGCCCATTGCCGGTATTTTCTTTGCAGCCGAAATAGTATTGCTGGGCAGCTACGAGATATCGTCCTTTGCCGCCCTGGTCATTGCCTCGGCCTTGGCCACGGTTGTGTCCCGGGCATACTATGGCGAGATCCCGGCCTTCCCTATTCCGGATTATCACGTGATCAATCCTTTTGTCGAAATACCGCTCTATGCCCTGATGGCTGTGATAATCGGGGTGCTGGCTGTCCTGCATATCAGGTTTTTCTATTTTATCCGCGACTGGTTCCGGGGATTACAACTCCATGAACAACTGAAGCCGATCCTCGGAGCGCTCGTGGTCGGGAGCATAGGTATCGGTTTCCCCCAAGTCATGGGTGACGGCTATGTATATATTGAAAAAATCCTGGCCGGAGAGGGATTGGTCTGGATCATGCTGGCCCTGATCGTGCTCAAGTCCTTTGCCACCGCCATTACCCTCGGTTCGGGCGGGGCCGGCGGTGTGTTCGCGCCATCTCTTTTTATCGGCGCGGTGGTTGGCGGGGCCTTTGGCGGGATCATGCACTGGCTGATGCCGCAATACACGGCAAGCTCCGGAGCCTACGCTACGGTCGGTATGGGCGCGTTCCTGGCGGCATCCACCCATGCGCCCATGACCGCCATTTTTCTGCTGTTTGAAATGACCGGCAACTACCTGATCATCATCCCGATCATGATCGCGGCCATCCTCGGAACCACCACTGCCAAGAGGCTGTACGATGATTCCATCGACACCGTGGATTTCACCCGCGAGGGCATTGACATTCATGAGGGCAGGGAAGTTGCCATCATGAAGTCGATCAAGGTTGGTAAAGCGATCACCGAGGATGTTGATTTTATCAGTGAAAACGCTAATATAAACCATTTGTTGGAGCTGTTCCGCTTTGCCCGGGACAGTTTTTATTTCCCGGTGGTCAACCACAAGGGGCTCATGGTCGGCGTCGTATCGATGCAGGACGTTAAGAATATCCTGCATGACGAGGAACAGCGGGTCTGCTACCTGGTGGGAGCGATCTGCAGCCGGAATGTGATCACCCTGACACCGGATGATAATCTGTATGATGCCATGCAGTTGTTCGACCTCAAAGGCATTGATGAGATTCCGGTTGTCGAGAGCCTTGAGGATCCCTGGGTGCTGGGAATGATCAAACGTCGCGACGTCATCGCCGCTTACAACCACGAGGTGTTGAAGCGGGGGATCAGCGAGAAGGCCGAGACCTTCCGGGTGCTCTGTTCGAGTTCATGAGCAATCTCCCGGCAGAGATGGCCGGCGCTTTGTAAAAACAAGAGATAATCGACAAAGCGGTTTATGGGAAAGTCTGCCCGGAGGTTTCTCCGAAGTCATAAAATATACCGCCCTGTTTCCCTTGTCGAATATCCGCCCATCTGCTCAACGGATTTTTTGAACCGGTCTGCATGAGCAATGTCCAGCAGTTGTTGTATGGAAGGCAGGTCAAGGTACTGCCGGGGGATGATCAGGTCATAGCGCTCCTCGGTCAGCGGGATGAAATCAAGGTTCAGCGCCCTGGCCGCGGCCAGGATGCCGAGTCCGGCATCCGCCTTGCCGGAGAGAACAGCCACTGCCACGGACATGTGGGTGTATTCTTCATTGTCATATCCTCGGATATTGTCCGCATCAAGTCCCTTTTTCTCCAGTTCAAAGTCCAGCAGGACGCGGGTGCCGGAACCTGCCTGACGGTTGATAATGGTTATGTCGTCACGCAGGAGGTCGGTGACATCCTGCACCTTCTTCGGATTGCCGGCCGGCACCATGAACCCCTGCTGGCGGTGCACCAGGGTTATCAGGGCAACATCCTTGCCGTCCAGGTACTGTTTCAGGTAGCTGGTATTGTATTCTCCGGTCTTCGGGTCCAGCAGGTGTGATCCGGCTATGTGGGTCATGTCGTCGCGGATGGCCATGATTCCGCCCATCGAACCCACATGGGTGGAAGCCAGAGGATAGGCCGGGCTGCTTTTTTTGAGAAAATCGTGCAGCAGGTCCAGGGTCAGATCGTGGCTGCCTGTACAAAGAATGGTGCGCTGGATATGATCAAGGGGGCGGAGCAGCTCGAGGCGAACAGTGCTCCCTCGTGATTCTCCTTCCGAAGAGGCCGGGATGCGCAGCATGGTGTTGGCCCGGGTAATGGTGGAAATGGCTCCGGCGCCTTTTTTCAAAGGGACGCAGATAAAACGGTTGTCAAGTTTGCCGGTGATCATTCGTCTGAATTCCTCAATTCCTCCCCGGGAAGGAAGGTTCCTTCCCAGCACCGCCTCCATGGTCTCCGGCGCGGTAGGTTCCATGCCCTGCATGCGCTGCAGCAGGGGAAGGACCAGCTGTTCAAAGGAAATCAGGGCTGAAACCGGGTAGCCCGGGTTGCCGACCACCGGTTTGCCTTCAATTTTTCCCAAAATAGTGGGTTTGCCGGGCATGATGGTGATACCGTGCACCAGGATTTCGCCAAGGTCTTCGATAACCTGGGCGGTATAGTCGGCGCTGCCGGCGGAAGAACCGGCATTGATGACCACCATGTCCGCATCGGACCGGACCGCTTCCAGCAGATGCTTTTTGATGGTTTCGTAATCATCTTTGATAATAGGGCTGACTTGGGGAACAGCACCGCCCCGGTCGGCAACAGCGGCAAGGACCGAACAGTTTGACTCAATGGTTTTGCCTGGCGGCGGAGCATGATCCAGGTCTGCCAGCTGTACCAGTTCATTGCCGGTGGGAAGAAGCTGGACCCGTGGTTTCCTGCGCACCCACACCTGGGGGCAGCCCGCCGTGAGCAGGGCGCCGATATCGGCAGGGCCGATAAGGTGATTGGTCGGGAAGAGCTGTTCGGTGGCCACGATATCCTCGCCGACCTTGCGGACGTTCTGCCAGGGATAGATCGGCGTCCGGATCACCGCCTGCTGTCCGTCATCGCTGAGCAGCACATTTTCGATCATGATCACCGCGTCTTTGCCCTCCGGCAGTGGATGACCGGTGTTGACCGGCACGGCCTGCCCGTTTTCGAGAAAAAGGGTCAGGGGAGCATCATCGGCAGCGCCGAAGGTATACTTTGCCGCCACAGCCAGCCCGTCCATGGCCGCGGCATGAAATGCGGGCGCCGAAAGCCTGGCGCTCACCGGACGGGAGGTGACTCGGCCGCCTGCCCGTCGGCTGTCTATCTGCTCCTCGCCTGACCGGTATCCGGCAAATTCCGACCAGAAGAGACGCTGCGCCTCTTCCAGGGTTTTCATTTTCAGATAGATTCTGCGTTTCATGGAAAGAGTATGACCTCGCTTAGTTCTCCCCTGTCAAGCCCTTCCGCATCCCGGCCGATAACCAGCAGCCCGTCCGCACTGACCAGCGGATGAAGGAGTCCTGATTTTCCATGGATGGGAATAGCCAGATCAGGGGCGCCGTTTTCTCCCCGTTGGATCGAAACGCGCACATATTCTTCGCGGCCGATGGCGGAAGGTATCTGTTCGGCAGTTACGGCCTTGATCCGCTGCATTCCGGAATCTGCGGCTAAACCGGAATATTTTCGCAGCAGGGGACGGACAAAAAGGTGAAAAACAACGATGGCCGAACCGACATGTCCGGGCAGCCCGAACAGGGCGGTATTCTTGCGGCGCGCAAGAATGGTCGGTTTGCCCGGCCGGATGGATACGCCATGGGCCAGGAGCTCCGTTCCGGTAAGATCTTCCAGGACCTTGAGGGTGAAATCCCTGCGGCCCACTGAACTGCCGCCGGAGAGCAGGACCAGGTCGGCGGGAATCTCCAGGGCCCGGCAGCATGCCTGGTGCATATTGTCCAGGTCGTCGCCGATGATGCCCAGGGGGACGGGAATGGCTCCGCATTCTTCAACCAGGGCAGCCAGGGTGGTTGAATTGATATCTCTGATTTTACCCGGGGTCAGTGGCTGGTCAATTTCTACAAGTTCGTCCCCGGTGCTGATGATGGCAACCATCGGTTGTCGGAATACCGAGGCTTCCATGATTCCGAGTCCGGCCAGCACACCAAGATCCTGGGGCCGCAGCCGGCTGCCCTTTGTCAGCACGACTGTTCCCGATGCATAGTCTTCGCCGCGCTGAATTACGTTCTCTCCCGGAGCCACGGGCCGGAACACTTCGATGGTGTGGTCATCCAGCCGGGTGGTGAATTCGACCATGACCACGGCGTCCGCTTTGGGCGGCAGCTCACCCCCGGTCCATATCGTACAGGTCTGCCCCGATTGCAAGGCTGCCGTCTGTCCGGATGCTCCCATGGCGACTTCGCCGTTTACCTGCAGGATAGCCGGTTCCGATTCGCTGCAGCCGAAGGTGTCCCGGGCGCGGACCGCAAAGCCGTCCATGGTTGAGCGGGCAAAGGGAGGAAGCGGTTCAGGGGCGGTAATATCCTGTGCCAGTATCCGGTGCAGACTGTCCCGCAAAGGGACAGGTTCAGGATCCAGGGGATGAAAGCTGTCCAGGAGGCTGAGAAGATCCTGTGAACTGATGAGCTGGAAAAAACCTTTCATGGGCTGGCTGAAACGGGATAAATGCCGGTCAATTCGTTGTCTGGTCCTGGATGCCGAGGACCTTGGCGAGGATCATTTTTTTGGTTCGCGCGTCGGGTTCAGGATCGTTCCAGCTGATGAACTGTTCGGTGACCCGCATGAAGTCGCCGTTGTCCTTTTTGCATTGGTCGCATATCGATTCAGCCATATCACGGTACATTATTATTTTACTGGCCGGCTCCCCATGGCTGTCAACCGCTGCCATTTTCCGGCAACCGCAGTCAAGTCGTATAACGGCTACGCCGACGGCATCGGGGCTCCCCTCGAAGATTCCTTCTATCATGGCTCGTTCACTTTTTTCCGGAGCCCATTTTTTTTCAGTGGTCATAACGGTTCAGTCTGTTTCTTATCGTGGATGGCTGATTTTATCTTATTGTCACCATGCATACAATTTTTATCGCTTTTTTGCCACACTTGTCTGCGATGCACCACTTTTCTTTTAATTCTGTATGGTTAAGTCTTTGCCGCCCCCTGTAAAAAAGGTATCTTTTATCTTGACAAACCCTATCCGCTCCGATAAGAGAAATAACATTGTCGTGTCGCGACGGTGTTGTTGCTTCAAATTGTGACGAAAGATACCGAGACCCAGTATATCTTTCATTAATCCAGGAGGTTTGAATCATGTGGGAAGTTATAGTTGACAAGGACAAATGTGCGGGCGATGAAGAGTGCGTAAACGCATGTCCTGCACAGGTGTATGAAATGGTTGATGGCAAGGCCGACCCTGTTGAGCCTGATGAATGCCTGGGATGCGAGACCTGCGTAGAGGTCTGCCCCGAGGGCGCCATTACTGTTACCGAAGTCTGATCTGCTTTATTCTATCAGACCTGCAGTATGTGATCATAAGCCCATCCCCCGACGGGGATGGGCTTATGTTGTTTTAGGGGGACGCCGGTGTTCAGCCTGAAAAAGCCTTTGCAGTCCATCAAACCCGGGGTGAATCGCAGGGTTCACCTGTTTGCCGCGGCCCTCCTCTGGACCGTAATAGGAACGATTCTGATCATCAGAGGCTGGGGCTGGATCAATCCGGCCGAGAACGGCTGGTTTATCGCTGCCGCCCTGCTTGCTGGAACCCTCAAGTCAGTCTTTATCCTTGACCGGACGGCCAGGCGAACAGTTGAACGTATCACAAAAATGCGTGACGGCACCTGCCTGGGAGCGGTATATTCCTGGAAAACATGGATTCTGGTCGCGGTGATGGTAACCGGCGGTGTGCTTCTGCGGACCTTTTTTGAACCAGGAAGATATACGGGAACATTGTATATCGCCATCGGCTGGGCTTTGCTGTTGTCCAGTCGTTATGGCTGGCTGCAATGGTCCAGGCGGATGAACAGGAATGACTGAGAGGAACGCATTGTCATCTTCGTTGAACAGGGTTGAGATCAGCCGGTCCGCCCTGCGGCATAATTTCAATCTCTGCCGTGCCAGGGCAGGCGGGGCACGGATCATGCCCATGGTCAAGGCGGACGGCTACGGCCATGGCATGATCGAATGCGCCCGGATTTTTGCCGCTGAAGGGGCCGACGCCTTCGGAGTGGCGGAAGCCTGCGAGGGCCGGGTTCTCCGTGAGGCCGGCATCGAAGAGCCGGTTTTTGTTCTGGTGGGTCTGATGCCGGAGACGATCCCGGAAATATTGCACTACCGGTTGACCCCGGTTGTGGTTGACGGACTCCAACTCACGGATCTATCCCGGAACGCCGTTGAAATGGACCTTGAGGTCGGCGTGCATGTCAAGACCGATGTTGGCATGGGGCGTCAGGGCTGCCTGCCCGAGGAGGTCGCCGGACTGGTCAGGCAGATAACCGATCTGCCGGGGGTGCGCCTTGGCGGTATAATGGCCCATTTCCCCATGGCCGATGATGTTGATTCGGATAACACCATGGAGGTCTTCGGCCGTTTTCAACAGGTGGTGGCAGGTGTTGAAGGCATGCTGCCCGAGGATTGCTGTCTCAATATTGCCAATTCGGGCGGACTGCTGCACTTTGGCTTCACCATCCTCAACATGGCCCGGCCGGGAATAGCCCTTTACGGATGTTACCCGGAAGGAAAAAATCACCAGGGCAGGGAAGGGGAGCAGAGATTGCAGCTGGCGATGCGTTTCTCCACCCGGGTGATCCAGGTCCGTACCGTGCCGGCAGGCACCGGGCTGGGCTACGGGCAGACCTTTGTCACTTCGCGGCAAAGCAGGCTTGCGGTTCTGCCGGTGGGATATAAGGATGGATACCTGCGCCGGCTGGCTGGCCGGGCCGCAGTGCTCATTCATGGACAGCGGGCGCCAGTGGTGGGCCGGATCTCCATGAATCTCACCATCGTTGATGTGACTGATGTGGTCGGCGAGATCAGGCGCGGCGATGAAGCGGTGCTCATGGGCAGCCAGGGTGACGACCTGATCTCGGCAGATGAGGTTGCCGCCTGGATGGACACCATCAGCTATGAAGTGTTGTGTCTCTTTGGTAATCTGAATGCTCGGTATTATATCTCCTGAGGCCTGAATAGTTTCAGCCTTGCAGGAGTTGACGCCCGGGCTCAACGAAAACGTGACGGATTGGAGTAAATGATAAAATCACAGCTTAAAGAACGTGTGGACGGCTGTTTCAAGGACGGTATAGTTCAAGGATTCTGGACTTCGGCGGCAGCCGACAAGTATACGGTTGAAGTGCCGAAACATGAGGGACAGGGAGATTTTTCCACCAATCTGGCCCTGGTTGTTGCCGGCATGGAAAAGCAGAACCCCAAGGCGGTGGCGGCAAAACTGGCTGATATGTTCAGCGGTGAAGACGACTTTGTCGCCAAGGTCGAAGTTGCCGGGCCAGGTTTTGTGAATTTTTTCCTCCGGGACCGGGTCTGGAGTTCAGTGCTGATTCCGGTCCACGAGCAGGGTGAACAGTTCGGGCTGGCTGCTATCGGGGGCCGGCAAAAAGTGATGGTCGAATATGTCAGCGCCAATCCCACCGGTCCGTTAAGCATCGGCCACGGCCGCAATGCCATTCTTGGTGATTCCATAGCCCGCCTGCTTGAGGCTGTGGGCTATGATGTTACCAGGGAGTATTATTTCAACGACGCGGGAAGGCAGATGCGCGTGCTTGGCGCATCGACCAGAGCCAGGTATCTTGAGCTGCTCGGGCTGGAAAGTGATTTCCCCGAGGACGGGTACCAGGGCGATTATATCTATGATATCGCAAGGAATATCATCGATGAGCTTGGCGACAGTCTCAAGGATGCCGATGTCGAGGTGTTCCGGGACCGGTCCCAGGCCGCGATCTTTGCTGATATCAACACTACGCTGGACAATATGGGCGTGCGTTTTGACAGCTATTTCAATGAGCATACCCTGTACGAAAAAGGGCTTGTTGACGCCGTGGTAGATGATCTGCGGACCAAAGACCTGATCTATGAGAAAGATGGCGCCACCTGGTTCAGGACCACGGAATTCGGACAGGAACAGGACCGGGTCATTATCAAGAGCACCGGTGAGCCAACCTACCGGCTGCCTGATATCGCCTATCACCGGGAAAAGTTCCGGCGCGGTTTCACCTGGATGGTCAATGTGTTCGGCGCCGATCATATTGCCACTGTGCCTGATGTCATGGCCGGTATCAGGGCGCTTGGCTTTGACGACTCCAAGGTCCGGGTCGTTCTGCACCAGTTTGTTACCATCACCCGGGAAGGAAAGCAGGTCAAGATGTCCACCCGCAAGGCCACATTCATCACCGTGGACGAGCTGCTGGACGAGGTCGGGGCCGATGTGCTGCGATTTTTCTTCCTGATGCGCAAGGCCGACAGTCAGCTTGAATTCGACCTGGACCTGGCCAAGAAACAGAGCCAGGAAAACCCGGTCTACTATGTGCAGTATGCCTTTGCCCGGCTCTGCTCCATAGAACGGCAGGCCCGGGAGAAAGGAGTGGAAGTTCCCGCCGGTCCAGCCTCTGTTTCACTCGATCAGTTGAAAGAGGTCGAGGAATATGAACTCCTCAAGGTGATCGGTGACTATCCGGCCCTGATAGCCGCCGCTGCCGAAGACCTGGCGCCGCACCGGATAATCTTTTATCTGATGAACATGGCCGGACTCTTTCACAGCTATTACAACAAACATAAGGTGATCAGCGACGATGCTGAACTGACTGCGGCAAGGCTCTGTTTCTGCCATGGGCTGAAGACGGTTTTTCGCAATGGATTGCATGTTGTCGGTCTGAACGCGCCGGAAACCATGTAGGCGGGGACGCAACGGGAATGGCAGCCAGGAGAAAGAAAAAGCGGAGTCCGAAGAAAACCTATCGTTTTCAGCTGAGCCTGCCGGGCATTGCCGGCATCGCGGTTGTCTGCTTCTGCCTGTTTCTATGGATGTTCCTCCTTGGTATCTGGGCCGGGCAGACTTTTCTGCTGCCCTCTGCCAGACCGGGGGTGGAAACAGCGTCGGGCAAGTCCGGCGGCGGTGACCGGCAGGTGGAGACCCTGGTTTCCCGGGCCAAGAAAAAACCGTCCGGGAACGGGCAGGAATAATTAGCCGGCAGTGCAAGTATGGTGTATGTGAGATTCAACTTTTTGGCAACGATATCCATAACTGTGCTGTTTTGTTCAGGTAATCGCTTTTGGGGCAAGGCAAACACACTTTGCGCTTTTATCAACATGGATCAGCGGTTGCAGGGTGCCGCAGATTCTAGAACCTTGACCATTCCTTGTTGAGTGAGTAAACTATATAATTTTCATGATGCCGGAAAAAGTTGTGCCAGCCAATATCCGTCCTGCCCGCATGGGCGATGTCAAGGAGATCCATTCCCTGCTCAAGCATTTTGCCGGCAAGGGACTCCTGCTTGGCCGTTCCATCAGCTCCCTGTATGACCAGCTGCGCGATTTTGTCGTTTATGATGATAACGGCGTACAGGGGGTGTGCTCTCTGCATATCTGCTGGGAGGATCTGGCGGAAATACGCTCCCTGGCAGTTGCCGCTGATAAACAGGGCATCGGCATCGGCGAGGCGCTGGTCAAGGTCTGCCTGGAGGAGGCGGAACATCTTGGTATCGGCCGGGTATTTACCTTGACCTACCAGGCCCCCTTTTTCCGCAAGCTCGGTTTCCACGAGATTGACAAACGCGACCTGCCGCACAAGATCTGGAGCGATTGCCTTCATTGTCCGCAATTTCCGGATTGCGACGAAGAAGCATTGATCTGGCTGGCAGACAATAAATGACCCTCCCGGATGACCCTGAGTCTTCCGGAAAACAAGGAAACATATAGAGAACATGATCGGAAAAGCCCTCACCAAGGTTTTTGGCAGTAAAAATGATCGAATGATCAAGGAAATGCGTCAGGTCGTCAGCAGGATTAACGACTTGGAGCCTCAGATACAGCCGCTGGATGACGCGCAGTTGGCCGCCAAGACCATTGAATTCAAGGAACGGATCGCCAAGGGCGAATCCCTTGATGACCTGCTGGTCGAGGCCTTTGCCGTTGTCCGCGAAGCTGCCCGGCGGGTGCTTGGGGAGCGCCATTACGACGTGCAGCTCATCGGCGGCATTACCTTGCATCGCGGCTCCATTGCCGAGATGAAGACCGGTGAGGGCAAAACCCTGACCTCGACGCTGTCGGTCTATCTCAACGCGTTGTCGGGCAAGGGCGTGCACGTGGTCACGGTCAATGACTACCTGGCCAGCCGCGATGTGGAGTGGATGGGCAAGGTATATCGTTTTCTCGGTTTGACCACCGGCAGTATTGTCCATGATATGGATGATGAGGCAAGGCGGGAAGCCTATGCGGCAGATGTCACCTACGGCACCAACAACGAGTTCGGGTTTGACTATCTCCGCGACAACATGAAATTCGACATCAATGATTACTGCCAGCGCAGTTTCAACTATGCCATTGTCGACGAGGTCGATTCGATCCTTATCGACGAGGCCCGTACTCCTCTTATTATTTCCGGTCCGGCCAACGTGTCAACCGACCTGTACCTCAAGGTCAACAGCATCATGCGCCATTTCAAGAAAGATCTGCACTTTAGCCTTGATGAAAAAAGCAGCCAGGTCATGCTCACCGATGAGGGGGTGGCCTTGAGCGAAGAACTGCTTGATGCGGAAAACCTGTATGATCCGCGAAACATTGACAAGCTGCATCATATTAACCAGGCGCTCAAGGCCCATTTCGCTTTTCAGCGCGATGTTGATTATATCGTCAAGGACGGCCAGGTAGTCATCGTTGATGAGTTTACCGGCAGGACCATGGAAGGACGCCGCTACAGCGATGGACTGCATCAGGCCCTGGAGGCCAAGGAAGGGGTCAAGATCGAGAAAGAGAACCAGACCCTGGCATCCATCACTTTCCAGAATTACTTCCGCATGTATGACAAGCTGGCCGGCATGACCGGCACCGCGGATACCGAGGCACCGGAATTCGCCAAGATTTACAACCTCGGAGTCATCGTCATCCCCACCCATAAAAAGATGATTCGCAAGGATTACCCTGATGTTATTTACAAGAACGAGGCCGCCAAGTATCGGGCCATTGTCAGGGAGATCAAGGAGCTGAATACCAAGGGCCAGCCGATCCTGGTCGGCACCATATCCATTGACGTTTCGGAAAAAATTGCCAAGATGCTCAAAAAAGCTGGCATCAGGCACGATGTGCTCAATGCCAAGCAGCATGATCGGGAAGCCGAGATCATCGCCGGCGCCGGACAGGAAGGCCGGGTTACCATTGCCACCAACATGGCCGGCAGGGGAACCGATATCAAACTTGGCGAAGGTGTGCGCGAACTCGGCGGGCTGCATATCCTCGGCACCAGCAGGCATGAAAGCCGCCGGATTGACAACCAGCTGCGCGGCCGGGCGGGGCGCCAGGGGGATCCCGGCTCATCACGATTTTTCCTGTCGCTTGAGGACGATCTCCTGCGCATCTTCGGTTCCGGCCGCATTTCAGGAATCATGGACAAGCTGGGGATGGAGGAGGATGAGCCCATCGAGCACAACATGATCAGCAAGGCCATTGAAAATGCCCAGCGCAAGGTTGAAGGATACCATTTCGATATCCGGAAGCACCTCCTTGAATATGACGATGTTATGAACAAGCAGCGCGAGGTCATTTATCGCCAGCGGCGCGAAGTGCTCGAAGGCACCGACCTCCGGCCCATTGTTGATGATATGATCAACGACCTGGTGGACAGGGTTGTTGCTGAATTTGCCCGGGACAAGGTTCCTTCGGAAGACTGGGATTGGGATGAAATCGCCGCGCGGATGGCCGAGCTGTTTAATCTGAAACTGCAATGGAGCGATCATGATCGACTGGACCTGAACGCGGACCGGCTGTTTGAAAAATTGAAGGAGGCGGTCAACGCGGCGTATCGGCACCAGGAGGAAACCAACGGCGAGGAGCAGATGCGCCATCTTGAGCGTATTATTCTGCTGCAGATGGTTGATACCCATTGGAAAGAGCACCTGCTGAACATGGATCATCTCAAGGAGGGGATCGGACTGCGCGGATATGGTCAGAAAAATCCCCTCAATGAATACAAGAGAGAAGGGTTCGACCTGTTCATGGGCATGATTGAAACGGTCAAGGAGCAGACCGTCGGCACCTTGCTGCGAGTGCAGGTCGTTAAGCCGGATGAAGTCGCCCGCCTTGAGGAAGAACAGAGAAAGCGCGAACAGGAAATGCAGTTGAATAAGGGTGGAACCGGGGAAGCCGGGCCGCAAAAACCGGTGAAGCGGACGGAAGACAAGGTGGGCCGCAATGCCCCTTGTCCATGCGGATCCGGCAAGAAGTACAAGAAATGCTGTGGGCGGCTTGCCTGACCCATGCGCAGAACCGGATAGATGCATGTCATTGTTCACCGATCGTTTATTTCCTTCTGTTGACAACCTGTGTCGTGGCTGCCGGTAACCGGTCAGCACGTGCCATGGATTTGCACAGCGCCAGAATCCTGATTCTCAAGCCAAGCTCCCTGGGTGATATCATTCATACCCTGCCGCTTGTCCACTGCCTCAAACGGACCTGGCCGGGCTGTCATATCGGCTGGGTCGTGCAGGAAGCATTTGCCCGGATCGTAGAGAACGATCCGGCTGTTGATGCTGTTCACCAGATCAATATCCCTTCCACCAGTGATCCGCGGGCCGGCAGAACGGCCTTTTTCCATGCCGTTAAAGAAACAAGAAGAACGTTGGCGCACCTGCGCAAGGAATTCCAGGCTGATCCCTATGACCTGATTCTCGACCTGCATGCCTCTTTTCGCAGCGGGCTGCTAGGCCGTACCAGTCCCGGGGCAAAACGGGTGGGATTTGCCGGGGCCCGTGAGTTGAATACCCTGTTCCAGGATCAGTTGATCACAGTGCCGCCGGCTACTGTCCATGCCCTGGAAAAGAATCTTCTTTTCTGTGATCATCTGGGCTGTTCCGTAGCTGAAGAGGATTTTTTTCTCGGCAGCGGAGATGCCGCCGAGCGAAGAATAAACGCCATGATGGCCGGGTATGGAATAACGCCCGATGACAGGATTGCCTATATGCATACCACTGCCCGCTGGAACACCAAGTTCTGGTTTCCGGAACGATGGGCCTGGCTCGCTGACCGGTTAATTGACAATGAAGGCATGAAGGTCATTTTTGGCGGCAGCGGCGCAGACCGGGAGTATATACTGGCCATCGAGGCCAAGATGACCAAGGTGCCCATTGTTGCCGCCGGCAGATGCAACCTTGCCGAAACCGCTGCGCTGCTCAGCCGCTGTTCCGTCTATATCGGTCTGGATTCAGGCCCCATGCACATGGCGGCAATGGCCGGGGTGCCGGTGGTAGCGCTTTTCGGGCCAACGCATCCCGAACGGGTCGGCCCCTACGGGGTCGAACATGTGATAGTCAAGGCGGGCAATCTTGACTGCCTGGGATGCCGCCGGCGCACCTGCAACACAATGACCTGCATGGACCGCATACCGGTGGACATGGTGTATGACGCTACGGTCCGCCTGCTGCGGCAGCAGAGAGACCAGGGCGGGTGGATTCATTGAATATCAGCCTGATCATAACAACATATAACTGGAAAGAGGCCCTGGAGGTTGCGCTTCTCAGCGCTTTTGCCCAGACAGTTTTGCCGGACGAGATCATTGTGGCCGATGACGGCTCAGGACCGGAGACAAAGACTCTTGTCGAACAGCTGGCGAGTTCCGCGCCAATACCGGTTATTCATTCATGGCAGAAGGACAGGGGCTTCAGGCTTGCCAGGAGTCGGAACCGGGCTATTGCCAAGGCGTCGGGAGAGTATATTGTCCTGGTAGACGGCGATGTTGCCCTTGAAAAGCATTTTGTCGAAGACCATCTGGCTTTCTGCCGGCCCGGCTTTTTCATCCAGGGAACCAGGGTTTTGCTGGACAAAGATCTGTCGGCCAAGGTTCTGGAGAGAAAAGCAATGGTTCAGGCTTTCTGTCATAAAGGAGTAAAAAACAGGAAAAATTGTCTGCGCTCCCCACTGTTGGCCCGAATGTTTTCTTTTACCAGCCGAAGCCTGGTCGGAATCAAGACCTGTAACTTTGCCTTTCACAAAAAGGATGCCATTGCCGTCAATGGCTTTAACGAAGAGTTTGTCGGCTGGGGGCGGGAGGACAGTGAGTTTATTGTTCGTCTGTTGAATAGCGGCATCAAACGGCAGAACATGAAATTCAAGGGGTTGGTGTATCACCTCTATCATTCAATGAATGACCGGACCCGTCTGAAGCACAATGATCACATCCTGCAGCAGACCATTACCCGCAAACTGGTGTGGTGCGCGAAGGGCATCAACCAGTACTTGCGCTCAACGCCTGAGCGGCGGTGATAAAGGCGGCTGCCAGCCCGCCTGTTGTTCATAAAGCTTGGCATACTTATAAAAGGTGCCTTCAAAATTCCCCAGGGCGATGATGAAGCCCGGCCAGCCGTCCAGCACACCCAGTTTGAGCAAATACATATGCAAGAAGGCCCACATACCGCGTGTTAAGGCAGTGAACATTGTTCCACGGCGTCCTTTTTTTGCCAGTTTCTCCGCGCCCAGGGTGGAATATTTGTTGGCCTTGTGGACCACTTCTTCAAGGTTTTTGTAGGGAAACTGCCAGATGGACTGTTTCAGGAAGCCGGCCTGATGTTTGCTGATAACCGCGTATTCTTCGTGAACCGGATCGTCCTTGAATTGCAGGGAACCCTTGCGGAACAGCTGCGGCTGGCGGTAATCAGGGTAAAACCCGGAATGCTTTATCCAGCGTCCCATGAAATAATTCCGCCGGGGAATATAATAGGCATCGATTGCCCGGGGATTGTCGATGGTGGCCAGAATTTCATCCCGGGCCTCCGGTGTGCAACGCTCATCCGAATCCAGGGAAAATATCCAGTCGTGCGTACAGGCGGCCATTGCCCTGTTACGCAGATCGCCAAAACCCTGGAATTTGATCTGGACGACCCTGGCGCCAAGACCGCTGGCAATGACGGCCGTATTGTCCTGGCTGTAGGAGTCCGCGACAACTATTTCATCCGCCCACAGGACCGAGTTGATTGCGTCGCTGATTTTTTCGGATTCGTTGTAGGCGATAATATAGACGGAAATTTTGCTCATGCCTGCCGGACAACCTGCGGCCGCTGCGGCTTGCCGCCACCTGCCAGTTTGACGACCATGCGGTCTGCTTTCTGCAGCCGTCCGACAATGGTTTTGAAGAGCTGCCTGGAAATGTCAGGAAATTTTTCCAGAACCTCCGTAAGCTTGTCGCCGGGATACCGTTTCACCGTACAGCGGCCGAGCGCGACAATGGAGGCAAATCTGGGCTCGCCCGAGATGGAGGACATTTCGCCGAAGTATTCTCCCGGCTCGGTGATCTCGGCAATTTTTTTGCCTGATTTGAGGACCGCCACCTTGCCGCGGATGAGCTTGAAGAAGTCAATATCGGTATTGCCTTCCTGGATGATGACGTCGCCGTCCTCGTATTCTTCAACATCGGGGTTGACCATGTACGCTGGCAGGCTTTCCTCGGGAAAGACAGTCCGGCGGAGAACTTCCTCCAGGCTGGTTACGCCCTGGGCGACTTTTTTGAGGGCCGCGCGCCGCAGGGGCACCATCCCTTCCTTGATGGCGATTTTTCGCAGCTGCTCCTCCGGGAGTTCGGCCGCGATGGCCTTGGCCACCTCTTCGGTAACTTCGAGCAGTTCGAAAAAACCGACTCGGCCCTTGTAGCCGAGACCATTGCAGTTGGCGCAGCCCACAGCTCCGTAGCAGGTCAGCCCGTCAAGTTCATCCTCGTTGAAGCCGGCGGCAAGCAGTTCCTCCGGTTCGTGATGCATGACGGTTTTGCATTCCTTGCATAGGCGGCGGCCGAGGCGCTGTGCCAGGACCATGGTCAGGGAGCCGGCAAGAATATACGGGGGAATGCCGATGTCCACCATACGCGATACGGAAGAGGGAGCATCGTTGGTATGGAGGGTGGAAAAAACAAGGTGACCGGTCATGGCGGCCTTCATGGCAATTTCAGCAGTTGAAATGTCCCGAATTTCACCGACCATGATGATGTCCGGATCCTGGCGGAGGAATGCTTTGAGCGCGGCGGGAAAGGTCATGCCGACCTCGGTGTTGACATTGACCTGGCAGATTCCTTTGAAGTTGAACTCCACCGGATCCTCGGCGGTGAGGATCTTGATGTCTTCACGGTTGAGCGAGTTAAGCGCGGAATACAGGGTAACGGTTTTACCGGAACCTGTCGGCCCGGTAACCAGCAGTAGTCCCTGCGGCCGGTTGAGACACCGTTTCAGCATGGTAAAGGTTTCCGGCTCGAAACCGAGCATGGTCAGGTCGACATTGAGCGAACTTTTGTCCAGGATACGGAGCACCACGCCTTCGCCGTGCAGCAGCGGCAGCGTTGAGACACGGAAATCGACCGCTGTATTGCGGCCGGTCCGCATTTTGATACGGCCGTCCTGGGGAACCCGGCGCTCGGTGATGTTGAGGCCGGAGAGAATCTTCAATCGGGCGGTAAGGGCGTTCTTGATGGCCAGCGGCAGGTTCATTGACTTGAACAGGGCGCCGTCTTTGCGGTAGCGGACCTGCATGCTTTTTTCAAAAGGCTCGATATGAATATCACTGACCCCTTCCTGGACCGCCTTGATCAGCACCCCGTTCACCAGTTTGATGATGGGCGCGTCAGAAGCCGAGAACTGATCACCTCCTACATCCTCATTTTCGCTGCCGCCTATCTCAAAATCTTCCGCAGCATCAGAAACCAGGGAGCCGAAGTCGCTGACCTCGGCAACACTGACTTCTTCCTCCTCAACTTCATGCCTGGTAAAAAATGATTTGTACTCTTCCTCATCGATTTCGTAGTATTTTTTATAGGCGTTGATGATCTCTATGGCCGAGGATACGCATACATTAAGGCTTTTATCAAGGGCATTCTGCAGTTCCTCAACTTCCACGTCATCGGTAGGTTCGGCCATGGTGACCTGCAGGGTGTTTCCGGCGATGCGCATGGGGAAAGCCATGTATTTTTTAGCCAGCTCATAGGGCATGAGTTTGATGGCTTCATCGCTGGGGACTTCACTGGAGATGACAACGGCCGGGTAGTTATGCTGCCGGCTGAGGAAGTTGACAATGGTATCCTGCTCAATGTAGCCGTTGTCAAGAAGAATGTGGCTCAGTCTTTTGCCGCTCTTTTTCTGTTCGGATTTGGCCTGATCGAACTGATGGGCGGTGATGTAGCCGGCTTTGCTGAGCAGCTCGCCGATTTTCAGTTTGCTGGCGCCGGATTGATCCTTGACCGTGGTGCGTTTGAGAGAAGCTGTTTTTGGGGGTGCTGACATAGCTTTACATTATTGCGCAAAGTTTGATGACGTTATTCCAAGCATTAGATCCGAACAATATGAATATGAGGAAACCCTGCCTCTTCACCCTTCGTTATGCTTATATTTATAGGATTACAATATTATTCGTCATTATACTACAAAAAAAAACACTGGTCAAAGGACTTAGCCCCCTGACCAGTGTTGTGATGAGCGAAAAGTGAGAATGGTTGTTAGAAAACGCCTTTGACCTTGCCGGTTTCAACATCGACATCAACCCGACGATAAGCCGGATCCGATGCGGTGCCCGGCATCAGGCTGATGGCTCCGGCAACCGGCACAACAAATCCGGCTCCTTTATAGGTCAGGATGTCGCGGATGGGCAGGGTCCAGCCCTTCGGTGTCCCTTTGATGCTTGGGTCATGTGAAAGGGAAAGGTGGGTTTTGACCATGCAGGTTCCCATTTCCTTGCTTTCGGGATCTGCCTCGATCCGTTTGAGTTTGGCCTGGGCCTCCGGCGAGTAGCTGACACCGTCGCCGCCGTACACCTCTTTGACGATAAGCTCGATCCTTTTGGAGAGAGGAGTCTCAAGGTCGTAGAGAAATTTGAAGTCGTTGGGTTCTTCACAGGCATCGACAACAGCGTCGGCAAATTCCAGCGCGCCGTCGCCGCCATGCTCCCAATGCCTGGACAGGGCGACGCGTGCGCCGGCAGCTTCAGACATGCGGCGCACTGCCTTGATCTCGGCATCGGTGTCGGTGTAGAAGGCATTGATGCAGACAACCGGGTTGATGCCGGCTTTCTTGACGGTCTCTATATGGTGGATGAGGTTTTTGCAGCCTTCCTCGACCCAGCCGACATTCTCCTTGCCGTATTCTTCGGGCATGGGTTTGCCCGGAACCGGGATCGGTGCGCCGCCGTGGCATTTGAGGGCGCGGATGGTTGCGACAACAACGGCACAGTTGGGCTTGAGGCCCGAGTAGCGGCATTTGAGGTTCCAGAATTTTTCAAAACCGATGTCCGCGCCGAAGCCGCTTTCCGTAACGTTGTAATCGGCGATTTTAAGGGCAACCCGGTCAGCAATGACCGAAGACTGACCAATGGCGATGTTGGCAAAGGGGCCGGCATGAACAATGACCGGCTGCCCCTCCAGGGTCTGCATCAGGTTCGGGTTCAGGGCTTCGACCATCCAGGCGGTCATGGCGCCGTCAACTTCCAGGTCGGCCGTGGTGATCGGGCGGTCCTGCCTGTCGTAGGCAACAACGATCTTGCCGATACGCTCGCGCATATCCCTGAGGTCGCTGGCAATGGAGAGGATGGCCATGATTTCGGAACTCACGGCAATGGCGAATTTGGACTGCATGGTGTAGCCGTCCATTTTGCCGCCAAGGCCGATGGTGATATTGCGCAGGGCCTGGGCGCAGAAATCGATAATCCAGCCGAATTCAACTTTTTTGGGATGGATGTCGAGCCTTTTCAGGTTGCGCTGGGCAAGCTGCTCGTCGGTGTAATTGTTTTCATGCTGCATGCGCGAGGTCAGGGCCACCATGCCCAGGTTATGGGCATTCATGATGGCGTTGATGTCACCGGTAAGTCCCAGGGAAAACGGGGTCAGCGGAATGCACTGGGCAAGACCGCCGCCGGCAGCGCTGCCCTTGATGTTCATGGTCGGGCCGCCCGATGGCTGGCGAATGGCGCCGACGACTGATTTGCTGCGTTTGCCGAGCCCCTGCACCAGGCCCATGGCACAGGTCGATTTTCCTTCGCCCAGGGGGGTTGGCGAGATGGCCGTCACATCAACATATTTTCCATCCGGCCGGTCTTTGAGACGGTCAAGAATCTTTCGGTAGTCAAGTTTTGCCACATAATGGCCGTGGGGAAGCAGTTCCTCTTTTTCCAGTCCGAGCATGTCGCCAAGCTCGTAGACGGTTTTCATTCGGCTTTCCGCTTCTTCGGCAATTTCCCAGTCCGCATGTTTGGTGGGATCGAGAGCCATGGGTTCCTCCTTTTGTTTTTTTATGTAATATGGGTAAATGAACAAAGCTGTGGACAGTGTTGAATACAACTGCCCGAATAAGCGCAAGTCTGGAGAATTTAGCAGGTTAGACCAGGGATGTCAAGAAGCTGTTGATTGTTCGTGTTTCCCTTGAGTTCCAGCCTGGGAGGCCGGTCAGTCGAGGGTGAGTTCCGGGAAACGGGCCCTGAGTTCCTCGTGGAGGGGGATCATCACTTCGCGCATGGACGGTTCGGCTGCCCTGGTGGTTCGCAGTTTGAAGATGTGCTTCCATTCCAAAAGGTTGGCGTAGACGATGAGTTCGGTTTTGCAGGAATTGGGCAGGACCGTGCGGGCCGCCTGGGGTGTGGAGGTTTCCAGCAGCTTCAGGTATATCTGCTCGGTGTCGACCATGGCTTTTTTCCACATGGTGTATTCCGGCGAGCCTTCCCGGTAGAACATGGGTTTGATGAAAGTCACCTCTCCCCCGAACTTGTTTTCGGAATACCGGCAGTAGCGCTGACTTTCCTGCAGAAAGGAGCAGGGCCGGTGCCGCACAATTTCATGGGTGACGGCGCGGTTGACTATGAATTTC
The DNA here is from genome assembly GCA_023544645.1 of Desulfobulbaceae bacterium. Classification (GTDB taxonomy): domain Bacteria; phylum Desulfobacterota; class Desulfobulbia; order Desulfobulbales; family Desulfobulbaceae; genus UBA10518. The sequence goes on along the minus strand of JAMJFO010000004.1, from coordinate 7,493 downwards.
ACCCCGATATGGCGGTGCTTGATCCGCAGCTCCGGCGCCATGGTGTCCACCTCGTCCAGGCTGACCTTGGCAACCGAGATGGTCGCGTCATTGCGCAGGCCGGACGACGGCAGGATGGTTTCAAAAAAATAGGGGTGCCGGGCGGCCAGGAACGCGGCCATGGCCTTGACCAGAACGCAGTCCGGGTGGAAGATCAGCATTTCCCTGAACGCCCTGACGCTGCCGGTGACAAGCAGAGTCTGGTCATCCGGGGAGTCAAGGTGGAGATATCGGGGTTGCGTCGCCATGAGTTCGGTGAGCAGCTGCGGATCCGTATAGGATACCCGGAGCGTGACCACCCCCATCTCCAGGACGGAATTGTGTCCGTGTTCCGCCATTTTCCTGACAAAGGGAATGGCCGAGTCCTGGTTGATCTGGTCTTCGCTCTTGTAGCAGATGCGCCCGCTGTACTCAATGCGTATTGCCAGGCTCTGTTGATCGAGTGAATCGAGGATCTCATACGACGGGGGGATGATATTCATGGGCTCTCCTTGCTGCCTTTCAGTGGTCGTCTTTGTTCCAGAATGGGGACATTTCCCGCAGGTTGGCAATGATTGCCGGCATTTTCTCCAGGACAAAATCAACTTCTTTCTCGGTGTTGTAGACGGAGAGGCTGAAGCGGATCGAACCGTGGGCGGCGGTGAAGGGAACACCCATGGCCCGCAGCACGTGGGAAGGTTCCAGTGAGCCGGAAGTGCAGGCCGATCCCGATGAGGCGCAGATCCTGTAGCGGTCCATGTGCAGAAGAATGGATTCGCCCTCGACAAACTCGAAGCTGATGTTGGCCGTATTGGGCAGGCGTTCGGTTTTGTGGCCGTTGAGCATTGACCGCGGGATCTGCTCCAGCAGCCCCGTTTCAAGTTTATCGCGAAGATATTTTACCCTGGTGTTCTCTTCTTCCAGTTTTTCCCCGGCGAGTTTGCAGGCCCGGCCAAGGGCGACTATGGAGGCAACGTTTTCGGTGCCGCCGCGGCGGCCGTGCTCCTGGTGTCCGCCATTGATAAAGGGAATGAACGGCGTGCCCTTGCGGACGTAAAGTACCCCGACACCCTTGGGAGCATGCAGTTTATGCCCTGAAACCGAAAGAAAATCTATGGCGGTTTCCTTGAGATTGAAAGGAATCTTGCCCACTGCCTGCACCGCATCGGTGTGGAACAGGATGTCTCGCTCCCTGGCCATGGCCGCCATTTCTTCCACCGGAAAAATGACCCCTGTTTCATTGTTGGCCCACATCACGCTGACGATGGCGGTGTCCTCGGTCAGGCTTTCTCTGTACTGGTCCAGATCAAGGGTCCCGTCCGCTTCGACCTGGAGGCGGGTGATCCGGTGTTTGTGGCCGGTGAGGCTGTCAAGGTTGTCGCACAGGTTCTTGACTGCCGGGTGTTCAACCCGGGTGGTGACTATATGCCGTTGTTCCGGAAAGGTCTGGAGGCCCGAAAGAATGGCTGTTGAATCGCTCTCGGTGCCGCAGCTGGTGAAAATGATCTCTTCCGGTTCCGCCCCCAGGAGTTCGGCAATGGATTCCCTGGCCTCGGTGATGGCCCTGCCGACCTGGCCGCCGAAAATATGCATGGAGGACGGGTTGCCGTAACAGTCCGTGAGGAACGGCATCATGGCATCCACCACTTCCGGGGCCACCCTGGTGGTGGCGTTGTTGTCCATATAGATAACCTTGTCGCTGCCGCAGTCCATTATTTGCCCTCCTCGACGATGAGCGAGTCACTGACCAGTTCCCGCAGTTTTTTCTCCACATATACCTTGAGGGTGGTCCGGGAAGACTGGCACCCGGCGCAGGCGCCGCGCAGGGAAACCGTGACAAAATCGCCGTCAACATCGATCAGCTCGATGTCGCCGCCGTCCTTTTTCAGGGTTGGTTTGATCTCCCGCTCCAGCACTTCCTCGATCTTTTTGATCTTCTGGAGAGTGGTCATTCTCTGCTCTTTTTTCGCTCTCTTGGGCTCGACCTCCAGTCCCTGAACGGTCTGCTGCAGGATTTCGCGCAGCTTGTCCTCGCATTTTCCGCAGCCGCCGCCGGCCTTGGTGAAGTTGGTGATCTCCTCCACCGAGCGCAGGTCCGATTCGCGGATGGCCCGGATTATCTCCAGGTCGGTCACTCCGAAGCATTCGCAGACCACTTCGCCTTCGGCCATGGGCAGGATGACGCCCCGGTAATTGGCGATGGCGGCCTCCAGCGCTTCACGGCCCATGACCGAGCAGTGCATTTTTTCCTTGGGCAGGCCGCCGAGGAAGTTGGCGATATCCTCGTTGGTAATTTTTTCCGCTTCCTCAATGGACATGCCCTTGACCATTTCGGTCAGGGCGGAGGAGGATGCGATGGCCGAGGCGCAGCCGAAGGTTTTGAATCGGGCATCGGTGATGATGCCGTTGTCGTCGACCTTGATGCTCAGCTTGAGCGCATCGCCGCAGGCAAGGGAGCCGACTTCGCCGATGCCGTCGGCGCCTTCGACTTCCCCTACATTGCGGGGGTTGGTGAAGTGTTCCTGGACTTTATCCGTATATTCCCACATGGTTTTTCCTTTATATAAAGTTGGGCAATGATATGTTGTCGCTTGTTGATAGCCGTACTCTAAGCAAGTAAACCTATTTCGGCAAGCATGGATTTTGCTGTTTTAACAAGGAGGGCTGTTTCCGGCCCGCTCCTGGCCTCCACGTAAAAACGCACCTTTGGTTCGGTGCCGGAGGGACGGATCATGATCCAGCTGTTGTCGTCGAGGATCATCTTGCGGCCGTCAATGGTTATCACTTCCCGGATGCGCCTGGCCTTGTCGCCGATGCGTATTTCCGTTCCTTCCGCGTATTGTGCCAGGCCTGCCAGGGTGGTCATCAACTCGGATCCCTGCTGTGATACGGTGACACTGTCGCGGGCAGGGTAATAGGTGCCGTACTGATCCTCTATGACCGCGAGATATTCGCTGAGGTTTTTTCCCAGTGTCAGGACCATGTCCATGGCCAGCAGGAGCCCGATGTACGCGTCTTTTTCCGGAGTGTGGCCAATGACCGAAATCCCGTCCGATTCTTCAAAATAGACCAGCGCCCGGCCCATGACCGGTTTGAATTCCTTGAAGCCGACGCGTGGTTCGAATACTTTTTCATTGAACGAGGCGGCAATGGCGTTGGCCAGGTTGCTGGTGGCCACGGTCTTGGCTACCATGCCTGTTTTGTTCTTGACCTGGTGGATGAAGTGATAGGCCATGGCTCCGAAATGGTTCATACTGATTTCTTCCGTGCCGTCGGTGAAGCGGATGCGGTCGCCGTCGGGATCGATTATCACCCCTATCTTAAGCGGTTCCTTTCGTTCCCGCAGGGCCGCCGTCACCGGCGCCATGTTGGCGGAGGAGGGCTCAGGCGCGATGCCGCCGAAGGTGACGTCCGGTTCGCCGCGCAGGATGATCAGGCGGTCGGAATCGTGGCCCTTGAAAAAATCCGCGATGTTGACCCGGGCGGCGCCGTGCACGCAGTCAATGGCGATGACCAGGTCCGGCTTGGTGGCAAAGTCAATGATAATCGAGTCATAGTCAAGTCCGTGTAGCTTTTCGTTCCTGCGGACCAGGTTCTGCCAGCTGGCCAGGGCATTTTCCCGTTCCAGCCCCGGGACAGCCTCCAGGGACCTCTGCAGGTCAATGGTTTCGGGAAGAAGTTCGCTGCGGCCCTGCTCAAGGATTCTGCGGGATTGTTCGGTGATCATGTCGGTGAGGATCGGGGCCGCGGGACCGGCATCGGCGGCGTTGTATTTGAATCCGCCGTATTCAAGGGGGTTGTGGCTCGGGGTCAGGTTGATGGAAAAGGCCGCCTGTCTCTCCAGGACCGATGCCGACAGGGCGCCGGTCGTGGCCTCGCCGGCATAGAAAATGCGGATTTTGTTGGCCGCAAGCACGTTGACAGCGCTCAGGGCGAGAAGGTCACCGCAGAAACGGTTGTCGAATCCGATGACGCAGCCCCGGCGCCGCAGTTCGTCGAAATCCCTGATCCCGCTTGCTTCCTGTAGTTCCGGATTGTTCTCTAGGTCAGCGTAAATGGAAAGGATGGCGGCGGTGACGCAGGCCACCGTGTGGACGTTGATATCCTTGCCCAGCATGCCGCGCCACCCGGAAGTGCCGAATTTGATCTTTGTCAGAGGCTTCCCCGTATTGGTTGTTATTTCATCGCGAACCAGGGAGTAGACGGTCTCGACAGCTTCCTGCCACAGTTGCTTCTCTTCCGGGCTGTCTCCGTTGTTGCGCTGCCGGACCAGCTCCTTAATGGCGGAAAAATAGTCGCTGGCGCCATGGTCGTTGGGGGCGATATGGGAGTTGATGATTGTCTTTATCTCGGAATGGATTTGCATGATTTCCGCTGGTTGATGTTTGTATATTTTGTGTCGGATAAAAAATAGTTGTTTTCTATTATAGCTCGACAGGTTCGGCTTATCAATAAAGCATCTTTTTTCAGATGATTTTTTCGGAGTGCGGCGGAATCAACCCGCATTTCTCACCACTTTCCTACTGCAAACCTGTATATCGGCCCCCCACAAGCATTTCCTCGGTCAAGGGTGCTCGACATACCGTCAGGTAAGCGCAGACTCCGAGTATGCCTGCGCGCCCTTTTGGTCGAAAACGCTTGTGGGGAACCAGGTAAGCGAAGACTCCGATCTCCAGGCTTTCGTAACGAAAACTGGTGAAAAATGCGGGCTAATCAGGGAAAGCTGATTGTAATGGTTGACCGGCAGGGATTTTTTTTTTACATTGTTCTTTTTTGATCGACGATGAAAATATTTCCGTCCACATGTAGATATGTAATTCCATTTAATTAGAGTTAGGGAGATGTAGCAATGGGAACCTCACACGAACAAGAATTGATTCTCTGGTTTGATGAAATCGGTATTGAGGATGTACCGATGGTGGGCGGCAAAAACGCCTCACTTGGTGAAATGCACCAGAAACTTACCTCAAAGGGCGTTGCCGTGCCCAATGGATATGCCATTACCGCCTATGCTTATCAGTATCTTCTCAAGGCCGCCGGTATTGAAGAGGCCATCAAGGATGCCCTTGCAGGACTGGATACTCATGATATGCGCAATCTCCAGGCGCGCGGAGAAAAAACCCGCGACATCATTCGCAACGCAGAATTTCCCGATGATCTCCGCACTGCGATCATCGACGCCTATAAAAAGATGGAAGAGGAATACGGCGAGGGCGTGGATGTGGCTGTCCGCTCGTCAGCCACTGCCGAAGATCTGCCGGACGCTTCCTTTGCCGGCCAGCAGGAAACCTATCTGAACATCTGCGGCCCGGAAGCGCTCATCGATGCCTGCAAACGCTGTTTTGCCAGCCTGTTTACCAACCGGGCCATTTCCTACCGCCATGATAAGGGGTTCGGTCAGTTCGACGTCTATCTGTCCATTGTTGTTCAGAAGATGGCCCGCAGTGATTCCGCGTCGTCCGGGGTTATATTCTCCATTGATACCGAGTCCGGCTTTGAAGACGCGGTCTTCATCACCGGCGCCTGGGGTCTGGGCGAGAATGTCGTGCAGGGCGCGGTTAATCCGGACGAGTACTATGTGTTCAAGCCGACCCTCAAGCAGGGCAAGCGCCCCATCGTGTCCAAGACACTGGGATCCAAAGAGATCAAGATGATCTATGACAATGATCCTTCCACCAAGGAGCCGGTGAGGAATATCGACACCACTCCCGAGGAGCGGAGGTCATATGTGATCAGCGATGATGAAATCCTCAAGCTTGCCGAATGGGCCTGCATCATTGAGGATCATTACGGCAAGGCCATGGATATCGAGTGGGCCAAGGACGGGGACGGCGTAGATGTCGGCACCGGCAATCTGTTCATTGTCCAGGCCCGTCCGGAAACTGTTCATTCCCAGATTGCCAAGGGGACCATGGAGACCTACAGGCTCAAGGAAAAGGGCAAGATTCTGGTGGAAGGCCTGGCAGTCGGCACCAAGATCGGCCAGGGCGTGGCCAACGTTATTGAAAATGTCGTCGATATTCATGACTTTAAAAAAGGCGATGTCCTGGTGACGGATATGACCGATCCCGACTGGGAGCCCATCATGAAGATCGCTGGCGCCATTGTCACCAATCGCGGCGGCCGTACCTGTCACGCTGCCATTATCTCCCGCGAGCTGGGCATCCCCTGTGTCATTGGCACCGGCAACGGTTCCCATGTCATCAAGTCCGGCCAGGAAGTCACGGTTTCCTCCGCCGAAGGCGAAACAGGGTATATCTATGAAGGCCTCCTTGATTTCGAGATAGAAAGACTGGATCTGGGCGACCTGCCGGCAACCAAGACCAAGATCATGATGAACCTGGCCATCCCGGAAAAGGCGTTCACCGAGTGCCAGATCCCCAATGACGGGGTCGGCCTGGCCCGCGAGGAGTTCATCATCAACTCCCATATCGGCCTGCATCCGCTGGCCCTGGTCTACTATGAAGAGTTGAAAAAATCGGACGATCCGGAAAAACAGGCAATCGTCAAAAAGATCGACGAGAAGACCGGCGCCTATGCCGACAAGAAGCAGTTTTTCATCGACAAGGTTGCCGAAGGTGTCGGCCGTATTGCCGCCGGTTTCTATCCCAATGATGTCATTGTCCGCCTTTCCGACTTCAAGAGCAACGAGTATGCCAACCTGGTGGGCGGAAAGCTGTACGAGCCGGAGGAGGAAAACCCGATGATCGGCTGGCGCGGCGCCTCCCGCTATTATGATCCGAAATACCGGCCGGCCTTTGAGCTTGAGTGCCAAGGGCTTTTGAAGGCCCGTAACGACATGGGGCTTACCAACATCAAGCTGATGGTTCCTTTCTGCCGCACCCCCAAGGAAGGCAAAAAGGTCATCGAGGTTTTGCGGGACTGCGGCCTGGTCCAGGGAGAGAACGGCCTGGAGCTGTACGTCATGTGCGAGATCCCCAGCAACGTCATCTCCGCCGATGCCTTTGCCGATATCTTTGACGGTTTTTCCATCGGCTCCAATGACCTGACCCAGCTGACCTACGGGCTTGACCGCGACTCAGGCCTCATTGCCGGCATCGCCGACGAGCGTGACGAATCGGTGAAGGAGATGATCCGCATGGTTATCGCCACGGCCAAGCGCCGCGGCAAGAAGATAGGCATCTGCGGCCAGGGACCCTCGGACTTTCCTGATTTCGCCACCTTCCTGGTGGAGCTGGGAATCGATTCCATGAGCCTCATTCCTGATACCGCCGTCAAGACCAGGCTGGCTGTGGCGGAAAAGGAAAAGGAGATGGGGATTACACCGTAAGGGATTTCCATTGAGCTGAATAAAAAAAAGCGGGGTTGTTGATCCCCGCTTTTTTTATTTTAGCATTTAAAACATGGTTCTCTGGGCCAGGTCAGAGGTAATAGGCTCTGCCAATAATTTGCTTTTGCATGTTCCTTTCTTGCTTGTCCAAGAAAGGAACCGAAAGAAGGACACCCGTGCCGTT
>JAMJFO010000049.1 GCA_023544645.1 Desulfobulbaceae bacterium | reverse complement strand
AACGACAATGGGAAAAGATTTTAAACCCGGCCCTTGAAGGGCCAGCCAGGTAAGTACCCCTTTGGGGCATAAACTCCGCGAAGCGGAGACTCCGAAGCCGGGCCCTCTGGGCTCGGATATTTACCTGTATTGCCACCCCTGATTTCTTCCGGTCGGGAGAGAGATAAACAATTCCGGGGTACGGCAGCCGCACATTACGTTTTTACCAACATTTGCATGCGGTCACAGGGCTCCGAAAATTCGCGAAAGAGGCCTGTTCAATATCCATCAGTATGATGCGGATAGGCCGATGACAAAGGAGAGGCGGCACACTGTTGCCGCGGAGAGACAGCTTCATGGAAAAATCACCCAAACGCGAAATGATTGGTACCGAGGGCAAAGTCCTTCTTGATACCCTGCGGCGTTTGCACCGGAAAAAGGCTGTCGAGAACTGCATCAGGCTGGTCAAAAAAACCCATCCCGCCGACCTGGCATGGGTTTTCCGTTATCTTACCGCCCAGGAACAGCAGGACATCTTTCAGATAATCGCCCAGACGGAAATCGTGGCGGATTTTCTGAGCGAGCTTGACGAATCGATCATGGTCGAGTTGGTCGAAGGCTTTTCGCCCCGCTTCCTGGCAAAGGTTGTCGGCAACATGGCATCCGATGACGCTGCCGATCTTCTGGAAGCGCTGCCCCATGAAATGGCAGTGGAGATCCAGACCCATATGGAGGCCGGAGATCGCCATGAGGTGGAGGAACTGCTCAAGTACCATCCCGAGACCGCCGGCGGTCTCATGTCTCCCGATTTCATGTACCTTGATGAGGACCTCACGGTGGAGGAAGCGATCAAAAAGGTGCAGAAACGAAGCGAAGACAAGGAGATGGTATTCTATCTCTACATTACCCACGGTGACGGACAGCTGGCAGGCGTGCTTTCCCTGCGTGAGCTTATCCTGCAGCCCATGCACCGCCAGCTGAAAAATATCATGAACACCAGGGTAATCTCCGTGACCACCGATACGGATCAGGAAGAGGTCGCGCATGTGGTTTCACAGTACAATCTGCTGGCGGTGCCGGTTGTTGACGCGACCTTCAAGCTTGTCGGTATTATTACCGTGGACGACGTCATCGATGTTATCCGCAAGGAGGCCACCGAGGATTTCCTGCAGATGGCCGGCGCCGGTAAGGATCAGGAGATTCTGCTCAAGTCCACATTCCAGAATGCCTTTATCCGTGCTCCATGGCTTGCCGCTTCCTGGGTGGGCGGGGTCGCGGCCATGTATATCATCTCGGCTTTTGAGGGTGAGCTGTTGAAAACCCTGGCCCTGGCATCCTTTATTCCCGTGGTCATCGGCATGGGCGGCAACATCGCCACCCAGTCCTCGACCATCGTGGTGCGCGGTATTGCCACCGGACGGATAAATATGGACGAGTTCTTCCGAATTATTTTCAAGGAGTTCAAAGTGGGCCTGATACTTGGGGCAACTTACGGCCTGCTCCTGGGAGTCCTTGCCTGGCTGGGATTCATGGACCCGGCGCGGCTGGGCCTGGTGGTCGGCATCTCCGTTTTCTTTGTCATGGTCATGGCCGCCACGGTCGGGACCATGGTTCCCCTGGTGCTCAAACGGTTCGATATCGACGCTGCGGTCGCCACCGGCCCTTTTGTTACCACCTCCATAGATATCATAGGCGTTTATATGTTTTTCATGGTTGCCCGGATGCTGCTGGAGTTGTAGTGTCTCGTCAACTCTCAACTGATGCATCTTTGCTGCGTCTGCAAGGCGCAACAAATTACGGCGAAATATTGCGCCATTTAATCTTTGATGGACTCGTAAAAAGTCCATCACATACTCAAAGATGGCTAAGTAAAAATTTCGATAAACAAGGAATAGTGGTGTCGGCCAAGCGGAGGCGTACATATGGTACGTCGAGCATTGGCCGTACCCGCTATGACGCAGTAGATCGGACTTTTTACGACGCCATCAATTTTCATCAGATCAGGAGGCATTTCATGAAACTTTTCAGAAACCAGTCCGGCCAGGGCATGACGGAATATATCATCATCGTCGCTGTTATAGCTCTGGCTGCGATCGCCGCATTTTCCTACTTCGGCAAAACCGTCCGTACCCAGACAGGCGCCATGAGCGAATCACTGGCAGGAGACAAATCCGCGGCAGGCCAGTCCATTACCGATGCAAAAAGCGCTGCGGATCAAGCTCAGGGTGAAGGGACAACGGATGCCAATCTGAAGGACTATGTTGAGCGTCAGGAAGGAGGAAAATAATATCGCATTATCATCCCTCTATTTCGCGTCTTTACAGTATGCCCCGGCATCCGTTATCCCCCAGCGGCAACAAGAGATAATGGATGCCGTAGCAGCATCAGAAAAACAACTGATAGTATAAGCCCTTCGGATTTCTTTTGATACCCGTTGCACCCTGGAGATTTCTGCTGGCAAAAGCTTTTCCCTGGATTGTTATGGTGAGAGTCACGGGTGCGCAGAATTATAATGACATCTTTTAACCATAAAGGGCAGGCATCCGTATTTGTGCTGGCCCTTATCGGTGTCGTTCTGGTCAGCGCCGTTTTCCTCTTTGAATCCGGCCGTCTCACCAGCGAAAAAATGCAGCTGCAGAACGCCGCCGATGCCGCTGCTTTCGGCGCCTCGACCCTGGAGGCCCGTTCTCTTAATTTTGCCGCCTATACAAACCGGGCCATGGTCGCCAATGAAGTAGCCATAGGCCAGATGGTCGGCATACTTTCATTCATTGACGAGTTGAAGACGTCCGGCGAATACCTTGATGCCTATGCTGATGTTTTATTTGCTGTTTCGATTTTCCTGGAGGAAATCGGCGTCGGGGAAGTAATAGACGCATTTGCTGAGGTGCTCGAAAATCTGGGGGAAGGACTTATTGAAGTCGGGGAAGAAATTGAAGAATTCATCAAACCCATTGCCTCGGCATCAGTCAAGGGTTTATCCATCATCAATACGGTCTACAGTGCCAGTCAGAATGTATTTCATGGGGCCACTTTAATCCTTGAAGCCACCACCATACTGCAAAGCATTGAAGACAACGTTCCGGGTACGACAAAGTTTGACCTGGTGAACATGTTTGATCCCGGCAAACAGGGCGCGCAGCTCTCGGATCTCGGGATACTTGCGCTTGCCTGTCACATCCCTTCCTACTGGAGCGGTCACACAAAACGATACACAACGGCAAAGAGTACCGACAAAAAGGACGACAAGGATGAAGAAAAGGAGCTGAAACCATACGAGCAAAAGGTCAAAAAAGACCGGGAGCAGCTGCAAACTGAAAAAAACAAATATCAGGAAATCATAAAACAATATCAAAAAAAGAAAATCGCTTTTGAATCAAAAAAACAAGAATGCAATACCCTGGAGCAAAACTGCAAGGCAGACAAAAAAAAATACAAAAATGATTGTGACAGGATTCATAAATGCACCGGCGAACGCGACAAGCTCCAGAAGGAAACAGCAGCCCTGGAAAAGCAGAAAAATCGGGAGGAGGCCAAAATACAGGCATACCAGAACAAGCTGGACAGGGATCAAAACGAACTGGAAGAAAAACAGAAAGAGATGGGCGACGATGACGGCAAGGACGGGGAAGGCCTGAATGACGGCATGAAGCGGCTGGCTGCAACGATAAGGAAAGCCCGGGATCCGTTCACCAGCGGCGATGGCCCGATCCTCGATGACGGATGGTTCGGAAAACAGGAATATTACAATCGGAATTGGAATTTTGGCCTGGGCGTCGGCGTTGATTTCCATGTATGGCTTCTGGGGAAATTCGGCGTTGATTTTTATACCGGACTGGACAGCAAAGGGGGATCGGAAATCCGGCATAAAGGGGACAGCTACACCTGGTCAGCCGTCGATACTGCTGTTTTTGAAACAAAGGTTGAACTTACTGCATTCAGCAAAACAATTGACATCGACCCCGCCCTTCCCCTGGGAGGCGGAGGATATCAGGCTACAGGAAAATCCGGGGAAGGGGAAGAGGACGGACTGAGCAGCCAGCTGACCGTTGTGGACATGCCCCCTACCCTGGGATATTTCGGCAAACCCAAGGCATACGGAGGAGCGGGTTACCCTTATGGCCGTTGGCTCTCCTGGGAAGGGGCGGCAGTGGAACTCACCGATGAAGACAACGTGTTGAATAACACCTACTCGGGGCTGCAGCCCTACCGGGACATAAATGATGCAACGAAAACAGCATCGGGATTCAGCATTGAATGGCCATGGACATCGCCATTTTTTCTGGTCGGAGTGATCAGGAAAATGGATGACATAACCAAAACCAGCGCAAAGTACAAACCGGATGAAGCGCCGCATTTTTCCGGGAACCTTGACCTGATCGATGATATTGACAATGAAATTGTTGACCGGGCAGGCGCCATTGCCAAATCCGAGGTCTATTTCAACCGGCCCACTGATCTCCGTTATTTCCTCCGGCATGATAAAAAAAAGGAAAACCCCAACGTATTCAGCCCCTTCTGGCAGGCAAGGCTGGTGAAGACGAGCGACACCGACCGGCTGCTTGCCATGGCCATCCAGCATAAAAAAATATGGCTGGCCAAAAAAGATGCGGATGCGCTGCCCGGCCTGGAGAAAGTTATGAAAGAACTGGAAAAAATCCTGAAATATTTTTAATCATGGCATTAACCGGAAATCATAGCGGGACGGCACAAAACGGCCAGGCTGCGACAGAATTCATCATCGCCTCCGTATTTCTGCTGGTCCCCCTCTTCCTTATCATTCCAGTGCTCGGCAAGTATATCGACATAAAGCATGCCGCCATCCAGCAGGCACGGTTCGAGGCCTGGGAATATACGGTGTGGGACGGGCCGGCTGAAGGTGATTTCATAATCGGGAAAAAAGGAATAAACAGCGGTGAAATTGCCGGCATCAAGGATTTCACCGAACCGGATAAAAGAAGAGCAATACTGGACACCCGGCACCAGGGATTAAACTATTTTTTCAGCGATCCGACAGCGGCCACTTATGGTACCGCGGGAGCAGCCTTTCAACTGAACCCGCTCTGGAAGGATCATCGCGGCGATTCCCTTTTCACCGGTTCATCTGAGATTGTAACTGGATCCATAAGTGAGGGTCCCACACCTGACGGACTCAGGGGGATAGTAAGCACGATCCTGGAAGTAATAGGAGACGTGATTGGCTTTATCGGTGACATTATGTCTTTTGTCGGCGGCGACGCCAAGTTCGACGTCATTTACCCCAGAGGATATTTTACTTCAAAGGTAAATGTCAACGTACGCTCTCTTGACGATATTCTCCCCCAACGCTCCCTGGGGGAGTCGAAAAAAGAAAGCGCTGATCCTCTGGAAATAACCGCCACGGCATCTGTGCTGACCAATGGCTGGAATGCGGGGAGCCGCGACAATGCAACGGCGGAAAGCCGGGGACTCGTAGTCACCGCCTTTCTCAGGCCTGTTTCCAAAACACTCAATGCGATCATTGCTCCAATCAATAATTTCTTCAATTGGTTTAAAAAAATTCCGGTGGTAAAAATAACCCCCCCGCAGCTGCCCGGCGTGCCTGATTTCGGCTACGTGCAAGACGATCTTATACCCCTTGATCACCTTGATCCTGATAAAGAAGAAATCAAAGATAATAACGGTCTTTATGAATACGAATAGCAGCTTTGCCACCAACCGGCGTACGCTTGAGAGACCAAAGCGCTTTCCCGCAACCTGGATATTCGCGGCCCCCCTGCTGTGGGCAGTTTTACTTCTGTTCTCTCTGCCCATGGAGGTCCTGGCAGCCGGGAAAGATTTTCCCGCCCCGGACTGGTTGGATAAAGTCACCGTTTCCGACAGGATGATCATCAACGGCCTTTCCTCTTCAGTGCAATATTTTGAAGCATCCAGGAATATGGATGAGCTGCTGCGGTTTTACCGCCGGCAATGGAATGACGGCAAGGCAGCCAAGCCCGGTTACCGGGAAACCACCGTGGAGCCATGGCATATAATTTCACGACTCCATGGGCGCTACCTCTACACCGTGCAGGTGCAAAAGGATGGGCCGTTCATTATCAAAGGCTACCTCGCTGTTGCAGACCTGAAGGCCTCCCGGCAAGAAAACACCATGGAGCACAAAGCGCCCAAAATGCGGGGAAGCCGGATCTTCAACCAATTGACCACTTTTGACCCGGGCAGAACAGGACACACCCTGATGATCGTCAACGATTTTTCCATTGCCAGCAACACGGAATATTACCGCAACCACTATCAGGAGCGGGGATGGACCAAACTGGTTGACATGGAAAATGATCATGCCCGGGTGCTGTCATTTAAAAAGCATGCCCGGAAAACGCACCTGGTAATACAGCAAACCGGCGGCGCCACCCAGATCGTCATGAACCTTGTTGAGCATAAGTAGCCCGGTACGTATTGATGAACATCATTATGATCATACCAAAAATTCCTGCGCGTTTAGCTCAATTCCTGCTTTCACGGGGTGAGCAGGGACAGTCATCGGTGGAATATCTGGTTGTAACCGGCGCACTGATTGCAAGTCTCATCACTCTGCCCAACATTTACGATACCTTCAGCCATACCATACAGGATAAATATAAAAGCTACGCGTTCAGCGTAGCCATATCCGATCCACCCAGTAAAAAGTTTGACGATGAGGTTCACCACACGGCAGATATTATCGAGCAAATTGAAAACTTGCTTTTCAAAACAATTTTTCCCGATATTTCCCGAGGAAAAATGCCTGCCATAAAAGATATCAAGAATTTTTTTGACCTGCTCAAAAGTCTGTAATGAAAGCACTAGTTAACCCCTTCCTCCTGAAACGGATAAAAAATGCATCCGCAGCTTGATCTTTACTGACTGATGCATGCATAATGACTGGAAGCAATTTTAACCATCAACCATTGAAAGCGATTTTCCGATATGGCAAATAATGAACCGGATACGGTGAAAAACAAAACGTGGAAACTGCTTACCGCGGCGGTGATCTTTGCGCTGCTGGCCGGAGCCGGGACCTTGATCTACCTCAAGGTCCTTGAACACAGGCTCAAGGCACGATTGACACCGGCGGAAAAAGAAATGGTCCACGTCATTGTCGCCAAAACAGATCTGTCCGCCGGCAGCGCCGTGAACTCCACAACCATGGCTGCCAGAGCGGTCCCCCGTGAATATGTCAACAATGACGTATTTACCCCGGAACAGTTCGATTCCATCCAGGGAGCCGTTCTCGTCAAACCGCTGCAGCATGGCAAAATGCTTTCACAGGATTATATTGACCTCAAAATTCCCAAGGATTTTTCCGGCACCATCCAGATCGGCCACCGGGCTGTTACCATCCAGGTCGACGAGATCAACTCGATTTCCGGGATGATCAGGCCCGGGAACTTCATTGACCTGTTTACCCGGATTTCAGCGGTGGGCATCCCTGCCCTGGCTTCTTCCGGTTCCGCCGAGGTGGTTATCCCTGTTATGGAAGATGTCCTGGTCCTGGCAACCGACAAAGTTTCCGCGCGTCCCAATGAAGATGAATTCAGAAATCTGGATGCCCGGGAAAGACAGCGAACCTATAACACCCTTACCCTGGAGGTCACTCCCAGGGAAGCCGCCCTCATAGCTATTGCCGAAACCCGCGGCAACCTGATTGCGGCGCTCCGCAATGCCACTGACACCGGAGGAATACTCTTCAGCAAGGTCAGCCTTGCCGATCTGGTTGCCCATTCCGGCGAATTACTGCAGTCTGCAGTCAGCAAACACCACAACAGAGATCTGGACTCCATCCACCTGAATGAAAAGGGCCAACTGGTGACCAGGGACGGGGCGGTGATCAACGACCCGAATGTGCACCTGAACAAGGACGGTCTGCTGGTAACGAAAAACGGCACTGTCCTTTCCGGACGCGACCTGATTGTCGGCAAGGACGGCCAGATCAGAACCAAGGACGGCAAAATCGTTGATACAGCCAGCCTGCAGGCAGGCAAAAACGGCACCCTGGTAGACAAAAACGGCACAGTCCTGGACAGCAACGGCTATACAACGGCAAAAGGCGGTTTCCTGGTGGACAAAGACGGCAATGTCATGACCCACGACGGCAACATTCTTACCGGGGTTACTGTTGGCAAGGACGGGCAGGTGCGTACCGGAGACGGCCGGATTCTCACTGCCGATCAGCTCTCGGTCGGCAAGGATGGCAAAGTCCGTCTCGTGACCGACCCGACATCGCCCATGACCATTGATAAAGACGGCAATATCCTGACTGCCGACGGCAAACCGATTGCAGCAAAAGATCTGGTCACGGTGGACGCAGACGGCGTGGTTCGGACAAAAGACGGAAAAGTGCTCAAAGGCGTCACTGTCGGCAAGGACGGAGAACTCTATTCTGCTGACGGGAAAAAATTAACCGCCGCCGATGTCATGGTGGCATCCTCCGGATTCAAACAAAACAATGACGGCACGGTAACGGATGAGAATGGAAAAATATATGCCGCCAAAGACCTCGTTACCGTTGACAAGGACGGGACCGTCCGCACCGCGGACGGCCATATCCTTGACGGCGTTCATGTTGATCAGGACGGTAATCCGGTGGACCGGGACGGCAAACTTCTCACCGCAGCTGACATCGTCAAGCAGACCGAAATAGACCGAGCCTCGTCTGGCCGGGAAGAAGTGCTCGCCGGGGTAACGGGAAGCCATGACGATGGATTTGCCCGCAATATCGGTAAAGATGCGCCGGAACCCCTCAGCTCCTATGTACCGTATGAAGTTGAATACATTGTCGGCGGCATGAGCGACGGGGCGGCAAAAACCTTCAAAGTACAGATCGAAAAAGAAACTAAACAGAGCGCGGACAACCAGTAACATTGCAGGGCCGCAGCGTCTGATCAAATTTTATTTTATCCGGAAAGGCACAATGACAATATCTACCAGAGTGAGCCCAACACCGATAAATCGAGCAGCAGTTGCAGTGACAACGATACTGACTCTTTTGCTGTTGAGCGTGACGGCCGTGGAATCAATGGCCCGTGAAACAATAACCATGTATCTCGGGGAAGTTCAGGTTTTAGAGATCGACGAGATTGAGCGTGTCGCCATCGGCAATCCCAGTGTAGTGAGCAATTCCATATTACCCCAGGGGCAGCTGGTGCTGCTTGCGGATTCCCTTGGCGCGACCACGATGCATATATGGCTCAAAGACGGCCATGAAAAAGACTTCGATATCGTGGTCAAAGAGAAGAAGGACTTCGATGATTACGAGGAGCTGGTTACCCTGCTCAATGATTTTCCCGGTATTTCAACTGCGAGAATAGGGGAGCTGACCGTCATCAAAGGAAAGGTCCACAAAAAGGACAAAGCCCAGTATGACCGTATTTTACAAAGATATAAGGATGTGCTGGACCTGGTCACCGCAAGGGACACCCGTTCCGAAGTTTCCCTGCTCCTGGAGGATATTCCCAACCTGACGGTCCGGGAAGTTGGCGGCTTCACCGTTCTTTCCGGAGAGATAAGCGAGGAGTTCTCACCGCTCATCAACATCGTTGAACAGAAATATCAGAACATACTGAATATGACCAGGATCCACACAGCAGTGGCCGGCAAAATGATCTACATGAAGGTCACAATCATGGAACTCAACAAAAGAATCACCGAAAACCTCGGTATTGACTGGAGTGTCGTCAAGAACGGCATGACCGGTCCATCATTGGAATTCGGCGTGGAGACATCGCGCAACAGCGGAACTATTCTCAATGCAGACAGCACCTCCAAGGTGTTGACCACGCCGGGCGGAGCAAACCTGACCACTTCGAGAGGATATTTCGGCATAGCCACTAATATCACTTCCATCATCAACCTGTCTCTGCAGAACAATGACGGCGTTATTCTTGCCGAGCCCCAGTTGAGCACCCGTTCCGGCGGCAAGGCGGAATTCCATGCCGGAGGAGAATATCCCATCGTCACCACTTCCACCACGGGCCAGGTCAATGTCGAGTACAAGAAATACGGAATCATGCTGAACATTGAGCCGGTGGTCGACGACCGCAACAATATCCTTGCCCACCTGGAAACGGAAATCAGCAATATCGACCCGGGACAGTCTTTTGGATCCTATACCGGGCTGCTGACGAGAAACACATCCACCGACGTCAGTTTAAGGGAAGGGGAAACCCTGGTTATAGCAGGCCTCGTCCAGAATCTTGCCCATAAGGATTACAGCAAAGTGGCAGGACTGGGTGATATCCCCATTCTCGGCCCTCTCTTCCGGTCAAAGGATTTCCAGAATCAACGGACTGAACTGGTTATTTTTGTTACACCTCAAGTTTATGATGCTTCTTCGCCGTTGAATGCCAACCGGCTGGAACAGGGAGAAAAGGTGCGAAGCGAGTTTGACCGGATCGTCAAGGACAATGAACTTTTTGACTGATACTCCTGAACCCGCTTTGGGCGGATATGATGAAAAAAGCAGGCAAAGGCCTGTCTGAACATCCTCAAGTTACGTAAAATGTTTACTATAATCATCCATGACAACAAAGGCCAGGAACTTGACACCCTGCAGTGTGCCGGCAGTTCATGTTCCATAGGCCGATCAGGCAAAAATCTCGTACAGCTCAAGGGATGGCGAATTGCCGGAACTCATGCTGAACTTGAAGAGCATGGGGACGGCATTTTCATTACCGACACCTCCTCCGGTATCGGCACCAGGGTCAATGGCGATACCATTACAACCTTTGGACCGCTGCTGCCCCACGATTTAATCGGTATCGGCGCCTACCGGATTTCCATCGCTGTGGACAGCAAAAATAGCCAACCGGTTCACCCCGCCATTGCGCCGGAAAAAGACATTGACGAAGATACGGTGGAAAAAAGCGCCGAGCCCCCTTCTAAACAGGATGAAGGTCGCTCCCTGCGCAAGAGTTACGGGGTCCGCCAGAGTCATGAAGAGGAATTCTCCGCGCCAGCGGAGAAAAAACACAGTTTCATCTGGCACAAACGCATTCACGAAAAACTCATGAATGCCATGGACCTTCGTCGCACTGATGTCGAGTCCATGAACGACGACGAGCTTGCGGAAACCATCAAGTCCCTTGTCAGCCAGATAATCAAGGAAATGGACAAGGATCTTCCTGCGGATATTGACCGGGCCAAACTTACCAAGGAGGTCATTGACGAGGCCATCGGTCTTGGACCGCTGGAAGATTTTCTTGCCGACGACTCCATCACTGAAATCATGGTTAATCGCTACAATGATATTTATTATGAGGCACAGGGCAAACTGCACAGGTCAAACATAACATTCAGCAGCGATGATGCCGTCCTTTCTGTTATTGAAAGAATAGTCTCCCCCCTGGGGCGCCGCATCGACGAAAGCTCACCGATGGTTGACGGACGCCTCAAGGACGGATCCCGCGTCAACGCGATTATCCCCCCGTTGTCCATCAAAGGTCCATGCCTGACCATCAGAAAGTTTTCCAAAAAGAAACTGACCACAGAAGACTTTATTCAATTCGGATCCATCTCTCCGGCCATGGTGACTTTTCTGGACACTGCGGTCAGGTATCGTAAAAATATCATCATATCCGGCGGAACAGGCAGCGGAAAAACAACCTTTCTTAATGTATTGTCCAATTTCATTCCCCATACCGAGCGAATCATCACCGTGGAAGACTCCGCGGAGTTGAAGCTGGGCCAGCCCCATGTCGTTTCACTGGAAGCCCGGCCGCCCAATATGGAGGGAAAAGGGGCCATCGTGATCCGCGACCTGGTGAAGAACTGCCTGCGCATGCGGCCGGACCGCATTGTTGTCGGCGAATGTCGCGGCGGAGAAACCCTGGACATGCTCCAGGCAATGAACACCGGACATGACGGCTCCCTGACAACGGTGCACGCCAACAGTCCCCGCGACCTCATTTCGCGTCTTGAGGTAATGGTCATGATGGCGGGAATGGAACTGCCTGAAAAGGCAATCCGGGAACAGATATCGTCGGCAGTGCATGTCATTGTCCAGCAGTCGCGATTTTCCGATGGCACAAGGAAAATAACCCATATCAGCGAAATCACCGGCATGGAGACCGGAGTTGTGCAGATGCAGAATATTTTTGTTTTCAAGCAGCGCGGCCTTGACGAAAACGGACGGGTCCTGGGAGAATTCAAGGCCACCGGACGTGTGCCGGAATTCTACGAGGAGCTGAAACAGCGTGGGTTGCCCCTGGAAATGAGCATTTTTGAGTAACGGTATGATCGTAAACACCATCATTGCCTGTCTGGTATCCGTATCCGCCGGCATTTTTGCCTGGCTTTTTTTCCGGCAGCTGTATGAAAAACTGTCATATTACAAGGAAGTTGTATCTGATGTGACGGCGAGCAAATTTTCGGAGCTTTTTCTGTTCATAGATGTTGCGAAATATTTTTATTATTATGTTGCGGCAATCCTGATCTTCCCGCTCATCGTCACAGAGCTTTCGGGTGATATCTCTCTGGGCATCCTGACGTTTCTGGCAGTGCTGTTCTCGCCCTATCTGATACTCAAGGCAATGATCAGGAAACGGCTGAAACGCTTCGAACAGCAGCTGCCGGACGCACTGATCATGATCGCCGGGTCGATACGATCCGGGGCCAGCCTGTCAATAGCCCTGGACAGCCTGATCAGGGAAAGCTCCCCGCCCCTTTCCCAGGAATTCAGCCTGCTGGTGCGCGAACGGAAACTTGGCGTGGACATGGACACCGCCCTTGAAAACATGGAGCGGCGAATTCCCCTTGAAGACCTCTCCATGTTCCTGTCAGCAATACGCATATCACGTGAAGTTGGCGGCAATCTCGCCGAGACCATTGAATCACTGGCAGAGACAATCCGCCGTAAACTGGTTATGGAAGGCAAGATAGACAGCCTGACCGCCCAGGGCAAACTGCAGGGAATCGTCATGAGCTCCTTGCCGATTTTTCTGATGATCGCCCTGCTCAAACTCGAACCGGACGCCATGGGCATGATGTTTACCACCAAAATTGGCTGGCTGGCGCTTACCATAATCTTTTTAATGCAGATCCTCGGATTCCTGGCGATCAAAAAAATTACCGAAATTAACGTATGATCGAAAATTATTTTGACATGGTGTTGAGCCTGAGCGTTTCCGCATCGGTGTTCTGCGTCCTCATGGCCATTGTCCAACTGAGCCGATCGGTGCCCGAGGAAGATCGGGAATTTATGGATCCCCTCCCCTTTATCCTCAATTTTATCTGGCCGCTGGTTCGTATTATTGCCTATTACGGATGTTCACGACTGCCCTTCACCTACCTCAGGGCGGTGGAGGAACGGCTGCGGCGAAATGGCGTATCATACATGATGATTGCCGAGGAATTTATCGCTCTCAGGATATTCTCGGCATCATTTACCCTGTTTTTCGGCTATCTGCTGATCAGAATGATCGGCGAATGGAACCCTGTTCTCTTTATTGTCCTGCCGGCGGTGGGTTTTTTCTATCCGGACATATGGATTCGCGACATCAGAAAAAAACAGATTGACGGCATATTGCGCACCCTTCCGGCGTATCTCGACTTCATCACCATGGCGGTTGAAGCGGGATTGAACTTTTCCGGAGCTATCGAGCAGGCAAGGAAAAAAGCCCCTCCCGGTCCGCTGGTCATAGAATTCGGCATTGTCCTGCGTGACCTGCGTTCGGGTATAAACAGGGCCAAGGCCCTGCAGCGGATGGCCGAACGGCTCGACATTCAAGAAATAACCAGTTTTGTCAATGCCGTCGTCCAAGCGGAAAAAATGGGCTCCAGCATGGCCGGGGTGTTACGGATACAGGCCGAACAACGGCGCAATGAACGATTCCAGAGGGCCGAGAAAAAAGCCATGGAGGCGCCGGTAAAACTTGTCGGGCCCCTGGTAATCTTTATTTTTCCGACCACCTTTATCGTTCTTGCCTTCCCCATTTTTATCAAATTTATGCAGGGGGGGTATTTTTGATCTCCGGCAGAATTCTCCTCGGCGCAACCCGGGAGATCATTCTTCCGCAAATCGGAAAAACCGAGACGTTTATTGAACGATCACGCGGCCTGCTCGGCTGCAGAAACCTTGAAGAAGGTCATGGTCTGCTTATTACTCCCTGCAACTCGATCCACACCTTTTTTATGAAGATGTCCATTGACGTTGTTTTTCTCAACAGGGACAATGTGATTGTCGCCATGAAACGCAACATGCAACCTCAGCGATTTGCGATGTCGTTGACTTCCGCGGCGGTTCTGGAGCTCCCAACCGGTCAGATCAGACTCTCCGGATTGAAGGATGGCGACCGGCTGGTTTGGGAGCAGTGGCCATGAGAACAAGAGTGAACGCGGCCATTATCCTTGCCATTCTCGCCCTGATTATCTCCGGTTGCGCGACCCATGATCCCGCACAGGTTCGCCAGGAGGCATACCAGGCGTATCAGGATGGCGATTACCTGGCCGCCGCAGACAGGTTCAGGACGCTTGTGGAGGTGTTGCCGCGCGACGCTGAACTCTGGTTTCGCCTGGGAAATTCCTATGCCCGGGCCATGTTTCCGCAACAGGCCATTGAAGCGTACCAGAATGCCCTGCTTCGTGATCCCTCCCTGGGCAAAGCGTGGTACAACATGGGCCTGATCCATATGCAGGCGGCGTTAAAAGCCTTTGTCGATATGCAGAACTACGTCAGTGAAGATGACCCGGCCGCAATCAAGGGCGGAATCATGCGGGACGGGTTGTTTACCTTGCTTGAACCGGAAGAAAATAGTGAAGAACAGGAGTAGGTTCCCAAGCACCGGTCCATCCGCGCCGTTCATCTTTTCCCAGTCAGGGCAGAGCATGGCTGAATTTCTGGTCATATTGCCGGTCATACTCCTCCTGATCTTCGGCGCCATTCAGTTTGCCCTGATATTTCATGCCAAAATAACCCTTAATTATGCAGCCTTTGAAGCAGTGCGATATGGTTCGCTCGGACAGGGCAGATTCAATGAAGTCAGGGAAGGTTTTGCCAGGGGGCTGGCGCCTTTATACAGTTACTTTGAATCAGACGATCACATCCGGAAAAAAAGAAAAGGAAATATTGCCGGCGATCAGATCGAGGCATATCAGATGGCGCGAAACAGGGTTTACAACGAATTTGATTCACGCAACAGGCTCGTGAGGATCGAAAGACTGAATCCCACCGACTCCTCTTTTCTCGATTTCGCCTCCGACGAGGAAATACCCAATGACAATCTCATGTACCGCACGTCCAGGATGGAGGAAAAATCTCAAAGCTCCATCCAGGACGCAAACCTTCTCCATTTGCGCGTTACCTATTGGTACCCCCTGTATGTGCCTTTGGTGAACAAGCTGATATTCAATACGTTTATCTGCTGCAAAACAGTGGATATCGCCGATTCGTTCTGCAAATGGAGTGAAGATCCGGTGTGCATGGATAAAAACCAGGAACCGGTGATTCCCCTGACGGCAACCGCTGTCATGCGGATGCAGACGCCGCTGGTTAAAAGTGACGGATATTTCAACAAGAACCAGCTGAAATAACTTATCCTTTCCTTGCCGACAGCCCATCTGTCCTGGCGGTTTTATACCTGTTCGCCGCTTTTACCAGCCCTGGAGCCCATTCAGGGGTGCCGCCGGCAAGGATGTGGGTGTACAGGGCAAACACATTGTTGCGGACAAGCCCGTCGTGCCCGTTGATGAAACCGGTGCCCCGTTCCATTCGGACGGCGAGATCATTGTCCGTGCCCTCCCAGCGCAGAATGGTTGAATAGCGGAATTCGTGTCCCTTGATCGATGCTCCTTTCCGGTAGAAGGGATTATCCCGGTCAACGGTGAAAATCGAATATCCGTGGGCCTGCGGTTTTCCGCTGATGCCGAAAGTGACCGGAAAAACTCCGGCCAGGGGATACTCGCTGCCATCCAGCACAATGGAGCGGCCAAGGAAAATCAAGCCGCCGCATTCCGCGTAAATGGGCAGTCCTGCTTCCGCTTCTGCCCTGACCGATTCCCTGAAACGCACGTTTTCAGCCAATTCCCGGGCGCTGGTTTCCGGGAAACCGCCGCCGATATACAGTCCGTCAAGGGTATCGGGAAGACTGTCGGCCTCCAAGGCATCGATCATTACCAAATCGGCCCCGCTGTCGCGCAATGCCTCCAGGTTTTCTTCATAATAGAACTGGAAAGCGCGGTCCCGGATAACGCCAATGGTGACCCGGTTGTCCCCGGCTGTCCGGTCAGCAGTCTTCCTTCTCCCTTCACCGGCGGGAACCGGACGCATCAGGTCAATAATCCGGCCGATATCAAAATGATGTTCTGCCAGTGCTGCCAGCTCCCGGACGGCATCCTGCGCGGAAACCGATTCCTGGTGCGGAGTCACTCCGAGATGGCGCATGGGAAAGATATCCTTTTTCTGCCTGGGCACAATGCCCACCACTGGCACCCCGGTATATTTTTCCACTGCTTGCCTGACAATATTCTCCTGCCGCGAAGTGGCTATCTGGTTGAGTATGACCCCGTGGATTTCCACCCGTTTATCCAGCTCCATGCAGCCCAGGACCAGCGCCGCCGCCGTCCTGGTCACCTTGGTGCAATTGACCACCAGCAGGACCGGCACGTCCAGCTGGACCGCCAGTTCGGCGGTGGAAAAGCCGCCATCGACATCGACCCCGTCGTACAGCCCCCGATTCCCTTCGATAACCGCATAATCCATTCCTGCCGTATGATGTTGAAAGGAGGAAAGGATTGCTTCCCTGGTCATGAGATAGGGATCAAGGTTATAGCATGGATATCCCGCAGCCTGCCCGAGCCAGCCGGCATCAATATAATCGGGTCCTTTTTTGAAAGGGACCACCGATGAACCTGATTGACGCAGACAGGCGGTCAGGGCGACAGACACCACCGACTTGCCGGACCCGCCGCTTAAGCCTGCGACAACGATACTCTTAACCTGGTGCTGCATTATTTTCCGGTTCCCCCTGCTTTGCCGTCGTGATCTTTTTTACCGAATTCGGCCCATACCTGCGCGTAAATCCTGTTCATTTCCTGTTCCGCCCTGAACCGATACTCCTCAATGCCTGCACTATCCAGATCAGGCGGCACGTAAAGGGGCTCGCCATAGCGGAGCACGATCCGGGAAAAAAGCATGGGCAGAACAGTCAGGTCCCAGCTTTTGAACGTAATGTAGCGGCTCGCCGCCCAGGCCATGGGCAGGATGGGAGCCCCGGTTTTAGACGCCAGATAAACGGCTCCCGGCTGAAACACCCGGGCAGGCCCCTGGGAGCCGTCGGCCACAATTCCGAGGTGTTTTCCTGTCTTCATGGCCCTGAGCAGTTTCTTCAGGGCCTGGGCCCCCTGTCTGTTTGACGACCCGCGCACCGCTTCCAGACCAAAACGTTCAGCTGTTCTCGCCACATATTCTCCGTCGCGGCTGGCGCTGACCAGGACAACCCCGCCGTACCTGCAAAGATGGTGGAACAGATAAATTATGGAATAGTGCCAGAATGGAGCGATAATTCCCCCTTTTTTCCGTGCGTCTTCCAGATGTTCCAAGCCGTGAACGGTCAACCGGCAGCTACTCAGCCAGAAGCGCGACCAGAGGTAATAAACCGTCGGAAACAGAGCCAGGGAGATTTTATATGATAAATCCTTCATGGGTGCGATTTTCTCATTGTCAACAGGCCAGCATAACCTCGGTCAAAGCCTTGATCCGGTCACGGTACTCGGCAGCTTCCTCAAATTCCAGGGCCTCAGCGGCACGGTGCATTTTTTTCTCCAGTTCGTTCACCTCTGCCTTGAGGTCTTCAACCGAATGATACGCTGCCTGGGGCTCAGCCGCCTCAAGCGCAATGGGCTCTTTCTCAGCGTTGGTATCAAACCAGCCGGTGGCCTTTAAATGCTGGGCAATGGAATCCTTGACCGTCGAACGCACTGTTTGCGGCACAATTCCATGCTCCCGGTTGAACCGGTCCTGGATGGCCCGGCGCCGATTGGTCTCATCAATGGTGTACTGCATCGATCTTGTGATCTTATCGCCATAGAGAATGACCATGCCGGAGGCATTCCTTGCCGCCCGCCCGCAGGTCTGGACAAGGGAGCGCTCGGAACGGAGAAAACCCTCCTTGTCGGCATCCAGAACAGCAACCAGGGACACCTCCGGTATATCCAGACCCTCGCGCAGCAGGTTGATACCGATGAGCACGTTGTATTTGCCCTGCCGCAGCTCCCGAATTAATTCGACTCGCGCCAGGGTGTCAATATCCGAGTGCAGGTAGCGTACCTTTATCCCTACATTTTCGTAGTACTCGGTGAGATCCTCGGCCATCCGTTTGGTCAGGGTGGTAACCAGAACAGCTTCCCCCCGTTCCGTGCGCAGGCGAATCTCTTCCAGCAGGTCATCAACCTGGGCAGCGGCCGGCCGCACCTCGATGAACGGATCAAGGAGGCCGGTGGGCCGGATAAGCTGTTCGATTATCCGCTCCCCGGATCTCTTGAGCTCGTATTCGCCCGGAGTTGCAGATACATACACCGCCTGGTTAATGCGCTGCTCGAACTCGTCAAACTTCAACGGACGGTTATCAAGGGCCGAAGGCAGCCGGAAGCCGTATTCGACCAGGGTGCTTTTCCTGGAATAATCACCATTATACATCCCCCTGATCTGGGGAACACCAATATGCGATTCATCGATGAACAGGAGAAAATCCTCGGGAAAATAATCGAGCAGGTTAGGCGGCGGCACACCACTGGGCTTGCCGGTGAGATGCCGTGAATAATTTTCTATGCCGTTGCAGTAGCCAAGCTCCTCGATCATCTCAAGATCAAAAAGGGTGCGCTGTTCCAGCCGCTGATATTCCACAAGCCGGTTTTCCGCCGCCAGCACGTCAAGACGTTGCTTTAATTCCTCCTTGATGGCGTGCAGCGCTTTCTGCAACCGATCCCGGCTGGTGACAAAATGGCTGCCCGGAAAGATGGTCAGTTCCCGGAGGTCCTGTACCACAACGCCCCGGAGCGGGTCGATAATCGAAATCGCCTCAACAGTGTTGCCGAAGAACTCCACCCGCACCGCGTTGTCATCCTCATGCACCGGAAAAATCTCGATCACATCCCCTCGCACCCTGAATGTGCCGCGATGAAAGGATATCTCGTTGCGCTCATACAGCATGAAAACGAGGCGGCGCTGCACATCCTCCATGGCATATTCAGTTCCCACCTGCAGATGCAGGTGCATGCTCTTGTATTCATCGGGGGAGCCCAGGCCGTAGATGCAGGAAACCGAGGCAACGATCAGCACATCCTTGCGGGTCAGCAGAGAAATGGTGGCGCTGTGGCGCATCTTGTCGATGGCGTCATTGATGGAGGAATCCTTTTCGATATAGGTGTCTGATTGCGGAATATAAGCCTCGGGCTGGTAATAATCGTAATAACTGACAAAATACTCAACCGCATTGCCGGGAAACAGCTCCCTGAACTCGGAAAACAGCTGGGCGGCCAGGGTTTTATTAGGCGCCAAGATAAGGGCGGGACGCTGCAGCCGTTCAATGACCGAAGCCATGGTAAAGGTCTTGCCCGAGCCGGTCACCCCGAGGAGGATCTGGTCGCGCAACCCCTGCTCGATCCCGGCGCAAAGGAGCTCAATGGCCCGGGGTTGGTCGCCGGCCGGTGTAAACGGAGAAACAAGTTGAAAAGGTCTATCCATATTTTTTAGAGCAAAATCCTTGATCAATCGCCTGTAAGCACTACCTCTGCAATTTCACTGCAGGCAATACAGCCCTCCCGGATGCAGTCGACGCGGTCACCGGCAAAACCGATGAGAGTGGATGGCTTGCCGCCGGGTGTGCGGCCGCCGGACAGTACCATGTCAATGGCGCCGCCAAAAATTTCCCGGACCTCATCTTCCGTTACCGCGGCTTTGCCGCCGGAGCGGTTGGCGCTGGTCGCGGTCAGCGGCCCGCCGAAAACCTGCAGCAGAGCCTGGGCCACAGGATTGGAGGACAACCGCACGCCGATGGTGCCAGTGTTGCCGGTCAACATCAGCGATAATTCACGGCGGGCGGGAAAAACCATGGTCAGGGGGCCGGGCCAGAACCTGTTCATCAACGGCTCCGCGGCTTCGGGAACTGCATGGGACATCCGGCTGATATCTTTTCGGGAAGGTATCAGCACCAGCACCGGTTTGATTGATGGCCGGTTCTTGACCGCAAACAGCCTTTTCAGGGACGACTCGTTAAAAGGATCAACGGCAAGACCATAGTAGGTCTCCGTGGGGAAAGCTATCAGGCCGCCATCCCTGAGGATTGCGGCGGCCTGTTCAATTTCTTTCTCTCTTGTCCCGATATGGTCCACTCAACTGCCAAGCGCTTTATTCTTTTCGGCGACCTGTTTCGCCATTTCGGCGACAAACTGCTCCAGGGCCCCGGCAATCTCCCTATTCTCCAGCGCCAGAATCCTTGCCGCCAGCACGGCCGCATTTTTCGCTCCAGCCTTGCCGATGCCCATGGTGGCCACCGGTATGCCCGGGGGCATCTGGACCGTTGACAGGAGCGCATCCAGGCCGTTGAGAGAAGATGCGTCCATGGGCACCCCGATCACCGGCAGATTGGTATGGGCGGCAATGACCCCGGCCAGGTGCGCGGCCATGCCCGCACCGGCAATGATCACTTTCAGTCCTCTGGCTGCGGCGGTTCTTGCGTATTCAGCGGTCTGTTCGGGCGTCCGATGGGCCGAGGAAATACGGATCTCGTATTTTACCCCCATTGTTTTAAGAAAATCAGCCGCAGCCTGCATGGCCGGCAGATCAGAATCACTTCCCATGACAATGGAAACAAGAGGCGCATTTTCCCGCTCAAGCCTGCGGAGGGCGCGGTGGCCGATATCACGGCGGTAATAACAGCCGGGCCATTGAATAAGGTCGACTGCCTGGTAGGCTTTGTCTATGGCCTGTCCGATATCCGAACCAATGGCCGTAACACCGAGAACCCTTCCGCCCGCCGTCACTGTCCGCCTGTTCTTTATGGCAGTGCCGGCATGAAAAACAACAACGTCATCGACCCCGGCCGCTTTGGCCAGGCCGGTTACCGGTTTACCGGTGGTATAGGTGCCGGGATATCCCTGGGAGGACATAACCACGCAGACAGTGGGCCGGGGATCGATATCAAGTTCAATCTTATCGAGCCTTCCTTCAATGGCGGCTTCAATGACTTCGACAAGGTCGGAACGCAGGCGCATCAACAACGGCTGGCACTCCGGATCGCCGAAGCGGCAGTTGAACTCCAGAACATCCATACGGTCACCGCTTATCATCATCCCGGCATAGAGCATTCCCCTGTAGGGCCTTCCCTCTGCGGCCATGCCGCGGATTGTCGGGATCATAACCTCGTTCATCACCCGCATGGCACGCTCCTCGGTCAGAACCGGAGCCGGTGAATAGGCGCCCATACCGCCGGTATTGGGACCGCGGTCACCTTCAAATACCGCCTTGTGATCCTGGGATGACGGCAGAGGAAGAACCGTCTCGCCGTCGGTAAAGGCGATGAACGAAGCTTCTTCACCCTGGAGAAATTCTTCAACAATGACCTGGTTGCCCGCAGCGCCGAAAGCCTTGTCCTTCATGATCAGGTCCACAGCCTTTTTGGCTTCTGCCTTGGTCATGGACACGATAACGCCCTTGCCGGCGGCAAGGCCGTCCGCCTTGACCACACATGGCGCCCCGATCTTGTCGATATATTTCTTGGCTGCTCCCGGCTTGGTGAAAACCTTGTAGGCCGCGCTGGGAATATTATATTTCCTGAGGAAATTCTTGGTAAAGACCTTGCTGCCTTCCAACTCCGCGGCGGCGGCAGTGGGGCCGTAGATCCGCAAGCCTTTTTTCTCGAACAGGTCGACAATTCCCAGGGTCAGCGGATCCTCCGGGCCAACGATGGTCAGGTCAATCTTGTGCTGCGCGGCGTACTTGGCCAGCCCATTGACATCATTGGCCTTAATGGGAACATTGGTTGCCATTTTCCCTGTGCCGGCATTGCCCGGGGCACAGAATATTTTCTTTACCCTGGGACTCTGGTGCAGTTTCCAGACCAGCGCATGCTCGCGGCCACCGGATCCGATTACCAAAATATTCATAGAATTCTCCCTGCTTTTCAATTCAGTTTTATAGCTTTTTGCGTCGGATTCCCGACGAATCGGTACAAAAAATCAATATACAAAAGAAGAGTAACTCTTCACATAATTTTTCTTGATATTTTCAATAATCTCCTGCGGAAATACTGCCAACTTGAATCAATTGCTCCATTTTTCTTGACACTACAGGTCTTGTCCGGTTATTATTAATGAATGAGTGCTCATTAATTTTTTTTGACTAACCCCCCCAAATCATTGCTTGATGAAAACAGCGGATAAGCACAGCAAAATAATTCGTGCCGCCACCAAGGTCTTTGCCAAAAAAGGATTCTTCAACGCACGGATCTCTGATATTGCCAAGGAAGCAAAAGTCGCGGACGGCACGATTTACCTGTATTTCAACAACAAATACGACATGCTTTTATCGGTCTTTGAGGAAAAGATCGGCAAACTGGTTGAACAGATCACCACCCAGATTGAGAAAGAAGACGATCCGCGGCGCATGCTGGAGATTTTCATTGAAAATCATCTCCGGGAAATGAAAAAAAACAAGAATCTCGCCGAGGTCATCCAGATAGAGCTTCGCCAGACCAACAAGATTATCAAGGATTACCGCAACAACAAGTTCAGCGAATACCTGAATATCATTTCCACCATCATCAAAAAAGGGCAGAGCGAAAAGGTTTTCCGTCAGGATATTTTGCCAGGCATAGCCAAAAGAGCCATTTTCGGAGCCCTGGACGAAATTGCCCGGATCTGGAACATCAACATCGATTCCGAGTATGATATTGACGAAACCGAGAAACAGGTAACCAGGATATTTTTAGTCGGCGTTCTGGAAAATCCGCAGGCCTAGACAACTAACAAAAAAACATCCGGCTGGACCGGATGCTCCTTTATCCATTAATCAACCATTGACGGGCTGATCTCAAGCAGTTCGAATTCTCGCACCCCACCTGGTGTTTTCGCAAGCACCTCATCACCCACTGTTTTGCCGATTATGGATCTTCCCAAAGGTGAAAGAACGGAGATGGACCCCTTTTTGACGTCGGACTCCTCCGGCCCGAGCAGCTGATAGGTGATCTCCTCGTCCGTATCCATATCAACCAGGGTGACCACCGTACCGAAAACAGCACGCCCACAGTCTACCTTCGAACAGTCTATGACCTCAGCCCGGGCAAGCTTGTCCTTCAGCTCCATGATCCGTCCTTCGATCATGCTCTGGCGCTCCTTGGCCGCATGATACTCGGCATTTTCACTTAAATCACCGTGGGCCCTGGCAACTTCAATGGCCCTGACAACATCAGGCCGCTCCTTCTTTTCCAACCGCTCAAGCTCTTCCCGTAAACGCTTGTATCCCCCCCTTGACATGGGAATTCGAGAAACCATTTTTACACTCCTGGATAAATTTCTTACTGTTTAATATTAATACGATTACTGATTATCAGGTTGGTCCATGGCTGCCTTGCCGGCACGAAGGGCGGACAACTGTTCGATCATCCCCTGCTGTTCCAGCAAACCGGCAAGTTCTTCATAGATCAGTTGATCATCCGGATCCTGCCTGTACAACAGGGCCAGCACCTCGATCAACTCGTCAACTTTTTGTTTTTCACGCAGAAGAACCGCAATTTCGCGATAAATACCAGCGCTGTCCGGTGCGACCCTGACCAGATCCTGCCACAATTTTTTGCTGCCGTTATTTTCCACAAGTGACAGCAGATCAGCAGCCAGCTTCTTTTGCGCGTGTTCTTTTCCTGTGACCAGTTTCATGTTCAAAGGATCGACAGCCAAACCATATTCGTAATAGTGAAGCGCCCGATCAATGCGATCCATCTTCATGTTCAGTTCTGCTGCCCTCTCAAGCAGCGAGACATCATCCGGCCTCGATTTAATCAATGATTTCAGGCTATTATAACTTTCTTCCCAGTTGCCGTTTTCATAATAATAGTCGCAGAGATACCGGTGCGCACCGAGATTGTCCGGATCGACAGCTAAAACTTTCCGCCAGTATGACACCGCCATGTCCTTATGGTGCAGATTCTCCTCTATCCGAGCATGCAGCGACAAGAGATCAATATCGTGCGGAAGCGACTCCTCAAGGTTTTCGCAAAGCTCCCTGGCTCGAAGAGCATTGCCCATCTCCAGTTCTAAAACGGCCTGCTTCAACTGCAGAGCGCTATCCTGGGGCTTGAGCAAAATCAGCCGCTCAAGCAGCTCGGATACCTTGTCGGCTTGTCCCTTCATCTCATATGCCTTGATCAGGCCTTCCAGGACCATGATATTCTCCCGATCGGAAATCTGTTCATCCTGCAGCCGGCTGTAAAGAGCAACGGCATTATCCAGGTTTCCGGTCTCCACACTGGCCCTGGCCATAGCCAGGCGGTAGCGAATACTTTCCGGCTCGGCGGCGAGAAGTTTTTCCAGCTCACTCCTGGCGCTCTCCCAGCGCTCAAGATGCATCAGGATAGAACAATACTCCCACCTGGCCTCATCGATATTCTCTTTTTGTGAAAAAAGAATTTCATACTGAACAAGGGCCTCGGGATACATCTCATCCCGATAAAGGGCGCGAGCGGCATCCCAGCTGGCTATCCAGTCCGGAGACAGCTTTTCCTCGTACCTGATTTCATGATCAGGCACCCGCTCGCCCCCCTTGTTCTCCCCGGAAGCGACAGCGTCCAGATCTTCCGCATGGCAGGCCGATGCCGGGACAACACCAAGGCTGATGAAAAGGAAAAGCATACTGAAAAACCGGTTAACGATCACTGTCGGGATACCTGTAATGGAAATATAATTTCAGGGGCGGAAAAAACGGGTTATAGTCTCAACGACGTATTGGAGCTGCTCCGGGCGCAACTCAGGATAAATCGGCAGAGCCAGCGATTCCAGGGCGGCTTGTTCCGCTTCCGGAAAGGAACCGGCAGGCATATCATATTTTTCCAGGCATTTCTGCTGGTGGAGACATAATGGATAATACACTTCACAGCCGATTTGCCTGCTGGTCAGAAATTCCCGCAACTGATCCCTTTTTTGCACACGGATAACAAACTGATTATAAATATGATGATTGTATTGTCCATGGCCGACGGCATGGGCATACTGCTCGGACGGCAGCATGACCAGGTCCCCGGCCAGGCCGGCCTCCCTGAAATACTGCCTGTACAGATCGCTGTTACGGCGTCTCTGTGCGTGCCATTTGTCAAGATGTTTAAGCTTGATGCCGAGTACACATGCCTGCACAGGGTCAAGCCTGAAATTTCCCCCGGTCTGGGAATGAAAATATTTGGGACTTGCGCCATGATTACGAAAAATCCGCAGTTGGTCGGCAAAGTCCGGATCATTGGTGGTGACCATACCGCCATCGCCTATGCCGCCCAGATTCTTGCTGGGGAAAAAAGAAAAGCAGCCGGCCGTACCCATTGCCCCAGCCCTTTTCCACTCTTCCCTGCCGTCGCCGTCATATAAACAGTCTGCGCCGATTGCCTGCGCGGCATCCTCGATAACCGCGACGCCATATTCATCGGCAAGTTCCATTATCGGCCGCATGTCAGCACACTGGCCATAAAGATGCACCGGAATAATCGCCTTGATCAGCCTGCTGGCGGCAGCATCTTTTTTCAACTGCTCGGCAACCCGGTCCGGGTCTATATTCATGCTGGCGGGCTGGATGTCGGCGAATACAGGAAGGGCGCCCACCCGGAGTATGGATCCCATGGTGGCAAAAAATGAATAGGGGGTAGTCAACACCCTGTCGCCGGGTCCTATGCCGAGCGCCATCAAACTGACCAGCAGGGCGTCGGTGCCGCTGGAGACACCGACCGCGAATGAGGCGCCGCTGTACTCAGCCACCGCATCCTCAAGCCTGCTTACTTCCGGACCGAGAATATACTGGGTGGAGTCAATCACCCTGGTCACCGCCTGGAGTATTTCTTCCCGCAGCGCATCCATCTGGGGTTTGAGATCTAACAAAGGTACGTTCATAATCTATAGAGTTTGTGGGAATTGGCCCCCGGAACCGGGGAGCGATATTTTTCAGGAATCGGAATATCCGGAATCAGTTTTCAGGACCATGTGGTCACCGGTGAAAAAATCCATGACGTCGGGCATCTCTTTTTCAAAATGTTTCTTTAACTTCTTCAGCAGGTTGGCCTCTATCTGCCGCACCCTTTCACGGGAAATATCAAACTGGTCTGCAATGGTCTGCAGGGTTTTCGGCTCATCGGTCAGCAGCCGGGTATCAAGAATAACCTGTTCCTTGTCATTGAGCTGACCTTTCAAGTCTTTAATGATCTCGGCCAGGCGGTCGCGTATTTCCTGGCTGGCAACCATTTCTTCGACATCCGGACCTTCCTGGGGCAGAAAACTCTTCTGTTCATCCTCGGAATCACTCCGCACCGGGCTTTCCAGGGAGACCTCCCAGTTATCCATGCGCTGGTTCATTTCTACGACTTCGCTTTCCTTGACGTTCAGCCGCTGGGCCAGCAGTTTGACCTCCGGCTTGAATCCCTGGGCTTCAAGCAGCTTTTTTTCCTTGTTGAGGCTGAAAAAAAGTTTACGCTGGGCCTGGGTGGTGCCGATCTTGACCAGACGCCAGTTATCCATAATGAATTTGAGGATATATGCCCGGATCCAGTACGCCGCGTAATAGGAAAACTTTACCCCCCGGTAGGGATCAAATTTCTTGGTTGCCTGGACCAGGCCGACATTTCCCTCCTGGATGAGGTCCATGAAATTCTGCATCCAGTATTTCTGAAAATCCATGGCGACCTTGACCACCAGCCGAAGGTTCGACGATACCAGCCGATAAGCGGCGTCGGGGTCACCGGTTTCCTGGAAATATTTGGCCAGTTCTTCGGTTTCCTCCCGGGTAAGCAGCTCATAATTACTTATTTCCTGCAGATAGCGATGCAGAGCCTGGTTGCTGAGTACAGGAAGGTTGTTATCGTCCGGCATGACGACAAGCGGATGCAGCATCTTGCCATCCGAATCCATGACTTTCTTCTTCTTTCCCATAAAATGTAATCGACCAGAAACCGTTAAAACCGCTGCCGGGAACCTCAACTGAACAACATGCGGAAACCGCGACAAAAATAAAAAAAACTCTGAGCAAGGAAGTCCTTTCACAGAGTGCTATTTTTCTATTATATACTAATTTAAAAAAAAATTCACAGATTGTATACCATGTCAATGAAATACTTGATTCCCACTGAAGCGCAGCAAGGATTTTATCCGCACCTCAAAGAACAGTGCCATTGGGAGTCCCGGAAGCTCTCTGATAAAATACCAGCTCAACTTTCTGACTTATGTTAACTTACTGTAAGGAAAAAGAGTGTATGAACATTCAATTCGCTTATTGATCAGGCTGAAGGCTGAAGACTATTAGGTTACTTGCGAAAACCACCTCTAAAAGCCTATAGTCTTAACAGCTAACAGCCTATTCCAACACAGTTAACATAAAAATACTTCATGATTTCAAACAAATAGATCAACTCAGAACGTTGAAATACCGGGATAATCGAAATCGTCCC
>JAMJFO010000048.1 GCA_023544645.1 Desulfobulbaceae bacterium | reverse complement strand
CTATCATTCCCTACCCTCGCACAAAATTATGTCGCCCCCCACGCGGGGGCGTGGATTGAAACGCTTTAATTTTAGCTTCGTTTTTTGTTATACTTAGTCGCCCCCCACGCGGGGGCGTGGATTGAAACTGATAGCCACTGGTGCGCTACTTACCACTTCATCCGTCGCCCCCCACGCGGGGGCGTGGATTGAAACAGTGTCCCCTGATCCACCTGCCGTCCCTGTCTGGGTCGCCCCCCACGCGGGGGCGTGGATTGAAACTTGATGAGCTTGGAACTTGGTTGAATTCTCGTACGTCGCCCCCCACGCGGGGGCGTGGATTGAAACCAGTACACCCCCGTATTTTCTAACCGCCGCAAGTGTCGCCCCCCACGCGGGGGCGTGGATTGAAACTTGCCCATGATGATGGCACACTTGAATACCAATAGTCGCCCCCCACGCGGGGGCGTGGATTGAAACTCAACCTGCTCAGCTGTTACAATTCCGTACTGCAGTCGCCCCCCACGCGGGGGCGTGGATTGAAACCCGAATTCTCCGACAACCACTGGGCTACTATTCTGTCGCCCCCCACGCGGGGGCGTGGATTGAAACTCGCCCAATAGATATCAGTCGTGTAGTGAAGATTGTCGCCCCCCACGCGGGGGCGTGGATTGAAACAATATGATGCCCGGTGGATCAGGCGGAAATGGGGCGTCGCCCCCCACGCGGGGGCGTGGATTGAAACTGAATTGGTGTATCGTATAAGGTGGAGTACTAGGTCGCCCCCCACGCGGGGGCGTGGATTGAAACATCACAATAAACAGATGTAATAGATGCGGGTATGTCGCCCCCCACGCGGGGGCGTGGATTGAAACAAGATTTAGAAGTTTTGCATATC
Organism: Desulfobulbaceae bacterium; assembly: GCA_023544645.1. Lineage (GTDB taxonomy): Bacteria > Desulfobacterota > Desulfobulbia > Desulfobulbales > Desulfobulbaceae > UBA10518. The sequence goes on along the minus strand of JAMJFO010000048.1, from coordinate 27,009 downwards.
AAACTATGCGTGTCGCCCCCCACGCGGGGGCGTGGATTGAAACGTTACCAATCCTCAATCTCCCCCCTCAGCGCATCGTCGCCCCCCACGCGGGGGCGTGGATTGAAACCAATCTTCAATTGTATAATTTTTACAACCAATAAGTCGCCCCCCACGCGGGGGCGTGGATTGAAACGCCCACCAATGACCCACGAGCCATCTGCCGGTTGTCGCCCCCCACGCGGGGGCGTGGATTGAAACTGCTTAGCGCAAGCGAATCTTTGGGGATAGCTGGTCGCCCCCCACGCGGGGGCGTGGATTGAAACACCTACATGGAATCATTTCCCGGTGCTGATAAATTGTCGCCCCCCACGCGGGGGCGTGGATTGAAACGTGCAACTCAAAAAGCTGAACGAAGAGTGGAATAGTCGCCCCCCACGCGGGGGCGTGGATTGAAACGTAAAATATGCGATATATATTATATAGATTATGTGTCGCCCCCCACGCGGGGGCGTGGATTGAAACATTGTTGTGTGGGTATGCCTGGACTCCCGGGTGGGTCGCCCCCCACGCGGGGGCGTGGATTGAAACAACGCAGATGGCGGGATCTGCTGTTGAGTTTTTGTCGCCCCCCACGCGGGGGCGTGGATTGAAACTTCATATCGGATATTCTACCGGCCCCAAACAGCAGTCGCCCCCCACGCGGGGGCGTGGATTGAAACCAGTATTGAATGCAATGACCGCATGTAATAATCAGGTCGCCCCCCACGCGGGGGCGTGGATTGAAACCTCACCCCGACCCCGAGCGTCTCACAGAAGCTGGTCAAGGCGGGGGGTCAAGTCTGCCGTTGACCTTCCTGATCCCCGGAGACCTTGTGGCTCCTGAGCTCATGTCACAGGGATGCTCGGATCCATAGTGAATATAACCGACCGGAAGAATGGCTCAGAAATAAAAAACACCATCGAGTTTCTGCGGATATGGGAAGACATGTATAATCCCGATTTTAATTCCCCCGAATTCGAGGGAATTAAAAATCAGGCCGGTCTGAACCGTTTTGTTCTGTCAGTGAAACAATGGGTTCAAAAAACCAACTCGAAAGGGATCGCCGCCAAGATCGGTCGATATGGCGCTACCTCTGCCCATAGGGACATCGCTTTTGGAGTATTGAGGAGGGGCTCTTAAATAATTCAATTGACACGCGCTGAGGGATGATGACAGGGTCGGTTTATGCCTCGAACAGCCCGACTTGACGCACCCGGTGTTTTTCATCATGTGAGGATCCGGGGGATAGAGCGTCGGAATATATTCAGAAGCAGAAAAATCTGGAAGATTGTCCGAAATGACTGGTAAGACAGCTTCAGGAGACCTTGCCCGGAGCAAAAACTTCACCCGGAGCAAAAACTTCACTCTGAAAGAATGAGATGGTGTAATTAATTTCTTAAGAGCGGGCGTACGGGCGTACAGTCGGAACAGGTTGTCTAAGATCAACCTGTTCAGCAAAAGCAGACAAAAAGAAAGATTTTCGTTAACGGCCCCGTTTTGCTCTTGACAGGGGGAGGCCTTCTCAATGGGTATGTTTTTTAACGGATTTATACTTCTCTTGGTTCCGTGAGTAATTTGATACCTGCAAGAATTTCGTTAAATCTGTTTGCTGAAACCTTGCCGATTTTTTCGATTAAGTCGCTTTTGTTTACCGTGTAAATTTGAGAAATATTTACGACGCTTTTCTTCGGCAGGTTTGCTTCTCCCTTTTTTAGTAAAACATTGCCGGGAGCCTGAGCTCTTTTAACCTTTGAAGTGAGGGCACAGATTACAACGGTGTTAATATTGCTCGTGTTAAATAAATTATTTTGAATAACGACATGGGGGTGCCTGTAACCAGGCTCAGAAGCGGATGGCCGGCCAAGGTCTACCCAGTAGATTTCACCTTGTTCAATTACCACGGCTCTTGCTCCACTATTTTACGGTGTTTGGCTTTCGCAGATTTAGAAACTTTTCTTTCTTCGTCATTTGGCTGATCGCTATAAGCTTCGTTTAGTTGTGCCAGCAAGGCTTTGTTCTCTTGTTTGTGTAAATAATCTTGCACTGCGATAGTGAATACGCGGCTGCGTGAAATATGTAATTTGTGCGCTAGCTTGTCGACCTTGTTAAAAAGCTCTTCGTCCAAGGATATGGCTGTTTTGACACCTGGCATAATGACCTCCTGAGTATTTTTATACTTATAGGATGCGATTAATTTATACTTTTGTCAATACTTTCAGGAGGAATTGCATTCTTGCCCGGAGCAAAAACTTCGCTCTGAAAGAATGAGATGGTGTTAATTAATTTCTTAAGAGCGTCACGGGCGTCGCGCGGGCGTATTTGAGAGATCTTTCCCTCAACGCACCAAGATTTCTCCCTACGGTCGAAATGACAAAATGATACAAAGTCAACTGATTGCAGTTGTAGAACAAATGTCAGCTGAACTTTAGTGGTAATCACAATTTCTTAAAATGTCCCTGGTGACTTTGTCATCTGGTATTGCTAAAAGTACCATGAAGCAACATATTAAGGCCAAGGACTACTTGTAAAGAGCTGGCAAGTAATCCTGCTTCAGCCTCATTTTTTTGAAAACCTGATGTCAGATGTCATGCTCCTTGCAAACAGCAGAAAAAATACCGGGTTAAGGCATGCATCAGACCCTTTCCCGTGAACATGGCTTGCCCTTCCATCGGGATTTCTGATTTGACAACCACCCAGCTATTGCGATTTAATATAGGTAGAGGCAAATGTCTGAACGCCCCCCTTAACCACTGGAGGCAAATCCCATGAAAAAGCAACTGAACAAGGATGCCCTGAACAAGGAGGCCAGGTACTGGACAAACCTGCGCAAAGCTGCGAAAAAAAACATTGGCAGAGTCTGCCATAAATGAAAGGGCTGAAAGAGTGAATAAGTTGCCGGTCGGCAACGAAGCCATAAAGCAGATGCAGCAGCGCATCTGCTTTTTTTTTCCCCGGAGCCTCTGCTTTGAAAAAAAGTTCCCATTCCAGACGAGTTCAATTATCTTCGAAGTGCGCGCTCTTTCATTTTTACAGGCAACAAGAAGAGGAACCAGCCCATGCCCATCAGCCACCTGCATGAATTTTTTATGCAGCTCCATCTCACCGAACGATGCAACCTCAAGTGCACCCACTGTTACCAGTCCGGCGGCAGGACCGCTGAACTGAACCGGGAGGAGATAAGCGATCTGTTATCGGAATTGACGGATATGCTTCAGGCCTGGACAGAGGCTTACGGGATCGAGTTTTCCTCGAGCCTGAATGTCACCGGCGGCGAGCCTTTACTGCGCAGCGACCTTTTGGACATTCTCAATGAAATGAACCATAGAAATTTTGACGTCTATCTGCTGACCAACGGTACCCTGGTCGACCGGGAAATGGCTGCCGCTCTGGCCGCCCTTGCTGTAAAAGGCGTCCAGGTGAGCATCGAAGGCCCGGAAGAGATTCATGACTCGATCAGGGGCGCCGGAAGTTTTACCGCAGCCTGCCGGGGAATATCGCTTCTCGTCGATGCCGGGCTCACCGTAACGCTTAATGCAACACTGTCCGAGATCAATTGCGATAGATTTGCCGAGATGATAGCACTGTGCACATCGCTTGGAGCCCAGCGACTCGGTTTTTCAAGACTCGTGCCTTCCGGAAGGGGGCTGGACCTGGTCGACAGGCTGATCGAAACGGACAGGGTTCGACAGATATACACAGAGATATTTTCCATCAACCCGGCAACTGTACAGATCGTTACCGGAGATCCGGTAGCATCGCAGATGCGGAGCGCTGAAAGTGTTACTGACTGCGGGGAGGTCGCCACCGGAGGCTGTGCCGCGGGCATCTCGGGGCTGACTGTTCTCCCGGACGGGACGGTAGTCCCCTGCCGGCGGCTGCCTCTGCCGATAGGCAATGTGCGCACGGATTCTCTCCGGGAGATCTGGGCCGATTCCGAAATACTTGAGCAGCTCCGCGACCGCAGCAGATATAGCGGAAAATGCGGAACCTGCAAAAGATGGGCAATCTGCAGGGGCTGCCGGGCTATCGCCTGGGCAGATTCCACGGCCCGCGGCAAGGCAGACCTGTTCGGCGATGACCCGCAATGTTTTATTGATGGATAAACAGCAACAATCCGTTTCCGCCTATGAGGCAGTATTCTCATCCTTTCACCCAAGCGAGGAGGTTCTTTCATGATGAAATGGAATATCGATCCGGATCACTCTGTTGCCGCATTCAATGTCGTACACCTGACAATCGCCAGGGTGCGTGGGCAGTTCAATAAGCTGAGTGGTACGCTGCAATTCAGCAGCAGCGACAAGTCCGATCTTTCGCTTGAAGTGGTTATTGATGCTGCAGGCATCTATACGGGCATCCTGCAGCGGGACGAACATCTGAGCAGCCCGGATTTCTTCGACGTGGCAACCTTTCCGACGATCCGGTTCCGGAGTACCGACATCGAGACTGAGGGGAGGAACCAGGCAAAGCTGACCGGTCAGCTCACGATCCATGGCATCTCCCGCCAAGTCACCCTGGACGCATTTTTCACCGGCCCGGTGAGCTCGCCGGAAGATCTCGGTGGTGAAACAGCCATGGGGTTGTCGGCCCGGACATTGATAAACCGGGAGGACTTCGGCATGACCTGGAACGTTCCTCTTCCCGGCGGGGCTGTCATGGTCGGCAGGGAAATTGAGATCCTGCTCGATATTGAAGCAGACCTTGTGAAACAGGATTGACGGTTTCCGGTCCCGAGCAGTTATCAACCGGGAACGCTCTTAAAAAATTAAGTAATTCTATCTCGAAGGGAAATCGACGAAATCATGATGGGAGTGAACAAAAGTCAAAAGCGGACGTAACCCTTTTGTTCCTTATGCTGTAAGTTTCTTGAGAAGCACATCTTCTGCATTTTGACGAGAATCAAATACTGTCAAAACGTAAATTTTTTTTTCTGAAATTCTATAAACAATTCTCCAGGGAGAAACTATGATCTCGCGATAAAGGTTTACACCTTGATCCTGAAGTTCCGGAACTATTCGACCTCTCTCGGGAAATTGTCTCAGGCTTGAGGCTTTTTCTTGTATCTTGTCAAATATTGTTCGAGCATTTACAGGGCTTTCTTCTGCGATATAGAAGATTATATTACTGAGGTCTGATTCTGCTGCGCTGGTCCAAAAGACATTATATTGCGAACTCATTTATTTTTTTTCGCCAACATTTTTTCAATGTCTGTAAAAACTCTCTCCTGGGGTTTTGTATTTCCTTGTTTGATATCTTCCTCTCCCAATGAAATAAGTTTTAATAGACCAATGGCTTTACGCATATTGTCGTAACTTTCAGGGTCTTGAAGAACTGCTCGCGGCTCTCCGTTTTGGGTAATAATGACGGGTCGATGTGTTTCGTTAATTTGCTTCAGGATATCTGCTGCATGTGACTTGAGGAATGAAATCGGTTTTATGTCTGACGATATGTTCATAATGGCACCTCCTGTCTAAATATGGTATCACATTCGGACTGATTGTCAAAGGTCTAGTTGATACGCAAACACGGAAAAGGGACCGGTTGGACAAATGGATACAACCTGAAAAAAAATACGATACGGACCGGAGTTGCCGAGTCCAGTTTAAAAAAGTAAAATTGTTTGTCAATAAACTAATTATGAATGTTTTTTACACTTTCATAATCTTGCTAAGCGCAAGGACATTGTTGAACCTGTTGAATACCTGCATTACTGCATTCTGGTTGACGCAGGGGCTGAATGGAGCTATTTTCCTGAGGTATTAACCCGCATATCCCCACGGAAACCGGTGCCGAGACAGGTAGAATGCGCGGACCAATTTTTTTCATAATTTTTCTTCTGCTTTCCGCGGCCGGGCCTGTTTGCGCCCAGGGCCCGCCCGCGGGCAATCCTTCATCATACAACCAGCTCATCCTCAACGGCGAAGTGATCGCCGGCGAGATTTCCCGGGCGACCGGTTTTGCTATTTCACCAATCCTGGGCATCTCGGTTCTCGGAGCATACTCCTACTATACAACCCCCATTGAGCAGAGGGGAGGGCTTCCCTGGCATGCTTCGCCCAAATTCTGGGGACCCTTGCTGGCCGTGCTGCTTGGCATCATCCTGAAAGACTCATCCAAAATAGCCCTGCCCAAGATCCTCATCATGCCGTTGGACGCCGTGGAAACCCTGCTGGAAAAAAACACCTCCGCTGTTCTGGGGCTGCTGGTCATCCTGTCATCGGTCACCGGCAGGGGCATTGAACAGATGCGACTGGCCGGCCATGATCCGCAGGTTGCTTTTATTGCATCCGCCCATGCGGCGGAAGGCGTTGCCGGTACAGCGGCAGCACTCCCTTCCGGAGGTTTTGAGCTGGTCATTCTCGCCATCATCGTCACCATTGTTTTCGGACTTGTCTGGGTTGTCAGCCAGTCCTTCAACTTTCTCATTTTTCTCTGCCCGTTTTCCTGGCTCGACCTGCTGCTGACAATGGGGAAAAATGCGATCATTGCTCTGTTGCTGGGGGCTTATTTCATCCACCCTTTTCTGGGACTGTTTGGTTCATCAATAATCATCCTGATCTGCCTGTTCCTGTTTGCCGGGTCGTACCGCTTTGTCATCTTCGGCACCATTTTTTCCTTGGATATTTTGTTGAAGAGCGCGGGAAAAGATGCGGTTAAATCCGGTCCCGTCAAAGCATTTGCCGGGGCCGCGGTGGGCGGTGTTCCTTCCTTGAGCTACGGTTTTCTCACCAGGCAGGATTCCAGGCTGGTGTTTCACTACCGGCCCTGGATTTTCATGCCTTTGAAGACGGTTCCCACCCCCTTCAGCTGCGATCAATGCGACGTTGGGATCGGAGCCTTGTCTCCGGTTATCGTGACAACCGGCAAGAAAATGAACAGTGATCTTACCCTTTTCAGGTTGCGGCCTTTATACAAATCCCATGAACAACGGATTGTGGAACTCCTGGGCCTCCGGGGAATCCGGGATGTAACATTCGGCAGGACAATAAGGGACGGATACAGGTGGTTGCGGGAGCAGATAGGACTTTTTGCCAAAACGTGAAATAAGGGGTTGACTGCCACGACTATCCAGCCCGATTTGCATGCTGCGGCGAAAGATGAACGTGTGAAGCGCCCGGCTTACGGATAGAATATCCTGCCCCGGGGCTGCCAGGGCTTGGCATATTGCCCGGGCGCGGATTGAAAAGACTCCACCATGTCGCCGATCCTGACTTTATTGAAATCCTTTATTTTCAGGCCCACCTGCTGCCCGGTGACAGCCTCCCGCACAGCATCCTTTTCAATGTGCAGCGATTCGATCTTGCCTGTATATACCGGACCCATGGCGCCTACGACCCGGAAAGTGCGCCCAAGCGCCAGCTTGCCATGCAGGACTTTACAGCCGAGGATGATGCCCTTGCGGCTGCTTTTAAAAAGGGCGATGACCTTTGCGGATCCGATAATCTCTTCAGCCGGTTCCTGCGGGGAGAGGCTTTCAGTGATGGATTTCAGGTCTGCCAGCAGCTTGTAAATAACGTCATAGATGCGAATTTCGACATTGTGTTCAGCGGCAGTCTGGTCAATATGGGGAGCCATTCCGACATTAAAACCGACAATCAGTCTGCTGCCGGTTTCAGCCATGAATATATCGGATTTACTGATGGCGCCAACGCCGGAACTGATAATGGAGATCTCAATTTCAGGTGGAGGCAGGGGGATGATGGCGGCGGTGACCGCCTCGACGCAGCCGGAAGTATCGCACTTGAGTACAACCTCCAGCCTTTTTCCGGCAGCCTGTGCCGCGGAAGCGGGCTCCTTCGGCATACCGGCTGCCCGGTGGTCCTTGTTTTTTTTCCCCTGTTGATGGTGAGCCTTCTTTCTGCTGCCCATGGAACACAAACCTCCATACTATTCACGGGGCAGAGCAGCCGCGCATTGCGCTTTTGCCGACATTTATGGCGGTGGCAGGGCGCGGCTTTGCTCCCTGGCCGGCGGCGTTACCTGATTTCCTTTCGCAAGACCCGTTTGTCGCCGATGCGAATGGTCAGCTTGATCTTGTCAAAGTATTCGAGCAGAGGAATGGAGAATTTTCGGGTCAGCCCGGTCAGCTCCTTGAACCTGGGAGCGTCTATTTCTCCGTGTTCCTTGATGTACCCGGTGATCCTGCCGCCCAGTTCATTGATCTGGCCGGCGTCGAAATAGAGGGATTCGTTGACCTTGATCAGCTGATTGTCGTGCAGCAGAAGGTTCACCACCTGCCGCACCTGTTTTTCCGGAAGATTATCCACGCTGCCGACAACCTCCTTGAAGTTCGGAGGGCTCAACCCCGCATCCCGGTAGATCTTGAAGATCTTTTCCTTCAGCTCCTGTTCATCGACCTGCAGGGATACTTCAAAATTGGCCATGCGGACCTCGGCCTGATCCTGCACGATAATCTTCTTTTTGACCATGCTGTCGAGAGCAAACTGAAAAAGTTTCTGGTCGACAGGAGGTCTGATCCCGGATTTGAGCTCTTCCTTGGCCAGTCCGGACATCAGGGGGTGTGAAGCATGATAGGATTCAAGTATGCCGGTGATTTTTTCGGTAAGCTGTTGGAGCACCGGGGCTGCCAAAAGCCTCTGGCGTTCGGAGTCGATCACCAGGATGTCGCCGGAGGAAACCGGGTTCTGGAGCAGTTTTTTCAATTTATTTCCGAATATGCCCAGACGGATGGCGAGTTGATTCTGGGTGAGTCCGGCAACGCCGCTTTCCTCGAGAAACAGGAGCAGCCGATCAATGTCCGAACCTTCCATGTAGGTGGCAAAGATGCGTTGATTGGCTTCCCGGTCCTTTTCGGTTGCCCGTTTGCGCTTGAGGGGAGCATTGTTGAGAATGGTCCCGCCGCCAATGGTCCTAACCGGCGAATAGCTGCGGATGACGTACCGGTCGCCCGGCCATACTGCGGCAGGTTCCTGCAGAATGAGCTGGATATAGGCTGTTTCGCCGGGATTGACCTCGTCGGTTTCCATGAAAACGACACGGCCGGTGATCTCCCTGGTTCCGACGTGGACACGTACCTGGGTCCGGTTCTTCAGTTTTCTGGGATTTGATGCAAGATAGAGAAAATCCACGTCAAGGAGGGTGGAATTAACCAGGGAGCCGGGCGTTGCCGCTATGTCTCCCCGGTTGATCCGCTCCTTTTCAACCCCCTGCAGGTTGATGGCGGTTCGATGCCCGGCTTCGACCAGATCAACATCCTGGCCATGCACCTGGATGCCGCGGACCTTTGCCTTGACCTCGGCCGGATAGAATTCCAATTCTTCGCCGACACCAACGCGTCCGCTCAAGGATGAACCGGTGATAACCGTGCCGAAACCTTTCATGGAAAAGACCCGGTCCACGGCCAGCCGGAAGGGGCCGAACTCTTCCTGGAAGGCAATTTTTGATATGCGGTTGTCAATGGTTTCCCTGACCGTTTCAATACCTTCGCCGCTGACCGATGAAACAGGTAGGATGGGAGCGTTTTCCAGGAAGGTGCCGGAAAAATATTCCCGGATGTCCTCTTGGACCATATCCAGCCACTCTTCTTCAACAAGGTCTTTTTTGGTCAGGACGATAATGCCGTCCTTGATGCCGAGCAGCTGGCAGATCTCGAAATGCTCCGTAGTCTGGGGCATGATTCCCTCGTCAGCGGCGATGATGAAGGCGACAAGATCCATGCCCGCGGCCCCGGCAACCATGTTGCGGACAAATTTTTCGTGGCCCGGCACATCGACAATGCCGATCCGGTGCCCGCAGGGAAGGTCGAGATAGGCAAAACCCAGCTCTATGGTTATGCCGCGCTCTTTTTCCTCTTTCAGGCGGTCGGTGTCAATGCCGGTGAGGGCTCTGATTAAGCTCGTCTTGCCATGGTCGACATGGCCGGCGGTGCCGAGAATGATTTCACGCATTGATCAGGGAGTTGGTTGAGAGTTAATGAATGGCGACGAATTTTTTTGGCAGCCATCAGTTGAGGAACGGGTTGGATCGAGCCTCTTCGCCAATGGTCGATTTGCTGCCGCCGTAGCCGTGCCCCGGCCAGACAATAGTTTCCGGGGGAAGAACGAACAGCCGGGTGCGGATGGAATCCATCAGCTCCCGGGATGAACCTCCCGGAAAGTCCGTTCTGCCGACGCCGGCGGCAAAAAGGGTGTCTCCGGTAAAGCAGTCAGGAGGATTGTACAGGCACATGCCGCCGGGGGTGTGGCCGGGAGTGTGGATAACCTGGAGCTGTTCCCTGCCGAAGGTTATGGTGTCGCCGTCTTCCACTAGCATATCGGGCGGCGGCGACTCGGGCAGACCGAGCATGGAGAAATAGTTCCGCACCTCGGGCTGCTGGAAGAAAACAGCATCATCCTTGTGCATGACTATCTGCGCGCCGGTTTCTTCCTTCAGCCTGCTGTTGCCGCATACATGGTCGGGATGGCCGTGGGTGGCTATGAGATATTTGACCTGCAGATTGTTCGCGCGGCATCGTTGGAGGATCTTGTCTTCATCGCCGCCCGGGTCAATAATCGCCGCTTCATTGGTTTCTTCACAGGAAACGATGTAGCAGCAAACCTGCATCATGCCGACCGGAATCTGTTCTATGCGCATGTATCAGTCCTTTTCTTGTTTTGTTCTCATGGTCAAACGCTAGCCCGCATATCTCACAAAGATCGTCGCGAGAAGGCAGGAAGTGTTGTGAATACAGATAGCGAGCCTTGCGAGACCTTCGAGGCACGCGCTGGAAAACACCCGCAGGCATACTGTTAGTATGTTGAGGATGTTTTTCAAGCGTAACGCAGTAGTCATAATGCTTACAGCCTTCGTAGTCCCGGCGTGTCGGGATGAGGTATGCGGGCTAACAATCGCATTTGTCCGGGTCGCATCCTGCCGGGCCGCAGCCGCAGCCGGCGTCCAGAGGGTTGATGGTTTCCAGGGTGGCCTTGCCTTCCGGCGGCAGTCGGTTGACCACCGCGTCAACGACAGTGGTGAACGCTTTGGTGGCCGGAGTCTCCGCTTCGGATGAAAGGTAGGGTTTTCCAGTGTCCCCTGCAATGACCACCCGCGGATCCATGGGAACCCGGCCGAGAAAAGGAAGGTCAAAGTCACGGGCGATCTGTTCGCCGCCGCCGGAACTGAAAATATCAACCTTTTCTTCGCAGTGGGGGCAGATATAGCCGGACATGTTTTCCACAACACCCAGCACGGGCATGTTGAGGGTTTTGCAGAAGTTGATCGACTTGCGGACATCAGCCAGGGCAACTGCCTGGGGGGTGGTAACAACCAGGGCCTGCACGCCCTTGATGGTCTGGGCAACGGAAAGCGGTTCGTCACCGGTGCCCGGGGGAGCGTCAACCACCAGGTAGTCCAGTTCGCCCCAGTCCATATCGGCCACAAACTGGCGGATAGCCTGGATCTTGAGGGGGCCGCGCCAGATAATGGCTTCATCGCGGTCTTTCATCATGTATTCCAGCGATACCACCTTGAGATTGTCGTTATATTGGAGGGTGGGCACCAGATCGCCCCTGTTGGCGGGCGGCTGGAGTGAATCGGTGAGATTGAGCATCCGGCAGATATCCGGACCGTGCAGGTCAACATCCATGAGGCCGACCCTGTGTCCGCGTTTGGCCAGGCCGATGGCGAGGTTGACGGCAACGGTTGACTTGCCCACACCTCCTTTGCCGCTCATCACCAGTATTTTGTTTTTGATTTTTGCCAGGGAGCGGGTGATGGCAATGTCCTGCTGGGCGACTGCGGCGTTGGCGGAGCCGCAGGTTGCTTTCTCTTCGGATCCGCAGCTCGACGCCTTTTCCGCGCCGCAGGTGCTTTCACATGATTTTCCCATAATAATCTCCAGTATAGAATAAAAGTTGATATGTCTGAGTAGGGTGATATGTGAGCTATACACTAATTCCGCTCTCCTGAAAAGCAATGAAAAAGTCAGCTCACAGGGGTTTCCGGCAAGAGGAAAAGCAAATAATAGCCGTGCCATGTCCCTGGTATTTGCTTTGACAAGTGACTGGTATGAGGTCTATAGTGAAAAAGTAAAAAATGAGACCTTTTCATATAAATAAAATACTTTTTTATCCGGCGTAAAATAAAATCGCATCAATGGTAAAGTCCAAGCTTCTTATCTTTTTTTTCATTCTGTCTTTTCTCTCGGTTCTTTTTCTGCCGGCATTCACCTTTTTTTATCTGTATCCCTCCATCGACAATCTGCTGATCAAAAATGCCGAAGACCAGGCCGCAATGATTGCCGATCACTTCATCATCCATTTTGATATAACCGAGGACATCCTCAGCCGGGAGAATGTTTCCAGCGGTTTGAGAGATGAGATTTTTGAAATGATGAATAATTTTTCCCTCGAACAGGTAAAGCTTTTTTCGGCAACCGGTGAGGTGCTGTTTTCCACCACCCCGGAGGATATAGGAACAATAAACACCAATGACTATTTCAGGGTGCTCGTCCTGCGGGGACACAGGTTCACCAAAATGGTTCAAAAGGATTCTCAAACCTCGGAAGGGAGGATGGTGTCCAGGGATGTCATTGAAACTTATGTGCCCATAACGAGTAAAGACAAAGTGGTCGGCGCATTCGAGATCTATTACGATATTACCCGGACAAGGGAAATGTTCAACGTCCTTGTCCGGCAGACCAGCATCATTATATTTACAATTTCCTTTATCCTGTTGGTTTCACTTTTGCTCAGCCTGTTCAAACTGTCCCGAAATATCGTAGCCCGCGAGCAGGCGCAAAAACAGCTGAACCGTCATCGCGATGAACTGGAACAGGAGGTCAGGAAAAGAACGGCGGAGCTCACCCGGGCAAATAGCAATCTCAATGAGGATCTTCTGAAAAGGAAAGAGACCGAGCAGGCTCTTCAGGTATCAGAGGGGAAATTCCGCTCCCTGGTGGAGATGGCCAGTGACGCTATTTTTATTGCCGATGCCGATACCGGAATTATCTCTGAGGTGAATAAAAAAGGGGAAGAACTCATTGGTCGACCGGCATCGGACCTGATCGGCCGTCATCTTTCATCCCTGCATCCCTCTGATGATGAAGAGCTGTACAGCAGATTGATCGAGAGCAACTATTCCCAGCAGCTGCCAGTGAACAAAGTCCTTTATGTCCGGCATATCAGCGGTCGCAAAATACCGGTGGAAATCAGCGCTAATACCATCGAGTTTGAAAATGAAAGGATTGTCCAGGGGATTTTTCACGATATCTCACTGCGCCTGCAATTTGAAGATGAACTGCAGAAGGCCGAGAAGCTCAAGACCGCCTCTATCCTTGCCGGCGGGATCGCCCACGATTTTAATAACCTGCTCACCGCCGTGCTTGGCAATGTGTCACTGGCCAAAATGGAAGCGGGAGGCAGTGAGAAGATGAAAACAAGGCTGGTGGAAACGGAAAAGGCCATCAGGCGCGCCCAGGATCTGACCCATCAGCTGCTGACATTCGCCAAGGGCGGCCCGCAGAATAAAAAAACAGTAAAAATCGGCAGATTGATCGAGGAGTCCGCCCAATTTGTGCTGCATGGCTCCAAAGTGAAATGCACCTGCGACCTGCCCGATGATCTATGGCCTGTTGAAGTGGATGAGGGCCAGATCAGCCAGGTCGTCAACAACCTGGTGATCAATGCCTCCCATGCCATGGCCGAGGGGGGGACTTGCTCCATACGGGCCGAGAATGTTGAAATTGACGCGGTTGGCGGATTGAACGTCATTCCCGGGAAATATGTCAAGGTAGCCATTGAAGACAAGGGGCATGGCATCCCCCGGGACACCGTGGATAAAATATTCGATCCTTTTTTCACCACGAAAAAGCATGGCAGCGGGCTCGGGTTGAGTTCCGCCTATTCCATAGTTAAAAATCACGGCGGCCAGATCACGGTTGAATCAGAACCGGGCGACGGGACTGTTTTCTATATCTATCTTCCGGCATCAAAAAGGACGTCCGCCGACGTGGAAGAGAAAAAAGAGGTTGACCTTGAAGGCAAAGGAAAAATCCTGGTGATGGACGATGAGGAGGTCGTGCGCGAAGCAGTGACCAGCCTGCTTGAGTACCTCGGGTATGATGTCGAAACCGCGAAAGAAGGGCAGGAGGCAATCGAAATGTTTAAACTGTCCAGTGAAATCGGGCGCCCATATGATGCGGTAATCATGGATCTGACAGTGCCCGGCGGAATGGGAGGAAAAGAAGCTGTAGTGAAAATCAAGGAGTTGGATCCTTCGATCAAGGTTATAGTGTCCAGCGGCTACTATACCGATCCTGTATTAGCTCGTTTCAGGGATTACGGATTTGATGGCGTTGTGCCCAAGCCTTACCAGGTTGAAGAACTCGGGACTGTGGTCAAGGAAGTCCTTTCAGGCGCCGCATGATGGAGATCTCCGTCAACATCCTTTTATTCCTTTTTCTGAGCAGTCTTTCCGGAACCTCTTGAAAACACAATGCGACTGCTGCGGCGACTGCTGCCGTAATGGAGGCCCTCCCCTTCATGTTGAGGACATTGAACTTGTCCGGTCCGGCTCTCTGGCAGTTGATGATCTGGTGACCATTCGCCGCGGCGAATTGGTCCTTGCGCCCCTTGCCGCCGATCCGTCGCCCGCGCAGACCAATTGGCTGAAGATTCAGGGGGCGGAAGGCGAGTGGCGCTGCCGGTTTCTCGACGCATTGTCCAATAGCTGCACCATCTACGAGCATCGTCCCGTATCCTGCAGGGCTTTAAGGTGCTGGGACACAGGCGAGATCCTGGCAATGGCCGGCCAAGGGCTCCTCTGTCTCGCCGATCTCATGGAAAGCAATGATCCCCTGCGGCCCCTTGTCCTGCTCCAGGAAAAAAGCTGCCCGGTGCCGGACATGGAAAATATTATCCGCACAATGATCGTCCATACGGAACGTGTTCGGATATTGAGCGATCTGACCGTGATGGTGGAGAGTGATCTGCGCATTCGGGCCCAGGCGGTCCGCGAATTTAATATTTCCGTTGCCCGGGAATTGTTCTATTTCGGCCGGCCGTTGTTTCAACTTCTTCTTCCGCTGGGAATCGTCATGACCCAAACCCCCAAGGGCATAGATCTTCAGTACAGACCCCGCTGACAACTTTTTATTTTTGACGTGGAAATTATTGCTCATTCATTTGTATATTGTATAAACACTATATTGCCATACATTGGTAAATGATTACCTGTGTTCACGGATGTGCGAATTAAGAACCTGTGTCCGCTACTAAATGTTGGTAAACACCACCGTGGCTGCTTTGCCCCGTGAGTGTTTCCGTGGTGTCCGGCAAACATGGCAGGCACCTGTCCATTGCTATTTGAGGTGAGGAGGAAGCGTGGATTCATTGAGCAGAAAACTGATGAAGGAACTTGAGGCAATGCAGCATCAGACCGGTCGGATGCTCAGGAATATGTCCCTTGGCAGGATGATGTCCCTGGAGTCCGGACAAATTCAGCCGGCTGTTGATGTCTATGAATCTGACAACGAATTTATTGTCTATTATGAACTGGCCGGCACGGACAAGGATTCCATTGCGGTTGTTGTTGATGGATCACATGTCCGGGTTTCCGGGACAAAGCAACTGCCGGCCCACAAGACCATTGCCTGCGTTCATCAGCTTGAAATAGAACTGGGCCGTTTCGACAGAACCATTACCCTGCCGGGTCCGGTTGAGGTTGATACCGTAAGCTCGGTTTACGCCAACGGCATACTCACCGTTTCTCTGCCGAAAAAACAGAGCAGGGGACGGGTTGATATAACGATTACCCCCGGAGATGTATAATGGATAATCAGGAGACGAAGCAGAAGGAAAAGCGGATTGACCCGCAGACATTGCCCATTCCGGATATTCTGCCCATACTGCCTGTTCATGGTTTTGTCTTTTATCCCGGTATGGGATTTCCGTTGCAGGTTGCCAGCGATTCGGCAAAGCAGCTCATTGACGATTCCCTGCTGCAGGACAGGATGATAGGCCTTTTCACCAATCGCAAGGAAGCTGCCGCCAGCAATGACGCCGTGAAAGAGGATGATCTGTACCGGATAGGCGTGGTGGGTTTTATTCACAAGTTGACCAAACTCGAGGAGGGATATTACCAGGTTCTGGTCAGCGGCATTAAAAAGATAAAGATCCGGGAAGTTATCCAGCAGGAACCATATTTCAGGGCAAAAGTGGATGAGGTGCACATGGAGGTGTACGAGGACCAGAAGATCGATGCCCTGATCCTTAACATCCGCAATCAGTTTCAGAAATTTGTCAAACTCACCTCCCTGCCCCAGGAAATGAGCCTGACCGTCAATTCAATGACCAATCATTTTCATACTGCATACATGGTCATTTCCCAGCTGAATCTGAAAGTGGAAGAAGAGCAGGAGATGCTGGAAATTTCCCTCCTTGATGAATTGCTTCACCGGACCGCCAGGGAGCTGAACAAGCAGGTCGAAACAGCGGAAATGAGCCAGAAACTGCAGGAATCATTCAAAAAGGATATGGATGATAAACAGCGGGAATTTTTTCTGCGGCAGCAGCTCAAATCCATCCAGAAGGAGCTTGGCGAGGGCGAAGACGATAAGGTGGAAATCAATGACCTGCGTAAACGCGCCGAAGAAACAGGGCTGACCGAGGATGCCAAGAAAGCGGTGAACAAGGAACTGGACCGCCTGGAACGTATTCCTCCTTCATCGCCTGAATATACCGTGTCGCGCAATTATCTCGAATGGATGCTTGACCTGCCCTGGACGGTATCAAGCACCGATACCCTGGATCTGGACAAGGCTGAACAAGATCTTGACCGTGATCATTACGGGTTGCAAAAAATAAAAAAGAGGATTGTCGAATTTCTGGCAGTGCTCAAGTTGAAAAAGGATGTGCATGGACCGATCCTCTGTTTTGTCGGCCCGCCCGGTGTGGGTAAAACCTCTCTGGGGCAATCCATTGCCAAAACCATGAACCGCAAATTCGTTCGCATTGCCTTGGGCGGAATGCGGGATGAAGCGGAAATCCGCGGACATCGCCGCACCTATATCGGCGCTCTTCCCGGCCGTATCATCCAGAGCCTGAAAAAGGCCGAGACCAATAATCCGGTGTTTCTGCTGGACGAGATAGACAAACTCGGCAGTGATTTTCGCGGCGACCCGTCTTCGGCGCTGCTCGAGGTGCTGGACCCGGAACAGAACTCCACGTTCACCGATCATTATATAGATATTGAATTTGACCTGTCCAGGGTCATGTTCATCGCCACCGCGAATATGCTTGATACCATACCCGGCCCGCTTCGCGACAGGATGGAGATAATAGAACTGTCAGGATATACCGAGCATGAGAAAGTCGCCATCGCCATGAATCATCTCATAGCCAAGCAGCTCGAAATGCACGCTTTGAGCAGGGATGACGTTGAAATCGGTGAGGATGTTATCCGTTATATCATCCAATCCTATACCAGGGAGGCCGGAGTGCGGAACCTTGAACGGGAAATCGCCTCCATCTGCCGAGGAGTTGCCAGCAGGATTGCAAGAGGATCCGCCGACAAGGTGTTGGTTACCCGGGAAAATCTGTACGATTTCCTCGGACCCATCCGTTATTTTCCCGAAATCAAGGCGCGAACCTGGGGGCCCGGCCTGGCGACAGGTCTGGCCTGGACCCCGGTGGGCGGCGTATTGCTTTTTATTGAAACATCCATAATGAAGGGGAAAGGTGGGCTGACCCTGACCGGCAAACTTGGCGATGTCATGAAAGAGTCTGCCACCGCTGCCCTGGCCTATATCCGATCCCACGCTTCTGATCTTAATATTGCCGAAGATATATTCGCCGGCATTGATATTCATATCCACGTTCCCGAAGGGGCGATTCCCAAGGACGGACCTTCCGCCGGTGTCGGCATGGTATCTTCTCTTGTCTCCGTTATCACCGGAAAAACAGTACGGCAGGATCTGGCCATGACCGGTGAGATTACCCTGCGCGGCGACGTGCTGCCGGTGGGGGGTATCGGCGAAAAAGTTCTCGCCGCTCTGCGGGCGGGCATCCGGGAGATTGTCCTCCCGGTGCTCAACGAGAAGGATGTAAAGGAGATCCCTGAAGATGTGCGGGAGGGCGTTGTTTTCCACTATGTGCATACGATCAGCGAGGTCCTTGACATAATCCTTGAAAAAGAGGTCGCAGACTGATGCTTGGCTGGTTCAGGAAAAAGAAAAAAACCAAGGAACCTGTTCCTGAAGAACAGCAGGAATATTCGGAGGAAATTGCTGCCGGCGCAGATGAGGAAGCTGCCGGACCAGTGTCCGATGACGATAAAGGTGATGCCCGGGAGCCTGAGGTTGAGTCAGAGACTGCCGGCGATGCTGTGGATGAAGCACGACCGCCCGAGGTTGAGACAGAGATTCCCGGCGATTTTGTGGATGAGGCACGACCGCCGGAAGTTGAGGCAAAGGCAGCCGGCAATGCTCCTCCCGCCCGCCCTGAAAAAAACAAGTCTCTGTTTGCCCGTCTCCAGGCCGGTTTAAGCAAGACGCGCACCACCCTGGTGTATCGTCTGGACACTTTTTTTCTCGGTAAAAAGGAGATAGATCAGGAACTGTTTGATGATCTGGAAGAAATCCTGATAACCGCGGATCTCGGCGTCGGTACTGTCCAGGATCTGCTGGATGAGGTGCGGATTGAAGTCAAACGTTCAGACCTCAAGGATCCCCGGAAGCTGAAAGGCGTGTTGAGTGACAAAATCCGCGGATATCTCCTTGAGCAGGAGAGGACAGCGGAACTGATAATGCCCGAATCTGGCCCGCTGGTGATCATGGTCGTCGGTGTAAACGGGGTGGGCAAAACGACAAGCATCGGCAAGATAGCGGCCAAATTCGTTAATGCCGGCAGCTCGGTACTGCTTGTTGCCGGCGACACGTTCCGGGCGGCCGCCATTGACCAACTCAAGATATGGGGTGATCGGTGCGGCGTTGAAGTTGTTGCCCAGAAGCCGGGTTCGGATCCTTCTTCGGTGGTCTTTGATGCCATTGAGCTTGGCACGGCCCGCAATTACGATGTCATCATCGTAGATACGGCGGGGCGGCTGCATACCCAGGTAAACCTGATGGAAGAGTTGAAAAAGATCAAACGGGTTATCGGCAAAAAACTTGAAGGCGCTCCCCATGAAGTCATGCTGGTGCTGGATGCGACAACCGGCCAGAACGGCATTTCCCAGGCCAGGATGTTCAATGAAGCCGTCGGTGTCACCGGCCTTACCCTGACCAAGCTGGACGGTACTGCCAAAGGTGGAATAGTGGTGAACATCTGCCGCCAGCTTAATATCCCGGTCCGGTTCATCGGTGTCGGCGAGCAGGTGGACGACCTGCGCGAATTTGATGCCAATGAGTTCATCGACGCCCTGTTTAAACAATCTTCGGATGAGGCTTCAGGCAACTGAAAGGTATTTTTTTTATTATGAATCCCACTTTACCGGCAGAGTATTTCACCTCCGGGATATCTCTTTGCTTCTAATCAGCTGAAATGGAATATCGCCAACATCATCAACCCGGCTGCGGCGGCTGTCTGCTGCTCATCGCCATTATCATCCTTGTTACCGGGGGGGCGCCGGCCCTGTTCAACTTTCTGGGATTTTTGCTGTTTGCCGGCCTTTTTTTTATTCTCCTGCTGCTGGCCGTGGGCTGGGGATTCAGCTACTATGTCAAAAGCCGTATCAGCTCCTATGAGGCGTCGCAGACTGAAACGCATAACCGCTTTGTCTTCCTGCTGGTGAACATCCTGGTAAAGATCGCCCAGGCGGACGGCCATTTCACCAAGGCCGAACTGCAGACCATGCTTAATTTTTTCCAGTATAACCTGCGCTACGACCAGGATCAGATGTACTGGGTAAAACAGCTGATCAAGGAAGCCCGCGAACAGCCGGCCGGGATGAATGACCTTCTGCAGGAGTTCCGTGAAACTTTTGCCTATGAACCGCGATTGATTCTACTGGAACTCATCTATCAGATAATTTATCTTAAACAGCCGGTAGCTGAAGCCGAAATACAACTGGCCAGAAATATCGCAGCTTTTCTGCATATTTCCGCCTATGACCAGCGGACCATTGAAGCAAAATATAAATACCGGGACCAGCGGGGAGCAACCGCAGGACCCGGGGCGGAAGAACAGTATTATGCTGTTCTGGGCCTGGAGCCCGGCGCGGATTTCAACACCGTAAAGAAAGCCTATCGCAAACTCAGCATGCAATACCATCCGGATAAGGTCGGCCACCTGGGTGAGGAATTCCAGAGGGTTGCGGAGGAAAAGATGAAAGAGATCAATATGGCCTATGATTACTTCAAGAAAAAGTTTGAAAATGTATAGAAAACGATGAATGCCTGCTGAATTTCAGCGGTAAGTCCCGGAACAATGTATTCCCATTTTATTTTATAAGGAAATGTACTTATGACCGTAGCAAAGAAAATGCAGCAGTTTGCGGAGAAATCCTCCTGGATCCGAAAAATGTTCGAGGAAGGGGCGCGAATGAAGGCCAAGTACGGCGCTGACAATGTTTTTGATTTCAGCCTCGGCAACCCTGATGTTCCTCCTCCGCCCAAATTCTCTCAAGTACTCAAGGATCTGGCCATACATGACAAGCCCGGTGTCCATGCGTACATGCCCAACGGCGGCTATCCCTATGTCCGGGAAGCGCTGGCCCACCGTTTGTCGCAGGAGCAGGGTGTTGATATAGATCATGGCGATATCCTGATGACCTGCGGCGCCGCCGGAGGGCTCAATGTCATTATGAAGGCTTTGCTTGACCCCGGTGACGAGGTTATTATCCTGGCGCCTTTTTTTGTCGAATACCATTTTTACATTGATAACCATGGCGGTGTCGCCCGGGTGGTGCCGACGGACGAAGAGTTTAACATTGATTTTGCAGCGCTTGAATCGGCATTAAATGACAAAACCAAGATTGTTCTCATCAACAGCCCCAATAACCCCACCGGACAGGTGTATTCCGAGGAGGCGATTCAGCGCCTGGGAAAAATGCTGGATGATTTTGGTGAAAAATGCTGCAATACAATCTATCTGGTCTCGGATGAACCGTACCGTAAAATCGTTTTTGACGACTGCCGGGTGCCGTCCATCATGGCGGCGACAACAAACTCCCTGGTTGTTTCCTCGTATTCGAAGGATCTTTCGCTGCCTGGCGAGCGGATCGGCTATATAGGCGTTCATCCGGACATGAAATACAAAAACAGCCTGCTCGATGCCATGACCCTGGCCAACAGGATACTCGGATTCGTCAATGCCCCGGCCCTGATGCAGAGAGTCGTCGAACAGCTGCAGGATGTGACGGTGGATACCTCCATCTATGCCGGGAGACGGGAAAAATTCTGCGCTATTCTCGATAAGGCGGGTTTTGAGTATGTGAAGCCCAAGGGCGCCTTCTACCTGTTCCCCAAATCACCCATTGATGATGTCGAATTCTGCACCATCCTGCAGCGGGAAAAGATTCTGGCGGTCCCCGGACGCGGCTTCGGCATGCCCGGATATTTCAGGCTGGCGTTCTGTGTGGATGATAAGGTGATAGAGAATTCCGCCGCAGCGTTTCAAAGGGCCATGGACAGGGCCAATAAGTAAGTATTTCCCTTCAGGCTGCCGGGAGGGCCTCTGCAGGATCCTTTGCGCTATGGCTGTTTACTTGAGCCGGGAAGCCTGACGTTCCAGGGCCTCTGCTTTTCCGGCCAGAGCGTCAGCCCGGTTGATAAGTTCCTCTGCCTCGCGTTCCTTATTGCTGGCACGGAGGCGGTATCTGCTTTTGTAGCGCTGTTTTTTGCTCAACCGCCGCAGTTCCTGCGCTTCTTCGGTCAGATCGACTGCTTTCTGCCGAAGCGCTGCCTCTTCATTTCTCAGTGAGGCCGCCTGGGCCTGCAGCCTGTTTTGAGTCGCGTCTTGCCTCTGCAGCGCCTTCTGCTGTTGTTCGGCGGGTGTGATTTCCTTTTTTTCCGGCATATGGATGACGCTGACATCTATAATTTCAGCATCTTCCGGAGGAGGATAATCAGTGATGTTGAGAACCCCATCGGCGTCTTTCCAGGTATAGTTATACCGCTCGGCAGAGAATGCCCCTGCGGTCATTATCATCAGGAGAGCCAGGACAGTAATAATTTTTTTCATGGGTCGTTTCTCTCTGAGTTGAGTCTTTACCGGGTGAACCGGGATAAAAAAATCCCTCCTGTTAACAAAGGAAAAATTCCAGGGGGCGGATGTCAGCTTTTATCGCTTCTTCTGATAACATCGCAAAGGTCCAGGGCAAGGGAGCTGATCTCTTTTTCGTCCTGCCCCTCGGCCATGATCCTGATGACCGGTTCCGTGCCGGAAGAACGGACAAGTATCCTGCCCCGCTTGCCCAGTTTTTTTTCCGCCTTGTGCAGGGCATCTGCAAATCCCGGGATCTGCTCTGGTTCTATTCTTGACGAGATGCGCACATTTTCCAGAACCTGCGGATAGGTTGTCATGATGGCGGCAAGTTCCGACAATGGTTTATTTTTTTTGATCATCACCGACAGCAGCTGCAGGGCTGCCAGTATGCCGTCGCCGGTGGTGTTGTGGTCCAGAAAAATCAGGTGGCCGGACTGTTCTCCGCCAAAATTATATCCCCGGCTGCGCATGGCTTCGACCACGTAACGGTCGCCCACCTGGGTGCGGATCATCCGCCCGCCCATTTTTTCCATGGCTTCGGCCAGCCCCATGTTGCTCATGACGGTGGTGACCAGGGTTTTTTTCTTCAGCTTCCGGCTGCCGAGGAGATCCTTGGCACAGATGGCCATGATGTGATCGCCGTCAACGATCCGGCCTTTTTCATCACATACTATCAATCGGTCGCCGTCACCATCCAGGGCAAGACCGATATCGGCCCCGACTTCTTTGACCTTAGCGGATATGACTTCCGGATGCAGGGCTCCGCAGCGATGATTGATGTTTTTGCCGTCGGGTTCCGCGCCGATTATCGTCACCCGGGCGCCGAGTTCGCTGAAGACGAACGGCGCCACTTTATATGTGGCTCCATGGGCGCAATCAAGAACAATATGAAAATCATCCAGGGTGTATTTCCGCGGAAAGGTGTTTTTGAGAAAAACAATATACCTCCCCTTGGAATCATCAATACGCGAAGCTTTGCCGACTTCTTCGGCCACCGGTCGAAGAGCTTCCATTTTCTGCGAAAAAATGAGCTCTTCGATTTCAGCTTCCATTTCATCGGGAAGCTTGAAGCCGTTACCGGAGAAAATCTTGATGCCGTTGTCCTGGAACGGATTGTGGGAGGCAGAGATAACCACCCCGGCATCCGCGCGCATGGAGGTGGTGATAAAAGCAATTCCCGGAGTGGGCAAGGGGCCGACCAGCTGCACATTGACGCCCATGGAGCAGATGCCGGCAGCTAGGGCGTTTTCGATCATGTATCCGGAAAGACGGGTGTCCTTGCCTATAACGATATGGTGCCCCTTGGCCTTGTCCTTGACCAGAAAGGCTATTGCCCTGCCGATCTGCATGGCTGTTTCGGTGGTCATGGGATGGATGTTGGCAACACCGCGCACCCCGTCGGTGCCGAACAGTTTTCGGGTTGTCTGTTTGGGTGAGATCTGTGAAGTCATAGAGCGATGGTGAATTAAATAAAAGTTATATTGGTGGAAATCGCGTTATTGTCTGGTTTTGTCCGGCTGAGGTTTGCCATTTTCCACAGGGCTGACAATGACGTGGTCCGGAGTCATGGACAGGATTGTTATGGGCTCATGGCCGGGAACATTGACGCCATTGACGGTTACCGGCATTTTCCCGTCATCTCCGACATCCCTGGATGAGACCGAGGCGCGGAAAAGCATGGCAGGCTCCGGGGTATCCTTGACAAGATTTTCCGGGATCCTGGCCCTGACGGAAACAGTGTCCGGCTCAACCAGGACCGGACTGGACGCATCCCGCACATTGATCGGGATATTCGTCACTGTCTGCTCGGTCATTTTTTCGTGAACTTCTATCCTGGCTGAGACAACGGTTTCGCCTATCAGGTCGAAGAAATCCGGTTCCAGGTTCAGGTGAACCTGAAGGGTGGTGGAACGGTTCAGGTTGCTGATGTCTATGACATAGGTATTGAGCTCATCACTTTCTTCCAGTATCGAACGGGGCCCGGATATGGTCAGGTGATCCGGGTCCAGGTATATTTTATGCAAGGTGTAGCCTGAGGCCGGTTCGCCCTCGGTGACCGGAGTGATGGGAAATCGCTTCTGCAGCAGTTCGTCCAGCAGCAGGGTGATATTGGTCGGCTGCAGCCGCTGGATGGTTATGCCCCGGGGAAGCGGGATGGAATTTTCATCGTTCTTGATGACCACGGTCCCCGGTTGAGCGTTGGCCAGGTCCACGGGCCTGGTAATGTTGCGGTTGCGCAATTCCTGGATCATGCTGCGGGGGCCCCGCACCGCCACTTCAATGTCCTTTTTGTACTGGTTGGAAATGGTAAGGTTGGCAGGCAGATTGATGATTTCAACCGGAACCTGGATGTTGATGTCTACCTGATCCTCACCAACGACAAAGTACCAGAGCATGATCGCCAGGGTGAGCGAAATGAGCTTCAGCAGCCAGTTCTTGGGCTTGTTCCTGAACAGTTTGAACCGCTTCATGTCCAACTCGCCTTTTCAAGCCAGCTTCTCCAGGAAAAACCGGGCTGGTCGGAGGGAATGAATATTTTGTGCAGTTCCTCGGTCAGAGCTTCTTCATCCTTCATTACGGTGATGGAGCCGCTCATGGCAATGGAAATTTCCTGTGTTTCCTCGGAAACGACCAAGACCACGGCATCTGTTTCCTCGGAGAGTCCGATGGCCGCACGGTGTCTAGTGCCGTACCGTTTGGCAATGTAGGGGTTTTTGGAAAGCGGGAGAAGACAACCGGCGGAGTGGATCCTGCCGTTGTGCACCACTACGCTTCCGTCATGGATGGGCGAAGTGGGGAGGAAGATGGCGATGAGCAACTCCCTGGACAGCTTGGCATCAATGCTATGGCCGGACTCGATATAGTCGCGAAGACCGGTTTCCCTCTCCACGGCAATGATGGCTCCGATCTGTCGTCTGGACAGATGTGTTGCGGCCTTGATGATTTCATCCAGGTCATGGGCCAACAGGTCATGCTGTCTCTGGAATGGTGTCTTGCCCACCTGGGTCAGCACCCTCCTGATATCGCGTTGGAACACGATGATAACGATAAGCAGGATAGAGCTGAGGAAGGTCCGGAGAAGCCAGTTCAGGGTGAGGAGGTCCAACTGGCGTGAAAAAAAATAGATTATGGTGATGACCACAATGCCGAGAAGCATCTGAACCGCTCTTGTTCCGCGAATCAGCAGGATGATGCGGTAAATAATGACACTGACAATCAGTATGTCTATAATATCCTGCCATCGGAGTGAGCTGAGGAAATTGATCATGTAAGTTGCGGCCGGCCGATCCGTATCTGTAAAATTTTATTTATTTCTTTTAAAATAGCACGTTAAGGATGGATTGAACAGGGAAAATAAAAGAAATTCCCAAAAAAGATCAACTGGAATACATTACTTTTTCATGCAGGAGATTATGGTTATATATAATTTTTTTATACGGAAACAGGCTCAATACCCTACGGCAAGTCATGGCTGACAACATATTTGGAGACATACGAATACATCCCGGAACTCCGGAAGAGGCGAAAGAAGAGGATCTCCCTCTTTCCGGAAACAGTGAGGCGTACAGGAAGGAGCCGGCCGTCGAACAGCAATTTACGGCAGCCGCTGCCGACAAGACCGCACCGGATTACCGCCGAAAAAGTCGCGCAAGACGCGGCCGCCCGCCCGTTTTTTCCCGGAGGACGATGGCCTGGTTTTCGGTCATTCCATTACTGGTCGTTTTTTATGGAGTGGGAAGTTACTTCCTTGTTCCAATTTTTATCAACGGTGTGCTTGTCAGCAATTTCAGCCGGGAGATCCAGCGGCCGGTTGAGACCGGCAGAGTCGTATTTTCCCCTTATACTCTTGAGCTGTTTGTTGACCATGTCACAATAGGCGCTGTTTATGGCGATACAACAGGCGGGCAGCTTCTAGCGGCGGAAAAGGCGCGCTTCGCGTTCTCGCTTGCCCGCATTCTCGACGGCAAGGTGGTATGCCGCCAAGCTGCTCTGGAAGGTATTTCGGTGGACCTGATCCGCCGGCCGGAAGCGACATTTGATTTGAAAAGGGTTGCCGATCTTTTTTTGTACCGCTTACCGGGTCATGATGTTCGTTACTGGCCGGCGTGGCTTTTATTGGATGAACTTGAGATAACATCAGGACGGATTCGGATCGATGACCGGCCTGCAAAAAAAATTTATTCCATCGAGAACATCCGGTTTTATCTTCCGTCCTCGGACACAAGGGATCGTGACGATGCCGCCATGCCGAAACTGACCGCGTCCCTTGACTCCAGTCCCTTTGAGATTAATGCGGTCCGTTTCCGCAATCAGGCCGGCGCCTGGAGGACAGGCTTCAGCTTTGCATTCAACAGCCTCCTTCTCAATAACTTTAAAGAGCTGTTTCCATTGCCGGACACAGGCCTGCAGTTGTCAGACGGGGAAGCGGATATCAATCTCAATGTTATCCTGCCGGAAAGAGATGTTGGTCTCCAGTCCATAGTAGTGGAAGGCGAAGCAGAACTCAGAAATGCCAGGTGGCAGGATCACGACGCCCAGGCAGAGCTTCTGCTGCCGCAGGCAAAAATTGTTTATCGTGTGGTTCCAGCCGACAAGCTGTTCACCCTTACCAGTGTGGAGTTCCATGAACCTGAAATCAGCCTGACCGGGAAGGATGCCCCTGCAGCAGGAAAACTTCCCGCATCATTGACATATCCGCTGTCGGTGCTGGATACGCTGTCTCGGGCACAGGAATCGCTGAAGGTGGAACATTTCCTCTGGGACAATGGAAAAATCAGTCACACCATAAACGGCGCTGTTCAACATGAAACCGTTTATAATGATGTTGTTTTCAGCATAAAAGGATTTTCC
>JAMJFO010000047.1 GCA_023544645.1 Desulfobulbaceae bacterium | reverse complement strand
AGAAGGACACCCGTGCCGTTTGACCCTGACGGGCAACCTTCGTTTATGCCCTTCAGGGTACTCCTCGGTGTTGCCGAAAATCTGCAATTTGAAGAGCAGATTTTTTACCGGCAACACCTGCGGTGCTTCGGCAAACGACAATGGGAAAAGATTTTAAACTCGGCCCTTGAAGGGCCAGCAAAAGCCGGGCCCTCTGGGCTCGGATATTTACTTCCCGAAGGGGTACTCAAACAGTTCAAAATCCTTATCGACAACTTCTGCGGTGTTCGGCAAAGGCTAATGGGAAAATAAGCCCCCTTTGAAGGGGGCAAGCTTATGTAAATTTACTGAATTCGGAGATCCATGATTATCGCATTTTCCGCAATTATCTTCGGCCTGGCGCTTCTTGTCTGGAGCGCTGATCGCTTTGTGGAGGGCTCGGCCTCCACTGCCCGCCATTTCGGCATGCCGCCTCTTCTGATCGGCATGGTGATTGT
The DNA here is from genome assembly GCA_023544645.1 of Desulfobulbaceae bacterium. GTDB lineage: Bacteria > Desulfobacterota > Desulfobulbia > Desulfobulbales > Desulfobulbaceae > UBA10518. Next base: position 27,562 of record JAMJFO010000047.1, on the reverse strand, counting down.
CGGTTTCGGAACCTCTGCCCCGGAAATGGTGGTGTCCGCCATCTCGGCCTTGCAGGGGAACCCCGGGATTGCCCTGGGTAATGCCTACGGCTCCAACATCGCCAATATCGCTCTCATTCTCGGCCTGACCGCGCTGATCAGCCCCATTGCCGTGCATTCGCAGGTATTGCGCAAGCAACTGCCGATCCTCACCGCCATTACGGCCCTGGCCGCCTGGCAGGTTTGGGACGGGGAGATCACCCGGAACGATGCCGTGGTGCTGCTGACTGTGTTTGGGGTGTTGATGGCCTGGACTATATGGCAAGGTATGAAAACAAAAGTTGACGCCCTGGGCAGCGAGATGGAAAAGGAGTTGGAGGTTCGCGCCATGCCGCTGCGCCGGGCAGTAGTTTGGCTGCTGGTCGGTTTGGTTCTGCTGGTCGTCAGTTCCCGCATTCTGGTCTGGGGGGCGGTGGAAATCGCCCGGGGCTTCGGTGTCAGTGATCTGGTCATCGGCCTGACCATTGTCGCCATCGGTACGTCGCTGCCGGAACTGGCCTCGTCGATCATCGCCACCCGCCGGGGAGAGCACGACATCGCCCTCGGCAACGTGCTCGGTTCCAATCTTTTCAATACCCTGGCCGTGGTGGGTATCGCCGGGGCCATCCATCCGATGAGCGCGGGGCCGGAGGTTTTCTCCCGGGATATCCTGGTCATGGCCGTGTTGACTGTTTCGCTGTTCGTCATCGGCTATGGGTTTCGCGGCCCCGGCCGCATCAACCGCTTTGAGGGTGCAGTCCTGCTGGCCAGTTATGTCGGCTACAACGCCTACCTGATCAGAAATATTTTTTTGTGAACAAAGCAAAACAGGCGGAGGGTGGGGCAATACGTTAAAGTCTTGCCTGCCGCCTTTTTGTTTTCCATCGGAGTTCCTCCCTTCGCTCCTCTGTAGTCCAAGTTTTTCCGCCGAAATAGTGTCTTGAATCACCATTATGCTCACAGAGGCAAAGGCCTGGCTGAAAAAAATAGATTGCCATTCACTTATTTCTTGAACTAAAGGTATTTTTACGGTTAGAGTACCTGTCCATTCAAGTTCCAACTACAAAATTTTTTATACATAAGGTGGGGTCGCAGTCAGAAGCGGCTTATGAAGCGCTGCCAATGCTGACGCAGTAAAAATGTATAGCACGGTGTCTGGTAAAGGTCTGTCATGAGGAACAGGAGCATTTTGCATGCACTTTTGTATACGTTTGTTCTTTTGTTCTGTATTTTTTCCTCCCCGGCCCGGCCAGCCGATTTCACCGTCATCCCTCTGGAAAATACTCCTGATATAGCTGTTTACGAAGTAACCGGAGACTATGACGCCGAAAACCCTGACGGTACAGGCAATGTATTTTCCCGGCAGGAAATCACCAAAGAATTCTATAGGATCCATCCTGACGAATATGACTTCCTGGTGATTTTTTCAAATTTCGATTTTCAGATGCCCCAGGAAGAAGCCATCGCCTTTTACCAGGAGATAAAAAACGATGTGCAGGGTATCGGCAAAGAGCTTTTTGACAACAGCTCTCTCTATGGCAGTAATGGGATGCTGCAGGGGACCATTGACATGGGAAATATTAATTTCATTGTTTCCGATCCCCTTGATCCCGGGTTTTCGGACACCATGGCGACCCTAAGTCACGAACTGCTTCACCGGTGGGCGGCCAGTGTAACCTTCAGGAAGGCTGATAATACCAGTAGCAGGGACCTTCTCGGACTGGGCGGATATCACTGGAGCTTTCTCCTTGATACGGCAGGCTCCCTGGAATACGGCAACCACTGGGTAGATAACGACAACGGCACCTTTACATCGCTTGCCGGCAGGAGATACTTCAGCCCGCTGGATATGTACCTCATGGGATTTGTTGATAAGAGCGAAGTGCCTCCCATGCTCCTGATTGACAATCCGGACATTAATCCCGCGCGTTTACCGGAACCGGGCGTCACGATCCAGGGTAATCCGCAATACATAACGATTGACGATATCATAGCGGCGGAGGGGGATCGTGTTCCAGACGCTGCCGACTCCCGGAAAAATTTCAAGGTGGGCTGTATATTCATAACTCGGCCAGGAACGTATTCCAACGCTGATCTTTACGGCATCCGCAATATTATGAAAAGCTGGTCCATGTGGTTTTCCGGACTGACAAACGGTCGTGGCAAAATTTTCATCGCCAATGACCCACTGCATGAGCTTCCGCAGAATCCCGGCCCGGAAAGTCCTCCGGCTGACCCGAAGAACACCCCTGCCGAGGTCAATGAAGGCGTGGCATGGCTGGTAAACAACCAGAAACCGGACGGCAGCTGGCAGGACAGTCTGTTTACCTCAGGAAGGGATACCACGACGGTTCTGCACACTTTGGCTGATTTTTCAACTGTTGCCGAGGCATCTGCCAAAGGCCTTTCCTGGCTTGAAAATACGGATACGGCGAATCTTGATTATCTGGCCAGGAAGGTTGGCCTGCTCAGTAGTTCAGGCCTTGATGCTACAGAATCGGCGGCAGAGCTTCTGCAGTTACAAAACCCTGACGGCGGGTGGGGAAGCGGTAGAAATTACAGCAGCAATCCTGCCGATACCGCTCTGGCATTGCGCGCCTTGTGGACGGCAGGAGAGGCTTCAGCCTCTGTGGCCGGCTCGGCCATTGAATATCTGTTGCGCGAACAAAATGGCGACAGCGGCTGGGGAACCGAGGGAAGCAGCGATATCCGGACGACCATGGATGTGATTATTTCGTTTATTCCTTTTACAAGGCAATATCAACTGGATACCCCCGTCCAGAACGCCCTGGCCTGGGTTTTGACGAAGCAGAACGGGGACGGCGGGTTCGGCAGCAGTCCCAGCACAATATATACCACGGCGCAAGCTCTCATTGCCCTGAAACAGATAGGTATATCATCACATGCTGCCGATCAGGCCTTGGCATATATACTTGAGCGCCAGGAACGGAATGGCAGCTGGCAGTCCAGCGCTTATCAGACCGCACTGGCGGTAAGGGCAATATGGACCGCAACTCGCGATCCCGATCTTTCCGTTAGTACAGCGGAAATAATCCCGTCGCCCGATACAGTCACCTTGCTTCCGACCGAGGTGCGTCTCTCTGTTACCGTCCGTAACACAGGAATATCGGATGTCGCGGATGCCAAGGTAGTCCTTTATGAGGGGGCTGTAGAAGATTCGAGCAGGATCGGCGAAGCATCGGTATCCGTTCTCGGGCAGTCTGCGGAAACCATTGTTTTCAATACCACCATAACACGGGGGACCCCGTCTCATTATTTTGTGGTCGTTGACCCGGACAATCTCATAAAAGAAACCAGCAAACTTAACAACTCGGCGCTGCGCATAGTGTATCCTGAAGCAACCTATGATTTTGCCGTCCCGGTGGAAAATCTCTCTATAGTTCCGGCTGCCGGTACTGTTTTTGAACCTCTCTCTATAAGTTTCAAGGTGAAGAATGGCGGAACGGTGGACGCTTTCAACGTACCGATCCACCTTGTGGCCGATGATGGCAACGGACCTGTCATTGTTGCCACTCAAAACGTAAACCTGCCCGCCGGAAAAAGTGTTGATACTCATATTGCGTGGGTCCCCGGCATCTCAGGCGCAGGGATTTTGCTGTCGGTGGTTGCGGATCCCTATGACGCTTTTGTCGAAGTCGCTGAAGACAACAATGCAGCGACAGTCACAATTGATATCAATGGCTCGACCAAACCTGATCTCTTGCTTTCCTACGCGGATATTTCGTTTGATCCCGCCCCTGCCCTGGAAGCGGGCAACGCCTTGCTCAAAGCCAGGGTTTTCAACAGAGGTTTTTCTTCGGCAACAGATGTTCAGGTGGATTTTCACCACGGGGTGCCGGGAGAAAACGGCAGTGGTTTTCTCGGTTCGATCATGATCCCTGATATTAAGCCGGGCGAGAGTGTGGATGCGGTATTTTCCTGGACAGATATTTCCGTGTCCGGGGAAAAGGTGATCAGTGTTGTTGCTGATCCGCAAAACGGAATTGATGAAATCAACGAAGATAACAATAGTGCCTTTGCCACCTTGCAGGTGCTGGCACTGCCGGATTTTGCGGTGTATGACAGCGCAATTTCGTTCAGTCCCGAGGCGCCTCATGAGGGAGACCCGGTTACTGTTGCGGCAATTATCGGGAATGAAGGAGAACAGCCGGGCGCCAATATCCCGGTGGCTTTTTACCAGGGAAGTTCTTTGCTCGGTACGGCAATGATCCCGGAAATTGCAGCCAATGGCCAGGCAACGGCATCGCTTACATTTGATACGGACGGGAAGCTCGGAGTCATACGAGTAGAAGTTGTCGTTGATCCGGATAAGACCTTCCTTGAGCAGGACACGGGAAATAACAGAGCTGAGCAGAGCGTGGGAATCCAGAATGCTGATCTCTGGCTCTCTCATAGCTTTATCTCCCCTAATGGCGATGGGATAAAGGACAACACCGCTTTTGGCTACCGCCTTTCAGCGCCGCGGAACGTAACTGTTGTCGTGGTGGATGAAGAGGGGCAGGTTGTCAGAGAATATTCAGGTCCCGATTTTATTGAGACCACATTTGTATCGTTAACCTGGGACGGTCTTGATAATAAGGGACGGATTGTTGATGATGGACAATATCGCATACAGATTCTTTCCCAAACCGGAACAGTGCTCGCAAGCCTTCTTGTAACAGTGGATACAAACCGCTCCTCCCTGCTGGAAGCGTTAGGGACGCCATATCTCTACACCACAAAGATTGAATATTTGTTAGGTGATAATAAGTATAACTGGCTTCCGGATGACAGTGGAGTGATCTTTCATCTGCAGACAAAAAAGCCTGAACAGCCGGAATACAATACAGGAATCTATGCAGTTTCACCAATGGGAGGAGGAATAACTCGACTTGTCCCTGAGGAGTGGAGCGAGGACGCTGATCCTGAAATCGGGTACCGTTATCTGCTCAACTCTACTGACTGTAACTCCGATGTAAATCAGAACCGTGAATGCGACCAGATTAATCCCGGTTTTGCCTTGTCTGCCGATGGGTATACCGTTGCCTTCATTCTGGAAAAATATGACAAGGCAACAGAAGAGGTGCTCCAGCAGCAACTGTGGTCTGTTAATCGATACGGGGAAGACTTTGTCCTTCTCGATTCTTTTAATTATCCCGCTGGTGATTCCCATCGAATTACAGATATTTTTCTTTCACCTGACGGCATCCATATTGCCTACAAACTGTATGAGCAGAATACGGATCATCATTTTTTTGCCATCATTCGAAGCGACGGGGCAGGGAAAACAACGTTCACGCCCCAATGGAACAACGGTTTCGACAATCGGCACAGATTGATCTGGGCGCCTGATGGTCTGAAACTTGTCTTTTCTGATGCAGCCCATGCGGTCGTGGCTGACCTTTCCGGTAATATGCGGGAAATTCTGCCAATAGAAAACCCGACCGTGTTTTTTGACTGGTACGGTGCAAACAAGATTCTTGTCCGGGATCTCAATGTCTCAAATTGGTTGATGGATAGCTGGGTTGTTGATCTCAATGCACCGGAATCACCGCACCTCATCGCTGAAAAAATAGAATCCCCATATAGTTGGTATGACTTCGGCGGATGTATAAAAAAATACTACGCAAGTGGAAGTGTTTCAAAAACACCTCTTCTTGATAATGGGCATTTTATCGCAGGATTTGAATGGAAGGAGTATCCATATGTAAATTATATAGTATGCGATATGGAAGGCAGCTGTCAGGATATTTCTCTGACTCAATTATGGTGGCCTAGCCAGTCCTTAACTCCCGATGCCGGAAAATTTGTGCTGAACAGTAGTGACGGCATCACAATAACATATGACAGGGAAATTGCTGATACGCAATTTTTTAAGTTCGGATTATATGGTTGTGATAATTATCTTGAGGAGCGATACAGTCTCCCGTCCCATTATAAGATATGGCCTCCGACGGAAAGTGATTGCGCAGATGGGAGTTATTTGATTGTACCAAAATGGAACTGGTTTGATAGCAATAATTTCTTGGCTCATTATTATGGGTATAATGATGGACAACATAACAACAAGGTAATCGTTTTTAATATTGAAAATAGAGGCCGGACTTCCTTCCTTGAACATGCAAGTGCTTATAGGCTGGCCCTTTCCCCTGGCAAAAGGTTTATCTCGTTTCTCAGCGGCTACAACAACTCTACAAAAAAATATAGTGAATTTGAAATTGCAGGCTCCCTGCTGAACCTGACCGCTGATCTTCGGCCCGGCAAGACGGAATCCGCGGTCAATTTGCAGGGCATTGCCGCTGATCTCAATTTTGCCCATTGGCAGTTGGAATATGCCGACCAGAAGGCGCCCGGTGAATGGCGCATTATCACCCCGCCTGTGGAAAACCCTGTTGTAAACGGCCTGCTGGCCACCTGGGTCCCACCCTATGAAGGCTCTTTCCTGGTGCGCCTGATAGTAACGGATAAAGCCGGCAATACGGTCTGGGACAGGAAGGTGGTCACCTGGGGCCGGAAATTCAGTGTTACCAGTATCTATAAAACAGGAGAGTTGTTTTCCCCCAATGGCGACGGGATAAAGGACACGGTCGGTCTCAATTACTTTGTGCATGAGCCGGTGCATCTTGAGCTGTCTGTCCATGACCAGGCAGGAAAAGTCATCAGGACATACTATCAGGATCATGCCCTGCCCGGTGGATACGGGATAGTCTGGGATGGTCGGGACCAGGCAGGCGGGATTGTTCCTGATGGGCACTACACAATCCGGATCTTTGACTATGAATTTTTCTTCCAGGTGGATACTACCCCTCCGGATGCCCGGTTGAAATTCAGCCCTGTTTTCTGTGGAGATAATCCTGCAGTGAGATCAGATCTTTCCGGCCTTGGCCTGGATGCAAACCTGAAGGGCTGGACCGTGTATTATGGTGATGGAGCAAGTCCGGAACAGTGGCATGGGTTCAAGTCCGGTGAAACAATCCTTGCCGGGGAGAATGAGGAAGGCGGAGTTGCCGTGGATGAGTCCGGCAATCCGGCTTTGAGATTCATACAGGGGTTTGCCACCAATACATCGCCTCTCATCAGTTTTCTCGGCAATAAAACATTCCGGATTGTGGTCGAGGACTTAGCCGGTAATCAAAGTATAGTTGACGCCCGGTTCAACGAGGAATTACTCATCCTCTCCGGGTGGGACGGAAACAGCGTCCCATTGGAAAAAAATGAAGCTCTGGGAGTGTGTGAATCCCCAGACCTCCTGCCGATCAGTTTTCTTGAACGCGGCAGCCATACGCTCTCAATTATTGAGACGGTCGGCAAGGCCATGATCTCCGCCACTGTACAGTACCGAATGCATATGCTGTGGCGCGATGCCGGAGAGCTAGTTCATCCGCCAGAAGGAGATATTGACGTTACCTTTGATACTTCATCGCTTATCCCTGAGGAAATCGCAGCGGTAAGGGTAAAGGCTGTCGATGATGCCGGTCTTGAATATTACTCCAATTCCGTTGTTTTCAATCCTCCCGTATTTTCCGCCTCCATGGGCTGTATCCCTGAAGGAAGCATGTCTCCCGCTTTGATCAGCATGCAGGTGTCATTGCCGGAAAGTCTGGAGACTTTACAATTCCAGGCTGCAAATACGGCTGCCGGCGCCGTCGAATGGTTGCATTACCTGGAATACGATGTGTTTGACGGATTTCCTTATCAGTTTGCGGCACCTTATCCGGGAAGCCTGCCGGAAGGGTATGGATATCCCTTGCGGTTTGTTGGAATTGGCAAGAGCGGCAGAGAGTATATCAGCAATGCACTGACAGAGCCTCCCCGACAATGTCCGCCTCCGGGAGAGAAGCCACCGTCCGTTCCTGAAAAAATGTGTGACCCGACAACCCTGACTGTTTTTTACAGTCGTGAAAAAGCTCCGTGTAATTCGGTGAATTCCGGAATGGCAACAATCGCGGTCCGATACTGCCCGGATGATGAACCCAAGACGCTGCCGGACAAAGTGAAGTACTACCGCAAAGAAAACGGTGCATGGCGTTTCCTCAAGGAGTTTGCGCCCGCCGCTGAGGGATGGGGGTCAGTATTAATTGACACCAGCGGCCTGACCGAAGGGGAGCATCCGGTTAAAGTTGATCTCGTTTACGGAGATTCAGTGGTCAAGGATTTCAGGTCGAACACCTTGATAGTCGACCGGACGCTTCCTGAAGCACGTATTATCTATCCGTCCCTGTCCGCGCCTTTCTGCGCCAGAACTACGGTAAATGAAAAGGGAGATATTCTTCGTTATGCGGATATTGAAGGTGTTGCCGCCGATGCAAACGATATCCTAGGGTATTCCATTGTTTACGGTCAAGGCGCTAATCCGGACCAGTGGCTTAATGTATATAAAGGCATTCCCTGCAGCCCGGAAAAGGGCGATTGCGCTTACCTCGGTGAGGAGCAGAAAACCGGACAATTAGGGAGCTGGAATGTTTCGGATCTGGAACCTGCCGAGCACTCGCTGCAGCTCATGGTGACCGATAGGTTCGGCAATACCTCCTGTTTTGTCACCCAGGCTGATATTGACAGGAGCATGTTGTTGGCGGCCGAGATTGATGCATCGATTATTTCCCCCAATGGTGACGGGATTATGGACGAAGCATCTGTTGCATACCAGGCAGGAGAATACGCAGTCCTGGACATAACCATCAAGGATGATGAAGATACCGTGGTACGGACCCTGGTCGCTGCACAGGAAATTGCTAACAGTGCGGGATCGGTATCATGGGACGGCCGTGCTGACGGCGGCATGACTGTTGCCGATGGCAGGTACCGGGTACTGCTGACGGCCCGGGATTCATGTGGAAATGAACAGGAGAAAAAATTCCCTGTCACGGTGGATAACACCCCGCCAACGACCATGATCCTGTTCCCCGGTACCGGAGAACCGCTTGATATCATAACCGAAGTAGTGGGCACCGTTACAGATATACACCTGGTCGGTTATCAACTGTTGGCGCGGAACGAAGCAGACGGCGAAGAGCAGATACTGCTGAAAGAAGGAGATATTGTCATTGAAAATGACATCCTGGGTGCCTGGAACACCTTCGGCCTTGAAGGGAACTGGGCCCTTATCCTCACCGGTGAGGACCGCGCCGGTAATACGCGAACAACGACATTGCCTGTCAGTTTCGGCATCCGGCCCCAGCTGGTCAGCGGCCTGAAGGCTGCGCCGAAAATATTTTCACCCGGCAGTGATGGAAAATTCGACACGACAGACATCACCTATGAATTGACCGATACGGCGAACATCACAGTTGCCGTAAAAGATATCCTGGGCAACCCTGTTGTGAGCGAGTCAGCTCCAAACGTATTGTCCGGCAGCCATCAATACCGGTGGGCTGGTCTGGATGCGAACGGGAACAGGGTTGCAGACGGAAAATACAAACTGAGCGTGACAGCGGAAAGCGTAACACCGCCGTTTGTCGTTCAAGTGGAAAATATAACGGTTGTCACGGATACGGCTGCACCTGCCATTGATATAACCGCTCCCCAGGACTTTTCCTATCATGCAGAAGCTGTTGCAGTGCAGGGAGCCCTGAGTGACCTGAATCTCAGGGAATATAGCGTTGTCCTGACAGGCGGGCAGGAAGCGACTCTTATCGACACGGCGTCAGGCAGCAGCGAAATTGTATTTTCCCGGTCCCTGGAGCTGCCGGAAGGAGTCTACCAGCTTCAGGTTGATGCCATGGACTCGGTGGATAATACAAGCAGCCGGACTGTTTCGTTCATTGTGGATAAAACCCGGCCGCGTATAGCGCTCGAAAGCCCGGGTGAGGGTGAATTTTTCGGCGGCTCCCTGTCCGAGGTCTCAATTCGGGGCGCCATCGTGGAAACCAACCTGCTCTCTTACAGTGTCCAGTACGGTCCCGGAACAAATCCCGCCCAGTGGATTGATCTCGCGTCCGGGGAAGCGCCGCCGCCGGAAAATGTGCTTGCAACATGGGCTGTGGAGCCGGAGCAGGCAGTTGCTGACGGTTATTATACAATCCGTGTCACAGCGGTGGATAAGGCCGGCTGGCAAAGTGTGGCACGGGTGGTTATACACGTTGATAACAATCCGCCTGAGGTGGCCGTTGCTGTCCCGGAGGAAGGTGAATTTGTGACGGAACTGTTCGATGTAATCGGCACCGTCGATGATCCGTTCCTGAAAGAATATACCCTGAAGATCGCGGATTCTACCTGCGCGGCCGCTGTGAACTGGTCTATGCTCCGGACCGGCACCCAGCCGATTGAGAACACCGGAATCACTTCTCTGCAGGCGCTGCCAGCCGACGGCGATCATTGCATCCGTCTTTCTGCCATTGATTTTATGGACAACGTTTCGGAACAAGAGGTTAATTTTACCATTGACACGACTCCACCGGGGCATCCGGCGCTGTCAGGCAGCCTTGAAGCCGGCGCCGGCATCCTGTTGCAATGGCAGGGAAACAGCGAACCCGATCTTGCCGGCTACTACCTGTATAGAAACAATGAAAAGATCAATTCCGCTTTGATGGATGGTGAGCAATATCTCGATCAAGACCTTGCAGAGGGGGAATATATTTATACGGTCAGGGCTGTAGATCTTGCCGGATGGGAGAGCGCGGATTCCAACCAGGTTGCGTTCACGGTTGATTTCACCCCACCTGAAGCAATGATCAACTCGCCGCGAGACGGTTTTCTGGTGAGCAACTACACGGATATCACCGGCCGGGCTTACAGTGCGGACGACTTCAGGGAATACCGGGTTTCGTACGGCATCGGAGAAGAGCCGATCAACTGGGAGTTGTTGAGGAAATCTCCCGTGCCGGTTTCCTATGGCGACCTGGTGCGCTGGGATGTGATTACCCTTGATAACGGACTGTATACTATCAGGCTGGAGGCGGAAGACCTGAATGGCAATATCAATGAAAAAATTGTTACCGTAACGGTCGACAACACCCCGCCTGCCGCTCCGCTCCTGCTTACCGCCACACCGGATGGCGCGGCAGTTGATCTTGACTGGCAGGCCAATTCCGAACCTGATCTGGCCGGGTACCTGGTCTTCAGGAACGGTCAGCTGGCAAACGTCACCGGGACGGTGGTCGGTGACCTGGCCCCCTACCTTATCACGGAACTCGGCTACCGAAATATCGATGTGCCGGACGGAAATCAGGAGTATTACCTGGTCGCCATGGACAATGCCGGCAACATGAGTGAGCAGTCGAATTCCATTGAGGTGGGTATTGATACCCATGCACCCCATTTGCATATTGTCACTCCTCTTGACGGGCTGGAGTTTGACAAGCCCATACCGGTTAAAGCAGATACCGAAGATACCGACATAGATACAGTGCGGTTCCAGTACCAGGGCAGCGGTGAGACAGAGTGGATAGACTTTGGCGGGATCTTGACCCAGAGGCCCTATGTTGTCGATCTCGATCCCTGGGCACTTGGCTGGGACTACGGAATTTTCTGGCTGCGAGCGATGGCAACAGACCTGGGCGGCCTGACCGAGGAGATGCCGGAGAAAATTGAAATAGATTTCACGGACCTCACCCCGCCCGCCGCGCCCACCGGTATGGCCGCCCGGGTAAACGGCGGTTTCGTCACCCTGTCCTGGCAGCAGAATCAGGAGGAAGACCTTGCCGGCTACAATGTGTACCTGGGAGCCGATACTCTGCGGAGGAATGTCAGTCTGCTTGCAGACAGGATGTTTACCGACTCCTCCGACTTTGCTGAAGGTGAGTATGAGTTTTATATAACCGCGGTTGATGCGTCGGGAAATGAAAGTGCAAAGGCGCCTGTGACGGCAACGGTTTTTACCCCCGTGCTTAATCAGCCCGAGGCTTTGGTGAGTGCAGCAGAAATAAAAGTTGGCGGTAATACCGTTCCCGGAGCAACTGTTGAAATCTTCAGGAACCTGATCGCTGAATCTGAATCGCTCGGAACAACCCTGGCTGATGGGAGCGGCCTGTTTGCACATCTCATTGCTTTAACTGAAGGCGATAATCAATTGTACGCTGTTGCGGCTGATCCTGACGGCAATATCAGCCGGCCGTCAAATACAGTATTGGTGGCTTATGGCATCCCTCCCGTAGCGCCGACCGGTCTTGCCGCGGAGGTCGACAATAACAATGTCAGCCTTTCCTGGAATCCCAATCCGGAAATCGATCTTGCCGGATACAATATCTACCGGAGAACATCAGAAACAGACTGGCGGAAGATCAACATAACACCGGTTGCGGCAAGCAGTTATATTGATGCGGGGTTGAAAAACGGGGCCTATGTTTACAGAGTCACGGCAGTTAACAGTGCAGACATCGAGAGTTCACCGTCCAATGAAAGCTCGGCAATGATTGAGCAGCAGCTTCCCGCGCCTCCGTCAAATCTTGTGGCGGCAGCAGTTCCCGAAGGCGGGGCAATTAATCTGTGCTGGAATGCTTCAATTGATCAGGTGGACGGCTATCCGATCTATCGCAGTATGGTGCAGGGCGGGCCTTATGCGCGGGTAAACGACAGCCCGGCCACGGATTTCTGCTACCGGGATTTTGGTCTGTCGAATGGGATTGAGTATTTTTATGTGGTCAGGGCTGTAGATTCGTTCGGCAATGAAAGCATTGATTCAAATGAAGATTCCGCGGTTCCCCGTGACACCATTGGCCCGGACAAACCGCTTATTCTACTGCCGACCGTCAGCGGCAGGCCATATCAGAGTCCGGCATCACAGGTTGCTGTAACAGGCTTTGCCGAGACCGGCGCTGCTGTTGACCTGATTCGGAACCAGAGTTGGATCGACACTGTTGAAACTATTCGGAAACCGGTGCAGGAGACGTTTTTTCTCACAGATTTCAATGTGTATGAAACCGTTGCAACCCGCGATGGTCAAAGCGTTTACTATTCTCTGACGGAAAATACGAGATATCCATACGAGTATTATACCTACCGCAAAGACCTTGCGACCGGTTTGGAAACACGTGTTGACGGGATGCCCGAGGGCAGCTGGAATCATATGATGTCTCCGGATGGAACCAGGATGGCATTTTTGTATGAAAATGAGGAGGGCGGGGTCCGGATAGGGGTATATGATCTTTCGACAGGCATGACCAATCAGCTCAATACCGAAGTTGATGCAGATGAATGGGATCCGGCATGGAGCAGGGACAGTACGAAAATTATCTTTTACAGCAACAGCGCGGACAGTTCTTCGAATTTATGGATATATGATCTGTTTTCCGGAGATACTTCTTTGATAGCCCGGGATTTTGCCGGATTTTATCCTGAAATTTCACCGGACAATCAGAAGATTTCATACTTTGTCTGGGACTCTGTCAATCGGCAGCTGTATCTGTATACGATGGATGCGGGCGGCGGAACTCCTGCCCTGGTGGATGATAATGTTGACTGGAGTGGTTACTATCCTTCCGCCGAGTGGTCGCCGCAAGCCAATAAACTCGTCTTCTCCGCATACCGCGACAACAGTCATGATATCTATGTGCTCGATGCGGATACCTGGGAAACCAGCCGATTGACCGATACAGAAAGCGCTGAAATATACCCGCAGTGGTCACCGGACGGGAAGCAGGTTGCCTATTATGTCAAGGCTGGGAGGGAAACCGAGGTGCGGATGGTTTCCGCGGACGGGCAGGGAGAAGAAACTATGCTGCACTCCTTTGCCGGAAGCGTTGCCAGCGACTTCATCTGGCTGCCATCGGGGATCTTCTACCGGGTGGATTCGGACCTGCACCGGATTATCCCGCCCGGCACTTTTATATTCGAAGATGTGGGCCTGTATCCCGGCCAAAATGTTTTCACGGCCAGGGCGGAAGATGCGGCGGGCAATATAGGTGAGACGGCCGATGAGATACTTGTCTCCGTTGATGCGGCATCAATGCCCGACCTTGAAGTGGAGGAGCAGGATCTTTATGTCCTGCCCAACATCCCGCCGGCAGGCGAAGAAGCGACAGTTGTGGCTGTTGTGAGGAATATCTCCGCTGTGCCTGCTGAAAATGTGCATGCCGAGATCTATATCTGGAATGCCGAGGACAACATTGAACTGGTTCACTCCCAGACCATCCCCCGCCTTGATCCCCATTCAGAGGAGTGGCTCAGCGCGTACTGGGATTCAACAGGCATGGCCGGCACCAATACCCTTTTTGTCCTTCTTGATCCCGCCAACGAGATCGCCGAATCCCGGGAGGATAACAACTTCGCCTCCAGGAGTTTTTACGTGGCCGAGGAGGAAGGGGTCGGCTTCGAGACCATGCTCAACGGCAGGGAGTTCAGCAGCCAGGAAGTTCTCTCCATTGAAGTTGCTCTGCATAACAGCGGCCTGGAGAAAGATGTTCGCCTGACCGTGTTGATTGAAGATGAAAACGGGACGCTGGTTGAAGAGCTGGCCGTGCTGGACAGAAAACTTCCCTATGGCAGCAGCGAAAACGTTGAGCTGCACTGGAAAGCCGGTTCGGTTTTTGCCGGAACGTATCAGGTCAGGACCGTCCTGGTTGACGGCGATGCCGGACTCATCGGGGAAACACTCAAGCCGTTCACGGTTCTGCCTGACATTGATGTTGCTGCCGCCCTGACCGCCAACAAGGTGGAATACGGTCCTGATGAAAACGTCCTGCTTGGTCTTTCAGTCACCAATCGGGGAGCCAATGTCATTCTTCCCCAACTGCGGATAAAGCTGACAGTTTCGGCTGCTGCCGGAGTTCATCATGTTGAGGAGCATGAGCTGGTCAACCTCTCGCCCCTGGACAGCGCAACTCTCAAAGCCGCGTGGAATACGGCACAGAACGTGCCCGGCAGCTATTCGGCTTCCGTGGAAATATTCTTGGATGACGAGCTGGTCGCGTCAACTGGCCTCGAATTTGCCATTGTGCCTGTCATGGGAATCTCCGGTGATGTATCGGTCGACCCCAGGGTGATTTTCCAGGGCGGGGGAGTGAGAGCCGGGTTCAGCGTGGCAGGCAGCGGCAATGTCGCTGCGGGACCGACGCAGATCAGAATCCTGATTGTTGACACCGAAAACCGGTTAACGGTTTCTTCGTATGAAGAAAGTATTACCCTCGATTTGAATGAAAAGGTATCCGGGCAGCATGATTTCATCGGCCTGAATCTGGATGTCGGGGTGTACCAGGTACTGCTGCAATCCGATCATCAAGGGGTGAGCGAAAGTCTTGCCACAGATTTTTTTACCGTAAGAGACGGCATCGCTCCGGCAGTCTCCATCCTGTCGCCTGTTGACGGCAGTATTCTGCACGACTCCTTTGACCTGGCCGTTACGGCTGTCGATGACGGCGTCGGCGTAGAGCGGGTGGAGTACCGGAAGGATGATGGCTCCTGGCTGCCCATGCCGCTCATCAACCCGGCAACGGGAAAATATGGCGTCAGGTGGCTGCCGGTAGAGGCGGATGAAGGCGCGCATAAGGTCGGGTTCCGGGCTGCAGATCACGCCGGAAATGTTTCCCGGACGGTTGAATCGGCAATTGTTATCCAGCCCAGGGTCGACATGACAACTGCGACCGACAGTTCTTCCTACGCCATGGATGAAGATGTGGCAATACAGGTTGAGCTTGTCAACACCGCCTGGCAGAAACAGGTCCATCTGGCAGCGCAGGTCGAGACGCAGGATGGAGCGCTTGTTGCCCGGCTGGTAGATGAAGACCTGGTGCTCGGCCCCGATGCCGGACAAACGCTCAACCCGGTCTGGAATACCGGTGCGGTCGATGCCGGGAAATACAGGGTCCGCGCGACCCTTACGAAAAACGGCATGGTGCTGGCGGAAAACTTTGCTGAGTTTGTGGTCAAGAAGGTTTTTTCTCTCACCGGCACCTTGACCTTGTCCGATACATCCGTGCCTCCGGGTGAACCTGTCACCGGCGACTGGACAGTCTCCAACAACGGTAATTTCGATTTAACCAGCCTGATTGTTGAAAACGTCCTCAACGATCAGGTCCCGGCCCAGCTTCGGACATGGACAGAGACCGTCGATCTTGTCAAAGGCCAGACCCTTTCCGGCAGTTTCCTGCTCGATACGCAGGGTATGGCTACCGGCAGCTATCTGGTCACGCTGAAAACCCGGTATGAAGCTGAAAGTTTTGATCTTGCCGCGGCGCAATTTGAACTGGTCGACACTATCCCGCCGGTTGTGAAGATCCTTTCCCCACCTGACGGTACGCTGGTCAACGGGCCGGTCGAAGTTGCTGCGTCCGCGACCGATGATGCGTCGGGAGTGGAAGGCCTGGAATACCGTATTGACCAGAGAGATTGGCAGCCGCTTCCCGTGGCTGACCCGGCGGCAGGTGTGTATAAGGCGCTCTGGAGTACGACAGAAGAAGATGAGGGCGCCCGAACCATCAGCTTCCGGGGCCGGGATAAAGCCGGCAATATTTCCGAGCCGGTTTCCGTCGGCGTCACGGTCGAACTGTGCAGAGCCTTTGAGGATCTGACGGGAAGTCTATCTGTAACGCCTGATCTCATCTATTACGGTCAGGATGTGGTGCTTGAATACAGATTAACGAATCAGTGCAGCAAGGCTATCAGCGATCTGGACGTTGGGATCATTATTATTGATCCGGTGACCGGTAATGTGATGTATGAGGAAACGGTTCACCACAATCTTGGGCCTGATTCAACCTTTGCAGGCAGTTTTTCAGTGTCTTCTCTCATGCTGCATATCCAGGAGTATACCGTCCGGTTGGAGGCGTCCCGGGCGGATAAGCCTGTCAGGGTGCTTGCCGAATCATCGTTTGAAATACTTCCTGCCTTGGATGTGGACAATGCGCCCCTTGATCAGGCCAATCTGCTCGTCTGGCTCAATAACGGCCGGTGTGAATGCCGTAACGATGAAGAAGAGGATCATGGCGAACACGACGAGGATGATGAACATGACGGATGCGACGGCCAAAAAGAACATGACGACGATGAGAATGAGTGGTGCCATCAATCACGGATCTGCGGTGAGGATTGCGGTTCCTTCAGGCAAATAGTTTCGATAGTCGACCAGGTCGCGGATTATTACCTGGTTGTCTGCGACCGTGATGAATTTGAGCAGGAGCTTCGCAACCCTGTTTACTCAGATATCATGATCATTGGCGACAAACATCAGCTCACAGGTCACCATGATGAAGAACTGCGGGAAAAGATCTATTCAGGTTCCGGGTTGATATCCTTTGGCTGGAGCGTGCCTGGTGATCACCTCGCCGATGATGAGCACGGCCATAAAGAACATAATGAATCCTTCCTCGGCGTGAAGAGAAAAGGTTTGCTGTCAAAGATTGTGCCCCCTGTCAATCTTGAGGACAGCGCCATCACCGAGGCCGGGATCCTGAATCTGTCTAATCGATTGCAGAAAGTCGAGTCAGCTGCAGATACCATAGTGGCCGGTTGGGTATCAGTTGCATACAAGGATCACTGCGGTGGGGAAGACGATGATGAAGAAGATAAAAAACATGGATCAAGCAAGGATTCTAGAAACGATCATGGCCATCAAGCCAGACAATATCCGGTTTTAGTCCTGCATGAATACGGCCTCGGTAAAACTGTATTCGCAGGTTTTGACCTGTGCGAAGCCTTCGATGACTGGAATAAGTCGCAGTTGGCAGACCTGCTCATACATAGTCTGGGCTATGTCCACAGGTCAGACGGCAGTGCCGAACTCGTGCCCCATCTTATCAGGGCGTTCGGACTGGAAGTGGCAAGCCCGGGCCAGGATTTTGATCTCACCGTCAAGGGAACGTGCCCTGCTGAGATCATGCTCTATGACCAGGCATATGAGAATTGGGTGAAGGAATATCCATGGATTTCGACATATCAAGTCAACGTAGGCGAGACAGCCACGCTGCCTTACTATGTGCTGGCGCCCGATGAGGAAGGAACTTTCACCTGTGAATTCAAGACAGGGGTCGATGACGGAAGCCAGTATATCCTGTTCGATACTCTTCTGTATGAGTTCGAAGTGCTGAAGGACCGGGCGAGGCGCCTGCAGGATGCGATAGCGGCGGTTGATGCTCTTGTGATAACCAGGAAGGAATATTTGGAGAAGAATAATATCCTGAAATATCTTCAGAAGATCCGGAAGCGCGCGGTAACTGATGGCGCGGATACGGAAAAGAACATCCATGACATGGAAAAAGCCATTAATGCGCTGCTGGAGATCGAAAGCGTTGATATTACCGGTATCAGGCTGCAGTTGGATACTCTGCTACGGATAGAGCAGGGAAGAAATTATTTGTTTGAGTAACTTCTCCCTCTTTCCCGAGCTTGGGAGAGGGATGGGGTGAGGAATTAAAATACAATCATGCATCGCCTACAAAAAATAACACTTGTTCTCGGCGCCATACTTCTTCTTATGGTCACGGTCAATGCCCGGGCCGCCGGCCTTGAATTGGAACGGAGTCTGCAGGATCATTTTACCAGAAGCCGCGTTCTGCTGACCAGGATCGAACAGGCGCTGGTCGTCGGCGAACCGTATTCCGACTCGCTGACAGAGCTCAAGGGTCTTGGTGATTCGATCCGGACGGATCAGCAGGAGTTTTTTGCCCGGCTCAGTTCCCGAAGCGGACAACTTAAAACTCTGGGCGGCAACGCTGTTGCCCGCCATGCGGTGGTACGGGGACGATTTGAGAGGTTTGTTTCGCAATATCTTTTTCAACTCAATGCGTTGAGTGAAAGCCGGGTAAGTCTCGAGAGAATCCTTCAGTTGAAGAGAATTCTGGACGAGATTCTTCCAAAGAAAAAACGACGCATCCATGGCAACATGCCATACCGGCACCTCAATTTGCCTGCGCAGACTCCGAAATCCGGCCCGGAAATTATCCCCGCCTACAAGGGCGGAGAGCAGGGATTCGGCGGGGCGGACCTTGCTTCAAGTCCTGAATCGTCAATCACCCTTGCGATCGCGGAACTTGCCGAGTCCCTGCACTGGAACCCGGTGGAGATGTATGAATGGGTGAAGAACAACATCAAAACCGAATGGTACTGGGGTGTCATGAAAGGCGCGGAAGAGACGCTGCGCCAGAGGAGCGGCAATGATGCCGATCAGGCCGCGCTGCTTGTTGCCCTGTTCAGGTCTGCGGGTTTCCCGGCCAGGTATATGCGGGGCGTAATGGAGTTTTTTCCGGACCTCGACGCGGCCCGGGAGCAGACCGGCCTGGACGATCCGCTTGAAATCGCTCGTTTATTTCAGAAAGCAGGCATCCCGCACGAAGCGGTCATCGCCGGAGGCAGGATCAGCAACTTACGGATCGAGCATATCTGGGTGGAGGTGGACATACCCTACGACAATTATCGGGGCGCTGTGCTCGACCGCCATGGCCGGACCTGGCTGCCGCTTGATACAAGCATCAAACCTGCCGGTTATACGGCCAATGCGCCCGGTGATGCTCTCCAGACACTGGATCTGTCAAACCTTCGTGAAAATTATCTTTCCAGCTTCAAGCCGGAAACACCGCTGGAATATCTTGCCGCCCGCATCAATGACCAGCTGACTGCAAAGGGCTCGGGGGTGAGCTATGACGACCTTTTGGTGAACCGGATGATTAACCCGGAGCACATGAAGATTATCCCGGCCGGGCTGCAGTTTACCGATGTTGTCATCACCGGAGAACATGCAAGCCTGCCGGATGAGCTGCTGCATAAAACGAGGTTTACAGCAAAGGCAGCGGATGGGACCGTATTTTTCGATCAGGCCCTGCCGGTACACATGCTCTCCAACAGGAGTCTGGCCGTTACTTTTGAGCCGGAAACTATCGAAGACCAGGAGATCATGAACGCGTATGGTGGGCTGGATAATACGCCCTTGTACCTCGTCCATCTCAGACCGGTACTAACTGTGGACGGGGTACGGGAGGTCGTCGGTCAGGGGGGACTTGCTGCCGGGTCGGATTTTACTCTCGGTGTGGAACTCATAGCACCTGTAGCAACAGAACAGGTTGAAAATATTTTTACTATGGGCTATCCGGCAGTTATTGGCCTTGCTGCCCAGCAAGCGGTCACACCGGGAGCAGTTCCCCGGGAGCAGAAAAATGCAGAGCGTTTGCTCTTTGAACAGGCAGTAGAATATATCGACCAGGGTAACAAAACAGAAGAGGAACTCGCCTCTCTCCTTCAGATGCAGATTGCCCGGCCATTGCCTACACTTGTCACCCTGGGCGGGGTGCTGGATGTAGTCTCGCTGCTTGATGCCCCGCAGGGCTACGAATGGAAGGGGCTCTACCTGGATGCGGACCTGCGGACTGTTGAAACGATCGGCGGTATTGCCCCGGCCGGCACCACACCGGCATCATTGTTCATGAAACTGGCCTCGCTGCAGAATTCGCTGCTCGAAAACCGCATTTTTGAAGACGGCTTCGAAGTGGAGTCTGTCTCCACCGCCAAACTCTTGGCCCTTGCCCATGACAGCGACATTCCCGTTACTGTGATCGACTCCTCGAATATAGACTCAGTATTGCCGACCCTGAATCTTCCCGAATCCATCCGAGTTAACATCGTCAATGGAGTGAACCAGGGTTCTATGATCACCATCCCCGAAACAGAACTCATATACGAGGACTGGTACGGTTTTTCCTGGATTAAGGAAGACCCTGCAACCCACGAATCCGGCTGGATGCTGTCCGGTGATATTGCAGGCGGCATGACGGCCTGGAGCCTGGACCGCTGGCCGGATTTTTACAGGGACCGGTTGACTCATCCACATCTTGATCCTCCCAACACAGATCCGGACAGTGGGTATGCTATCCGGAAAATCACCATGACCGATATGCAGACAGCGGAAGTGGGAACAACGCTGAATAAAAAAATGCAGGTTATTGTTCATGACAGGGATAATATTCCCGTTGCAGGGGCAAACGTCACATTTTCAGTCAAGGCGGGTGGCGGAAGCTTTTCAGATAATGGTGATGCAATAACGGTCATAACAGACATAAATGGAATTGCTGAAACAGAATATACGCTGGGCAAATGCACCGGCACCTGCACGGAATCGGACGGGAGTCCACTGCCGCAGGGAAATCCGACATATAAGTTTCGGGAGCCTTCTGATGCATATCATACGCAGGTTGGTGAAAATATTATCAGTGCTTCGCTTGACTCCGGGGTAAGTATTACGACGCCCTTTACGCACTATGCAACACCTGGCGATCCGGTGAAAATAGATGTACTGCCCGGCTCGAATTCATCGGGTTACGTATTGACCTGGATTGGGTTTACCGGGGTAAAAATTGTGGATCAATACAGCAATCCGGTCGCAAATGTATCCGTTGATTTCAGTGTTGCCGATCCTGTGGCAGGAAAAGACTGTCCCGAAAATCCGAATAAGGATGAGAGACCGGCACTGCTCATTGAAAACGAGGCACCCTGTATGAAAACGGTTCCTCTTTATGGGCAATGCGGCGCCGGTTCGGTATATGGCGTGAACAGTCATACTACCGGGGAGGCGTCAGTCCAGGTGGTTCTAGGCGGCATGCCGGAAGCTGATTACGTGATTACTGTCGATGCCGCCAGTATGAAGGCATCAACTGCTATTACTGTAAATACGTATCCCTTCGGCTCCTGTGCCGGCTACTCATTCCCCTGGAGCCGCATTATCATCAACTCTCCGTATAAAGTCGATGGCAACGGCAATTTTGCCTCTGCCGCCAAAGTGGGCAGTACGCTGCCGATGCAGGCAAAAGTCTACTGGATCATGGAGAATGGAACAACCATGAGCCTCGACACCATATGCGATAATGGAACTTTTCAGTGTGCTGAAACCATAGTCGGCGCCCGTGACTACAAAATTATTACGGAATTTGATTCCGAGTCAGTTACTTTTGACGGCCAGCTGGCTGTTTCTTCCGGCCAGGGCCAGGACCGGATTTTTGATGTCATGTATGACGTGGGAGACATCCCCGGTAAAAAAAGTGTGGTCATCCATGCTGATACCAAAAAACAGATCCTGGTGAATAAGGATGTCTGTAGCAATAATTGCAGAGTGGAAAATGAAACGCTCAATCTTTATGACGACATGGTGGTTGATGTCTATGCGGTGGATATAGCAATTGATCAGGAAATCCTGGTTCCGCTGAATGAGCGAGGTTATGCACTTTATGACGTAAAAATACCATTTGCAATTCTGCCGGAGGAATACAGGTCCGGTTCAACAACCGTTGTTCTGACAAAAGACGGAACCCCCATCCAGTATATCCCGGCAGAGCGGCAGGGCCAGGGATTCGCGGAGATTGCCGCCGGCTTCCAATTTGACAGGGACAGTACTTACACCGCCCGGATCATCCTGGATATGGGATCAGAATACATGGAGGTACAAAGCAACGAAATAACTCTCATTCCAGTTACGATTAACCTGGATGCTGATCTGAACTTTGACGGGATTTTCAGTGAGGGTGATCCTCAAGAAAGCATAGCCCCCGGATTGATTGTCCCTTTGAATTCCGATGATGATGATAAAGACGGGATTCCGGATTACCTTGATGGTTTTGATCTTGATCCCGCTGTCCCGGAAGACGACAGCTTTTCAGATCCTGCAGACCCTGATCTTGCGGATGATGAGCTGATTGCCGTCAAACTCCACGGTCTTCCCGTCGATTTTGGCAGAGGAACCGTGACCCTTGAAATCCTCGCCGGTCAGGACAACATCCGCATCCTGGCCGACAACAAGAAAGAAAAGGGTAGAGACTCCATCCTGATCGACACCACTGATCTTAGTGCCGCCGCAACTCAGGAGCCCATCCCGGCCAGCTATGATTGGCAGCTCGGCAGCGCTGAGACTCCAGTCCTGCAGGATCTGCCTCCTTTCATTTATATCGAAGGCATCAATCCAAGCGCTGTCCCCGGTGACATCCAACTGTCAATCAGCTTTACCCCTGAGCAAGGTCCGAAAATTGAGTTTGATACCCTCGTGCTGACAGTTGTTCAGCTGGAATTAAAAGTTGATGAAAACCGTGATGGGAAGATTGTCTTCGGCAGCCCCGACATGCCGGAAAGAAAATACATCTACTGGGTGAATGACGACCACGATAAAGAACACTGGGAAGAAGGTGAATGGCATGAGGACGATGAGGAAGATGATTATATCATTCCGGTTGATAAACAGGACTGGAAGGATGACTTTATCGGCCGAAGCGGGCGGGATGAAGTGAACGGCAACAAGCGTGATCTTGAAGATTTTGCCATGATCCAGTTGCGCGTTCCCAAGGAAATCTATGATCTACCCGATCTTTCCTACAGTTTTCAATTCGTTAACGTGGTTGAAGATGACGGCAGCAAGCCTTCAATTAATATGTTTAAGGCATCAGATAGAACCGACTTGTATTTGAAGATGGAGGCTAGCGCCAACAAACAAATTAAAGAGAAAAAACTTCTGACCATACCATCAGATGAAGATGCCCCAATCGATAGGGAAAATATATCACCGGAAGGGCAAATCACCCCCTTTATCTTTGAAGGGCGAAGCAAGGGGTCCGGTGACCTGAAGTTTCTGGTCAAAAACGGCGACAGGGTAATTTTTGAGACATCTGTCCATCTGGAACTCCATAATATCCGCTGGTTCTACGATGAATTCAAGGTGGAGATCTCCTCGGGAAGCACCTGGAAGGCAAGGGTTGAAAATAATTACCGGCAGGTTAATCAGGGAGGTTATGTCGGAGAAAAGGATAACGATGAGTATTTCCTCTTTGTCCATGGCTGGAATGTGACAGAGGCTGAGAGAAAACGCTGGACCGAAACGATCTTTAAACGTTTCTGGTGGCAGGGGTACAAAGGAAAGGTAGGGTTGTTCAACTGGCCGACGTTGACATGGGCAGACTCATTGTTACTCAAATCATTCGATTTAAATAATTTTAACAACAGCGAATTTATTGCCTGGCAATCTGCAGAGAGTCTTTCAAAGCTATTAAGAAATTTGAATGTTGTTCAGGACAAGAAATTAGCTGTCTTAGCGCATAGTCAAGGAAATGTTGTCACAGGTGAAGCAATTGCCAAATATAGCACTTCAGATAAGAAAATAGACGCCTACATTGCAACCCAGGCAGCACTGTCTACCAGTTATTATGACAATACTGTAGTAACTGGTCGTGAGGTAGCGACCGGTGGCTTTTGGGGTGTCCCTGTTTATTTTAGCATCAAAAGCCCAAGAATATTTGGACATTATTCCACAGGCCAGAACAATGATGTCCCTTACTTTGCCCATACGGCCAACAAGATAGGGGATAAAATTCTCAGGATGTATAATTTCTATAATGCAGATGATTATGCTTTGAGAAAAAATATCTGGGGAATGAGCAACATGATTGTCAAGCCTTGGTACGGTTTCACATATTCCTCTCATGATGGAGAGCATCATGACACTTATGATGAGGAAATAGATGATTTTTTTGGTCATCCATATTTCATAAGTGGTGAGGGGCTTGAGCCAGCTTTGACTGCCGACAAGCTTTATCTTGGAAATGATTTGGAACGCTACCAAATTTTTACATATATCGTTAAAGCAAGATTTAGGCCTTTAGGGACTCAGAAGATAGATGGCGGATTGTTTGACGAGTGTGTGAACCTTGGGGATGAAAAAACATACAAATTTGATAAAGAACATTATTCTCACAGCAGACAATTTCGTTCTAATGTTACTGATGAATATCTTTATTGGAAAAAAGTGCTCCAAGTCATTGGTTTTTAATCGAAAGAAGAAAAATGAGGCAGGATCAAATTATGAGGACTGGTATTGTTGTTATTCATCTGTTGTTAATAGGTTTTTGTTATATTAAAACGGGATGGGCTGCCGAAGAATATGAGTCGGAAAACATGAAAGAAGTCAGGCAGATTTTAAAAGATATGCTGGTGACTCTTGAAGAGAATCATGAAAAACAGGAACCTATTACTGGTTATGGCAGAGTGTTGGATCAAAAAGGTGATCCTGTATCTGGGGCCGACGTAAAAGTGCAATGGGATTATTATGACCCGGACCAATCCTTTAAAATCATAGTACTCGATAGATGGGTTACAACAGATGCAAATGGAAATTTCACGTTTACCGTTGAAAAAGCTCATGAACCAACAATCAGGGAAGTAAAAGCTAAAGGCTACGATCTCTTGTGGGATGAAACTCCATATTATCAGTTAGTTCCAGATGAAAAAAACATTATGATAGCCAATTCAAATAACGAACCCGTCATCATTTACATGCGCAAACTCAACCCCACAACCTTCCTGTTGAAGAGCGAAACCGGATATTATTTCAAGGAACCAAACACGATTCTCCGCTATACCATGATTCCCGGATTGATGTTCAAGGATGACCATGACTTGAGCAAAATGAAAAAGCCGGAACAAAACGACCTTGTCTTTACCGTCAATAATAATGAAGACGGCAGCTACACTATGCATATCGGGCCGATTCCAGGGATTGGCGGCGCAATGCAGATGCTTGATGAATATCTCTACGAGGCCCCGGCTGATGGATATGAACCGGCCGCATCATTGACCATCCGCCCCGAGGACGGCAAGCTGACAAAATACCTCTATTTCACCAGTCGCAAAACACCGGTCTATTCCAGGATGACCATGGAGTTGGGAATAGACGACTATGGTAATGAACTGAGGTTTCACTGCACTACCTGGACCAATCCTTACGGCAAACGCAATCTCGAGTGGGAACCGGAGCTTCCATTCGATTTATTCATTAAATTGCGTGATGAAGCCGAAGAAGCCCTCAATAACGGTACCCTTCCACCGGAGCCGGAAGATTTGCAGGCCTTAATCGAACAATATAAGTGAAGGGGAGTGCTGTTGACATATTGATTCAAAAGTTGGCGCCGGATATTTTCAAATCTTGGACAATCCGCGCGGGCCGCGGGACGTTGTTTAATTGTTGAATTTATTTCCAGGTTTTGGTGTTTTGCTTCATGCCTCGTCAAGCACGACTCGACATACCAGGACTCTTGCAGCATGTGATTGTCCGGGGAATTGAACGGCGGAATATTTTCCGGGACAACACTGACCGCAGAGATTTTTATAAACGCTTTTCTGCCCTTTTAGTGGACACAAGAACCGATTGTTTCGCCTGGGCGCTTATCCCCAACCACTACTTTCATCTCCTTCTCCGCACCAACACCATCGAACTCAAGGATTTCATGCGCCGTCTTCTGACCGGCTACGCCGTTACGTTTAATAAGCGTCATCACCGGGCAGGACATGACCTGGTCAAGTAAAAGTAGACACTTTTGTTAAGCAGCTTTTTTTAAAAACCACATTTTCTCAAATTCTTTTGGACTGACATACCCCAGATATGAATGACGTCTATGGCTATTGTAAAACATTTCGATGTAATCAACGACGTCACTCTTAGCTGCCTCACGGGTCGCATAGTTTGAGAAAAAGACCCTTTCAGTCTTCAAGCTGCCGAAAAAACTCTCTACAACTGCATTGTCCCAACAGTTACCTTTCCGACTCATGCTACTGACCATCCCATGGGCTTTGAGCAATTTTTGGAAATCGTTACTACAATACTGACTACCTCTGTCTGTATGAAATATCAGACCAGGAGCTGGGCGACGACGCCAGATTGCCATGCGCAAGGCATCCATAACCAGCTTTTTGGTCATTCGATTACTCATGGACCAGCCCACAATCTGGCGTGAGAAAAGATCCAGAACTACAGCCAGATACAACCAGCCCTCTTGAGTCCAAAGGTATGTGATATCTCCAACATACACCTTGTCCTGTTCCTGTACTTCAAACTGCCGATCTAGCAAATTCGGTGCAACCGGCAAATTATGCTTACTGTCGGTGGTCGCTTTAAATTTCTTTTTCTGCTTCGCGACAACATCAGCCAATTTCATCAGTGTCCCAGCCCTGGTGCGACCACAATTGATTCCGTGCGCTTTTATCTCTTCCGCAATTCGTCGGGTACCATAGGTCTCTTTTGATTTTTTATGGGCTGCTTTGACAATTGGAATAAGTCGATCGTTTTCCCTTTGTCTTAATGATTTATCACGTTTTCGCCAGGCGTAATATCCGCTCCGAGATATTCGTATGACTGCACATATGAGAGCTATCGGATAGGACTTCTTCTCAGCATCAACAAATTGATACTTTAGCTCGTTTCTTTCGCGAAGAAGACCGCTGCTTTTTTTAAGATTTCACGCTCCATTTTCAAGCGCTTATTCTCTTTCCGAAGGCGATTCAGTTCTGCTTGCATAGCCGTTCCACCTTGTAAACCAGAAACGTCATCTCCGCCTCCTTCAATCTCACGCTTCCAGCGGCCTAACATGTTACCATCAACCCCAAGATTCCGCGCTGCTTCTGTGATTTTATACCCCTGTTCCGTGATCAGTTTGACCGCTTCTTCCTTGAATTCCTGTGTGTATTTCTTTCGCTTTCTTTTCATTTAACACCTCCTGGTGGATTATATATCCACTCTTAAGAAAGTGTCCACTAATACCCTACCAACTCATAGCCACGTTTAAAGTAGTATACCATTGAGAGAGTGCAGGGGATGTCATGAAACCAGCCATTCCCGATGTACCCTGAAACCCAGTAATAGCAAGGGTGCCGGGATAGG
>JAMJFO010000046.1 GCA_023544645.1 Desulfobulbaceae bacterium | reverse complement strand
CCTGCATGATTCGGAATTTTTCAAGATCATCAACTTTAACATCACTGCCGGCCGGCTTTTTCCTGTGCACTCCCATGATCTTGAGGGGCAGGTAAGCATCCATGTGATTGAAGGAGAAGGAGAATTCCTGGGTGACAACGACGCTGTGATACCGGCAAAAACGGGTGATATCCTGGTAGCGGACATCAGCGAGCCCCACGGCGTAAAAGCCGAGACCGACATGCGCATCGTGGTCACCATTGCTCCGCCGATCTGAATGGGTCCATCCACCGGAAGAGGCTGCGCCCCCAGGCGCAGCCTCTTCCGGGATGGAGGTTACCGACCAGCCTGACCGCTGATACTCGGTAAGCTCCGGAGCTGCGCTGAGCAGGAGCGCCATCAATCCGGTGACGTGGGGCACGACAACAAAAACAGACCAAGTGGAGGCCTGCTTCCCCGTGACCTGAGCCTTCCTCACAGATACTATCCCATGTACGCCCCGGGAGTCAAACGCACAAAATCTCCGGCAGAAAAAAACATAAGTATATCGCCGTTGCCGCCATTCTCTAATTTCAAGCCCCATGGTACAGTTATCTTGACTTAATTGATGAAAATTATATATTTCTCCGATTGACGCTTGGACGGCCTCCCCTGCACTGCCTGATCTCCCGGACGCAGAAAACCGCAGGCGTGAACCAATGAGCCGGCTGGAGGCCTGCCCGCATTATCAGGGCTCATGCCCGTTTAAAACTGCGCGGCAATACCACCCTGACTCATAAAAAATATGCCATACACGAGGTGCAGAGTGCGAATCCTTCTCTTATTTCTAATATCCTCTATTTTCTCCCTGGCCACCGGTCATGCCCAGGAACAGCCGCCGGCAAAAGTAGTTGTCAGGCACATCACCCGGGAGGTTGTCGCCGAAAACCAAACCTTCATCGGCGTGCTTGATTACGACCGGACCAGCCGGGTGTCTTCGGAGGTGGCGGGGCTGGTGCAGGATGTCCTGGTACGGGAAGGCCAGAGAATGAAAAAAGGCGATCCTCTGATCCGTCTTGACACCGAAATCCTGGACCAGGAAATAGCCATGTATGAAACCCGTATCCAACAGGATCAGCTCAGCATCGACCATGCCCGGAAGAACCTGACAAGATTTGAAAAACTGCTGGCCCGGAAAGGGACAAGTGAACGGATTTACGACGACACGCTCCACGAATACCAGGATCTCCGGATGGAGAAAAAACTGTCCGGGATCGAACTGGAAAAGCTGCTGACCCGCCAGAGAAAAAGTGTGATTAAGGCCCCCTTTGACGGCATTATCCTTGAAAAAAACATTGAAACCGGCGACTGGGTCCAGCAGGGCAAGCAGCTGGTTTCCATCGGCTCCCTCAACGACACCATCATCCGCGTCCCGGCGGAAGAATCGATCCTCCGCTTCATTGCCGTCGGCGACAAGGTTCCGCTGACAATCAACGCCCTTGGCCGGGAAATGACCGGAACCATACTCCAGATCAGTCCTAAGGCGGACATCAGGACCAAAAACATCTTCATCAAGGTGGCTATCGCGCCCTTTGACGACATGATTGCCAACATGTCCGCCACCGTCCATCTCCCCACCAGCGATGCCCGCGAACTCAGCATTATCCCCAGGGATGCCCTCGTCCGGTTCGAAGGCAAGGACTTTGTCTATACGGTCAAGGAAGGCAAGGCGTCCCTTGTCCCGGTCACCCCTGTAACCTTTCTCGGCCGGACGGTGGGGGCGGATGACCCCCATCTGACAGAAGGGTTGCCGGTGGTTGTCGAAGGCAACGAACGGTTGCGCCCTGACCAGCCTGTGACCATGCAGGACACAGACTGATGGACATCATCAGCTACTCCATCAACAAGCCGGTGTCGGTGACCGTTGCCGTCATCCTGGTGGTGATGTTCGGGATCATCGGCCTGAACAAGCTGCCGGTCCAGCTGACCCCGGATGTGGAGACGCCCCAGATCACCGTCAACACGAGCTGGGGCGGCGCGACTCCCTATGAAGTGGAAAAGGAGATCATCGAAAAACAGGAGGAAGTGCTCAAGGGCATCCAGGGACTGACCAAGATGGAGAGTTCCAGCTACAACAGCTACGGCGAGATCACCCTGTCCTTTGCTCTGGGCACCGATCTTGACGATGCCCTGCTCCGGGTCTCCAACAAGCTGAACGAGGTCACCGGATACCCCGATACCGCGGACCGGCCCAAAATAGAAGCTGCCGGAGCCCAGAGCTCACCGGTCATCTGGATGATGCTGAAGACCCGCCCGGAAAACCAGGAGCACATCAACCATTTCAAAACCTTTTTTGAAAACAACATCCGCCAGCATCTGGAACGGGTCCGGGGAGTCGGCTCCCTCTTTGTTTTCGGGGGCACGGAAAACGAACTGCACATCACCCTTGAGGCGGAAAAAATGGCCCGTTACAACGTCTCCATCAACCAGGTCATCGGGGCGGTAACCAACGCCAACCGCAATGTTTCCGCCGGCGTCCTCGGCATTGACAAGAAAAACTACCGTATCCGCACCGTCAGCCAGTTCCAGGCCCCGGAAGACGCCCTGGACGTGGTGATATTCGATGACGGCATCAACCGGGTCTACCTTGGGGATGTGGCCCGGTCAACGCCCGGCTACGCCAAGGAAAACGTTGCCGTGCTGCATAACGGCATCCAGGTCATCGTTGTCGGGGTGAGAAAAGAGCAGGGGGCCAATGTGCTGGAAATGACCGAGCGGCTCCAGGAGGAGGTCAACCGCCTGAACGGGACAATCCTGGCGGAAAACGATCTGTACATCGACTGGGTCTATGATCAGCGGCCCTATATCAACAAGGCCATCCGGATCGTCAAGCAAAACATCCTCATCGGCGGCATTCTGGCAATCTGCGTCCTGCTCATGTTCCTCCGCAGCGTCACCTCGACCATTACCACCGCCCTGGCCATCCCCATTTCCACCATCGGCACCTTTATCTTTCTCTGGCTGATGGGCAGGAACCTCAATGTCGTCAGCCTGGCGGGAATCTCCTTTGCCGTGGGCATGCTTGTCGACAACGCCATTGTGGTCCTGGAAAATATTGACCGACACCGCAAAATGGGAAAAGCCGCCTTTGCCGCCGCCTACGAAGGAACCAAAGAGGTGTGGGGGGCGATCCTGGCCTCGACGGCAACCACTGTTGCCGTATTCCTGCCGGTTATCTTCATGCAGGAGGAAGCAGGGCAGCTGTTCCGCGACATTGCCATTGCCATCACCTTTGCCATCCTGCTCAGCCTTTTTGTTTCCATATCAGTGATCCCCACCCTGATCCATCAGTTTTACAAACGCAAAAAAGACCGGCCGCTGAACCTGCTGCAGAAAAGCGTTGTAGGTCCGCTGCTGGCCTCCTTCATCATGCGGTTTGCCGATTTATGCCTGAAGAATACCGTCACCAGGCTGACCGCGATCATCGCCTTCACCTCGATCTCCGTAGCCTTGACCTGGCTGCTGATGCCCAGCGCCGAATATCTCCCCCAGGGAAACCGGAACCTGATCCTGAACTTCATGTCTCCGCCGCCCGGCTACTCGGTCGACAAACTGAAGGAAATGGGCCGGAAAATATTCAATGATGCCCAGCCCTACTTCAACGAGGACGGCAAGGACGGCATCCCCGAGATCAGGCAGATATTCTATGTGGGCGCTGACCGCATCACCCTGTTCGGCGCCCTCAGCGTTCATGAAACAAAAGCACGGGAGATGATGCCGCTGTTCCAGAGGATAATGAATTCCTTTCCCGGCCTGTTCGGCGTCAGCATCCAGGCCGGCATCTTTGAACACGGCATCGGCCAGGGGCGCAACATTGATGTGAATATCTCCGGCTCGGACATCCCGGCCATAACCTCATCGGCCTGGATGCTGCGGGGCATCATCATGGACAGGATTCCCCAGGCCCAGGTCCGCCCCGTCCCCTCACCGGAGACCAGCTACCCGGAAGTCAGGATCGTTCCCAACAAGGAAAAACTGGCTGCCAACGGCCTCTCCGAAGAAGATCTCGGCATCTATGTTGACATCCTGATGGATGGCCGGAAAATCGGAGAATACCGCCCGGAAGGCATCAAGCAGACCGACCTTGTCCTCAGGGGCAGCGACCGGGTCTACTCAACGCCGGAAGATATATTGCACGCGATTATTGTCAACAGCCACGGCGATCTCATCCGGGTGGGAGATGTCTCCACCCTGCAATACAGTTCGGGCATGCCCCAGATCGATCACCTGGAACGAACCAGAAATATCACCCTCCAGGTGACCCCGCCGCAATCCATCCCGCTGCAGCAGGCAATGGAGACCATCGAAACAGACATTATCGGCTCGCTGAAACAAGCCGGCCAACTGCAGAATGTGCAGATCCGCATCGGCGGCAATGCCGACAAGCTGGTTGAAACCGGGGAAGCCCTGAAGTGGAACCTCCTGCTCGCCCTGCTTATTACCTATCTGTTGATCGCCGCCCTGTTTGAAAACTTTATTTATCCGCTGATCATTCTCTTCACGGTCCCGCTGGCTGCGGCAGGCGGCTTTATCGGCCTGCTGGCCGTCAAAACTTTCATTGCTCCGCACCAGGCATTTGACGTGCTGGCCATGCTCGGTTTTATCATTCTGATCGGCACCGTGGTCAACAACGCCATCCTTGTCGTGCACCAGTCACTCAACAATGTCCGTTATCACAACCTGGCAGGCGTTGCGGCCATTTCCGACGCAATCAAGACCCGTATCCGGCCGATTTTCATGAGCGCTACCACCAGTCTGCTTGCCCTGTCACCCCTTGTCCTGTCAACCGGTTCAGGAAGCGAGCTCTACCGTGGCCTTGGCTCCATACTGCTTGGCGGACTGGCTGTTTCAACCATGTTCACCCTCTTAGTCATACCTTCGCTGCTTTCCCTGGTCATCGGCTGGGAAAAAAGCCGCACCAACAATGGCACGTCCTTATCCTGAACCATTTCGATTATTTTCACCAAACAGTTCTTTTACGAATTTCCGCATGTATGCTATACTTTCCCATACTAAACCGTGCCCCGCGACAAGGGGGTTCCACTTGGCTTTACCGGCAGGAGGCAAAACGCATGGCCGATCAGCAGAGCGATCATGATGTCACCACCATCCTGAAGATCATCGACGACCTGAACTCCCTCAAGGATGTTGATACGATCCTGGACCGCATCCTCGCCGAATCCCGCCGGCTTACCCACGCTGACGCCGGGTCAATCTTTCTCATCCCGGAGGACGAACTCGTCTTCAGCTATGTCCAGAACGACACCCTGTTCGATCATCAAACAGGGAGGGCAGCCCTTTATCAGGATCTCAGGGTCCCCATGACCCATGACTCCATAGTCGGCCATACCGCGCTGACCAGGCAACCGGTTGTTATTGACGACGCCTACAGCCTTGCAGACGACGTCCCCTATAAATTCAACACCTCTTTTGACCAGGAACACGGCTATAAAACCACCTCGATCCTGGCCATTCCCCTGGTGAACATGGAGGACCGGCTGCTCGGGGTCATGCAGCTGATCAACGCCAAGGACAAAAACGGGAACATCATTCCCTTCACCAAAAAAAATCAGTCCATCGTATCGCTTTTCGCCAACAATGCCGCTGTTACCATCGAGCGGGGGATAATGAACCGGGAGCTGATCCTGCGGATGATGTCCATGGCCGAACTGCGCGACCCCGCGGAAACAGGAGCCCATGTTCAGCGAGTCGGCGCCTATTCAGCGGAAATATACGAACGCTGGGCCATGAACCAGGGGATTGTTGATGGAGAAATCAAACGGACCCGCGACCTCATCCGCCTGGCGTCAATGCTCCACGATGTCGGCAAGGTAGGCATCCCTGATTCCATTTTGAAAAAACCCGGCAGACTCACCCCGGAAGAATTTGACGAAATTAAAAAACACACGGTATACGGAGCGAAACTGTTCAACTCAATAACTTCTGATCTTGACCGGATGAGCCGGGAAATCGCCCTGCATCATCATGAAAAATGGGACGGGCAGGGCTATCCCGGACATATTCCTGAACTTGAAAAAAATTACAATCCGGAGGAGCTGACCAAAAAGGGCGAGAAGATCCCTTTTACCGCCAGGATAACCGCCCTGGCCGACGTGTACGACGCCCTTTGCAGTCGGCGCTCCTACAAGGAGGCTTTTGAGGAGGAGCAGGTCCACCGGATCATCCGGGAAAGTTCCGGCACCCATTTTGACCCAGAAATAGTTGACGCCTTCTTTCAGATTACCGACGTGCTGCGGGCAATCCGGCTGAAATACCAGTAGCTCTCGGCACAGGTGCGAAACGCTGATGCGCATCACGAATCCGGGATCATTAAAAAAACAGTTGCAGGACAAGCTTAAAATACAGTAATAAATTACTTTATTACGAATAAAAATCCCTATGACTGACCTTTATGGATAATCAGTTATCGGCATGTCCGGCACGCTCGTCAACATCATTTCGTCGCTTACTTAACAAGTTAGAGACCAGCAGCATGGACCGGGGCGATATACAAGAGGGACGCGGCAAAATGATCCGCGGACAAATTGCAACAAAGGACCCAGGTGCCCGAGAAATAACTTGAACGATTATTTCACCTGTTGATTTCCGGCATGAGCCGGTTGCTGAAAAGTACCTTGTGCGTTTGGACTACTTTTTTGGCATTTTGAGCAATAAACGCACAATGTTGTGAGAGTGGATGATGAATATCTATGTTGGAAACCTGCCCTACAGTGTAACGGATGATGACCTGCGGGCTGCTTTTGCTGAATTCGGTGAAGTAGCAAGCGCGAAAATCATTATGGACAGGTATTCAGGCCGGTCAAAGGGTTTCGGATTCGTTGAAATGAACAATGATTCCGAGGCAGAAGAAGCAATTAAATCGCTGGACAACAGTGAGATGCAGGGACGCAATCTGCGGGTAAACCAGGCAAAACCCCGGGAAGACCGTCCGCCCCGCCGCGAATCAAGATATTAAGGACTGCTGAAGAGCGTCGGCATTACACATCCCCGGAAGAATCGTCCACCAGCGGTTCCCGGGGATTTTTATTTTCGCCCGGCCGCGCATATCCCGCGGCAAATGAAAAATCGACGCCAACCGGTACGGACCTGGCGCGAAATCTCTATTGCGCCGGAGCCGTTTTTTTTCCGGGTGCCTTATCCGCAATGCCCGCCTGCTGAAGAAAGACCCAGAAAACAGACGCGGCTGGGGAAAGCTCCCGGTTTTTCCGGCGGATCATGTAAAAAGGCCGCTCCATCTGTATCCCTGTCACCGGGATGACCACCACATCGCCGGCCCTGACATCCCTTTCCACTGCCTTGGTCGACAGGATGGAAATACCCATTCCTTCTCTGACCGCCTCCAGAACCGCTTCCGTGGATCCTATCTCTGCAACCTCGGACAGATCGGAAGCCTTGACGCCATGGTTCTCAAAGATCTGGTCAACGACCTTCCTGGTCCCGGAACCGCTTTCACGAAAAATGAACGGTTCCTCCAGGAGTTCCGGAAGAGCGATCTCTTTCCGGCCGGCAAGATGATGGTCCGCCCCCGCCACCACGGAAAGGGTGTCGGAATAGATCTCCCGGTAATCCAGCCCCTTCTCTGACCAGCGCGCGCCCACAACCCCGATTTCGATCTGCCCGTCCAGCACATCCTGGACAATCTGCTGGGAGCTGTTTATTTTCAATGTTGCCTTGATCGACGGATAGCGTTCCCGGAACCTGCCGATAACCCCGGGAAGGATATAGGTGCCGGGAATGGTGCCTGACCCGATCATGATGCGGCCGACCAGCTTGCCGCCATACTGCTCCACTGCCTGCAGGGCATCATGCTGGAGACGGAGGATTTTTACCGCATACCCGTACAGAAGCCGGCCCACCGGCGTCGGCTCAACCTGCCGGCCCAGGCGATCAACAAGTTTCTGACCCAGTTCATCCTCCAGGCTCCTGATATGCTCGCTTACGGTGGGTTGTGAAAGCATGACCGCCGCGGCTGAACGCGTAAAGCTTTTCAGCTCCACGACTTTGCAAAAAACTTCCAGCTTCCTTAATTCCATCATCGGGTTCCGTTGCCATGGTTTGCTGGGTTAAAGGTCCTGTACCACGTCCTTGCGATACATGGACACAGTATAGCACAAAATGAGCCGTTATGGACAACTCTCTTTATCTCCTTGCCACAGTTTTTCCCTGAGCCCGGAATATCGGACAACGCGTCGTTCCATCGCTATTGCCAGCACTTCAGGGGAGCCATGGAGCAGCAGCCTGTCCCGGGCACGGGTAATCCCGGTATAGACCAGTTCGCGGCAGAGGACGCGACTGTCAACCGTTGGCAGAAGAAAAAGGACCTCGGCAAATTCCGAACCCTGCGACTGATGTACGGTGATGGCATAAGCCGTATCATGCTCCGGCAGACGAGAAAGGGGAACCTGGTGGAGCGAACCGTCCGGCCGGCTGAACCATGCCCACAGTTTCCCCTCGCTGTCGGGCCAGATTACCCCGGTATCACCGTTGAACAGCCCCAGACCGTAATGATTACTCCTGATTATCAACGGCCGGCCGCGGTACCATTGATCAGAACCGCTCAGCAATCCGTGCCGGCGCAGGATATTCTCCGCCAGCCGGTTGAGGCCAGCCACCCCATGGGGCCCTTCCCGAAGGGCGCAGAGAATGCGGAATCCGGCAAGGACCATGAGCGCTTCAGCCGGCTCACCTGCGCTAAAGCACGGCCTGAAGCCGGACAGAAGATATTCCTCCAACCTCTGCCGGGTATGGGGTTCTGCAGGATTGCTCAGAAGGAGATCCTTATACTCCCGGCCATACATGTTCAACAGCTGCTCCCTGCTGCCGCTGTTGATGACCGCAGCCAAACCGGCAATTCCTTCTTGTTCCCGGAAACGATAACTTGTGCGCAGCAGGACCACCGAATCGCCGAAATCCTGCCCGGAACTTCCAACCTGCGGCACCCACCCTGCCAGGGATTCAATATGCCGACACAGCTCGGCAGACCATTCGGGGTCCGGGATAAAGCAGATATCGCCAAACAGACTTCCCGCCTCAACCGATGTCAACTGATCCCGGTCGCCCAGCATGACAAGCCTTGTCTTTTCCGGCAGCGCTTCAACCAGCGCGGCCATCAACGGCACATCAATCATGGATGCCTCATCAATAACCAGCAGGTCAAGGTGCAGCCTGTTGGCCCTGTTGTACCTGAACTGCCCGGTGCCCGGATTGAACCCCAGCAGCCGGTGCAGGGTCCTGGTCTCCGCCGGGACCATGGCTGCGAGATCCTTATCCAGGGTTTGCCTGGCAAGGCCGATGGACTCCTGCAAACGCACCGCAGCCTTCCCGGTCGGAGCGACCAGGCCTATGCGCATCCCGCCGCCGGCCAGAGCCTGGAGCAGGGCAAGGATCCTGGCCACCGTATAAGTCTTGCCCGTGCCCGGACCTCCGGATATGACGACAAACTGTTTCAGGGCCGCGGCCGCGACAGCCATTTTCTGGTGGTCTTCCCCGGTGGTGGCGGGAAAAAGCCGGGTCATGAGTGACGCGGCGGCCGACATATCCACCGGAAGAATTCCATGGCTGCGTTCCAGCAGGTCGTCGGCGATGACCTGCTCGCAGCGGTAATAGCGGGCAAGATAGAGGCGGCCGGCCGGATCGATGACCAGGGGCTCGTTCTCTCCCGCATGCCCGACCACTCCGGAAGCGAGCAGCTGCTGCCGCCACCGGGAAAATTCCGGTGCCCGGCAGGGAATGTCGGTGGTGAAAACCTGTTTTGCGGCCACCGTATCAAGCGGCAGGCAGATATGCCCCTCTCCCACCGCCTGGCTGGCAAGAGCTGCCGCCAGCAGCAGCTCCGGGGATGATTTATCTGTCAGGCTCTGGAGAAATAAAGCGGCATGCAGGTCAATTTCCCGCAGTTGCCCGGCCCGCGCCGCTTTTTCCAGGACCGCCCGCATCATCTTTTCTCCATGCTGCCGAAGCATGCATCCAGGCGCATGACCAGTTCCCGGGGAGGCATGGTAGAATAAACACCATGCCCGGGAGGATGATCCGGATGCATGCCGCGCAAAAAGAGATAATACACCCCGCCGAAATGAAGCGTGTAATCGTATCCCCTGATCCTGGAGCCGAGATACCGGTGCAAAGCCACAACATAGATAAGATACTGCAGGTCATAGCGATGCTCCCGCATGGCCTGCTCAAGCATATTGCCCCGGTAACCCTCCGGGCCCGGACCAAGATAGTTGGATTTGTAATCCGCCAGGAAATACCTGTCCCGGCGGCGGAAAACAAGGTCAATATACCCTTTCATCAGGCCTGTCAGCGCCTCCTCTTCCACCTCCACCGGAATGTATCCGTAATCAGCCAGTACCCGGTTCAACAGGGCGATGTCAAGCTCACGCATGGCAAAATAAAAACCCATCTCCACCAGACGATCGCATTCTGCCAGATGCTGCAGTTGCAGCCCGGCAAACGCATCCAGAGGAGTTTTCAGGACATCTCCCACCCAGTTGCACACCAGAGGGGCCCAATCTCTTTCCAGCCCGGTTTTGCGCAGCTCCTCCTCAGTGATCGCCTGGAGTTCTTCAGCGCTGTAGCCTGCAAAATCAAGCCGTTCAAATATACCATGCAGGCAGGTTCCGGCAGCCGGCCCCCGGGGAAAATTGAACACAGTTCTGTCCTTTGCCCCGGCATCCGCTGCAACG
Source organism: Desulfobulbaceae bacterium (assembly GCA_023544645.1). GTDB lineage: Bacteria > Desulfobacterota > Desulfobulbia > Desulfobulbales > Desulfobulbaceae > UBA10518. The sequence continues at coordinate 17,575 of JAMJFO010000046.1, read as the reverse complement.
GGCGTGAATTCGACCTCGCCGACCGGGGTGGCATGGACAGCCGTCCGGACCATCCTTGAATAGCTGCTGATGGTCCATCCCGTATCAATACGGCCCCGGAATATGCCGGCGGCCAGGGGCTTCGGCGCAATCCCGGGAAAAAGAGACTGTTCTCCTGCTTCATGGGGCCAGTCAGCATGCCCCAGCACAACTCCAGCCTCGTTCAGACCGGCCAGGTCCTGCCTGATCCTCTCCTCGGTGAGCTCGGCATACACCGGCCACTGATCCTGCCCGGGCCCCTCACGGTGCAAGAGCCAGGCCATGGCCGACCTGTCCATGGCTTTAATCCTGCCCCAGCTGAAATAGCAGCAGTAGCGGGCCCTGGTTATTGCCACGTACAACAGCCGCAGATCCTCTGCCAGACGCTCCCGCTCCGCCTGGAGATAATGCTCCTGCTCGTCAGTGCCTAAATCAACAATATACTCCTGGCTGCGCGGATGGTGGAAAGAGATGATATCGCCGGCCCTCACCGGCCGGCAGCTCCAGACAAAGGGAAGAAAGACCACCGGGTATTCCAGTCCCTTGGCCTTATGAACGGTGACAATGCGAACCAGGTTTTCATCGCTTTCCAGGCGCAGCTGCCGGCTGGCGGTCATGTCCCCCGTTTCCCGGCGCTGCATGGCAAGCCAACGGACAAGACAGTCCATGGCGGCATGGCAGCCGGAAGCTTCCTGGAGCAGTTCGGACAGATGGAGGATATTGGTCAGCTTCCGCTCACCCCCGGGCAGAGCAATGAGCCGCTGCACAACCCTCTGTTCGGCAAGCAGTTTCTGCAGCATGGCCGCAACTCCCTGGCCGCGCCAGCAAAGGTGGTATCCTTCCAGCACGGCGATCATTCGATCCCATTTATCCGCATCGGACTGCAGCTGCTCCAGATTTTGGGCATCCAGCCCGAAAAGCGGCGTTGCCAGGGCCAGGTTGACCCGGGAGGCTGCCGAGAGATCAAGCAGCGACGTCAGGAACAGGTGCAGTTCTCGGGCTTCGTCCGAAACAAAGACAGAGTCCTGGCTGTAGTATACGCTGGTTATCCGCAGCCGGGTCAGCTCCTTCTGGATCATCTCCGCCTCACGATGGGTCCGCACCAGCACGGCCAAGTCACCGCCGGCCAGCGGCCGGGATCCGATGCCGGCCTCACCCATGGCGCCAAGCCGGAGCAGCCGGGCGATCTCCATCGCCGTCCAGCGCGAAGCTGCCTGTTCCGCCCTGCCCTTGGTAATTTCCTTCCGGCTGCCGGCAGCGAAATCGTCAACCGGCAGGATCATAGCCTGCAGTGGTTCGGGCTCAGCGCCCCGGACAACAAACGGCTCCTGCTCCGCCTTGCCCGCGGAGCGGACAGGGTTGAAATGAATATCCCGGTCAAAAATAAAAGAAGCCTCCCGGTCGAACAGCCGGTTCACGGCCCCCACCATGGCCGAGGTGGAACGATAGTTGGTATCCATGGTAAAGGCGGCCGAAGCAGGGGTGTCCTTTTTGGCCCGGATATAGGCAAAAATATCGGCGCCGCGAAAGGAATAGATGGACTGCTTGGGGTCACCGATCATAAAGAGGCCGGGTCGCGCACCAGCGCCAAAAAGGGTGTGAAATATTCTATACTGCAGGGGATCGGTGTCCTGGAATTCATCGACCAGGGCAACAGCAAATCGATTTTGGATCCGTTGCGCCAGGCCGGCGCCGTCCGGTCCGGCCAGGGCCCGGTCCATCCTGGTCAGGAGATCGTCAAAGTACATCTGCGCCCGGTCACGCTTGCGACGGTCCAGCTCGTCCCGGAGAAATGCATGGGCCGAATGGATCACCCGGATGCGGGCCAGGCGCAGGGCCTCGTTGTTGGCCCGGTAAAAGGCCTCAAACAGAGCAAAAAAGCGGTGGCCGGGAGTCTGTTTATTTTTTTTGACCTTTTCGGCCATGACCGATGCCGCCAACAGCTCCACCGCTTCCGGCAGCAGCCATGGATCTTCATCCATGGAAGCAAGCATGTCCATGGCGGCCAGGGCCAGCTCCACCCGCTCCGCCCCGTACCCCTTCTTTTTATCACGGCTCAGGCCCTGATCATCACGCAGAATGGCGCTCACTTCCGCGCCGCTTTCCTCCCAGCAGCGCCGGACCGCCCGCAGGTGTTCGCGGCTCTCCTCCCGGAGACGATGCAGATCATCGGCCGACACCTCGGGAATACACAGAACCCCGGACTGTCGCAGGAGCGGTTCCAGAACCCCGGCCAGCCCCTCGGGATCCTTCCAGGTTGCAGTTGCCCACGCCGCCTCGGCCGCCGGCGCGCTGTAAAAACGCTGCCGCCAGAAATCCCTGACGATCTCCAAGCGCAGCTGCTGCTCATTCTCGATAAACTCGGTGTCAAAGGGCACGCCGGACTCGAAGGCATTTTCCTGGAGCATGCGCTGGCAGAAGCTGTGGATGGTGAACACCGCAGACTCATCCATCCTGGCCAGGGCATCAGTCAAGCGCTGCGCGGCCTCCCGCCGGTTCGCCAGTGGGCCCAGCAACTCTTGCAGAATCCTGTCCCCGCTCTGGACCTCCTCATTGCCGGACCGCTCCAGGATATCGAGAGCTTCCCGCAGCCGAGCGCGAATCCGCAGGCGCAGTTCCTCGGTGGCGCTGGTAGTGAAGGTCACCACCAGGATTTTGTCCACCTCCAGGCCGCCTTCAATGATGAGCCGCAGGAAAAGCAGGGCAATGGAATAGGTCTTGCCGGTCCCGGCGCTGGCCTCGATGAGCTGCTGCCCGGCCAGGGGAATGGTCAGCGGATTAAACGTCTGCAATGCCATGCTCCAGGTGTTCATTGAGGGGACCGTATACAGCGGCAGCCAACCGCTGAAAATCCTCATCCAGGGGCGCAGCGCCCTGCAGGGCGATACAGTACTCCAGGGCCTCTCCCTCACCCCGGATATTAAACCCGCTTTGCCATACCTTCTGCGCCGCGGATTCTCTGCTGCCCTCACCCCCTTCAAACCAGGCGCGGCTGGTTTCCGGATAAAAATGCAGGGGCGTGGACAATCCCTGCCAGTACAGGTCGAGAAGGATTTTCAGCTCCAGCCGCGGCTGGTCGACAGGCCGGAAGGTGACTGCCTGGTCACTGGCCACATACACGCTTCTGCGCCTGCTGCCCGGTCCGGCCAGGACGTTGTAAATCAGGTGCTCCAGCCAGAGCTTCACCAGATCCCTGCCCTTGAGCTTTGCCGGGCGGTAGCGGATGCATCCTCCTTCATACAGACCGCCCAGCCACCCGGTCAACCGGAAGGAGTCAACCGCAATATCCACCTCCAGCGGATCCCGGGGATCCTGGACAAAGGTTGCAATATCGGGCACAAAAGATTCCGCAGCAGCGGACAATTCCTGAAAAAAATTGCTGCCGAAACCGCCGTGCGGCAGCACGCCTTCAGCCCACAGCTGCGCATACACTTTATCCGTCGCCCGCCGCTCCTGCAGACGATCATCGATCAGCCGGACAGAAGCAGCATAGCGATCCAGGTGTCCGGGCAGAAAGGGCTCGTTTTCTTCCAGCAGGTCTTCATCGTCCTGCACCTTCATTTCCAGGCGCTGTTCAAGGAAAAACCGAACCGGATTGGACCAGAACCGGACAAACCGGTCCACATCAACAGTTCGCCACTCTGCAGATGGCTCGGCCAGGGGTTCGGAGACAAAGCGGGCCTGTTCCCCGGCCCCACCGGCAGGAAGCCATTGCGCCGCATAACTCAGGGTGGCTGGAGTCCCGTCAAAACACCTGGAGCTGAACGGCTGCAGGGGATGATCGACAACAGGCGGAGCCAGAGGTTTCCCCGAGGAGCTGACAAAGGACCGCCCCAGATAATCGAGCAGTTCGGATACCACCACCGATGGCGGCCGGATGCTGTTGTCCCTTTGATGGCGGCCCAGCCATGAAATGTACAAAACCCTGCGCGCTGAAACCAGGGCTTCGATGAACAGGTAGCGGTCATCGTCCCGGCGGTTGCGGTCACCCGGCAGCGGGTTTCTGGCCATCAGGTCAAAACCGACCCTGCTCTGGTTGCGCGGATAATCGGTGTCATTCATGCCCAGCAGGCAGATGACCGCAAAGGGGACAGAGCGCATGGGCACCATGTTGCAGAATGTTGCCCGCCCGGAGAGAAACGCCTGCCCGGAAGACGGCCCGGCCAGGGCCTCCTCCAGCCAGGCCTTGATGACCGCCGGATTCACGGCCCCGGCAAACCCGGCCTTGCGGCAGTCATCATCCAGGCCGCAGATGGTTTCCCGCAGGGTCAGAAGGGCCTGCTGATCAGCCTCGTCGCCCGCCGGATCGTAGAATTGATCGAGGAGCTCCAGCAGCAATTGAACCCACTGCCCCGGCGGTTTTTCCGCGGACAGGTGCTCGCGAGTGCGGCGCAGACGATCCAGGAACGCGGCCAGCCTGCCCAGCAGCTGCCCCCTGCCGGTCAACAAATCACCACAGGGAGCTATTCCATGCACCAGGTTTGATTCCCTGCCCGTGAAATATCCCATCAGCAGCCTGTTCATGCCAAAGGACCAGGAATGCGCTTCATCCACCCCGCCAACGAACTCCCGGCGGTGTTGCCGATCCAGGCCCCAGCGGATCCCGCTGTCTCTGATCCAGTCCCGGATTGTTTCCAGGCCATGCTCGTCTATCCGGAACCGCCGCAGCACCGCCGGGTTTTCCAGGAACGAAACCACATCCGGCGCCCCGCACCGCCCGGAGCAGAGTTCAAACAGAGAGAGAAAGGAGTCGACCAGGGGCTCTTGGCTCCGGAAGGATCTATCGGCCAGAGCCCAGGGAATGAATCGGTTTCCTTCCGCCCCGTCAAAAACTGACCTGACGGCGGGAGCGTATTCCTCCATGGACGGGGCCATGACCAGGATGTCGCCGGGCTTCAAGTCCGGGTCATGCTCGAACATTTCCAGCAGCCGGTCATGCAGGACCTGGATCTCCCGCATCCTGCTGTGACAGGAGTGGAGCTGCACAGACCGGTCACCGTCCTCGGCCGCAATTTTTTCAGCCGCCGGGCCGGAATGGTCGACAAGATCCAGGATATCCCGCTGCAGGGCAACCAGCATGGAACGACCGGCCGGCTCATGGTAATGCTCCTCCTCGATCATCTCCAGGTTGTAGATCTGACTGATGAATTCGCGGCCGACTTTTCCCTGCGACGCCAGCAGAGGATTGCCGGTGAAATAATATTCTTCTCCGGGCTGCACGTTCTTTCGCGGGGAACCGGCCCTTTTCCGGGCCAACTCCCTGTCGGAAGACAGATCCGCCCAGTATTCCCGGCAGGGGCTCAAGTGAAAAAGATACAGATCCGTCACCCTGCTGACACTGTGGATAACTTCCAGATAAACCGGAGCAAGGGAGCTGACCCCGAAGATATACAGCTGCCGCGGCAGCGATAACGGGTCCAGTCCCCCCTGCAGGACTTTTTGCCGAAACTGCCGAAGATGGCCTGCCCGGTGCCCGGAGGGAGGCGCCGGCAATCTGTTCCAGAGAACGGCCTGCCACTCCGCCGCCGGGTTAGCTTCCCAGTCCAGCAGCATGTCCGGGCGGTACACCAGGTACTGATCAAAGAGGTCGGCGATCCTGCCGGCAAGATGGAATGTTTTACGCCCGTCATGATCATCGCCCAGATACGCCTCAATTTCAGCGAACATGCCTTCCGGCAGAGGGCCGGATAATTGCTCGAAAATACGCCAGAGCAAGACCGAACGGTGAAAGTCTCCCTCATCGTTTTGCAGTGGCAGCTGGGAGGCAAAGATCCGCCAGATAAACCGGGCCGGCAGCGGAAAATGCAGATTGGCGGCAATACCCTGGCGCAGGGCTGTCTGCTGTGACACCCATCTGGCCATTCCCGGATTCTGGACTACGATTTCCCGGGGCTGCAGGGGGTCGTCCTGTGAATCGGCGAGGACCTCGCAGAGTCGGTCAAACAACTTTTCCAGTCGGTTGGACTGAATAAAATAGAGCATCTCTGGTCCGCTTCCTATCCTGGTTGGGGATTAAACCCCTTTAAACTATACCAGAGGACAATTCCGGAACAGCAAAAAAGGAAAAATGACGAAAAAAAAATTGGAATTTGTGAAAATAGACATTTGCCTGCTATAATGGTTGAATAAATAAATAATCAACTGATCGATCAGCCTGAAAGCTTATGATATTCAAATCGATTTTCCTCCGCGCCTGCTTTATCACGGCAATCATCGCCGGGTTGGCGGTCCTGTTTTATCTTCCCTATGGCACGGTTAAAGAAAAAACCATAGATTCCCATAATACCGAACAGATTTTTCTCGCCCGCCAGGCAGCGCAAAGCATCGAAAATACCTTCACGATGTACGGCAAGGCCCTGCGTTATTTTTCCTCCCATCCCTCGATCATCCAGCTCGATAATCAGGGCCAGCGGATGCTGTTTGATTTTTACGCCATCCACCGGCCCGGGTTGGTGTCGGTGGCCCGCCTGGACCAGGAAGGCAACATCCTCCACCGGATATCCAGCTCCACCAGCATCAGTGAAGAAATACTGCAGCGCTCTTTCGCCTCCATGGATGCGCAGCAGCCGGAGATTGTCGACATCATCACCCCCGACACCACCCTTGCCGCCTATGTGTGGCCGTTGGAGAACGATGACGAACCTGACGGCAGCCTGGTTTTCCTGGTTTCTTTTGCCGAACTGACCAATAAATATCTCTCCCCGCTCAAGTCGGTGCAGGGCAAACGCCTGTGGATCATCAGCCGCGAAGGCATTGTCCTTGAGTGTCCGAATCCTGCGCATTCCGGGGCTCACATAACCGAAACCACCAGGGAGGTAGACAGCAACTCCTCCCTGCTGACCATGATGCAGGAAATGGTCCGGGGCGGTCACGGTGAGGGATCGTTTGAAATAATGGACAACCGCAATGAAAAAGATGCTCCACTGCTCAATCACGTGGTTTTCATGCCCATTCAGCTGCCCGGCAGCAACTACTGGTCCATCGCCTATGCCACTCCCGAGAACGTGGTCCTGACCAACATGCGGTCGTTCCGCAACTACTGGCTGCTCGTTTCCTCCATTGCCCTGTTTGTCCTCCTGCTGCTCAGCTCCTTCCTTATCCGTTCCATGGCTGCGGCCGATGAGGAGAAAAAAAGACGCGCCGCGGAAAAACAGCTGGTGGAGCTCATGGACTTCACTCCCATCGGCATCATTGTCTATGACCTGCAGGGAAAAGTGAAATATGCCAACAGAACCGCCCGGGAAATGTGGCAGGACACTACGGCCATGGAATTTGAACGGGTCAATGTGTTTGACTTCATTCATCCCGATTACCTTGATTCCGCCCGCCAGCGGTTCAGGGACGTGATGCGGGGAATAACCCGGGAACCCGAAATCATCAAACTGATTTTTCCGGATAATATTGAAAAATCATTTGAAACAAGCACCGCTCCCTTTTATTTTGCCGGCCAGCGGTGCGGCGTCACCGTACTGCAGGATGTTACCCAGCGGCTGAAAAATGAAGAGGAACAGCGACGCCTGGCCACTGCCGTCGCCCATACCAACGATTCCATCGTTATCACTGACCGCAAGGGGCTTATCGAGTATGTCAACCCAGCCTTCACCCGGGTTACCGGATACAGCAGGGAGGAAGCCCTCGGCCGCAATCCACGGCTGCTGGGGAGCGGGTTCCATGACAAGGATTTCTATCGCCGGATGTGGGAAACCCTGGTACAGGGCAATGCCTGGGAAGGACGACTGGTCAACAGGAAAAAAGACGGAACCGTTTACACGGAACTGGCTTCCATTTCTCCGATCCGCAATACTGGTGGTGAAATTACCCATTTTGTGGCGGTCAAGCGCGACATCACCCACGAAGTGCAACTGGAATCGCAACTGCAACAAGCCCAGAAAATGGAGGCCATCGGTACACTGGCCGGCGGCATCGCGCATGACTTCAACAATATCCTCGGGGCCATCATCGGCTTCACCGACATCTCTTTACTGGAAACGCCGGTGGACACTTCGGTGCACGACAACCTCCGGCAGATCAAGAAAAGCGGGCAGAGAGCCGCCGACCTGGTCCAGCAGATCCTCACTTTCAGCCGCATGGACGCCCAGCGGGAGAAAATACATGTCTGCGTCGCCCCTCTGCTCAAGGAAACCCTGAAACTCCTCCGTGCCACCATTCCGACCACCATCGAGATCAAGATGGCCATCAATGAACCGGAAGGCTGGGTAATGGCCGACCCGGTGCAGATCCAGCAGATCATCATGAACCTGTGCACCAATGCCTTCCACGCCATGAGCACGGGAGGCGGCACACTGACCATCAGTCTCAACAAACTGCCCCTTGGCGACTGCACGGAAACCCGGTCCCTCTCCCAGACCTCCTGCCTTGAAATCAAAATTGCCGACACCGGGCACGGCATCGACGCGGCTATTATCGACCGGATTTTCGATCCTTTTTTCACCACCAAGGATCCCGGCGTCGGCACCGGCATGGGACTGAGTGTGGTCCACGGAATTATCCGGGAACTCGACGGCATGATCACCGTTGACTCCGATTCCGACGGAACCTGCTTCACCGTGCTGCTTCCGGCCGCCGAACCGCCGGCGCACAAGGAGGACGAGGACTTTTCCGCGGTGGAGAAGGGAACGGAATCCATCCTCATTGTTGATGACGAACAGGTTATCAGGGACACCTGCCAGATGATGCTGGAACAGTTGGGATACCGTATAGCTGTCTCGGATAAACCGCGGGAAGCGCTGGCCATGATACGGGACCCGGCCAATCATTTTGACCTGGTGATCAGTGACCAGACCATGCCGGAAATGACCGGCCTTGAACTGCTGCAGCAGATCAAGCTGGCCCGTCCGGAACTGCCGGTAATCCTCTGCACCGGCTTCAGCGAGCAGCTCAACGAAGAGACCGCCCGGGCCATGGGCGCCCGGATGTACCTGATGAAGCCGGTCAACTTCAAACAGCTTGCCGGTATCGTTCGTCAGGTTCTCGATACAGAGGCGCCGGATCGGGAAGAGTAACAGGCCGCGGGGCCTGTTTATCATTTGCTCATGCTCTCACGATCACGGCCATCAGCAAACCGTGAAATCTTCGGCTCTGCCTGCTTACTGTCCACCTGAGGCAGTCTCCAGCTCGGCGACATTGCGGCCGGTGGCGGCCAGCAATCGCTGGTGGGCGCGATGAAAGGCCACCACGGCCTGGGCCAGTCGGCTGTAGGTCGTGGTCAAATCACGCTGCGCTTCGTTGAGCCGGAGAAGTGAAGCTTCCCCTGCTTCGTACTCATTCCTGGCCAGTTCGCGATTTTCCTCAACGAGCTTGACACTTTCGCGCTGCAGCCGGACCTGTTCCCGGGCGGCTTCGAGAAGGACCACAGCCTGGCGTACCTCGGCCCCGATCTGGTTCCGCAGGTTGACCAGGGTGGCATGTGCTTCGCGGGCCGCCTGTCTGGCCTCGATTTCCCTGGCTTTGTCCAGGCCGCCGGCAAAAAGGTTCCAGGACAGGTTGACGCCAATGGTGCTCCCGAAATCATCATCTGAGAAACCGGGATCATCCTGCCGCCAGCCATTGACGGAACCGACAAGCTGCAGTTGGGGGTAATACCGGGCCCGTACCATGTCAACTGCCGTCTCAGCGGTTTTCAGCCGCCAATCCAGCTCCCTGATATCGGGCCTTGCCGCCCGGGCCTCATCAATCAGCAGTTCGATTTTCTCATCAACCCCGGCCTCATCCACATCGGTGTCAAGTTCGGCCATCCGAACATGCTCCGGGAACCGGGCGTCGGGCAGGCCAAGCAGAGCGGCCAGGCCGTACACGGCGGCTTCATGCTCCCGGCGGGAGAGCATCAGGCTGGATTTGGCCGAATTAAGCTGCACCTTGATATTGAGCACATCACCCCAGGGGCCGGCGCCGACATCGTACCGATTCTGCGCGTCCCGCAGCTGCTGCGAATAAAACTCACTGTCAGCCCGGGAAATGGCGACCTGGGTCTGGGTGAGCTGGGCGTTGAGAAATGCTTCGGCAACCGATGACAGCAGAAGCCGCCGAGCATTCTGCCGGCTCTCGGCGGCGGAACGGTGCCCGTACTTTGCCTGCTCCTGGCTGAGGGTTCGATAAAATCCGTCAAACAGGACCCATGAGGCCTGCAGCCCGACAGCATACTCTTCACTGGTCTGGTCAAGATCCTGACCATACAGGCCCGACAAAATCCTGGAACGTTCATAGCTGGTGTCAGACAGTTTCGTACTGGATCCGCTGCCCGTCATGTCCAGGGACGGCCACCAGGTTGCCATGGCCTGCCTGACCCTGGCCCGCGCCTGTTCCACCCTGGCCACTGCCGCCTCCATGGTCGGATTGGAAGCAACGGCGATACGCTGGGCTGTTTCCAGATCCAGAACTTCCATCGAACCAAGATCCGGCACAGGCGGTTTCCCTGTTTCCTCGCCATACATGCTGCCGGCGCCGAACAGCAGTAAACAAATCACTACTCCACTTATTACACGGTTCACGGGGTCCTCCAGTTATTTTCACTCTATGGGCAAAGAAATCATTAGTCCTGTAACTCCATTGAAGAGTTCATAACGGCTGTTCGCGCTTAAACCATATTCCGGTCCATGCCGGAACAATAAAAACCTTTTTTCAGGATGCTGACGCAGAAAAAGTTTTATTTGCGCTTTGACCAGAGCGGGTCGCTGCCGAACCTGTCCATCCACCAGTCCTCGGCGTCATAGATATCACCCTCGGGCCTGGACAGGGGGAAACGGTATTCATTGCAGTAGCGCATGAGCAGATTGTAGGCCGCGGTAAGGCGGTACATCATATCATCTTCGGCGCCGCGATCCTTCCCGGCGGTATCCGGATGATGCTGCTTGCTGAGGCGGTGATAGGCCCGTTTGATCTCGCCCAGGGTCGCCCGATCGCCAAGACCGAGGAGTTTGCCCGCCCGTTCAATGGCCTGCCACTCCTTGCGGTTCATTCTTTTTTTCTCCAGCTTTTCTCGGTCCCCTGCAGGAGACGGCCTATGTTCTGGTAGTGCTTGAGCCAGATCATCACCACAACAAAAACTGCCAGCGCAACCTTCCAGTGCGGCTCAGCCATGAACCACAGCGTCGGAATCACCGCCAGGGCTCCCAGGAGCGAACCGACGGAGACAAAACCGGACAACGCCACTGCTCCGGCAAAAACAGCCAGGCAGACAAGTACGCCGACCGGAGCCAGGTAGAAAAAAATGCCCAGACCGGTGGCCACGCCTTTGCCGCCCTTGAAACCAAGATACACTGGAAACATATGCCCCAGAACGGTCGCGGCGCCGCACAGGGCAACGACCATGTTCTTTTGCGGCGTTTCCGGCAGAAACCGGGCAACTGCAAACATGGGAAGAAAGCCCTTGGCAATATCGGCCAGCAGGGTGAGGATGCCCAGCTTCCGGCCAAGCAGACGGGCAACATTGGTGGCGCCGATGTTGCCGCTGCCCCGGGTGCGGATATCGATCCCGCTGCCCAGGGAGAGGATAATGCCGAAAGGGATGGCGCCGACAAGATAGGCAGCCGTGATGCAGAGTATTTCCAGGGGGGTCATTTCTCTGTGGCCGGCAATTCAGTTTTTATTCTGTTTCAGCAGCAGATGCAATTCACTGGCAGCTGCGTATTCGGCGATCTCGTCCTGCAACTCCCGCACATACGGGCAGTCGACCACTGCCAGCAGGGACTGGCGGATGCGCAGTGCCGGAACGTCTCCTTCAGCGCTTTCCAGCGACTCGACCATATAGGGAAAAATCTGGGGACGGCGGCACACCTCGGGCCGGTCATTATACACCAGGCACTGCCCCAGGTCATTCAAATTGGGACAGGTTGAACCCCTGGGCAGGATCAGGCTCCAGCCCTTCTGCCAGTGAAAAAGCGACGGTTCCGCCACCCGGTAAAAAGGACGTCCTTCCCAGAGCAGTTCCTCTTCATCCAGAGGCAGGCTGTTCCGGCTGGCATCATTATCGCAGCGGTTGACCGCGAAAAGATCAAGCTCACCGCTGTCCAGGGGTATCTCAAAAAACTCCTGGGCCATTGACTGCTCCGGTCCCGTGCAGCACAAGGTGCAGCGGCAGGGACCGCAGAGCGCCGAATTGATTCTTTCCAGCTCAACACTCAGCAGCTGCTGCTGGATGACCGCCACTCCGGCAGTGAACCCGTCCACCGGGTTATCTTCCTCATCAACAACGGCGGGGGCGGGGAAAGCGCCTTCCTTCACTTTTTCAAATCCGGCCAGGATGTCCAGATAGGCGGACAACAGTGCCCGGGGGGTTTCATAGCAGGTCCGGTCAGTCTCAATGGGCTCGGGCAGCTCATCGATCACCTCGCCGATGGTGGCGAAGGGACCGGTCATGAACAGGAACTGGACCATTGATGCCAATGGCATGACAGGCTGCCGGAGCAGGTTGATTCCTTGTGCAAATTGTTCGCGCTTCACATGCCAATTCCCTGGTGAGTAAAAAAACGGCTTCAATCCTACACAATAAGTTCACGGAAGACAAGATTGATGGCGTCGTAAAAAGTCCAATCTACTGCGTCATAGCGGGTACGGCCAATGCTCGACGTACCATATGTACGCCTCCGCTTGGCCGACACCACTATTCCTTGTACATCGAAATTTTTACTTAGCCATCGTTTAATGTGTGATGGACTTTCTGCGAGTTCATCAAGATTGATGGAACCGCTCTTTTTCACTGGCACCAAAGCCGACTTTACAGTATGGAGTTTTATGCATACATTTATCAAAATAAATAATGATTTTTATTATTCAGATACACAGGCAACAACATGGCAATACGAGAGATATTGACCTTTCCCGACCCGGTTCTCCGGAAAACCGCGAAAGAGGTCGCCACATTTGACGAGGCGTTGAAACAATTGTCTCGGGACATGGCCGAAACCATGTACCATGCACCCGGCATCGGCCTTGCCGCCAATCAGATCGGCGTACTGCTCCAGATGGTGGTTGTGGACATATCCACGTCAGAAGAAGAGAAAAAATTTATCAGCCTGATCAACCCGGTCATTTCCGAGGGGCAGGGATGCGTCACGGACGAGGAAGGCTGTTTGAGCGTCATTGACTATACTTCGACAGTGGAACGATTCAAAAAAATCAAGGTCACGGCCTTGGACCTGGACGGCAATCCCCTGGAATTTGAGGCCGAGGACCGTTTTGCCCGGATCATCCAGCACGAGGTCGACCATCTGCACGGCAAGCTGTTCATTGACCGGATCAGCCCCCTCAAACGCAGCCTGTACAAAAAAAAGCTGAAAAAAATCCTCCAGTCAGCGTCATGAACGACAAGCAGCTCCGCATCCTGTTCATGGCAACCCCCGCTTTTGCACTACCCAGTCTGCAGGGGCTGCTCAATGGCCCCGACCAGATAATCGGCGTGGTCTGCCAGCCGGACAAGCAGAAAGGACGCGGCCGCAAGCTTACCGCGCCGCCGGTGAAGGTCCTTGCTGCGGAAAAAAATATACCGGTGCTGCAGCCGGCCTCCATCCGGACGGAATCATTCCTCAGCGAGGTCCGCGCCCTCAACCCGGACCTGATCGTTGTCGCCGCCTACGGCAAAATTCTGCCCGGCGCCCTGCTCAACCTGCCCCCACTCGGCACCATCAATGTCCACGGGTCCCTGTTGCCCAAGTACCGGGGCGCCGCCCCGATCCAGTGGGCGGTGATCAACTGTGAACAGGAAACCGGGGTCACCATCATGCAGATGGATGAGGGCATGGACACCGGTGACATCCTCCTTCCCGCGACCATCCTCATCGGCGAGGAAGACACCGCCGGCACCATGTTCGACAAGCTGGCCCAACTGGGCGGCAGGACGCTGGTCCAGGCCATTGCCCTGCTCAAGGAAGGCAAGCTGGCTCCCCGCAAACAGGACAACAGCCTGGCCACCGAAGCGCCGATGCTGGCCAAGGAGATGGGAAAACTGGACTGGACACAGGATGCCCGCGCCCTGCACTGCCTGATCCGGGGACTGGACCCCTGGCCATCCGCCTACGGCTTTCTCCAGAGCCTTCGCATCCGTTTTTTCCGGCCCCAGGTTGTTGCCGGCGAGGTCGGTGAACCGCCGGGAACACTCTGCCAGGCGGACAAAGACGGCCTGCTGGTGGCAACGGGCCGTGACTACCTGCTGATCCGCGAAATCCAGCCTGAAGGAAAAAAACGGATGGCCGTGCAGTCGTATCTTTGCGGCGCCGCCATCCCTGCCGGAGAACGATTCACCTGATGAACACCGCATATTTGGACTGTTTTTCCGGAATAAGCGGCGACATGCTGCTGGGGGCGCTCCTCGATGCCGGGATGCCTGAGGCCGAACTGCGAAAAACCATCGCCGCCCTCAACATTCCCGGCTGCACAGTCGAGATATCCCGGGTTAAGGAAAACGCTCTGGCCGCCGTTCGAGTGCAAATCAAAACCACAGACCGGCAGCCGCATCGCCGCCTGGGGGACATTGAAAACATTATCACCACTGCCGATCTCGCCCCCCCGGTCCGCCAAAAGGTCCTCGAGGTTTTTCATTGTCTGGCCGCGGCCGAGGCTGCGGTGCACGGCTGCACCATCGAAGAGGTGCATTTTCACGAAGTAGGCGCCGTTGACGCCCTGGCCGATATCGTCGGGGCGGTGCAGGGCTTTCATTACCTGGGCCTCACCGCGGTCAGCTGTTCGCCTCTCCCGATGCCGCGGGGCTGGGTAAGCTGCGAGCACGGAGAGCTTCCCCTGCCGGCGCCGGCAGCCTGCAGATTGCTGCAGGGAAAACAGGTTTACGGAGTCGATCTGGAACAGGAACTGGTCACCCCCACCGGAGCCGCGCTCATCCATGTGCTTGCCGGCAGTTTCGGCCCCATGCCGCCTCTCTGCATCGAGCGGATCGGCTACGGCGCCGGGACCGGCAAACGGCGTGACGGCCGACCCAACCTGTTGCGGCTGATCCTCGGTACAGCGCAACAGGTTGACGAAGCACAGCAGGTCGAGGTCATCGAAACCGCGCTGGATGACTGGAATCCAGAAACCTGGCCCCATGTGGCCCAGCAGTTGTTCAAGGGCGGAGCCCTGGATGTCCTTCTGATCCCCGGGCAGATGAAAAAAGGGCGGCCCGGCTTCCTGCTGAAGATTATCTGCGAGCCGGTCCACGCCCTGACCGTGAAGCAAGTCCTTCTCAGCGAAACCACTGCCATAGGCCTCCGTTTTCATACCGAGCAGCGCATGACCCTGCCCCGCGAGATCGTCACCGTCCGGACCGGGTTCGGTCCTGTGCGGGCCAAAAAAATCATCACGCCGAACGGAACGGTTATCACCCCGGAATTTGAAGAATGCCGCCGAATCGCCGAAAAACAGAAGATCCCCATCAGGGAAGTGTACAACGAAGTTACCCGTTGCGCCAAAACGGCCCTGTGAGCGGATACGCAATTATGAATTATCCTGACTGACCTGCTGCCATGGACCGTTTGATAATGTTTATCGCCAGCGGAGCGTACACCGGCTACCTGCCCAAGGCTCCGGGCACCTGGGGATCAATCCTCGGCGTGGGGCTGTGGTTCGGCCTGCAGAGGATGGAACTGCTGCCCTATGCCGGCGTTGTGGCCGCTCTTTTTGTTGTGGGCACAGCCTGCGCCGGATCAGCGGAAAAAATTCTCGACAAAGGCGATCCTGGCATAGTGGTCATTGACGAGGTCGTCGGCCAGCTGATCACCCTTGCTGCCGCGCCGCTGCATCCCGGCGCTGCCCTGCTGGGTTTTTTTCTTTTCCGCGTTTTCGACATTATCAAGCCGTTCCCGGTCAACTGGCTGGACAACCACATCCACGGCGGCCTGGGCATTATGCTTGACGA
This sequence comes from Desulfobulbaceae bacterium, assembly GCA_023544645.1. Taxonomy (GTDB): domain Bacteria; phylum Desulfobacterota; class Desulfobulbia; order Desulfobulbales; family Desulfobulbaceae; genus UBA10518. Next base: position 1,695 of record JAMJFO010000046.1, on the reverse strand, counting down.
TGTGGCGGCCGGCCTGTATGCCCTGCTGACCCTGCACCTTCTCTGGAGATTTATCGGACCATGAGCGGTTTTATTGATTTTCACACCCACGCCTTTCCCGACGAGCTCGCCGCCAGGGCTATCCCCTACCTCGAGGAGGAGGGAAACGTTAAAGCCTTCCTCAACGGCACTGTCAGCGATTTGCTCCGCTCCATGGACCTGGCCGGCATCGAGAAAAGCCTGATTTGCTCCATTGCCACCAGGCCGTCGCAGTTTGACTCCATTCTCGACTGGTCGAAAACCATCCGCACCAACCGGATAATCCCCCTGCCGTCGGTTCATCCCAAGGCCGTCAATGTCCGGGAACAGCTCCGCCGGATCCATGAGGAAGGATTTATCGGCATCAAGCTGCACCCCTATTACCAGGATTTCTTCATTGATGACCCCAAACTTGATGACCTGTACGGCGCCCTCATCGAGCATGACCTGCTGGTGGTCATGCATACCGGTTTTGACATTGCCTTCCCGCGGATGGCGCTTTGCGACCCCTCCCGCATATGCACAATAATGAAAAAGTTTCCCGCACTGAAGCTGATCACCACCCACCTGGGGGCCTGGGACCAGTGGGAAGAGGTCCGGGAACTGCTCATCGGCAGGCCGATCTTCATGGAACTTTCCTATGCCCTGGATTTCCTGGAACCGCGGACAGCCCGGGACATGATCATTAGCCATCCCCCCCAATACCTGCTTTTCGGTTCGGATTCACCGTGGTCGGACCAGAAAAATTCCCTTGACCTTCTCCGGGCCCTGGACCTGGAACCGGAACTTTTTCAACGCATCACCAGGGACAACGCTGAATCGCTGCTCAGGCGCATATCCCTTTGATAAGGCAATATACGCCCTGCACCTGCCTTATCAGACATATTGACATATCATTCCACATCTAGTAGAAATAGAGGTTTCGTTGACAACTGGAGCGATAACATTCCATCGTTACCGTGGTACAGTCAAGACTGCCGCAGTCCCTGCCATAATGAAAAAAGCGGAGGCTGCCGGCCCCTTGTGAAAGAATACCCGGTAATGGTAACACTGGTGAGAGTATGGCGAAAACAAAAACAAAGACTGATCCGCAGTTCAGCGCCGAGGTCCTGGCTGAGCCGGGCGGCGAACATCTCAACAGCTGCTTTGCATGCGGCGCCTGTTCGGGCATCTGCCCCGTAAGCCAGGCGATCCCGGATTTTGATCCGCGAAAAATAATCCACATGGTCCGCATTGGCCTTTCCGAACGCCTCCTGTCCTCGGACCTGATCTGGTACTGTTCCGGATGCCGGAGCTGCGTGTTTGTCTGCCCGCAGGAGGTCAATTTTGCCGACATCATGAAAGCCCTTTACCGGCTGGCGATGAAGCAGGGGTACGTCACCCCGGACAAGCTGGTTGCCATGGGCAAGGGAGCCGAAGTGCAGCGCGATCTTTGCGTCTCCTGCCTCACCTGCGTCCGGGTCTGTCCCTGGGAAATTCCCAAGATCGACCACAGCGGCCTCGCCGCCATCGATGCCGAGGAATGCAGGGCCTGCGGGATATGTGTCGCCGAATGTCCGGCCCAGGCCATTACTTTGAATGAATCCGAGGACGAGCGTCTCATCGCCGCCTGCGGAATAAAATAGTGTCCATCCAGAAACGAGGATTTTTGTTCGAGGTCAGGTAAGCGCCAGACTC
>JAMJFO010000045.1:24872-28515 GCA_023544645.1 Desulfobulbaceae bacterium | reverse complement strand
TGTGCGGCGCTGCTTCCCGTGCGGTCTGAGGAACGAAGCCCGCGCCACACTCCATACAGAACACCGAATCACCGCAAGAGCACGACGAGGCAACAGTCCGGCCCCAGCAGAAACCTTTTTTCTTTACCCGCCATAAAAAAGATCGACTGTTGGCTTTTGTTTTCTCAAGCTGAATCCCAAGAGCACCTTACTCAATTGTCACTGTAAAAAGTGAGTTTAAGAATTATCCCGGAAAACTCCATTTTCCGTGTGTGGATTCGTGTGTGAAAAATGTTCCAAAATCAGCAAAAACCTGGGAAATGAGAAAAAATATGGAAATATTATTCTTATATATTTCAAAGAGTTACAGCAAAATGACGAGGTTGCGAAACTCAAGGTTCATTTCTCTTAATCAATTGGTCGAAGGTTCGAATCCTTCACGGCCCACCAGAAATAGCAAAGCCCTTGGCTCGCACGAGCCAAGGGCTTTTTTCTTTCAGGCTGCGAAAAAGTCCACGGCAGCCATGATTCCTCATCCTTTCTGAGGACTGAAGTCATTTATTACTTGTCTGCACCGGGTTGCAACAGATTTGTCATTCACCTTGAGATCGACATCACCGGTCACTTCTTCGACTGATGCCTGACAACTTTAAGCTCCCGACAAAGCCAGGTTCTATTCTCTGTCTTTCTGCCTCCTGTCATATCAAGCGCAGCGAGATATCTCCGTGCATTGAGGGAAAGATCTCTCACATTCGTTTATACTCTTTAGATATTCGAGATGACAGCTGCCACCGGCACCGCTACCCGTTTTTTTTTACCGATAACTTGAAAAACTCATGCCTTCAGAGGTGGTCCTTCAGCTTTCAGCCTCTACCCATTCTGCATTCTGCATTCATAATTCTAAATTTCTTCCAGGCAAAGCCGGGTGCTGCCCTCCTCTTACTGTTTCGCCCGGGGTAATGCGGGATAGTCGGTATAGCCATTGGGTCCGGGAGTATAAAAGGTAGCGGAATCCGGCTCGTTCACGGCAGCGCCTGTTTTCCATCGGGTCACCAGATCGGGATTGGCAAGGAAAGGCCGCCCCACGGCAACAAGATCGCATTTACCTGCTGCCAGGTCGTTTTCAGCACGTTGGGCATCGTAGCCCCCGGAGAGAATCAATGTTCGCTTGAACAGCTCGCGGAATGTTGCTTTTATGGCATCAGGCACCGGCGGCGCTCCCATGGCAGAGTGATCCACCAGGTGGATATAAACCAGCCCCCGGGAATTGAGCTGTTGCGCCAGGTAGGTGTAATCCTCCTCCATCCGGTCGTACAACGGCATATCGTTGAACACGCCGTATGGCGAAAGCCGGATGCCCACCCTGTCCCTGCCGATGGCGCCAATCACCGCCTCGGCCACTTCCAGCACGAAACGGGCGCGGTTTTCCATGGAACCGCCATAACCGTCATCCCGCTGGTTGGTGTTGGGGCGGATAAACTGTTCGAGCAGGTAGCCATTGGCGCCGTGCAGTTCGACCCCGTCAAAACCCGCTTTCACGCCATTCTCCGCGGCCCGGACAAACTCGGCGATGGCGCTCGCAATGTCTTCCCCGCTCATCGCCTGCGGAACGGGATGAGGCTTCAAGCCCTCGGCATCCGTATACATCTCGCCGGCGGCCGCCACAGCCGAAGGCGCCAGAACCCGCGCCCCCTCCGGCAGGTTCAGGGGATGGGCGATTCGTCCGCAGTGCATTAACTGGATGAATATTTTCGCGCCCTTGTCGTGCACCGCGTCGGTAATGGATCTCCACCCTTTTACCTGGTCCGGAGAAAATATCCCCGGTATGCGCGGGTAGCCCAACCCGTTCGGCGAAGGCGACGTTCCCTCGGTAATGATCAGCCCCGCCTCGCCGCGCTGCGCGTAATATTCCTTCATCAGCGAATTGGGAATATTATCGGTGGCCCGGCTGCGTGTCATCGGCGCCATGACCAGGTGATTCTGCAGCGCCAGGTGACCAAGACTGGTTTTCGAATACAGCATTGCCATGACCATAACCTCCATCAGTTGATGTAAATATAAAGGGAAGAGAACCTGGTTACATCCAAAAAAATCAACTAATTACCATTGAACCTCCGTTAGGTTGTGTCTGTCCATGCGGATATAAGAGTTTGATTTAACGAGTGAAAATCGCCTTTTGGGGTGGCACTTTTTGTTGATTTGCAGTAAGGGTTATTGTGTAACCGACTAAAATCACACGATAAACCATTTTCTGGAGTTACAAAAAGATGCGAAAAACACGCAACCAACAGCTTCCTCTGGCCGAGGCAACTGCGGACCACCCCAAGGCGAAAGAGTTGTTCAAGATCAGCGAAATACTTGATCAAAACAATAGCATATACGATCTGGCCTTACAAGATCTTGGTGTATCCGATAACGAAGTTGGGGCAAATGGCATGACCGCCGAACAAGTAATTCGCGCAGCGATCATAAAACAAGCCGAAGGGTACAGTTACCGGGAGCTCGCCTTTCATCTGGCGGATTCTCGTATCTATGGACAATTCTGCCGGATTGGTATTGGAGGAAAAGTCTTCAAGAGGTCGGCTCTGCAGCGAGGGATCAAGGCGATATCGGAAAAGACATGGGAGCAAATCAACCAAGTGCTGGTAGGCTATGCCCGGAATCATGGCATTGAGAAAGGACGCAAAATACGAGTAGACTGCACTGTTGTCGAATCAAATATCCATGCTCCATACGATTCTGAATTGCTTGTTGATGCAAATCGGGTTCTGGCCCGTCTTCTGACGGCTGCAAAAGCGGAACTCCCCGGCATTGTTTTTTCCTTTATGGATCACCGCCGCCGTGCTAAGCGCCGAAATCTGGAGATCATGAATGCCAAAAATGGCGAGCAGAGGAAAAAACCCTACAAGGATCTCATTGACGTTACAGAGACGACCATAGGTTACGGAGAGCGCGGGCTGAAGAGTTTGTTGTCGTACAAAGCAGTCACCCTTGAAGGGTACGGCATGAGGGCTTGGCTTGTTCAGCAGCTGCATCATTATCTCCCTCTTGCCCGCCAGGTTGTGTGTCAAACAAGACGCCGGGTAATTGCCGGCGAGTCCGTCCCTGCTCAGGAAAAGATTGTCTCAATCTTTGAGCCGCATACGGATATTATCCGCAAAGATCGCCGGGACACCTACTATGGTCACAAGATTTGCGTTACCGGAGGCCCTTCAAATTTGATTCTTGACTGTGTTATCCTCGAAGGTAATCCAGCCGATTCTGAATTAACGGGAATGATGCTGGACAGGCAGGATGCCATTTATGGCCGTTACCCGTTGAAGGCGGCTTTTGATGGTGGTTTTACATCACATGCCAACTTGCGAAAGGCAAAAGCCAATGGCGTCAAAGACGTATGCTTTTCCAAGGGGCGTGGGCTGGCCGAGGTAGATATGTGCCGGAGCAAGAGAGTTTATAAAGGCTTGCGCAAATTCCGTGCTGGTATTGAGTCCGGAATATCCTGGCTGAAACGAAGTGTTGGCCTGACCAGGTGTATATGGAAAGGATTTGAGTCTTTTAAAAGTTATGTGTGGGCCTCAATTGTTTCAGCAAACCTGCTGACATTGGCCCGCAAACAACTGGCCTGAGACAGACCGGGACATGGAATAGTGCCGCCTCCTTAGGA
>JAMJFO010000045.1:0-24772 GCA_023544645.1 Desulfobulbaceae bacterium | reverse complement strand
GCAAACAACTGGCCTGAGACAGACCGGGACATGGAATAGTGCCGCCTCCTTAGGAGTGGTGCGCCTTGTGCAGAGGAATCAGGCAGGGAGATGGAAGAATCAGCGACTGAAGCACCTGTATACCTGTTTAACATTAAGCAGTACGGGTATGGTGACGTCCAGACTGAGCGAATCTCTGGCAAAAAACGTGATTTATGGACAAACACTAGGTTATGAAAGCGAAGGAAAACGTATGGAAATTTTGCGAGACCATTTCAACCGCAGGGAGAAATCTTTGTGCGTAAAAGGAAAAATATCGCACCCCGTACCCCGCATCCCGCCCCCCTACTATTAGCCTTTTATCAATCTTTTCTTCTTTGATCGCGGCAGTTTTTTTATCCGGAGCTCTAGCTTGGCGGCAGCTGATTTTGAATCAACATTTTCCGAGTAGACCAGCTTTACAGGCCTTCTGGATCGAGTGTATCGGGCTCCGTCCTTACCGGAGTTGTGAGCCTCTATTCTCTTTTCAAGATTATTTGTAATTCCGGTATACAGGGTCCCGTCACGGCAGGAAACCATATAAACACACCAGATGTCCCTGTCCTTACTCATTCACTGTATGCATAGAGTTCGGGGATAACCCAGCCATCTCTCCCCTTGCTGGTTGCAGGGAAAATCGGGGGAAGGTGTTATTCCAGCATATTGGTTTGATCGAAGAGCAGAAAAGTCAACAGCAGATCTGACCCCTTGCCCGTGCTTCTTGAACCTCTGCAAGCTTTTCCTGCGACAGATTCGCGCTTTGCTCTTCAGTGAGCCATTGAAAATGTTCGACCAGTTCAGCGGCTTCAGCTATTAGAGCCATGGATAAATTTTTTGGCGAATGAAATTGGTCCCAATCACGGGTGTCGGCAAAGGAGCGTAATCTTCTTTTGAGGTTTTCCAGGTCATTCATTGTTAATCCGTATACTTGGCCTTCTTATTACTTATTTTTTGGGATAACTATGATAAATCAATCAGTCTTCCGCACAATTATCTATTCGGGGTCAGAAGATTCATAACCAATTTGATCATCAGATCTTTTTGTTTGGGATCGCTCTCGGCGATCAATAATGCCAGGGCTACAAGGCCGTTATCATTGATGCCGGCTTGTTCGAGCAGATTGTTCTCTTTCAGGCAGATCAGAAAAAGAAATGCGCCGATTCGTTTGTTGCCATCGCTGAAGGGGTGGCCCTGCCTGGTTCTCGATACTCCTCATTTTTCAAAATCATTTCCATAAAATCCTTTCGGCCTGACCCAACAGGTAACAGAGGATATGGGCCGGAACTTTCAAAAATTCGGTTTCAATACCCGGCAACCGGGTCACTCCGAAATCATCTTCCGACTTGGTGACCAGAAAGGCCTTGGCGAGGTTCTCCGACTGACTGTAAACTGCCAGGCCGCTCTTCCTGTCCAGTGGCGCTTTTTCTTTGTACTTCACTTCAAACGGCAGATGATAGGACGGACTTTTGACGATGATATCCACTTCCAGGTTGCTCACTGCGTCACGCCAATAACACAACTCCGGCGTGTCCCGGTAATAATAGGCATACAGGTGTCTGAGCACGGTGGTTTCGACAATCAACCCCATTTCATCAGGATTAAGAAACACCTCTTCGCCTCGCAGTAAAACGGCATTTCGCAGGGCCGCATCCACCAGATAATATTTATTCCGGGCCTTGAGCACCTTTTTTCCACCAAGCCGGGCCGGCGGCAAACGATAAATCAAATTAGCCTGCTCCAGGAGGGCGAGATGGTTGGACACTGTGGCCGTCGGAGTTTCAAGGGCCGTGGCGGCGGTCTTATGCGCCAGGATTCCACCGGTATGCAGACAGAGATAGATAAAAAGCTTTTCAAGATCGTTGATATTTCTCACCCCGAACAGGGCGGTCATGTCCCGTTTGAGAACACGTTCGACCACATCTTCCCGCAACAGCCTTTGACAAAAGGCGGAATCTTTTTGTCCGGCAGTCTCCGGGAAGCCTCCCACCAGAAGATAATGCTGGAAAAGGAGCAACAACGGCCGAAGCTGAACGGCGAGCTGGCGCAACTCCATTTCCGGGAGTGTAAAAAGATCGGTTAATTTCAGATTATCGGCAACAACCGGAGCAACTTCACCCCGGATGTGGATAAATTCATAGAAGGAAAGGGTCGGAATCGGCACGGTGATCCACCTGCCCACGCCGCTCTCGGCCAGTTTTTCCTTATGCACCACACTGGCTGAGCCGGTTGCCAGAATCCGGTACTGGGGCTGGTGGTCGATCAAGAGTTTTACTTCGATTTCCCATTCGCCGGAGTACTGGATTTCGTCTAAAAGCAGAATGGCTTTCTCGGTTTCCGGATGAACTGTTTCATGATAAATTCGCAGGATATCACGTAAAGACACCAGTTTGAGCAGGGGATGGTCAAGGCTCAGGTAGAGGATGCTCTTCGGGTTTATATCTTCGGCGATGAACCCCGTCGCCAGTTGCTGCAGCAAGGTTGTTTTTCCCACCCGCCTCGGACCGGACAATAAAATAGCCCGCCGCAAGGAACCCTCCTGCAACAGGGTGCGGCAGGTTCCATATGCCAATCGCTTGAAATCAGGGATCGAGACTGACTTGCCGCTCCACCAGGGATTAAATCCGTTGAGTACGGAGACGATTTCAGCCTTGTTAAAAAAATCTTTCACCTGCACCCCTGATTTGCATTATTATCTAAATAAATACACGCTACACAATATACTTTTTAGCAAAATAAGCAATTTTACTCAACTAAAATGTAACAAATAGGGTCAAAGCAAAATCAAAACTTGAATTCACGAGACTTTTTTACTTCCGGTAATTCCGGTAAAATCATTCGCATCACGAATTCTGCACAATACCTAATCGGACGGGAATCTGAAATTTTCAAGGTTCATTTCTTCCTCCCTTCATTGCCCAACACTTTCAGCACTGCCGCCCCTTGTCGGTCAGCCGGTATTTCTGCAAACGGCTTGTGGGCTTGTCAGGGATAGTCATTTCAATAAGCCCTTCAGCCAAAGCCGGTTGGAGGTAGCGCTCCCGGAAGGATTTACGATCCTGTAAATTAAGGGCTTCCTGCAAGGCCTCGCGGCTCATCTCGCCCTGGATGACCGCAAGCAGCCGGCTGACTTGGGGGGTGACTTGGGGTGCGACTTGGGGGGCGCTGCTCGTTACAGCGTCAAGAATCATCCTGAGCATGAAGGTGATAAAGGGAGCTGAATCGGTTCGGTTGGTGCTCTCCTGCAGGACCTGATAATACTCGGCCTGATGCGCAAAGACCAGGCTTTCCACCGGGATATCGGCAAACAGAGAATTCCAGCGGTTCAGAATCAGGGTCTGCCACAACCGCCCCAGGCGGCCGTTGCCGTCGGCAAAGGGGTGGATGAACTCGAATTCGTAATGAAACACTGAACTGATGATCAGGGGATGTTCCTCTCCAGCAGCCAGCCAGCGGAAAAGATCAACCATCAACGCCGGCACACGATCGGCCGGCGGGGCCACGTGGACTACCTGACTTCCGGCCATCACGCCCACGCTGCCCCGCCGATAGACTCCGGCCTCGTCAATAAGTCCGGCCATCAGGAAGCGGTGCGCCTCCAGCAGATTATCCTCTACCTCCGGCTGCCACTGCTCGAAACGGTCGTAGGCGGCAATGGCGTTACGCACCTCCTGAATTTCGCGAGGCGGAGCGATGACCCTCCTGCCATCGAGGATCGCAATGATTTGTTCCTGGCTCAGGGTGTTGCCCTCAATGGCCAGCGACCCCTGAATGGTGCGAACGCGGTTGATGCGCCGCAACCGCAGAGCCCTGGCGGCATCGGTCATGTCAGTCAACCGCCCGACGATTTCGCTGATCCGGGCGACCAGATTGACGATGGCCGGGGTGATCGCATACGGCGGTGAGTAGGATTGAGATTTTTTTTTCATAGGTTGGTACCTATTTTGTTGAGAATGCCCTTCAACTCCGCGTCCATCTCCCGGTAGAATGGAAACCCTCTTTTCGGAATCCTTTTCCGAGACATCATCCAAACTTTTCCAAGCGGAGCGTATTCTGTATCTGGTCTCGCCAGATGACGGGGACGCCGGCTTCGTCGGCATAATCCCGCCAATGCAAAACCTTTTCCCGCACTTCTTTGATAATGGCTTCTGCCCGGCCGCGCTTCATCGAGGCGGTTCTGGCGCAGGCCTTGAAATCTTCCAGGGTAAAATCGTCACGCTTGCCGTTCATGGTCATTTGATGACTGGCCGTCCAGGTCCCTGAAGGGTTGAAGCTGTAAATCATGTCAAAGGCCGGCGCCAGCGTCCATGTTCCGGACTTGTCCATCAGGAAGGCGATATTCTTAACATGATCATCCTGATTGCGGGCGATGATATTAAAGACCATCCGGCGAAACACCTCCTCAATCGCACTCATCGGCAGGCCGAGCTGCCTGATGACGAGAAGGGCCTGCTCGTAGGAATACGCGCCCGCCATGTTATAATCATAATGCGCCAGAGCGCAGAGAGACTGCATGTGAAGCTTTTCGCCGTTGCCGAGACGGTCGAAACGGCGGGTCATGAAATGGTGCCTGTTGTTTTCTTCGAAAAGCCGGCATTCAGTCATGGTGATCCCGGCGTCTGCGGCCATTTTTGCATAAGCATATTCAATGAGGCCATACCCCTTGGGGTCTTCGCGTTCCTTATCCCTGTTGCCGCTGACACCATCAAATTTCAGCAGCCAGTATTCAAAACCCTTTCCGGCCGGGAGTTGTCCGGAACGTACTTCATTGGTCGAAGGATTCCAGGCAATAACCGCTTTGGCCCTTGCGCCGCCGGCCGAAGTGCCGACGCGCAGGATATCCCTCAAGGCATTTTCTTTGTGTTTATCACCGAAGGAAGCGTTCAGATTGTTCCGGTGGGTGAGAATTTCAGAGGCGAGATCCACCAGTTTGTCGATTTGAATCCGAGTAGCCTGCCGGGCCTTGGGTCCGGTTGCAGGAGCGTATTCAATTGCCCCCATACCCCGCACACCCGTATAACAAAGGCGTTCGACACCGTTGAACGAATCCGGCCGCCGTCCCTGGGAGGCCAGCCAGGTATTGATAAGGGCGTTGCCGAATTTGTCGGGCAACGAATCCGCCAGCAGGCCGGGCAGGCCGTGAAAGGTTTGTTTTGCTAATTCCGGAAAGGTATAGACCCTGGGGGAGAGCGGCATCATCAGCGGTGAGATTTCTATACCGCTCCCGGCAAATGCCGGATCGTACTCAAAGGCTGCAATATCAGCATCATCAGTCAGAGAAACCGCGCCGATGGTTCGCCCCCACATCCTGACCTCGGCAACCGTTGTCACGACTCCTCACCCCAGGACCATTTCTTAGGGGCTTTATCCGGATGCCGACTTGAAGAGGCGCGTTGGCGTACCTTCCCTTTTTGTTTCAGCAATTCCATGGGCCTGGGCACAGGTTCGGGGACCAGATTCTCCAGACCCTGCATGAGATCAAGAACCCGCAGAATCCGGATGATGGTCGCAAACTGCGCCGAAGCTCCGGCCTCGACCCGTTCGACGGTGCGTTTTGATACACCGGCCTGTTGAGCCAGATCCGCCTGTGTTATCTGGCTATCAATACGATAACGGGCGATACGTTTTCCAATCTCGGCAAGAATAGCATCGTCAGTCAGTAGTTTTGATATATCCATAATCGTCTTTTTTGTCGACCAGATTAACGATAACTTTATTTTATCGTCATGTATTACGATTAGCAAATTAATATTTGAAATATTTTTACATAGTGCGACAATTTAGACGATTAATGCTAAAAATAGAGCATTAATCTTAAACAATGATGGACTCGTAAAAAGTCCATCACATACTCAACGATGGCTAAGTAAAAATTTCGATATACAAGGAATAGCGGTGTCGGCCAAGCGGAGGCGTACATATGGTACGTCGAGCATTGGCCGTACCCGCTATGACGCAGTAGATCGGACTTTTTACGACGCCATCAATAATGACGACTTAGCATATCGTAAAACGAGATAGAAACAAATAGGGTCAGAGCAAAATCAAAACTTGAATTCACGAGACTTTTTCCTTTTTCTTATCTGATTACGCACGAAACTCAGCAAATTTATTGCCAGCTCCAGGAAAAACGCCAAATCATTCGGCTACAAACCATGGAAATGGTGAAGCTGAGGATTGTCGGTAATCACAATTTATTTTGACATGTTCCCGGCAAATTCATAGTTTAAGGAATTATGGCACAGGCTCACTCGCACAACCACCATGATCATGATCATCATCAGGAAGGGTCCCGCCGGAGCCTTTTTCTCTCCTTTATAATCATATCCGGATTCATGGTCGTCGAAGCCGTGGGCGGGTGGCTGACAAATTCCCTGGCCCTGCTTTCCGACGCCGGTCATATGCTCACCGATTCCGGCGCCCTGGCGCTCAGCCTGCTGGCGATGAAAATCGGCGCCAGACCGCCTTCCCTTACCAAAACCTTCGGCTACCGACGTTTTGAAATCCTGGCTGCGTTACTCAACGGCATGGCTCTTTGGGTTATTGTCGGCGTCATCCTGCACGAGGCATATAACCGCCTGCTTGCCCCGCCGGAAGTGAAAGCATCCGGCATGATGGCGGTGGCGGTCATCGGCCTGATAGTCAACCTTGCAGCGATTCGCCTGCTGCACACCCATAAGGAGGAGAGCATCAATGTGCGCGGAGCTTTTCTCCACGTCATCGCTGACTCGCTCGGTTCAGTGGGTGTACTTATCGCCGGTTTGATTATCATGACCACCGGATGGACCATGATTGATCCGTTGATCAGTCTGGTTATCTGCTGCCTGATTCTCTGGAGTTCCTGGGGGATTATCCGTGACTCGGTGCATATTCTGCTCCTTGGAGTACCGCAGCACATAGATTATCGCAAAGTTGAGGATACTATTTTGGGACATGAGGGGGTCTGCTGCCTGTACGACCTCCACATCTGGACGATCGCCAGCGGGCAGGAATCTCTTTCCGCCCATGTTGTCGTTGCAGACGGGTTTGACAGGCAGAAAGAATTACTGGAGGATATTATCGAGAGCATGAGCGAAAAATTCGGCATCGACCATACCACCATCCAGATCGAGGAAAACCACCAGATGAAAGACAATCGCCTCAACACCACCTGCAGGATCGACAGACAGCCCCGGAGCTGAATCAACAACTCACACCTGTCCGCCTGTTCATAAATCCCCCCTCAACAAAAAAACGGGTTAAGCCAAATTGGCCCAACCCGTTACTATTTCTGGTGCGGAGGTCGGAATCGAATTGGAACAATAACTATTTAAAATAAATATTTTTTTGCCAATTCGATTTTTCAAAAAAACCGTATCTCTACCCGTTAGATTGTGTGCCGCACCGTAATATTCAACAATCAGCTGATCATTCCGTAATCTGGTAAACTGTCTTTATGGTTTCTACTACATCTGCCCCGCTTACACCGCGTATACCAAGATTTTTGAGCAACTGTGAGGTCAGCTCCGGTTCAATTTTATTCAGGAAAATGAGCATATCCTCCCGAATAGTTTGGGGCAAGGAAATGCGCTGATCTGGTGGCAGAACCTGATAGAGGCGCAGCACATCCGTTTTATGTTTCCGTATGTTCCTGCTGTCAACATCCTCGCCCGCTTCTTTCCGTCGCGTCAAATCCAACCAGGCCCGGGCCTTGAGGGGAATCAGGCCGGTTTCAGTAACGATTGGAACACCCTCGATGTCTCCCTTGTGCTGATGGAGAAAATCATAATAGCCCTCCTCCAGAAGAATTGCCGAGAGACTGGATATGTCCTCCCCGATGGGGATAGGGGTCAAATGGCTTTCACCTTCGTGTATCAGCAGGTCGGGTTTGCGTGAAAATAGCTCAAGCATAATAGGGTAGCCCGACTGTGAGGGTCGCTGGAAACGATAAAAGGTCTTGCCGCCGGTGCTCTTTTCCCGGATCTCATATCCCCCGGCTTCTATGAACTCCCAGAAGGCAGCGCCGAATTCACGATCAAGGGCCTCTAGACAAAGGACAATGTCCAGGTCCACCGTTGCCCGTGGCGTGATCCCTGCCTCATCCAGTACCAGCCAGGTTGCCGCGCCGCCGATGAGCACGTATCTGTCCCGGTAGTCGTTGAAATGTGCTGCGAATGTATCAATTCCTACAACCATGCAACGTTCTCCATCATTTCCTCCAAAGCGCCTTCCACCCGCTCATCCACCTCCTCGCGTAAGCTGAGATAAAGAGAAAAGCAATCCACCCGGCCATGACGCGCAAAATGGGAAGGATCATAATACCATACCTGTACGAGACAGGTTCCTTTCTCCTCAATAGGAATCATTTCGACCTGACCGGCGATTTTCTTCCAGACCTGACGGCCCACGGCATAGATCGGCTCTTTGGGTGGCATCAACATGCTCATACGGGCAAGCGCCGTCTCGCCGGCCTCGATTCGAGAATCTTGAGGCAGCTGGCGATCCATGATCCGTACCGTCTTCCTGACCGGATTGCGAAAAAACGGCAAGGCTGCCTTCCACAGTGCTTTCATCCCTTCCGGGAAATCCAGCAGCCGTTCGCGGCCTTTGCGTTGTACCCGCCCCAGTCCATTGGCCTCGATCTCATCCAGAGCCCTGGACATGGACATAGTCGTATAACCCAGTCTTGTTGCCAGTTTCTTTTGAGTAGCAGGGCCCTGCATGCCTCCAGTTAAGGCATTGATCAGGACCGCCTGTGTAGCTGGGCTGACGGTGTCCACTGCAACCGGGCTTTTCTTTTTCTTGCGGGCCTGAACAGCCAGTCCCAGTTCCGGCCAATTCAGCTGCAGCCCAGGCACTACAAAAGGCACCTTCCTTTCGACCAGTCGCTGTCGGACATAAGCCTGAAGCTCCTCGGCAATCAGACAGTACCCCTCTGCATCAGGGGCAACGGTCAGGATCTGCCGCAAGTGCTTTTCAAAAACCGCTGGGCGGAAACCCTCACCATGTGCGAGCAGGATTCCGAGAAAATTTCGTTTATCGATGGTTATATCGTAAAGATCATACTGTTGGACGAGAAATTGCGGCAGCATTGCGGACGAGCGCCATCGGCAGGTAGCCCGTTGCCCCGTTACCTCGAAAAGATATTTCACAAACTGTTCAGCTAGCTCATTCATCAATATAACCTTTTTTTGCACACTAACATTTTTTATGTTAACTAGCAAATTAAAGTTACATCAACCCCGGTTCACCTCAGAAACATCATGCAATCCCTTTGGCTCTGCTAGCCCGCATTTCTCACAAGGGTTGTCGCGAGAAGCCGTAAAGTGCCGTGGATACAAGGCGCTGTACCGAAAACACTCGCAGACATACTGTACGTATGTCGAGAATGTTTTCGGTGCTGCAACGCAGTAGACATGGTGCTTTCCGGCTTCGCAGTAGATTTTTGTGAGAAATGCGGGCTAGAGCTTTGGGAAGTGTTCAGGAAATTTTATTGATATTGCGCCAATGTTTATTCAAATTCAAAGCCGGGTCCTCCGGCCTCGGATTTTTACCCCTGCCCCGCACCAACCCGCTGCAGCCGCGAAAAACCGAGGCTTTCGGAGATTTCTCGTTTTTTAATTGGGTTAAGTTTTTCATAAGAATCAAGAAAGGGTATAATAAATAGAGGAGCAGGATCATCAAATTGATGAGGAAACCGTTCATTCCTTACTGATTACATGATGTTCAGGGCAATCACAAAACAGCAGACCGGAAAAAGCAGCAGTCCCGGACACTCCTTTGCCCCGGGATATCATGTTATAGCCCTGTCGCTCCTTTTCACCTTTGTGTCCCTGTTTTCCCCCGGCTGTTTTTCTCCGGCCATTGATTGGGGCTGTTCTGCCGCAGCAGCGGCTGACGGGCTTGAGGCAGAGCGTGAGCGCATGGTCGCCCAGCAGCTCGCAGATCGCGGCATTACGGACAAGAATGTATTGCGGGCCCTGCAAACCGTACCGCGTCATTTATTTGTTCCAAAAAAAACGCGCCGCATGGCCTATGCGGATGTCCCGCTGCCCATCGGCCACGGCCAGACAATCTCGCAGCCCTATATAGTCGCCTTCATGACCGAGATCATCCAGCCCGGATCGAACCACCGGGTGCTGGAAATCGGCACCGGATCCGGATACCAGGCGGCTGTCCTGGCCGAGCTGACCGACCGGGTTTATACCATGGAGATAATCCCTGAACTGGCCGAAGACGCGAAAGACCGGCTGCAGAAACTCGGCTATGCCAATGTTGAGGTCAGACAGGGCGACGGCTACAACGGCTGGCCGGAGGCATCTCCCTTTGACGCCATCGTGGTCACGGCGGCTGCTGAATTTATCCCTCCCCCGCTCATCGACCAGCTCAAGGAAGGAGGCCGGATGATCATCCCGGTCGGTTCTCCGTTTTATGTGCAGCACCTTATGCTGGTGGAAAAAAACCAGGGCAGGATCACCACCCGCAAACTCCTGCCTGTCCGCTTCGTCCCGTTCCGGAGATCGGAATGAATGGAGATGCGCTCTCGCTCCCGAGACTGCATCTGGCCCTTGTTCTTCTTTCGGCGGCCCTGATTGCTTTTCAACTGGAGCAGATGCTGCTCCTGGGTTTTGTCCAATGGCATCATTTTGCCTACCTCGTTATATCCGTGGCGCTGCTGGGTTTTGGCGCCGGCGGCACCCTGATCGCCCTCTTTCGGGCCACCCTCCTCCGCAACCTGCCCTGGCTCCTCCCGCTGCTGATGTTCGACTGCGCAATTATGATGGCCCTGGCCATGCCGATTTCAAAAAACCTGATCAGTGCCTTCGATATCGGCCTGCTTTTTGTCCAACCGGGCCAGGCCGGTCTTTTGCTGGCGGGTCAGTTTGTCTATCTGCTGATTTTTTTCCTGGGTTCGTTACCGCTGGGCCTGGTGTTTATTCACTACAGCTCCAGGATCGGGAGCCTGTACAGCGCCAACCTGTTTGGTTCGGGCATAGGGGGAATAGCAGCCGTATTTCTCATGTATTTTCTCCTGCCCCGTGAGCTGCCGGCCCTTACCTCCCTGCTGCCCTGGGCTGCCGGCGTACTCGTCATCCCCCGCGGGCGGCCGCTGCTCCTGCTGATCGCCGGAGTATCCCTGGTTCCTGTCGGTGCGGTGATCGTTGACCCTCCGGCAATAGAGCCTTCCCAGTACAAGGCGGTCAGCCGCGCCCTGGATTTGCCCGGAGCCGGGGTTGTTGCCAACCGGCCAAGCCCCTACGGCCTGGTTCAGCTGGTAAGCGCGCCCGCGCTGCGCCATGCTCCGGGGCTCAGCCTTACCTATGAAAAAGAAGTCCCCGGACTCAGCGGCGCTGTTTTCAGCAGCGGCGACTGGTTCGGACCGGTCCGGGAAGGAGACTGGTCACTGCTCAATGCATCCGCATCGTTTCTGCCTTACGCGCTGGCCGGGCGCAACCGGGTGCTTGTCCTGCAGGCCGGCACCGGCATGGATGTGATCCAGGCCCTGGAAAACGGGGCCGGCAAGGTTGTGGCTGTGGAGCCGCATCAAAGGGCGGTGGAGATTCTTTTTTCCCCGGAAGTCGAGGCAGGGTCCGGTCATTTTCGCGACCCTGCCGTCGACCTTTCCCACCTCTATCCCCGCACCTGGCTGGCCACGGACAAGGAACTCTTTGACCTGATCACCCTTCCTGTCGTGGGCAGCTTTGGCGGAACTTCCGGGCTTTTTGCCCTCCAGGAGCAGTATCTCCTGACCCTGGAAGGTTTTCGGGAAATGTGGGACCATCTCGCTCCCAACGGCATCCTGCGGGTATCGGCCTGGCTTGATTCCCCTTCCCGCAATTCCCTGCGCCTGGCGGCAACCATTGCCGAAACAATGGCCCGGCTGGACGTGGATTACCGGAGTCACGTCGCAGCGGTCCGGGGGTGGGACATGATAACATTTATCATGAAACGCTCGCCATTCACCCCCGAGGAAATAAGCAAAATCCGCGCGTTCTGCACCCGAATGCAGTTCGACCCGGTACTGCTTCCCGGGCTTGAGGAGCATGAGCGTCGGCAATATCATTTTTCCCCGGATCGCTCCTTTTCAGATAATCTCGACAGCATCTTTTCGCCAACCCGGCGGCCGGAGCTGTACAGGGAGTACGAATTCAACCTGCAGCCGGTGACCGACAACCGCCCTTTCTTTTCCCAATTTCTCCGCTGGCAGAGTATTCCGCATCTCGTCCGCCAGATGGGGCAGCACACCGTCCCCTTTCTGGAACTTGGCTATGTCCTGGTTCTGGTCGGTTTTGTCCAGATGGTCCTGGCGGCGGGGCTGCTGATACTGCTCCCGCTCCTTCGCCTGGGACTGCCTGCGAAAAACGGTGTACAGCGTTGGATCGTGCCCTTCTTCAGCTGTCTCGGACTGGGCTATATGTTTTTTGAGATTGTCCTGATCCATGAACTGGTGTTCTTCTTTGGCAATCCCATTATCGCCGCATCCGCCGTGATCAGCACCCTGCTGATCTTTTCCGGCCTGGGCAGCCTTTTTTCGGGCCGCCTGGCAGGCCCCCGCCCCAACCACGCCAAGGCTGCCGCCGTGGTGGCGTTGATCCTGCTTCTCAATCTCATCATCCTGCAGCCGGTTTTATCCCGGGCCATCGGTTTTGCCATGCCCTGGAAAATCCTTATTTTTCTGCTGCTTACAGCTCCGCCGGCCTTTGCCATGGGCATGCCCTTTCCCCTTGGCCTTGCGCGGCTGGCCGGGCGCAGCAAAAGCCAGGCGGCCTGGGCCTGGGGGATCAACGGCAGCGTGTCGGTTGTCAGTACGGGCCTGGCAGCCATTGTGGCTGTGGAACTGGGCTTTTCGGCGGTTATGCTCATTTCCTGCGGCGCCTACGGCCTGGCCGCGCTGACCGGGTATAAAGGATAGAGAGTGCCCTCTCAGCTGTTTCGCTCACCCGATATCCACCTGACCGGCATCCCGGCTTCCATCAGGCAGAAAATCTGGTGATATGCCGAAAATGACTTGGGCATATCACCAATTTTCCGTGTCAAAATTCGTTTCAACACCACATATATTTCCCGGTAAATTTTTGGAATGACTTGCAATTACCTTATTGTAATCGCAGTGGCCCGCAAATTGCACAAATAGCGTTAAAAGGCGGCAAATGACTCTACAAAAAATCACCCATTAATCTGCCCAATGAATTGTATCAACGAAACAACACTGCTGGACAAGGTTCGCCATTTACTGAATCCTCTGCATGTCTACTGCAGACTTGTCCACATCGGTTTGTCAAGGAATACGGCAAAAAATTTATGCAGGATATATGAAACATGCTTTTACAACCTGACCATAGGAAATAAAGATTTTTAATGAAAATCCCGCAGCTGATGGGGTGTGATAATGAAAATAATCAAAAACAGTATCCTTAAAAAAATATTCTGGTCTGTCATGGCAGCTTCTTTGCTGGCGATCGTCACCAGCAATTGTCTTGTTTATCCGTTTTTCACCGACATGCTGCTTGAAAATACTGAATCACAGGCAATCATCCTGGGCAGACATTTATCCAGGATGGACTTTGCCGTGAACGAACTGGGAAATGTAGAACCGGATCGGGATAACATGATTGAGATCAATCATGTTATAAATGAACTCAATCTGGATAAATTGAAAATTTTCTCCCCTGGCGGCAAAGTCATCTATTCATCCAGCAGTGAAGAAATTGGCGATTTTAATGAAAATGACTATTTCCGGGATGTTGTCGCACATGGGTACGTCCATTCCACAACTGTGCAAAAAGAGTCTTTTTCGCCGGACGGCCGAAAGACACAGGAAAGTATTATTGAAACGTTCATCCCGATTATGCGAGATGGCTTTTTTGCCGGCGCTTTAGAAATTCACCTTGATATAACTGACAGGATCAGTGTTCTCAGAAACAGTCTCAACATCTTCAACGTCCTGGCCATTGCCTTTATCAGCGTGTTTTCAGCTATCATCCTGACAACCCTTGTACAGCTGGAAAAGACCCTTGCGGAACGGGAAGAAACCAACAAATATCTCGAAAAAAACAACGCCCTGCTGAATAAAAAAATAGGATTGCGCAAACATATCCAGCATGAAAAAGAAAAACTGATCAATGAGCTGCGGACCTCCCTCATGAAAGTCAAACTGCTCAGCGGTTTTCTGCCCATCTGCTCAGGCTGCAAAAAAATCAGGGATGACCGGGGAGATTGGAATCATATCGAAACGTATATAAAGGAACATTCGGAAGCAGAATTCAGCCATGGAATCTGCCCTGACTGTGTAAAAGAATATTATCCGCAATTCATACAGCTAAAAAATTGATTCTTTCCCGGCACGCCAATTCAAAAAACAGTTGAACCCGGCCGGGCGGACGCACCCCCCGGTCAACCTCTGTCTTTACTTTTGCAACACCTCTTTAACCACCCGCCCGAGCTGTTCCACTGAGTAAGGTTTTTTGATAAATCCTCCAACTCCGAGCCGAAGGGCCGTCTTGACATCGTCACTCTTGGAAAAGCCGCTGGCAATTACCGCCTTCTGGCCGGGATACAACCTGATTATCTTTTCATAAGTTTGCCGCCCGTTCATGCCCGGTTCCATCAACATATCCAGAACGACCAGATCTACGGGGTTCTCCCGGATAAATTCAAGAGCCGATTCACCCGAGCCGACCGAATCGACCCGGTATCCCAGGGACCGCAACATCTGGCCGGCTATGTCACGCAGAACGGGTTCGTCATCCACAACCAGGATGCGCTCTCCCCTGCCGGCAAGATCTTCCGGCTTGTCATCCACGGCCGGCACAGCTTCTTCCCCTCCTGCCCGCACCGGCAAATAGAGCACAAAGCATGTTCCCTGGCCCTTGTTCTCCACCAGTATTTTCCCTTCGTGGTCCTTTACGGTATTCCAGACCACTGTCAGGCCGAGACCGGTGCCGCTTCTTCCCAAGGTTTTTTTGGTATAAAACGGTTCGAAAATATGTTCGGCATCGGCCAACGAAATTCCGGGGCCGGTATCCTGCACCTTGAGGACAATATATTCCCCAGCGGCAATTTCATGTACTGCGCCGGCTGCCTCATCCACATATTGATTGCTGGTGGAAACAATGACACTCCCCTGCTCAACAATCGCTTCGGCCGCATTGGTTACCAGGTTCATGACAACTTTCTTGATATGAACAGGTGAACAGGCAATGCTGGAATGCGCGGCTACCAGCTGACTCTGCCATTCCACCTTGGGGAACAGCGATTTAAGCTTCTTGTATTCAGGCGAATGCAGGTATTCCCGAACCAACTGATTGAGGTCATGTACCGTTCTGGCCTTGGCCGCGCCTCTGGCGACGGTCAGCAGATCGTCCACCACCGCTGCCGCTCTTTTCCCTGCCTCACGGATGTCCATGATCGGTTTTCGCAGCTCGCTATCTTTTGTCAAAGTCATCAGCAGCAGTTCGGGATAACCGACAATCCCCGCAAGGATGTTATTAAGATCATGCGCAACTCCGCCGGCCATCAGGCCAATGGCCTCCATCTTCTGAGCCAGGCGAAGCTGCTTTTCCAGGTGGAGCACGTGGGTGATATCCCGCTTAACGGCAACATAATTGATCGTCCTGCCGGACCGGTCAAACACCGGAGAAATGGACATTTCCTCGGTATACAGGGAGCCGTCTTTTTTCCTGTTCACGATCCGGCCGTTCCATGTTTCACCGCTGGTAATCGTCTTCCACATCTGCTGATAATAAGCTTCGTCATGTTCACCGCTCTTCAGGATACGCGGGTTTTCACCCAGGGCCTCGCCGGATGCATAACCGGTGACTTTTTCGAAAACAGGATTGACATACTGAATTGTTCCCCTGCTGTCGGTGATAACGATGATTTCGTCCGCCTGCTCTATTGCTGAAATCAATCGGTCGCGCTCATCCTCCACCTGTTTGCGCTGGGTAATATCTTCAACAATACCCTGAAAATGGGTGACTCTTCCCTGGGAATCCTTGCGGATAATCGTATTGTCGGAAATCCATTTAACCTGGCCCTCTTTGGTAATGATCCTGTAGGGGGCATGGTCAAAGTCCTGACGACCCTCCATTTCACGGTGCAGGACAACTTCCTGGGCAACCCTGTTTACATCTTCGGGATGGATGACCTGGGCATAGGATATTCTGCCGGAAGTAAAATCATCAGCAGAATAGCCGAACAGGTTCCGGACATTGGTCGAGACAAATTCCACCGGCCAGCCCTCGACATTTTTCCAGAGAAAAGCAACCGACCTGCTCTTGTTGATGATATCGTAAGCATCGTTGAGCGCTTTCGCGGCCTGCCTCCGTTCGTTGTTTTCCTTTTCCAGATCCGCAATGGTCCGGCGGATGGAATTCCGCATATGATTGAAACTGCGGGCCAATATTGCAACCTCATCCATACCGCGCAGGTCAACCTGCTGCTCCAGATCCCCGTTGGCCATGGCTGTGGCAATATTCGTCAGGTTGCTGATGGGACGGTTAATCCGGCGGCTGAAAAAAACAGCGAGAATAATGGAGATGGCGCATGCCAGGATGCAGACGAAAAAAATACGCAGCCGGATATTTTGCAATTGCTGTTCAATTGTCTGGCGGGAAAATCCGAGGTGCACATACCCCAGGGAGCCGTCCAGAACAGGCACAGCGATATCCTGCAGGACAAGGTGGTCAATTTTAATCAACCGGGCGTTGTAGGGCTGATCATCAAACCCCTGGTTCAGCTTTTTCAGGTCGCTGGGAAACCCGCCGGGAAAAGTATGGGCCGGAACCCGCCCTTTTGCATCAAGGACAAAAAGATAAACGGCATCCTGTTCGCTTTTCTGGGTATTTCTCAGGAGCAGTTGTAACTGGCTGAAATTTTCCACCAGGAGGAAATCCACCGCATTTGAGGCAAGATTCGCCGCAATGGAGACACCTCGCAGCTTATGCTGTTCATACAGTGTCCTGGTTACGATTGAATTGATGGCAAAGTAAATAATCACGCAAAGCGACGTGATGACCAGGAGAAAAACCAGGCAGAACTTGTAAGCCAGCCTGGTTCTGATAAAGCGGGGCAGCCAGCTGATTATCTTCACTGATCGGGAACCACGGTCCGCATTTTTCTTATGGAATCGTACTGGTGGTTATCCTGCACAATATATCTGTCGATATGGAGCTTTTCGAGAATTTTTCTGCCTTCTTCATCAGTGTGAATGCTCAGGAACAGCTTGCGTAAATTCTCCTTCATCTCCCTGTCAAGAGAAGACGGGACAACAACGGGCGGGATGCCGAATGGCGGTGATTTGTTGATGATCCTTGTCCGGGAAGTCAACGAGGGATCGGTAGTGTTGATATATTCCCAGATAAGGCTGTCAACCGAGGCTCCGTCCACCAGTGAATAGGCAACCATCTCAATGGACCGGTCATGACTGTAGGTAAAAATATATTCGCTGAAGTAAGAATCAATATCTTCGTCCTGCTGAGCCAGCATAAAGGTAGGTGCCAGTTTGCCGGTATTTGACATCGGGTCTGTAAACGCGAAACGCTTGCCCCTGAGATCCCCGAGGTCCCTTGCCGGGCTTGATTCGGGCACTATGATATAACTGTAATATACCGCTTCGCCGTACGCGACCGGCGCCACCAGCAGCTCCATTCCGAATTTATCGTGCCCGTCAACATAGGCGCCGCTGCAGACAAAAGCCAGATCGAGTTTATTGTCGCGGACAAGGTTGTTTATTTCCTCGTAGGTCTGGCGTTGGACGAGTTCAATCTTGACCCCGAGTTTTTCAGAAATATAATCGAGCAGATCCTTATAAAGAACAAAAGTCTCTTCCGGAGAAATAACGGCGGATACGGCAATATGCAAAGTGCCGCTCTTTTTGTTTTCTTTTACAATACCGGCATGTTCCGTATTTGACAGTGACACCTTGAGAGGTTTGTCCTCCGGTCGATCACAGCCCAGAGCAGGCCACACCAGCAAAGAAGCAAAAAACACCCACAGGGAAAAACGTCTGGTCAGCACCGTTCTCATTCTGCTCGCCGAAAAATTCAGCTAATCAACTGAATTTATGGAGGAATTGAACAATAAACACCTGAGCCCGCAAAAGCTCATTCTCCGTAAAATCCTTCAATTTGTATGTTATACTTTAAAAAAATTTTTTACAAGGCGACGCGAAGCAAGCAGTTATAATTGGGCTCCTGCGGAAGGCTGCCGTTATTGAGGGCTTCCTCGGCTTCATCACGGAATTTAATGAATAAATTAATGTTAGAAAGCCCTCAGCCGTGATGACCGAGGGCTTTTTGTATGTTATTTCGGGTGAGTTGAAATGCGGGGAAATCTTAATTTTCTAGAGAGTAATTCTAAGAATATCAAGTGTTGTCAGGAAAGAACTTCCTGTGGTTGTATCTATACTCCCATTATCAAGACTTTCTTGAATATCCATGGACAAAGCTTCTATTTTAAGTAATGCATTAGTAATTTTATCCTTCTGGATTGAGTCTATTATCTGTCTTACAATGTTTAAATATGATTTTTTTATATTACTTGAAATTGCGGATTCTTCAATTTTTCGATAAAGAGAATCCGCCAATTCCAAGGATGTCAGAGGACAGATATCCGTCACTACCCATGCGCCGAGAAATTCACTTACGGTATCCGGATAAGAACCAAAAATTATTTTTTCGTGCCAGATGTCATTTTCTTTCCATATATTTGGCGTCGCATGTGAGAAATCGTTAAGCGTATTATCTGAAAAAATATAATTTGCCCTACCTCTCCAACCTGTACTAACCGTAGAATTGTACGTATTTATAACTGTATATGAAGGGGTAAAGGCTTCCCCGATTTCCATTGAGCTGTAAAGCCATAAATTATAAATATCCCCCTCATTTGCCATTCTCCAATTTCCGCCCAAGTCACTGACCGCATCCATTTGTTCATAATAATTTTTGTTTATAAACAAGGAGATATCTTGAAACCAATATTGATCTCCCAGGGTTTCATAAATAACACCTTGGTCTACATAGACCAGTTCGGCTTTCAACGGAGCGCTAATCGCGAGAATACCAGCACTTAGCATAACAAACAAGATTGCACGATTTAACATTTTCCCCTCCATGTTAGATTTAAAACTTGATCCATGATCACTGGTGTCCGATCAAAATCTGTACAATACCATATAACATTTTATATTAGCACTCAATATCTGACAAAATGAACATAATCGACTTTAAAAAATAAGGAATAAAAGGTCTACCGTTGGCTTTTACTGAGTTTTGCCTCCAACTCTTTCAAGTGGTTCCGCAGGGAGCGGTCGGTTCGTTTTCGCGATTTAATCCGTTCAACCGCACTGCTCACTGTGCTGTAATTGTCAATGGCAAAGAATATGCCGATCTCTGCCAGAGTAGCTCTGCAGTGAAGGCGAACCAGGTAGATTGCTCTATCACGGGGCAGATTTTCCTGGCCCTGGAAATATACCCATGGCGGCTGCTCCTGTCATACTTTTGCGAGGTATCTGCGATCCCTGCGTGCAAATCCGAATCCGCTGCCGGGTAAATGATGCGCGCTATTTCTCCAGCAGCAAAAAAAGCACGGGCGATACATTTGGTGAAAAATCCGATATATTGGTAATTTTTGTTATCCATACAGCTGCTTCCACGGAAATTCCTGCGGGGCGGAAGAAAGTATTGATCCCGGAGGTTGCATAGCGAGTCTCTTCAACCTTTGCACCGCTCACCGTATCAAGCCAGGACAGGAAATATGACCCGGCGGCCATACCGCTGATAGTGAAATTTCCCGCACTGCTCCGATAGGCTATGTAGCTTTTCCCCGGATCGGCCATCACCCACGTACCAGTATTGCCAAGCTCGTCATGCGGCGACATGGTATTGAAATTTGTGGATTCGAAAAATTCCGCCAGGGTTGTGCAATCCGTCATCTTGTCGTTATAGGCCGAAGTGCCGTCCATTCTGATGACCATGACATAGGACCCGGCCATCGAGCAGGCCCAGTTTTTGCGGCGCACTTCCGCCCGGGTGCCGCACCCGTGGTCCATTGATTCAGACATATTGATACTGTATCTCCCGGCTGCATTCGCCCACGCATTGATCATCCCGTTGTGGAGGCCGTCGATGGTTGTGTCATTATACTGAATGGCAAACTGGTCAATATTGGGATCGTCGGCATGATCAAAGGTGATGCCGTTGAGTTGATGATTGGCAACCGGATGCCTGTTGTCATCCGTGTTTTTAACAAGAGCCGCTATGTTGCTGACCCTGGCCGCCGAGTATCTCTCCGAATATTCCTCTCCGACGACCCAGACTAGATGCTTCAGGTGTTCGTAGCGATTGACGAGAGAGGTGATAAAATAGCTCTCCCGGGTGCCCACAGTATCGCCGCTCCATATTTGTGCTGAATCGTCATAAAAGAAAAAATAAATAATGATGCCCGCATTATCCATTGCCGTAAACCAGCCGTCCCACTGCCGGAGTATATCTTCGTCAAGAAGATTGGCCGGATCAGAGTCGATAAACGGATTGTGCGTTGCATCGCCGTCCCCCCCATGCGAACGAACCGCCTGCAGATAAATGGAATTTACTCCATGGGTGCGCATATTGTTGATAATGCTCTGCTGATCTCCTGAACGCGTTCCGTCAGGATTACAGGTCCCCCGATAAAGAAAATCTTCCGGATCTCCCGGACCGCAGACAAAAACCGGATCAAGCCTGCCGTCATTATCTGCATCGCGATTGTAGACCAGCCAGGAATTGTTTTCGGGGTCCACCATAACCTGACCGGGAACAAGAGCCGGGGCAGATGAAGGCAAAAAGCCGGTCAGGAAATGGGTGTTCTGTTCAGGTGATAAGCAATTGCTTTTTTTGGGGCGCGCTAAAAAAAAGGGCCGAGCCGCGAATTTCCACGTTCTCTTCCCTTTATAGAGCATTTCCAACCACAAAATCAAACCTTTTTACCGACTTGCCGATCTCCTGGTCCAACACCCCTGGCAAGTCCCTTTCCCATTCCCTCGCAACGCCAGGATTCGTGACACAGGCAGCAGGACTTCAGCTGTCAATCAATTCCATTTTCCGGCCGCGCCGCCGATACTGATGCGGCCTGCTCCGAGCAGCGCCACGGTCAGTGCACTTATAAAATACATCCCCTGCAGTTCGAGAGCCCAGCCGCCCGTGCCGGTCAGGGTGAAGAACTGCGAAGAATGGGCCAGCAGTACAGCCACGGTCATGTTGATGGCAATAACCAGGGCCGCCGGCCTAGTCCATATCCCGGCCAGAACCAGGGCCGGCGCCACCACCTCGCCGATATAAACCAGATAGGCGATTGCCGACGGGAGGCCCGTCCTGGCGATCATCCCGATTATCGGATCGATCCCATGCAGGATTTTGGCGATGCCGTGAAAAAGGATCAGAATGGCAAGGGCGGCACGGAGGATGAATTTTCCCAGATCTGCTGCCAGGTTGTTGTTTGACGGGTTCCGCATCGAACACCTCCTCGGTTATGTTAGCGTGATCGTGGTGAACGTAATGCCTAGCCGGCTCAATCAGTTTGATATTGTGCGGCTTATTGGCCTGCCTCCATTATAATTCATTCTTTATTATTCTGTAATTCTTTTCCGAGACCCCATCGGCGGATCAGTTGCTCGCTTCTTCATGCCCCGGAGAATGCCGGCAATACGGGGTATAACGGCGATGAACTTCACCAGGAGAATATGGGAGGGTTGGTGAGCGCTCATTACTTCACAGCAAAACAATTGCCTATTTTTTTTCCATACTTATGTTTTTATGAAACTGAAATAGTCATGTCAGGCATATCATGAAACATACGAAATTTACTTTCTTTGCCTTGTCACTGGTTGCCGTTCTTTTAGCCGGGCCCGTGACCGGGATCGCACAACCAACTCTCCGGGAAATCCGTGCCTCTCCGCCGGAGAAATATGCGGATTGCCTGCGATGCCACGATTACGAGGACAACCATCACCCGGTAAATATCAAGCCGGTCGGGAAAATGACTTTTCCGCTTCGTGACGGCAAAATGACATGCATAACCTGCCATCACGGGGATCATATTACAGGTGGCCGCTTCTATTTGCGAGGAGGCCCATATTCCCAATCGCGCGACATATGTGGTAAATGCCATTTATCAAATGGCCACGCCGGGGTTAATCCCCATGTGATGCTCGACGAGAACGGCGCGGTTAGAAAAATAATCGGCGGCCTGCCGGTCTGCATCATCTGTCACGTAAACACGCCTGATCCGGAGACGGACAGGACCGAGGATGTCCAATTCAGAGCTGATGTCGGCTTTTTGTGCTGGCGCTGCCACCAGCCCATGGCGAATACCCGTTTTTTACATGAACATTTTCGCATGCGGCCATCTTATGAAATGCGTCAGGACATAAAGAAGAATGAAGAAGCAATGAATGTTCTGATTCCTCTTGTACCGCGAGACAGGGTAACCTGTTCAACCTGCCATAATCCTCATCAGGAAGGAGTAATT
This sequence comes from Desulfobulbaceae bacterium, assembly GCA_023544645.1. Taxonomy (GTDB): domain Bacteria; phylum Desulfobacterota; class Desulfobulbia; order Desulfobulbales; family Desulfobulbaceae; genus UBA10518. The sequence goes on along the minus strand of JAMJFO010000045.1, from coordinate 2,272 downwards.
TTGCGGGAGGCAGCGGCAAAAGGGGCTGACACGCCGGCAAAGCTTAGAATTCCCTCCCCCCGCCTCTGTGTCGTCTGCCACGCCATCAAACTCTGATGCTTTATCGCTGCTGCCAACCACGGGAAGTGTGAACAGAGGGAACGTTGTTTAATTGTTTAATCAACCTGAGCGCCCAGGCGAAACAATCGGTTCTTGTGTCCATTAAAAGGGCAGAAAAGCGTTTACAAAAATCCCTGCGACCAGTGTTGTCCCTGAAAATATTCCGCCGTTCAATTCCCCGGACAATCACATGCTGCAAGAGTCCTGGCATGTCGAGTCGTGCTTGACGAAGCATGAAGCAAAACACCAACACCTGAAAATGAATTCAACAATTAAACAACGCAGGCCCCGACTATCTCTCCCCGTGCCGCAATAAAAAAAGGTGACCGATTGTGCTCAGTCGCCTTGGTTGCGGTGCTGGGGGTTGGGGTGGTTGTTAGTTGTTTAGATCACACGTCCCTTTGTTAATTATCGAGTATTCTACTTGCTGAAACAACCCCTTTTTTGATTTAAGCAACGTTACCCTTTCCCCACTTGCTAAACTACTTATTGTTGAAGGAAACTCAACTAACTCATTATGATTATCAAGTGAGATTGTAACAAAGTATCCTTTAAACTTTACAGGTACATACCCAGCAACGCCATTTACTTTATATTTCTTAACACTTTTGATGGTACCACAAATCCTTTCTTCATCGGTCTTGTAAGAAAAGATAAGCATAAAAACAGACAGACTGAATAACAGAATAATTAACGGTTTGAAAACTTTTATCATTTACTACCATTATTGTTTTCTTGTTTTTTATCTCTAGGGCCCGGGATAGCACTATAAAGGTTAATAATTATGAGCAACACGAGAATCAATATTTCGACAAAATTGTTAGCAACTTTGAGTAAATAAATTAGTATGAGTACTAAAGTGTAGTGTATTAAGCTTTTGTCGTTAAGCTGTTTTTTCAAGTTTGAAAGTTTCATGACATCCCCTGCACTCTCTCAATGGTATACTACTTTAAACGTGGCTAAACTGCTTAATCTCTACATCTTGACCATCAGGAAATTTAGCATGTATTTCAAGCTTACCGCCAAGAGCCTCTATAAACTGGCTGAGTGTACTTATAAGCGAATCCGGCCTGTTTTCAAGCTGTGATATATTAGCCTGTGCAATTTTCAGAGCCTCAGCAACGTCAGTCTGATTAAGCCCTCGTGCCTTCCGTAATTCAGCCAGCGTCATTTCAGCGACAATATTCATAGCCTTTTCACGTGCCGCTTTCTGTACTTCCGGCTTAATCTTTTTTCTCAATTCATTTAGTGACTTTGTCATGACACACCTCTTACTTCTTTTTTAATCCTTTGCTTTCCAAGTGTGCTAAAAACTCTCGCTCAGCAATAGGTATCATCTTCTTATAAAACCGCTTGTCCTGTGCTCCATCCTTACGTCCACCACATAAAAGAACAGCACGTCTGACAGGGTCAAAGGCATAAAATACGCGATACGGCTTGCCATCATGCTGTATTCTAAGTTCCTTTAGATTCTTGACCTTACTCGTATCATGTAATGTATCTGCATAAGGCCTGCAAAGATTTGGCCCTGTCATTTCTAAAACTTCTACCATCGCCAGTACGTCAACTTGTTCCTCGTCTGTTAAATCCAAAAACCACTCTTCGTACTCATCAGTATAAAGTATTTCCCAAGTCATATTTTTCTTACCGTATCCTTACTTAAAGTATACGCTCAAGATTATATATAGTCAAGCGTATATACTGTCCAGTTATTTTCGTAAGCTTCCCGTAAAAATAGATAAATTAAATAATTAGGGTCAGAGTGGAATGGCGCTAGTTTAAGGGTTTTTTTCAGCAATATAGCTTTACATTCTTGAAATTCTGACGCCCAAACTCCCTCTCCCATGATTCGGGAGAGGGTTGGGGTGAGGGTTGATTTACGGTGGAGGTTGTTTTCAAGAGGGAGTGATGGCTAACATTCCCCCTCATCCTAGCCTTCTCCCGCCGGGGGAGAAGGAATTTTAGTGCTCGCCCTAACCTGCCACCCGGAGTGTCCGAATACTTAAACTAGCGCCATTCGGGTCAGAGTAAAATTAAACATCAAGCTAAACGTCTTCTTTCCCCCACCCTACTGGACGCCCCCTCTTCTTTGATTTGAGCCGCCTTCCTGTCAAAGTTTCCAACTCTATGTGACTGAGGAACGTTGTTTAATTGTTTAATCAACCTGCGGTCT
>JAMJFO010000044.1 GCA_023544645.1 Desulfobulbaceae bacterium | reverse complement strand
TTATTGGTTAGAAACTATCTTTTTTGAGAGATCGAACTCCGACAGACTCCTAGAAATTCAATTCACCGCTCTTGAGGTCGTCCAGCACTCTTTGCTTCGTACCATCCGCCACCACCACACCATTATCAACAACAACAATCCTTTCCACAAGATCAAGGAGCGAGGCCCGGTGGGTGATGATGATCAGGGTTTTTCCCTTGACGATCTCTTCCAGCCTCTTCCGGAGTTTTGATTCCGAGGAGCTGTCCATGGAACTCGTGGGTTCGTCAAACAGCAGGATCGGCGGATCAAGCAGCAGAGCCCGGGCCATGGCCACGCTCTGGCGCTGCCCTCCTGAAAGCTCCTTGCCGCGTTCACCCACCTGCATATCAAAACCCAGGGGATTTTTTTTGACAAAATCCGTAACCCCGGCCAGCTCCGCGGCGCGCAGAATATCGGCATCGTCGACGCCGTATGTGCCAAGGGTAATATTATCACGGATGGTACCGCTGAACAGGATGAGATCCTGCGGCACGCAGCCTATAAAATGCCGCAGCTCGGAGGGATCGATCTGTCGGATATCCGTTCCGTCAACAGCCACCATGCCATGGGTCGGCTCGTAGAGCCCCAGCAGCAGACGACCGACAGTTGTCTTGCCTGAGCCGATGGGACCGATCAGGGCAACCCGCTCCCCGGCATCAATCCTGAGAGAGAAATTTTTAATCACCTCGCCGGAGGAACCAGGGTAGGAGAAGGTAACATCTTTTAATTCAATATCGCCCTTGAACTGGTTCCTGTGCAGAAACGTTTTCCCATGAGGCCGCTCAACCGGTTTTTCCATGATCTTGTTGAGAGTGGCCAGGGCTTCTTTTGCCTGGTGGTATCGCGTGGCAAGATTGACAACCTGGGACATCGGCGAAATGACCCTTCTGGTCAGAATAACACAGGCAATAAGCCCTCCTTTGGTCAGGTCTCCATCAAGCACCTGATACACACCGACAACGACAACGCCGACCAGGGTCGTATTCCGTATAAACGATGAAACATAATTCACTGAATTAGAAAGAAACCTGGCCTTGGCCCCCCACTTGGAGATGAAACTTACCGATTCTTCCCACCCCCGCTGCAACTGACTTTCGGCGCCATGCATTTTCACGGTTTCAATGCCGCTGAGCCCTTCAACCAGGACGGCATTCTTCTGGGCTGAAGCCTTAAACGTCCTCTGCACCGCTTGCCGCATCGGAACCTGGACATAGGAGGCAAAGCCGACAAGTAGGACCATGCCCACCAGGTGAACCAGCACCATCTTGCCGGCGAGGTACCAGATAGCGAAAAGACCAAGCAGAACAAACGGGAGATCCACCACTGTTGTGATGGAGAAGGAAGTGATAAAATCCCTTATACTGTCAAACTGCTGGAGGTTTTTGGAAAAAGCGCCGACGGATTTCGGCCGCACCTCCATACGCAGGCCGAGCACCCTTTCGAAAAGCGCGGCGGAAATAACCAGATTTGCCTTTTTGCCGGCCTCATCAATGAAGTAGCCGCGCAAACCGCGCATCACCAGTTCAAAAACATAGATGATCATAATGCCTGATGTAAGAACCCACAGGGTCTCATAGGCAGCGTTATTGATGACCTTGTCATACACATTCAAAATGTAGAAAGGAGTGGCCAGGCCAAAGAGATTGATAAAAAACGATGCGACCAGAACATCCCGGTACATTTTCCAGGAAGAGAACATAACCCCCCAGAACCAGCCCCGTGAACTATCCTCCTGGACTTCAACATTCTGTTCATGAATTCTGTACTCGGGACGCACAAAGATCGAAAACCCGGAGTAGACCTTTTCAATATCCTGCAGGGCAATCTTTTCCTCGCCGATCCCGGTCTCGGGAAAGACAACGGTCAGCATCTTCTCTTCCTGGTCAATATCAACAAGGAGGCAGGCCCTGGATTCCGTAAGCAGAAGAATGACCGGCAGGGTAAACTGATTGATGGTGTCAAGGGGCTGGCGGAGGACCCGTGAAGACAGGCCGGCCCTCCTGGCTGCCCGGGGAAAAAGCTCAACGGTCAACATGTTGTTGACCAGGGGCAAACCTGCCCTGACAGCATTTCTGGAAACCGGATGGCCATGCACCCTGGAAAGCATGACAATGCAATCGAGCAGCGGATCATTATGGGTGTCGGTATCGCCGCCCAGCTTCCAGTCTTCAGCCCTGGCTTTTTTATCCTCAGGCATAGGCATTATACCCACATTCCTCTCCTGAAGGGTCCTGCCGCAAAATGCGGATGGGATCTCTTGGCTTCAGGCAAAAGAAATGATAGAATCTTCATATGACAAAAACAGTTCCGCTTCATGGCTTGATTTCCATTACTATATCATGAACACGCACGTAAGTAACAATAAAACATCCCATCAATTTGCCTTCGGAGAGATGACATGCTGTATATTGAACGAAACGATAACGGAACAATAGCCGCTATTCATCAAACTCCAACGGACAAGGCCACCGAGCAGAAAACCCTGCTGGACGAAGAAGTTATCGCCTTTCTCGGCAAAGACAGTGACCTGGACTCATGGATACAGCTTTTATCCCTCTCCGATATCAGCATCATCCGGGTCATTGAAGACCTCATCGACGTGCTGGTCAAAAAAAACGTCATCATGCTCACCGACCTGCCGGAAGAGGCAAGAGACAAGTTGAAAGAGCGCAAGCGCGTGCGGAAAAAAATGGGAAACGACGCTATTATTGTCGACGACATTATTTAATTTTCCGGAACCGGCCGTGGAGAATCAGCCCCGGCCCCGCCTCTACCATATTGCCGATCTCTTTTATCATGCTTTCCCGTTTCCCGGTTCAAACGGTTCCGGGCGGCCGATCAGATATCCCTGGACCGCATCCAGATTCAGTTCGCACAGCAGATTATACTGTTCTTCCGTTTCCACACCTTCCGCCACAACCATGACATCGAGGCTGTGCGCAACTCCGGCCAGCGAACCGATGAAAAAATGGCTGTCGCTTTCCCTGCCCAACAGTTCATTGGTATACGCCCTGTCTATCTTGACAAAATCAGGCCGTAACGACTGCAGATATCCAAAATTGGCAAAGCTCTGGCCAAAATGATCCAGGCCGTACCCATGGCCCAGCTTCTGTGCTTCCTGGCCGAACTCCCTCACCAGGTCAAGATTCTGCACAGCGCCGAATTCGGCAAACTCAAAGGTCAACCGTGGTCCGTCTGCCGGCAGTTTTTTCAATGCCTGCAGCAGCCAGTTCCTGAAAACCGCATCTTTAAGAGAAGCGGGTGAAATATTGACGGACAGCCGGTCCGTTTCCAGATGACCAACGCTTCCCTCCATAACCTTCTCAAGAACCACCCGGTCAAGCGATGCAACCAGACCCAGCCGCTCAGCAAGGGGAACAAAGAGTCCGGCGCTCAACAGGTTTCCCGAATCCTCCCTGATGCGGGAAAAAACCTCCAGATGAACTGTGATACTGCGATCATCACAGCGGGCAACCGGCTGAACAAACAGGAATACGTTTTTCTCCTCGAGAGCAGCCCGGAGAATGTCCTGCCAACGCTTCTCCCCTCGCGCGGCGGCATCTGACGCGGCGGCCAGCATATCAATGCTCCACTTGTTGGCTCCCTTCAGCTGGGCACCACGCAGCGCCGTATCGGCACCGGATAGGAGCTGGCCGAGTTCGGTTGCGCGGTCATAAACTACTCCGCCGACATGACCGACATTTTCCGAAAGGGTCACCCCCTCCACCGACAACTGGGCCAATCCCTTGACGATGGTTTCGGCAATCCGCCCTGCTTCACCGACACCTATGTCCGGAAGGAACATGCCGAAATTGCCTCCGGTCAACCGGGCCAGAGCCGAATGAGGCACGTGCACCACGGAGGAGCCGAGCACCTGTCCGACCCGCTTTACCAGCTCATCGCCGGCCTGAAAACCTTTTTCCTGATTCAATTCCTGGAGACCATACAGCTCAACCAGCAGGAAGGCTCCATTAATCTGGCTTTCTTTCCGGTCGAGACGGGTTGCGACCTGTCCTTCCAGGTAGCGGCGGTTCCCCAGGCCGGTCAATGAATCGTGATAGGCATTTTTTCTCAACCGCGTTGCCACCCTCGCCTGCTCATCGAACATATCCCTGACCTTGGAGGTCATCCTGTTCATGGCCTCGACGACGCGCCGCAGCTCCCTGGTCCTGGGCAGCTCCGTCTGTATCTCATACTGTTTCTTGCAGAGGATATCGGCCTGGTGCTCCACCCTTTGCAGCGGTTTGAGCAGCACCCGCAACCCGAATCCTCCTCCAGCGAGCACCACGATGAACATCGCAAGAAACCACAGAGATGTGCTGACCACAGTTTCCCAGAGGGTTTTATATGCATACCCGGGGTGGCTTTCCACGAAAACCGTTCCTGCCTGATTCCAGCCGGACAGGACAATGGAGGAGGCGCTTGGCGCTTCAAGGGGCACAAAATTGACAAACCACTGTGGCACTCCTTCTATGGCCACTTCCTGGACCCGGTCGACGAGCACCCTGTTCTCAACATCGGCAAGACGGATGATCCGGTAATATCCCCGGTCAAAAACAGCATTGAACATTGTCTCCACGGCCGGCAGATCATTCTGCTCCATATGCGGCGAGATGGACAGCCCCAGGGAGGTGGCGGTATCCTGGGCATGGGACTCCAGCTGATCCAGGAGAAAGGTACGGGTCGAATTCAACTTGGCAAACCATGTCCCCGCAAACAGGAGAAAAAAAAGGACAAGAGTAAAGATCAGCAACTGTCGATAGAGTGTCATAGCATTTCCTCGTCTCAATTAAACCCCTGGGGCATTCTTGCGAGAAGTTTCTTCCAGCGGCTGAGCCGGTCGCTTTTGCCGACCAGCTGTCCCCTGCCGCGCATCTTGGCTATCCATAGTCCGGTACCGTTAAAACTGTAGACCGGCAGAAGATCGGTCCGCTGGGAGGCCGGCTTTATATCAGCGATCAGATTGTCAAGGACCAGCGGCTCCTCTCCCGGCGTTTCGAAATAGGTCAGAACCATATGGGCCTGATTGAGATTCAATGCTTTGACATAGGTCAGATTGAGCCGCGTCTCACTTACTCCCATAACCTTCAGGGTAAAATACTTTGCCAGGGAAAAATCCTCGCAATCCCCTCCGCCGCTGGCAAGAAATTCCACCGGCGTCGCCCAGTAATCCTGCTCTCCCCAGTGCAGGGAATCATCGATGAAGTCAATCCTGTTGAAAAACGCATTAACCTTTATCAACTTTTCCATATCGCTGGCGCTTTCATCGTTGCGAATGAGCTCCACCCATTGATCAAGACGATGGCGCGCCGAGGTGCCGTATTTTTTTTCCGCCGCGGCAAGAACACTTTCGTCGAGGCGGAATTTTTCATTGGTGAGAGCATGGCAGGCAAAGAGGACAAGGGAAAGCCACAACATCCCGGCAAGGCAGAGCCGCAGGCGATGATATTCAGCTCTGTTCATAACAGAAAACAGTTGCGGCCGGAAAAATGCAGCTGTCCCGATTTTCCCCCGGGGACGAAGATATCTGACGGTAAGTGCGGCACCTTTTTCCCAGCGGCATGATGAGACACTATCACATGGATATTAAATATAAAATAACCGGGAGGAAGGGATATCCGGCAATCCCCGATGCGCACCTGCACGCAACGGGGGTTGTTTTTGAATCAAAGGACTGTATCAACCTCGCCGGTCTTTTCTTCCGACACTGCAGTTTTTCAGACGTTACCCTTCTCCTCCTCTTCGGAACGCTCCTTATCTTCAACATATGCTTCTTCGGGCCATTTGAGACCAAGCGTATGAACCAGTTCACCCATTGCATTGAGGATCCGATACTGGGCAAACAGGCCGTCATAATTGGAATCGATCAGCTCTTTCCTGGATTCTATCCGTTCCGCTTCGGCATCAAGAACATCGAGCAGGGTTCGCTTGCCGATATCCCATTGTCTGGAATAGGACTCCGCGGTTTTAGTGCTTGACTCAACCCGCTGCTCAAGATATTCCCGGCGGTCGCCTGCCGCCTTATATGCCATCCAGGAAAGACGGACCAATTCAATGAGCTGACGGTGCGAATTATTCCGGACCTCTCTGGCTTCGCTTACCTGATAGGTGGTCTCCACCTTCCGTGCCCTGTCTCTCCACCCCCTGAAAAAATTGTACCGGACCCGAACCAGCGCGGTAAGTTCTTCGGTATCCGTATTCAACCCCCTTTCCAGTTCGTCGTGCCAACTCTTGTCAACCTCAACGTCCACGATCGGCCAGAAAGGCGCCTTGGCGACTTCATCCTGGGCATGCCGGGCATCCAGATCCTCCCGGGCCTGCTTCAGGGTCGGATGCCCTTCCAGGGCTTTCTGCTGCGCTTCCTCCAGGGAGATCGGCAGAGTTGCGGGCGGAAGTTCGGGCTTGACCAGATCTTCCGGCATACGGCCGACAATGGCCAGGTAGTTTGTTTTGGCATCATCAAGATTGGTTTCGGTGACAACAAGATTGGAGTGGGCAAGAGCAAGCCGGCTTTCGACCTGGCTCATATCTGCCTTGCGGTCGACGCCGGATTCACTGCGCAGCTTGATCTGATCGGCGATGCGCTGGTGCAGCTTGAGATTTTCCAGGGCAAGTTCCACAAATTCCTGCTTCCGCAGAACCTCAAGATATGCCCTTGCCGCGTCCAGCGCGGTATTCTCGGCAACACTCTGGATAACATAAGCCTGGGAGCGCACACGGTATTTATGCCTGTCGACCTCCTTGACATCCTGGAACCCGCGAAAGAGATTCTGCCTGAGGCTCAGGGTGAACTGCCACGGATCAAGATTATCATCCGCGGGTTCATCATATTCCCTGATGCCCGCCCAGGCATTGATACCCAACTCGGGGAAATACCCCCCCCTGGCCTGCTTGACCTGTTGATCCCGGGCAAGTCGGTTGTACACAACTGTCCGCACTTCAGGATGTGTTTCGATCATGTACCGGACAGCATCCTCCAGCGTTTCGCCCTGGGAAATCCCCCCCCAAAACAACATCCCGACCACCGCTGTCGTCAACTGGAACATACGGATTTTCTTCATCATCAACCTCTCCTTGTAAATTAACAATCAATGACATAACTATCAAACAGATCAGTAATATTCCAACTATTTTGTTATTATTGCATTTCAGGAGCGAAGGGTCAATTTTTTTGTTATATTTTCAACGAATTGCCACCATTGAGCCTGATGTTTTCACTCGGGGAGAAAAAAGTATACATTGTGGCACAAAATAATTTTTTCAGGTATTATATCCATAATATGGCAGCTGACACCAGAAATAAACTTCCGCAATTATCCTCTAGACTGCCGGGGCTGTTCAATCGCAAGAACTGGTTTCTGCTCTGGCAGACGTACACACTTGTCCAGAACTGGACCGATATTGTCGGAAAGAACATTGCCAAAAAAAGTCAACCGGCATATATACAGAATGACACCCTGTGGGTCTATGTGCAGAGCTCTGTACTGATGCAGCACATGCAGCCGCAGAAAATCAGCCTGCTGGAGAAGATCTGCCGGCTGGTCCCTGAAGCGGAAATAAAAGATATCCGCTGGGCAATGCAGCCGGCAAAAACGGCCCGTACAATGAAAGAAGCAGCCGGCAAAACCGACACCGGTCCCGGCCCCGAAGAAATAAAAGAATTTGAGGCAATTTCATCAACAGTCGAGGACAGAACGTGCCGGGAGGCCCTCAGAAAACTCTGGCGTGCATACCACAACAGGTAGCGGCGCCGCCACAAGCACCGGATAAGCACGACAACGAATACCAAAGCCTCAACCATACGCAAAGCCTTATATTTATATGAAATCCATACTTGATCTCATCGGCAACACCCCCCTCGTTCCTGTCAACAGGCTGAATACCAACAAAAATGTCACCATCCTTGCCAAGCTGGAATCGTTCAACCCCGGCGGCTCCGTCAAGGATAGAATCGCCCTGTCGATGATCGAGGCCGGGGAAAAAAGCGGCGAGCTGCACAAGGATAAAATCGTGCTGGAAGCAACCAGCGGCAACACCGGCATCGGCCTGGCCATGGTCTGTGCCGCCAAGGGATACCGCTGCCGGCTGGTCATGCCCGAATCGGCAAGCGTCGAGCGGCGGCAGATCATGCAGGCATACGGCGCCGAGATCATCCTGACCCCGGCAAAACGGAGCACCGACGGCGCCATTGAAAAAGCCTATGCCATGGGCCGCGAACATCCTGAACTCTATTTCATGACCGATCAGTTCAACAGCGACGCGAACTGGCTGGCCCACTACAACAACACGGCCCCGGAGATCTGGCAGCAAACCGAAGGCCGGGTTACCGATATTATCTCCACACTCGGCACATCCGGCACAGCCATGGGCATCAGCAAATGGTTCAGGGAATATCACCCCGAGGTGTCCATCACCGCTGTCGAGCCCTATTACGATCACAAGATCCAGGGGCTCAAAAATATGAAAGAGTCCTACAAACCAGGGATTTTCAACAAGTCCCTGCCAACCCGGATCGTCAATATATCTGATGAAAATGCCTATGAAACCGCCCGGGAGCTCGCGCGAAAAGAAGGCATATTTGTCGGCATGAGTTCCGGCGCCTCCATGTACGCCGCCCTGCAGAGGGCCGCGGAGATAGACCGCGGACTGGTCATTGCCATTCTGCCCGACGGCGGCGAGCGCTACCTGAGCACGCCGCTTTTTATCCCCAGGGGCAGACAGGAGCAAACCACTCCGAGATTAAAAGTGTACAACACCATGACCCGGAAAAAAGAGGAGTTCCGGCCCCTCAATAAAAACCGGGTCACCTGCTACGCCTGCGGACCGACCGCCTACCAGCATCCGAACATCGGACACTGCCGGAGGCTCGTCGTTGCCGACATGATTACCCGCTATCTCGAACTGAAGGGATACGAGGTTCATTCGTACATGAACTTCACCGACATCGACGACAATACCATTGCCGGATCCAACAGGGCCGGCATCCCTCTGGGTGAGTTCACTCAACACTATATCGACGAGTTCATGCTGGCGGCGGAGACGTTGGGAATAAAACAGGCCACCGGCTACCCCAAAGCCTCGGAGCATGTCGGCGACATGATCGAGATAACCCATGAGCTCATCCACAAGGGGTATGCCTACGAAAAGCACGGCTCCATCTACTTTGACATCTCCAAATTCAAACCCTATGGACGCCTTTCCGGGGTCGACCTCAGCAAAATCCGCACGGGCAAAACCGTGGACCTCGACAACTACGAAAAAGACAATCCCAGGGATTTCACCTTGCTCAAGCGCTCGACCCTGGATGAGTTGAAAAAAGGGATCTTTTACGAGACCGACTGGGGCAATGTCCGGCCCGGATGGCATATCGAGTGCTCGGCCATGTCAACCAGGTATCTTGGCCAGACCATTGATATCCATACGGCCAGCCAGGACCTGATGTTTCCCCACCACGAAAACGAGATCGCTATTGCCGAGGCCCTGACCGGCAAACCCCTGGCCAATTACTGGATGCATTCGGGCATTCTCCTGCGGGACGGCAAAAAAATGACCGAGGAGGCAGGCAACATTGTCACCCTGCAGGATGTTCTTGATGCAGGGCATACCGGCCGCGAAATACGGTTCATGCTGCTGGGCGTCCATTACCGCAAGCCCCTGCATTTCTCCTACAAGAGGCTGAACTCCATCCGCCGGTCACTGAAGCGGATCGATGAATTCACCCGCAAACTGCTCTGCCTCCCCCCGGATCTTCCCCATCCGGACGTGGCGCTGTTCGTGTCCGACCTGGAACAGAACTTCTTTGCCGCCATGGACGATGACTTTAATGTCTCCGGGGCACTGGGCGCGCTTTTTGACTTTATCAAGAAAACCAACCCGGTTCTGCAGACCGGCAGCCTGGAGCGGGAGCAGAAAAACCTCATCCTGCAGACGCTGCGCAAGATCAACAGCGTCATCGGCATACTGCGGCTGGAAGAATGCCCCCTTGCTCCGGAAATCGACCGTCTGATCCGGGAGCGGGAAAAGGCCCGTCAGCTCAAGGACTGGTCCGCAGCCGACGGCGCCCGGGACGAGCTGCTGAAAAAAGGCATAACAGTTCTCGACACCGCCACAGGTCCTGTCTGGGAAAAAGTAGATTAGTGTCCATCCAGAAACGAGGATTTTTGTTCGAGGTCAGGTAAGCGCCAGACTCCGAGGCATGCGAAAAAAATTACCGCAGGCATATGTGTGATATCGGAGTCTACGCTTACCTCCGAGGATAATTTTTTGAGCATAACGAGGTAAGCGAGCTTGCGAGACTCCGGGAGATCGGGCCGGTAAGCGAGCCTGTGAGACTCCGAAAAGACCGTTTCTGGACGGACACGAGATTAAAATATATTCCGGCTGCCGATATTCACATTATGTTTGTTGATTTCTCTGTTCATTCCCGTTACATTCCCGGGCGAATTACTGCAGATGTTGCGCCAGTAGCTCAGTCGGATAGAGCAGGAGCCTTCTAAGCTCAAGGTCGGGGGTTCGAATCCCTCCTGGCGTACCACTTTCTTCAGCAGTCCTGTTTAAAGACGCTCCCCGGAAGCCGAATGCCAATCCCCGGAAATTCTTCCTCTCTTTGACAAAAAAATGGTGGAAATACTCTACTGATTCTCCAGTGAAAGGCATGCCGAAAGAAACAAAGAGAAAATCAAAAGCATTCCTCATTCTCCTGGGCTTTTTCTGTATCGTTGCGCTCCTTGGCGCCTTGGCAACGGTCAAACTCAGGAGCGGGATAGAGCTGCGGCGGTTTTCCCTGGCATCTGTTCAGGCAGAACGGATTGGACTGCGCATCGACAACGGGATCATCATTTCCATAGACCGGCTGGAATTGCCGGAAAAACAAAATCCCGTATCCATTCCCAGGCCGGACCTTCTTATCACCCGCTTCAACGGATGGTCTCATCTTTTTCAGGAGATCAGGATCAACTCCATACACCACCAGGGACATGTTTACTCCCTGATTTTCAGCGACAACCTCTTTACTGTCTCCGGCGACGATTTCCAGCTCACCGGGGCCATCTCCTACAAGGACGACGCAGTCCTCCTGGACATAGCAAACCTTGAGATCACTTCCTATTCAGCGGTCCTGTCCGGCAAAGCCAGTTATTACCGCGAGAGCAGGAATTTCACCTTCAGTGGCCGTTTTGCCGCCTTCGGCATTGATGGCCGTGTCACTATCTCGCAGCGCCGGGATATGCTAAACGCAAAGATCAAGACCGATCATTTTGCCGATCTGGCCGGCCCCCTGGAACAGCTTTCCGTTGACCCCGACGTTGTTTCGTGGGTGGGGGAAAATATTACTGCCCGGGATTACCTCATCAACGAACTGCATATGGGCTTTACCTTTACCGAAAAAAAACTGCACGTTCGCCCGGTATCCGTTTACGGAAAAGGGATCGCGACCGACGTGGCTATCAGGTTTCACCCCACCCTCCCTCCTGTTCAGTGCGCACGGGTAGATGTTTCATTTGAAAACGACCGGCTTTCATTCGACCTTGACACCCCGGTCTACAAAACCAAAAACCTGGCCGGCAGCAGTGTCGCCATCTCGCCCCTGCTGGGGGACAACACCAGTCTGGCCATCACCCTGCAAACCGAAAGCAGGCTGGACGATGAGATCCATGAGCTGCTGAAGGCATACAACATCCAACTTCCCCTGACCCAGCAGACCGGCACAACCCGGGGCAACCTGCAGCTGGTCTTCGACCTGCCCGGTTTCAGGCTCCACACCAGGGGAGCCTTTACCACTGATAAAGGCGGCTGGACCTGGAACAATATCCCATTCCGGAGCGATGCCGCAGCAGTGCGGCTGGAGGACAATCTGGTAACCATTGATAACGCTGAAATAAACTTCCGGGAGATCATGCAGGCTGACCTGGCCGGCGTCATCGATACGGCAGCTCATCAGGCAGAGCTTTCTGCCGGCATCAAATATTTGGACTTGCGGGACGGCAAAAGGGAAATTGTCAGGGTTCGGAATCTGACCACCAGAATCAACATGGATTTCAGTGATGAAGAAGTCCGTAGTCAACTGCCGGAACTGCAGGCCGAGGTTACCATCAGCCCGTTGCGAAAACATCTCACCCTGAATGACCTGAACAGGGTTATACCGTATATACCTCCTGTCCGGGACTTTCCGCTTCAGGGAGGAAAAATGAACGTCGATTTTACCGATCCGGAAAACATGGCCTTTGAAGGTTTTATCAATACCAGTGTGCTGCCCCTCACGGCAGATGACCAGGAGGTCAGTCATTACACTTTTCAGGGAAACAGGACCAGCGACAAACTTTCTGCCTCCATAAATGAGGGAAAAATATCACTGACAGCCGCGGACACTTTACGCATTACCCTTCATGACTATCTGGTTACGGTGGATACAGAGAAAATCGGTACAATGGCCGGACCGACATCACCTGTACCGATCCTGATTTCAGGACCGCGCAGCCTGATCAGGCTGCGGGACCTTGCTATACCCACCGCAGCCTTTCAGGCGGAATTGAATGGCCCTGAAGTAGCGTTTATCGCCCGCCTCGACCGGGGAAAGATACTTTTCGAATCAAACGGATCTGCAATGACCCTTGCCGCATCGGACATTGACGCTGGGATCGCCCAGGACTTCTTCCGGTTCGCTGATCTTGAGGGCGGGAGGTTTAACCTATCGCTCCAGGGAATGGATGAAAAAAATTACGAAGGCTTTGTTGAATTCAGCAATGTGCTTATCAAGGATACAGCGCTGCTGAACAATATCCTGTCCTTCATCAATGCAATCCCCGCGCTGGCCACAATTTCTTCGCCGGGATTTGACGCCAACGGCTATCACGTCAGCCAGGGGATTGCCCATTTTGCCCGTTCCGGCAATCTCCTGACCATTCAAGAGTTTCGTACAGACGGCACAACCATCAATACCGAAGCCGAGGGCTGGGTGGACCTTGAAAACGACATCCTGAAAATCAACCTGGAGCTGATCAGTCTGAAAGATTACAGCAAAATCATCGACAGGATCCCCTGGGCTGGCTACGCCATCCTGGGTGAGGACGGATCACTCAGCACCTCGCTCCTTCTTTCAGGCAACAGGCATGCCCCTGAAATTACAACCAACCTGACTGCGGAAATTGTGATGATGCCCATCAATATTGTGAAACGGGCCGTCCAGTGGCCCTTCCTCCTTTTCGGCAGGATCAGGGATCTGGCAGTTGAAACACCGGAAACGGAAGAATAAGCGAGCCCTGCCCCAGTGGCTGTGGTGCCCGTTTTAATTTTCATTCTCCACGATGCAAGGTGGAAAACAAACCGGGCAAAAACCAGCGGCCCGCCCCTCTTACATCGGTTCCGGAATAGAAAAATAAAAGGAAGAACCTTGGCCCGGGGTCGATTCCACCCAGATTTTTCCTCCATGCCGTTCAACGATTTTTTTGCATTGTGCCAGCCCGAGACCGGTGCCTTCGTATTGCCCCCGCGGGTGGAGGCGCTGGAATATGAGAAATATCCGGTCAATATCTTTCGGATTGATGCCGATGCCGTTGTCTTTCACGCAGACGACCCATTTTTTGTCCTCCGAGGCCGCGGAAATTGAAACTGAAGGCCTGTCCCTGCCGTTGAACTTGAGCGCGTTGGCAATAAGATTCTGCAGAAGCTGTATCATTTGCGTTTCATCGGCAATGACCGATGGCAGCGGTTCAGCACAAATTATTTCGGCCTGTTTTTTGTCTATCGAATCACTCAGGTTCATCAGGACCTTGTTGAGGACCGATCCCAGCTCCAGGGGCTCCTTGCGCAGCTGCCCGCCGCCGAGACGGGCAAAGGCGAGCAGATCATTGAGCAGTGTGTGCATCCGGGCAGTTCCATCAACAATGAAGTTGATGTAGGTATCAGCCTTCTCATCCAGTTTTCCCTGATAGCGTCTGCCGAGAAGCTGGACAAAACTTCCCACCGTGCGCAGCGGTTCCCGCAGATCATGGGAGACGATATTGGCAAACTGCTGCAGGTCCTGGTTGGAGCGTTCCAGTTCCGCCATCAGGGAATCAACTTTTTCGAGATAGTTTTCCCGGTCAAGTTCAGCCTGTTTTCGATCCGTAATATCTTCAAACACCACGGCAAAATATTCCTTCTCCGGACTGTATACCGAAAAAGAATACCATCTCTCCATCACAGCGAAATACTGTTCAGTATGCAATGTTTCACCGGTCAGGGCAACTTTGCCGAATTCACCGATAAAGTCAAAATCGCTGTTCTCAATCCCGAGGAAAACTTCAGTGACGTTTTTCCCGATAATATCCTTTTTGCGCAGACCGAGCATTTTTTCAAAGGCATCGTTGACATCGAGGAATAGATGGTCCACGGGGAAATTGTTGTCATCCAGCACAACTTTGTGATAGGCACAGCCGTTCAACATATTGGCGAAAAGCTTACGGTATTTTTTTTCACTGTCCGCCATTTCCTTGAACAGAAATGCGTAGGGTTCCTTGAGCCCTGTTTCAACCAGAGCCTTATAGATCAGATAGAAGGAGATGAACTTGAGAAAGTGGCCGCCGACATTGGAAAGGTCATATACGCCGACATAAAAGGTGAAAGCGAGCTCGGAAAAGATGGTCAGAACAATTGATGCGGTAAGCAGGGTGAAAATATGCGGGCTGAATCGCGTTCTATTTGCCTGGAGCATGAAAAATGCCCCGATGAGAATGGCGCAAATAATGTATTCGCTGATCTTTTTAAAAGGTGTAAGCCCCTCGCCTTCGACAAAACAAACCGGAAAAACATCGGCGTATACCGTCCAGAGCAGCCCCCCGGTGATCAGGGCATACAGGGCTATGGTCAAAAATGGCCTGATTTTCCTATGGAAAAAAAGCGGTGCGATGAGGAGCGAGAGGCTTTCGGTATATCGGGCGATTATCCAGAGCTGTGTGGGAGTATCGGCATCCTGGGCAGCCGGAAAAACCATCAATCCCTTGTACGTACCCGTATGGGCCAGATCAAGAAATCCAACGAAAAGATACGCAATGCCCAGGAACAGGAAATACCTGTTATTCTGAATCTGCCTCGTGTTCCAGGCGATGATGAAAATGGCAAAAGCAACGGTGATGCTGAAGAATTCAGCCAGGGTATGGAAGAGAAGAAAATTATACAGGGCGCTGAGGTAGAGAACCACCAGGACCAGAAAAAGGCCGAGAATATTGCCTGCTGAAAGCAGGGATTTACGGTTCATAAAGTTCAATGGCCAAATCCTCAGTGAATATTACAAACAACCCTTATCAATAATATTTGCTGTGAACTTTACTCCTGAAAACAGTTAATTTGAAATAACATATACTACACTTTGTGGTACATTGCCACCGGCAAAAGACTTGGGCCATTGCCTGCCCGGAACTTCCTGATGATAATACTGCCGTCTCGCCGACAATCATGCGGGATAGCCGGCCAACATGCCGGGAAATGGGCCAGAACATTTTTCGATACCTTTCTTCGCATCACTATTGTATCTTTCAACAAAGCAAGGAGCTGAAGTATAACAGGAATCTCTCCCGACATGCCGGCCGGTTATGCGCCGTATCTTCCTGCACAATCCGATAGCCGACACAGAAGCAGCGTATGGATAGTCCCGCATTTCTGCTGAACCAACAGTTCATTGACGATCTCTGGAACAGGATCAACTCCCTGGACAGTGTGTTCACACCCTTCGAAGTATTCGACTCCATCCCGCCCAGGGGAGTTATTCCTTCAAAAGAGCACCTGGCGGTTCTTCTCGATGCCGTGTTCTGGACCAGCTATGAGAAAGAGGAAGGGACAGCGGTGTCGGTGTCCCTCATTTACAGAAAACCAGAACAGGGCGCCGATACGTTCTGTTTTGATCAGCCCATCCCCCTGTCGCCGAAAAGCCTGATCAAGCTGGGACCGGCACTCGAGAACCCCAGGGCGCATATCACAGTCTGGCCTGATGAACAGGGACGCCTCAAAGTCTGGGGATTCCGGACCGGGTCCGATGAATTCATCACCTATGATCTCTGGATCCAGGGACTTGGACCGGGACGCGTTTTGATCACTTACGGTGGCAAGGGCCTGGCCGCACTCATCGGCAGCAAAGCGGTTTATGTCGATACCGGGATCCTGATGAAAGCGATCCTGCCCAGGATCACCCCTGGTGAATCGCAAAAGAATCCCGATCTGCAAACAATCCTCAGATACAACTCACTGCTGTTCATCGCCCAGGCCATGCGTTCCCATGGACACGGCGGCACAGTTTTGGTTGTCCCGGAAGGAAGCGATTGGCAGCAATCGATCATGCGGCCGGTGCCCTATACCGGCGGAGCCAGTTTTCTCGACACCTCCCTTGAAGATCTGCAGAATTCATCGGCGCAACTGGCGACCCAGAAAGGTTTTTTTGACTTCATCAAGAAGACGTTTTCCAAACGGCAGGATACAACCGCCCTGGCAAGGGAAAAGATCAAGCAGCAGTGCAGCCGCATTGCCCGCCTGACAGCTGTAGATGGCGCCCTGGTGATGACCCTGGATCGGTACACCTATTGTTTCGGCGCCAAAATCCAGGCAATCGACCCTACCCCGGCTGCCTTTGAACTCCAGGTCCTGAAACCCATTGAAGGGTATCGGCAAACCCGGCTTAATTTCTCCGAACTGGGCGGCACCCGCCATCAATCCGCGGCCCAGTTC
Source organism: Desulfobulbaceae bacterium (assembly GCA_023544645.1). Lineage (GTDB taxonomy): Bacteria > Desulfobacterota > Desulfobulbia > Desulfobulbales > Desulfobulbaceae > UBA10518. The sequence goes on along the minus strand of JAMJFO010000044.1, from coordinate 11,959 downwards.
GCCTATGATCAGCCCGAGGCCATTGCCATCGTGGCTTCACAGGACGGAGATGTCACGTTCTTTACGCGGGAAGCGGAGACAGGCTGCCTGCTGGCAATCCAGCAGGCAGAGCTTGCCCTGCTGCACGAGGGACTCAGTGGGGCGCTGTGGAACATCTCCCTCTTTACCAGCATGGAAGCGGAAGCCTCCGGAAAACCTTGAGCAAATTACACAGCACGGCCGGTCAACAGCACAGCTTTTTTCGGCAGCGATAATTTTGATAAACAGCAACAGCAAGGGGAAATAGATGAACAGCTATATCTGCATTCACGGCCATTTCTATCAGCCTCCCCGGGAAAATCCCTGGCTGGAACGGATCGAGGTCCAGGATTCCGCCTACCCTTACCATGACTGGAACGCCAGGGTCCATGCGGAATGCTACGCGCCCAACGCCGTTTCGCGCATTCTGGACGGAGACGGCAGAATTACCAGCATTGTCAATAATTATGAGCATATAAGCTTCAATTTCGGCCCTACCCTCCTGCACTGGATTGAAAAGCATTCCCCGGAAATTTACCGGAAAATTGTCCAGGCCGACAAGACCAGCGTCGAGCAGCACGGCGGACATGGCAATGCCATTGCCCAGGCCTATAACCACATGATCATGCCGCTGGCAAACCGGCGGGACAAGGTGACGCAGGTTATCTGGGGCATCAGTTCTTTTCGCCACCATTTCAACCGTGACCCGGAAGGGATGTGGCTGCCGGAAACAGCTGTGGATCTCGAAACCCTGGAGATTCTCCATGAGCACAACATTCGCTTTACCCTCCTTGCGCCGCGCCAGGCCAAAAGGATGCGGCCGCTCAAGTCTCCATACTGGTGCGATGTCTCTGACGGTTCCATAGACACCACTGTGCCGTATCTGGTTCGGCTGCCCTGCGGTGGAAGTCTGGCGGTTTTTTTCTATGACGGGGGAATTGCCCATGATGTTGCCTTCGGCGGCCTGCTCCATAGCGGCGAAACCTTTGCCAGGAGGCTTTTTGCCTCGTTGCCGTCCGGGCGTGAAAGACCGCCACTGGTAACGGTGGCCACTGATGGCGAAACGTACGGCCATCATCACCGGTTCACCGATATGGCTCTCGCCTGTGCGCTCGACCAGGTACAAAAGAATCCCGACGTCGGCCTGACCAATTACGGAGAGTACCTCTCCCTCTTCCCCCCTCTGCATGAGGTTGAGATTGTTGAAAACAGTTCCTGGAGCTGCGTGCATGGAGTTGATCGGTGGCGCGCCGATTGTGGCTGCCGGGCCGGGGGAAATCAAGGCTGGAACCAGAAATGGCGGCGGACATTGCGTGAAAGCTTTGACTGGCTCAGGTTTGAGCTGATCCGCATCTATACGGCGCAGGCTTCCGCACTCCTCAAAAATCCCTGGCAGGCAAGGGATGGCTATATCGAGGTGATCATGTCGCGTTCCCAGGCTGCCAAAAAAAAATTCCTCGAAAAGCATGGCGTTCAATCGCTGTCAGACCCGGAACGCTCGCAGTCTTTCCGGCTCCTGGAGATGCAGAGAAACGCCATGCTGATGTATACAAGCTGCGGCTGGTTTTTCGATGAATTGTCCGGCATTGAATCCGTCCAGGTACTCAGTTATGCGGCGCGGGCCATTGAACTTGCCGCGTCCTTTACGGCAGAACCGCTTGAACAGCAGTTCATCGAACGGCTCCAGGAGGCAAAAAGCAATATCCAGGGCATGGGGAGCGGCGCCGACATCTACCGGAAGTTTGCCCTGGCCTCAAGGGCCAACCTGAAAGAGGTTGCCATTCACTTTGCCATCAGCTCCTTTTTTGAGGATTATCAAAAGAAAAATACCCTGGGGTGTTATACCATCAACCTGCGAAAGTATGAAAAGCAGCAGCATAACGGTACGGTAGTTGCCTTGGGCATGCTGGACGCGAGTTCCGTGGTGACCGATGAAGCGGCTTCATTTATCTTTGCCGCATTGCAGCAGGAACTCCACGATTATCATTGCGCAGTGAAAGCCTGTGGAGCGGAGGATGCGGAAAATGGTTCGCCGCCAACTCGTCACGTTTCCGAGGAGGCGTATCAGAAACTTGCGGATTCGCTCTTTACCACGATGACAAAAAAGAGCCCGAGCGCAACCCTGAAAATTATAGATCATTATCTCGGCAAGGATCGCTATACCATCAAGGATCTTTTTAAGGATGAACAGGAGGACCTGCTGGAGATTATCCTTGAAGGCGAGATGGAGTATGTGGGCCAAACCCTTGAAGAGATATACCGTAAAACCTCTTTTCTCACTGCATTGCTTGAAGAATACGGACACCGGATACCGCCCCCGTTGACCAATGCCGCGGAAGTAACCCTGAAAAGAAAATTAGCCGAAGCGCTCGACAACCCGAAATCCACACCCGAGACCATGCGTTTATTGCTGGATGAAATCAAACGCTGGCATATCTCCCTGGATAATGAATGGCTTGAAAGGACTTTGTGTTTACGGCTTGAAAGGGAAATGGCTCTGGTGAAAGAGCAGCATGCCATCTCCAATATTGCGCACATGAACGCACTGTTGGCAATGCTGTTTCTCTTTCCGGTCCGGCTGAATCTCTGGCAGGTGCAGAACAGCTATTTTGAATTGCTGCAAACCTGTTATCATGACAAAAAAAATCTGGCAGCTGCCGGAGACCACGACGCGAAAAAATGGATTGATGAGTTCATACGCCTCGGGGATGGCCTGTTTATCAACGTAGAGAGTCTTCTGGCCACCATGGCTGCAGAGACAAACGGCCCCAAAAGCCGGGCCGGCGCAATTCTCAAAAAAAGGTAAGCCCGGCCTTCCTTCCCCTCTTGAACATCCTTACCGCTGGATCATGCTGAGCGCATCCTGCGGGCAACTGTTGCGGCATAAACCGCAGCCAAAGCATTTTTCGACATCAATCCGTACCCGATACTCTCCAGACATCTCTTTGCTGCTGATGGCGCCGAAGTGGCAGTTCTCCAGGCAGGAACCGCAGCCATTGCAGAGCGAGGTATCGACCACGGCCCTTTGTTCGCCGCGATACATGGTCTCGACGCCCATGGCCAGGGTCCGCAGGCCAAGACAGTCGCCTGGCCGGCAGTTGCAGATGGCGCCGATAAAGGGGGTGATCATGGTCCAGATGGTGTGGACCGCCCCCTCTTTTTCCAATACCTCCATCTGGGCGATGGCCGCCGCCGGGGTGAGGCTCTCGAGCCCCATGTCCTGCGTCTTGCCGAAATAACTCATGTCCAGGTCCCGGTACCAGGTTTCCGGCGAATAGCTTACACTGTAGCAGCATCTCGCCTCTTTTTTCAGCGCCGCCCAACGGCAGGCGCAGGGGATCCTGACCACGGTTGCCGCCTGCCCGACAATGTCCCTGATATCCTCGATGGTCACCACCTGGCCGAAATGCTCCTCCCCGGCCTTGTCCACCATCTGGCGGACCACCCGCTCCGGCAGGGTTTTCTTTTTCCGGTAGATGGTCTCCAGACGCCCAGTGGTAACAATTCCCGCTTCAATGGTGTTGTTGAAAAAGTTTTTGACATACTTGCGCCGGGCCAGGTCCGCCATCAGGTCATTGGCATAATTTGCCGCGTTTTTAAACCAGATCTTGCCGTCGCCATGCTTGGTGCAGAACTCACACATTGCCTGCTGCTCCCGGGAAAAATGGGGCTCTCGATATCATTGCTGAACGTTCTGCCGCCTCATGCCGGGCTTAAAGCCCTTCGATGCGATAGCCGTGGGATGCCCATTCGGGAAACCCGGCCCGGTAAGTGAACACCTGTGTATAACCGCTTTTCATGGCCGCAACTGCGGCCTCGATGCTCAGGCCTCAGGAATAGCCTCGACAATAGAAAACCAGGGGAAAAGCCTTATCCTCGGGCAGGCTCTCGCTGATCGAATTGAATTGCTGCGGCGGGATATTGATGGCGCCTGGCAGATGCGCCAGCCCATACTCCTGGCTGGTCCGGGCATCGATGATCAGCATCTTTTCCCGGGCGTCGATTTTCTGTTTCAACTCCGCCGTGGTCAGGTCCCTGATGTCCTGCGCCCAGACTTCTGCCGAAGCCGTGAGCAACAGCAGCATCAGGAAAAATGAAATTGCAGTCCGGATGGCCGGCTTCTGCCGGGCGGCAATAAAAAATGGTCGTTGTGCATTCATTATTTCTTTCCTTCGGTTTAATTTAACATTGTTGGCATCCATTGATCACTGCCCTGATCGGACCGGGAATGAAGCACTATATCTGCTCCAAAATACCCCACCAACGGAGCCGGGTCAACAAGGTTAACGATCCGTGGTTTTCCGGGCCTGGATGCGATTTGGTAATGCGCTTTGTCTTTTCTCCCGTCTACACTTCTGCCCCCGTAAAAAGCCAACAACAGACCTGCCCTGTTCCCTCGCGCCCGATTTAGGATTTAGCCCTGACCAAGTACCTCGCGTACCTTTACGGCCAGATCTCTTTTGGTAAAAGGCTTCGGAATAAAATGCACCCCGGTTTCCAATACCCCGTGGTGGGCGATGACATTGGCCGTGTAGCCGGACATGTACAATACCTTAAGCTCGGGAGAGGTTCCCTGCAGCCGGCCGGCCAATTCACGGCCGTTCATTTCGGGCATAACCACATCGGTCAGCAATAAATCGATCCTGCCTGCATGTTCCCGGGCCAGAGCCAGGGCCTGTCCCGGAGTCGCCGCCTCCAGCACGGCATAGCCCAGTTCTGTAAGGATTCTCTTGGTGAGAACAAGCAGGGACACCTCATCCTCAACGAGCAGCACGGTTTCGCCGCTGCCCGCCGGCAGTTCTTTCTCACCGCTCATTTCCGCCAGATCGGCTTCACCCGTTTGGCGCGGCAGATAAATTTTTAAGGTGGTGCCTTTTCCCGGCTCACTGTACACGCTGATGAACCCCTTGTTCTGCTTGACGATGCCGTACACCATGGCCAGTCCCAGACCGGTGCCCCGACCGATTTCCTTGGTGGTGAAGAACGGTTCGAAGACATGATCGATAATCCCCTTCTCCATGCCGCAGCCGTCGTCGCTCACCGCCAGCAGAACAAAATCGCCGGGCACAAAACCAGCGTGGTCGGCACAATGCGCCTCATCAAACGTCACGTTAGCCGTTTCAATGGTGACCTTGCCGACTCCGGCGATGGCATCCCGGGCGTTGACGCACAGATTGGCCAGAATCTGATCAATTTGCGAAGGGTCGGCCATTACCGGCCATATGCCTGAACCGGGCAGCCAGACCAGATCAATGTCTTCACCGATGAGGCGGCGGAGGATCTTCAGCATGCCTTCCACCGTCACGTTCAAGTCGATCACTCTGGGGCTGATCGTCTGCTTGCGGGCAAAGGCCAGCAGTTGCCGGGTGATTTCCGCGGATCTTCCGGCAGCACTTAGAATATCCATGAGGTCTCTGTGCAGAGGATCAGACGGATCGACTTTGTCCAGGGCCATCTCCGTATTGCCGAGGATCACCCCGAGCATATTGTTGAAATCATGGGCCACCCCGCCGGCAAGCCGTCCCACGGATTCCATCTTCTGAGCCTGGAGCAGCTGTTTTTCCAGCTGACGTTTTTCCGTGATGTCATGAATGATCGAATGCAGATATGTCTTACCGTCGATCTCTACCTTGCTGCTGAAAACTTCGACATCGACAATGGCGCCGTCCGCCTTGCGGTGGCTGAACTCGAAATGCGTGTTTTGCAAACTCCGGACCTTCTCTATTTCCTTTTTTATTTCCTCCGGCCCCAGCGTGTTGATCTGTGAAATCTTCATCCCGCATAACTCTTCCACGGACCAGCCGTAAAAGCGAGCCGCGGCATTATTGGCATCGACAATGGCGCCGTTTTCAGGATCGATGATCAATTTCACTGCCGCGTGATTTTCAAACAGGCTCCGGAATTTCTTTTCGCTTCGGGCAAGCGCCTCCTCCGCCTGCTTGCGCTCGGTCACATCATGGGCAAGAATCAGCCTGGCGGGCCGGTCATTATGCTGCAGCGCATGGGATGTAATCTCCACATCAATGATGGAGCCATCCTCCCGGCGATGGTGCCAGGTGCCTGAATCATGCAGCTCCCCGCGGATTCCCGCAACTTTTTCGATTAATCTCGGAACATCTTCCGGCGGACGGATATCCTTGATGGTCATGGCCAGGAACTTTTCCCGACTGTATCCGTAATGCGCAACGGCAGCAGTGTTGACCGCAAGAAAGGACAGAGTTTCGATGTCATATATCCACATCGGATGCGGATTGGACTCAAACAGCTCGCGATACCTGGCTTCGCTCCTGCGGAGTTCCTCCTCCGCCCGTTTGTGCTCGGTGATGTCGACGACGGTTGTTATTAAATAGAGCGGTTTGCCATCAGTGTTCCGCAGCATCGCGACACTGACATCAGCCCAGACATGCGAGCCGTTCTTGTGCAAATATCGCTTCTCGAACCGGGCGGTGTCCCGCTCTCCCCGCAGCAGCCGAGCCATCAGCTGATTGTTCGGGTCGATGTCCTGCGGCGCCGTCAACTCCTGCCAGGTCTTGTTGCGCAATTCCTCCCGGCTGTAACCCAGCAGCTCGCAGAATGCCCTGTTTGCGCTGATCTCGCCCGAAGGAAGGATTATTACTTTTCCGACGTTTGCCGCTTCAAAAAGACTGCGATACCGCGCCTCGCTTTCTTGAAGGGACCCCTGGGCCGCCAGCAACTGCTGCCAGCGATCTGTTTCGCGCTGCCGTGCGCGGAGCATGATTTCACAGACAAGGCTTATCAGCAGACCATTGGCGATCAGCACCTCCCACTGGACAATGTCGTGAGCCGCAGTGATGACAAAACTGCCATCCGGCGGTATGAACCAGGCAGTCGCGGCGGCAACCAGCATGGTGGCGGCCAGTCCGGGGCCGAAGCCGCCCAGCGCAGCGGAAATGGTAACGGGCAGCACCATCAAGATCAGCAGCGGCCTGTTGGTAAATGAAACAGCGATCCCCTGGCGCACGAACACGGTCGCCAGGCTGAGGAAAATTGCTACTCCATACAGGCTCCAGGGCGGCCAGGTGACAAGACTGGACCTCCTGCCGGTCGATGCATCGCGACAGATGAGGGTGGTATCGGTCTTGCGCCGCAGAAGCCAGTACAGCAGCAGGGAGGTGACGGCGACGTAGAAAAAGCCCTTGAGGATGGACACGGCAAGCAGGGTATCGTGATCAATGACCAGAACGCTCATCAGCCGGTCGGAAAACAGTATCCACAGGGCGGCGAAAGACGCATAGAGAAGCACTGTCACAAGAATACCCCGTCCCGAACCGGAGTCCATGCCTACCTTACTTTTCGGTGACTTCGCAAATAACGGGCTCATGGATACCGCTCCTCCTCAATCATCAGTTTCCCAACATCATATCTTGCAGATCACCATTATTCCGCTTTATTTTCAACCAGTAAATCCATCGAGCACGGCCAGGACATAATCGATATCCTGTGCGGTGTGGCTGGCTGATATCTGGAACCTGATTTCTTCATCTCCTTTGGGCACCACCGGATAATTGAGGCCGGTGGCCAGGATATTTCCGGCAAAAAGATGATGCACCAGGGATGCGGTTTTTGCAGTATCCCTTATCATCAGGGGGACAATGGGATGTTCGCCGGCAATGATCTCCCGGCCCTGGGCGGCAAGACCTTGCTGCAAACGGCTGGTCAGTTGCCGCATCCGGGCCAGCAGATCCCTTCCCTCCTCTTCATCCACCAGGTCGATGGCCTGTACTGCCGCCGCGGCCTCGGAGGGGGTAATGGGGTTGGAATAGACATATAACGGTGAGGTTTCCCGAAGATATTCGATCACGGGCCGGCCCGAAACCACGTAGCCGCCATTGACGCCGAAAGCCTTGCCAAGGGTTGCCACCAGGATGTCGGCCCGGGCGCCGGTATGCTCCTCCACTCCCCGGCCGGTGCGGCCGAAGGCGCCGACACCGTGAGAGTCGTCAACCACGGTTATAATTCCCTGGACAAACCTGTCTTCATTTTTGCGGCAGATTGCCGATAGCTCGTGCAGCGGGGCATGATCGCCCCGCATGCTGAAAATGCCGTCGGTCACCACCAGCACTCTTGTGGCCTGGCCGATGCACGTCCTGATCTGCGCCTCGAGGTCGCTCATGTCCAGATGGCGGTAGATTATTTTCCGAACAGGTCGGGCCAGCCGCATGGCATTGATGATGCAGTTATGGTTAAGGGCGTCGCTGAGCACCATGGTCTCTTCGGTGATCAGCGGCGGCAGCACGCCCATCATTGCGGCATAGGCGGCGCTGAAAATCATGGCGGCAGGACGTCCGTGAAACCGGGCCAGCCGGTTTTCCAGTTCTACATGGGGTCCATAGGTGCCGCTGATGAACCGGACCGCCCCGGGTCCGGCGCCAAAAAGTTGGACTGCCTGTTCTTCGGCCGCCATAACCCGAGGATGAAAGGAAAGACCGAGGTATGAATTGGAGTTCATGCGCAGAAAAGGGCGTTCGCCATAACCGGCAAGGTAACAGCGGGGGCCAAAACCTCCCTCTCCCGCCTTGAACCCTGTAACCACATGTTCCGCGCCTTTGCGGGTGCCTCGGGCCTGGAGTTCTGCCAGGGTGTTGTCCAGGAGATGGTCAAGCTTGTCAAGCGTCATATTTCCCCCTTGCGTGCATAATGCTTACGGTCTGGAGCACCGGATCATTCGCTGCTGCCGAAAATCACCCTCTGCCGAGTTTTCCGGCCAGCCGGGCGAGCATATCTGCCGTCATGGTTTCCAGCGTATATTCCGGGCGCCACCCCCACTGGCTGCGGGCAGCGCTGTCATCCATGGAGTTGGGCCAGGAATCGGCAATGGCCTGGCGCACCGAATCCACCTTGTAGTCGAGGGTGAAATCCGGGATCTGTTTGCAAATGGCGCCATGGAGTTCTGCCGGGGTCAGGCTCATGGCCGTGACGTTAAAGGCGTTGCGGTGGCTGAGACCAGCCGCTTCCGCCTCCATTACCCCGATTGCCGCCCGGATGGCATCGGGCATGTACATCATGTCCAGGCGGGTGTCCGGGGCCAGGTAACAGGTATATTTCTTTTGGCGCAGGGCTCCATAAAACATCTCCACCGAATAGTCGGTGGTGCCGCCGCCGGGCAGCGTTTCATGGGAAATCAGGCCCGGATAGCGGACACCGCGGCAGTCGACGCCGTAACGCAAAAAATAATAATCGCCCAGCAGTTCTCCGGTCACCTTGGTGACGCCGTATATGGTCTTGGGCCGCTGGATTGTCTCTTGCGGCGTGTTGTCCTGGGGCGTGGACGGACCAAAAGCACCGATGGAACTCGGATGAAAAACCCTGCAGCCATGAATGCGCGCCGCTTCCAGCACATTGACCAGACCGTTGATATTGACATCCCAGGCCTGTTGCGGCCGCTCCTCTGCGACTGCCGACAGCAGCGCCGACAGGTGATAGATGGCGCCTATATCGTATTGGATGATGACCTTTTCCAGAGCACCCTTGTCCCTGATATCAAAGGCAACATACGGTCCCGAGGCGAGCAGCGATTCACCAGGTCTGGTCCGGTGCCCTGCGGCAACAACCATGTCCGCACCATGGCGCTGCCGCAGGGCGGGAGTCAGTTCCGAGCCTATCTGCCCGGTGCTGCCGGTAACGAGGATTTTCTTCATTATCTGATATGTTCGGCAGGACGTTTCCTTTCGACAAACTGCCCCACCAGTTTTTCAATTCTTTTAATTTCAAATTCGCTTAAAGCCATTGAATTCACCGAAACACTTTTTTTCACAATAAGACAATTATTTAATAATACCACTTCATTAGTGGTAAAACAAAGTGAATACATTCAAAGATTTTTATTTTGGATCAGTTGCGCGCAAACACATGATATGATAACGACGTGAGTCGTGGTACTTTTGAAGTGTATGGAGAAGCAGTTCATGGAAAACCATCCGGTCAACACCTTCAGCCGCCATTACCGAGGGAAATATGGTCAAGCGGTGGGCAAAATACCACTGGATATCGGCCTGGTCTGCCCCAACCGGGAGCATGGCGGCTGCATCTACTGCCGGCCCGGCAGTTTCACGCCTTCCTATCTCGACAAAAATGATTCTCTGACACTCCAGCTTGCCCTGGGTAAAAAATATCTGCTCAAGGATCGGTTCCGACTTTTTTTCGGCTATTTCCAGCAGGAAACCAGCACGGCCATGCCCGCTGCCGAACTGCTCCCTGTGCTGGCTGAAGTGCTGGCGGACCGGGACTGTGTCGGAGTCATCATCTCCACCCGGCCGGACTGCCTTGACCGGTTGCTCCTCGAAAAACTGGCAGAGCTTACCCGGAGCACGGGCAAGGAATTCCTCCTGGAAATCGGGCTGCAATCCTACCACGAACGAAGCCTGCGGCTATTGAACCGCAATCACAGCGTGCAGGATTTTGTTAACGCGGTGACCCGCATAAAGGCACTGCCGGAGTTGCTGATCGGCGTCCATCTTATCCTCGGCATTCCCGGCGAGTCGGAGGAAGATATGCGCGCCACTCTGCATGCGGTTTGTAATCTTGGCGTGAATGGTATCAAACTGCATCACCTGCAGGTGATTCGGGATACTCCCCTGCATGCCATTCACCGAAGCCGGGCAATTCCTGTCTTCACCGCGGACGGCTACCTCGAGCTGCTGACAAGGCTGCTGCCCGAAATACCGCGACATATCGTTATTCACCGATTGTGGTCAGCCTCCCACCCTGACCTGCTGGTGGCCCCGCGCTGGGACATGTTCGCGGGAAATTTGAGTGCCCGGCTGCGGCGGATAATGGAGGAACAGGGAGTGTATCAGGGCAAATTCGCGGGTTGACCCGAGAACGAGACGGTTGGAAAAGTCAGAAAAAGAAATTTATTAATGATTCAAAAGTCAACGGCACACCTCTCCTCGCACTACGGGTGCCTGCAATGGTGAGTGACTTGTCAGATATGCTCCGTCTTAAAATTTCGGCCATGGTCTGTAAGCATGTAGACCCTGCTGTCTTCATCCAAGTATATTTCATCCAGGATGCCCGATGAAGATAAATCGAAAAGAATCAGATTCACCTTGACCGGTTCGATATTGGTAAGGCTTTGGATGTCACCGGATGACAAGCGCTGTCCCGCATGTTTTTTGAATTGCTCTATGATAGAGATATGTTCAGCGGTGAGTTTTATCTCTTTATTTTGTTGCATGCCCCTCCCTCTTTTTCCCGTATTTGTTCTGAAAAAAAAGTTACAAAACAACTATAAGACATTTTTCATCGGTTTGGAAATTGAAACCCCTTGAGCGAATGATGATTATTGCGTTAATGCCCGACAACCAGCCTGCCCCATTCATACAACATATTGAATAGTTCACAGGCTTTATGGTATTCTTTGCTCAATGGACGAAAGGGCCATTTATGGACAGACACTAACGACGCCTCCCTCCTCCCATGCTTTCCGGTGGAGCAAAACCTTTCGAACCGGTTGATCCATCGAAACTCCGTGTCCGATCATTGCCTGACTGACGGGCGCCAGGGCCCTGTTCACGCTGTGGAGTGCCTTGTTGCTGCGAACCCAGGCCGCCCTTACTCTTCGATGGTCCCCGGGGAGGCACAGGACCTGTGGAAGGTCTCGTTTCCAGGGGCTTTCCACTCTCAAGTTTCTGTCTCTTGAACGGGGCAGGACCTGTAGAAGGCTTCATCTGCACCGGACTGCCTTTGTCAAACTTCGGCTGGCGGCCGGGGGAAGGACCTGTTGAAGGCCGAGTCTGCACAGGACCCCCTTTGTCAAACTTCGGCTGGCGGCCGGGGGAAGGACCTGTTGAAGGTCGGGTCTGCACAGGACCCCCTTTGTCAAACTTCGGCTGGCGGCCGGGGGAAGGACCTGTTGAAGGTCGGGTCTGCACAGGACCCCCTTTATCAAACTTCGGCTGGCGGCCGGGGGAAGGACCTG
>JAMJFO010000043.1 GCA_023544645.1 Desulfobulbaceae bacterium | reverse complement strand
AAGGCTATAGGGTTTTAGGGGCGGTTTTCACAAGTAGCCTAATAGTCTTCAGCATACAGCCTGATCAATAAGCGAGTTGAATCTTCACACATTCTTTTTCTTTACAGTAAGTTAACATACGTCAGAAAGTTGAGTTAATATGGCACGAGTTCCATGCGTAATCCCGGGAAAAACCTATTTGTCCTGCATGATGGTGCGGATGATGTCGGTTTTGCCGATGATCCCGGCCAGATTGCCCTCCTGGTCCAGGATCGGCAGGGTGTGGACGTTCTTTTCCGACATGATCGTTGCCAGTTCGTCAAGGGGGGTGTCTGTGCCGGCGGTGATGACTTCACCCGTACTGATGTCGCCGACGGTTGCGGCTGACATTTTTTTCAGGTCCTTTTCCAGGCGATCCGGGTTTTCCAGAAATACGAAAGAGTCAAACAGGGCCATAACCGTGGGGATGTGCACCTTTTTTTTCTGGTCGACAAGATCGTTCTCTGTGACAATGCCGATCAGGTTGCCCTGGTCATCGACCACCGGAACGCCGCTGATCTTTTTTTCCGAAAGCAGGCGGGCCAACTCACTGACAGACATATCCTTCTTCACGGTGACGACGTCTCTGGTCATGATATCCTGTGCTGTTAACATATGTCTGCTCCTTGGTCAGTTGGCGTTCTGCTGTTGATGAAGGGTAATGACGGCGGGCACCATGTCCGCGACTTCCGAGGCAAGATAGCCGAAACGGCGACCGGTTGCAAGCCTGTCTGCAGCCATGCCATGGACAAATACGCCGGCCCTGGAGGCGATGTCCGGCTCCACATCCTGAGCCAGGAGGCCGCCGATGATGCCGGAAAGGACATCGCCCATGCCTCCGGCTGCCATGCCCGGGTTGCCGGAGGTGTTAATTGCCCACGAACCGGCCGGATCACAGATCACGGTGCCGGCCCCTTTCAGGACAAGGGTCACATGGGCGGCCGCGGTGTTGGCGGCGGCGGTAAATTCAAGGGCCGCACTAAGCCTGTCCGCCTGGATTTCTTTGGCGCTCATTCCTGTCAGCCGGCCCATCTCGCCCGGGTGGGGGGTCAGGATGCGCGGCGCCGGAGGGTCGGCAATCCGCTCGGGGGTCATGGCAAGGATATTAAGGCCGTCGGCATCGATGATCATGGGCAGCCGGGCTTCGGTGTAGAGCCGCAGGACCAGCTCCCTGGTTTCCTCTTCCGTGCCGATGCCCGGACCGATGGCCAGGGCACTCTTTCCTGCCAGGTTCTCCATGATCAGCCCGAAATCCCTGCTGGAAGGGTGCTTGCGGGAGTCCGCCAGCATCAGGGTCATGGCCTCGAACAGGTTTGACTCGAAAACGGTCCGGAGATCCGCGGGCACGGCCATGGTGACCAGCCCGGCGCCGACTCGCAGCGCGCCAAGCCCGCACATGAGGGCGGCGCCTGATTTGCCCGCCGAACCGGCCAGAACGAAAAGATGCCCATAGCTGCCTTTATGGGAAGAAGGGGAACGGTCAATGAAGGTGTCCATGATTGACCGGTCAACAGCTTCGCCCTTGAGCTCGGCATTGTCCAGGGCGGGAGTGGGGATACCGATATCCACGACATGGACTTTGCCGCAGAACGGTCCGCCGTGCAGGAAATGGCCGGGTTTGGCAAGACCGTAGGTTGCCGTGTGATCGGCCTGAACAGCGGCCCCCATGCTCGCGCCGGTGTCGGCATGCAGACCCGAGGGAATGTCCACTGCAACAACCGGGCAGGCCGAAGTTTTATTTATGCGGTTGATGGCGTTGACCGCTTCGAGGAAATGACCGGCCAGGGGACGCTGCAGGCCGGTGCCGAAAATGGCGTCAATGATCGCCCAGGGCGGTCTCTTGACAATGGCATTGATGATTTCCCCGGTGAAGCCGGCCATGGCATCGGCATCAAGGATGACCCTTGACGGAATGTTCAGCGCTTTGACCGTATCGTAATTGACCGCGGCATCACCCTTGAATTTCTGCGGGTCAATAAGAAAAACGATAAAGGGTGATCCGCCCAGCTGAAAGAGTCTTCTGGCAATGACCATGCCGTCGCCGCCATTGTTGCCGGGGCCGACGAAGAGCAGCGCGTCCCTGCCGGCAACCGGACCCAGTTCCCGGAGCATATGGTCGACGGTGGCGCTGCCGGCATTTTCCATCAGGACTGCGCCGGGAATATGGTATTGATCAATGGCAGCCCGGTCGAGCTGCTGCATTTCATGGGCGCGGGCAAGCTTCATGTAATCCTCTGCCATGGGGCAACTGTTTTTTTATGAGCCGGTTGAACTGCATGGACAATATCCCTGCCGGGGAAGTCTTACGTTAATTTAATTATACTGTTTTTGAAGGGTCCGGGCAAACAGGAGTTTGTACCGGTTCACTCTCACCTGATATGGAATCCGAATCCCCGAATGACGTAGAATGTCCGCTTCCGGTCAGCGTTATCGCTGCCATGCGTGTAGAGGGTGAGTTCTCTTTCCAGTTCCACCCGATTAAACAGCAGTTCGGCCTGGTCCAGCGCCGCAGTCGTGCTGACCAGTCCCAGACCGTCCTGTCCCGCAAGGAGCAATTCTTTTTCCAGAAAATCTCTTCGATGCTTTCGGGTGCGGTAATCAAGGGACACTGCCCGGGGATTACCGGGCATATAAAAAGCAAGCTCACTGGCGATCCTGGGTTCCATACTGAAGATAAATGTTTCCTCCGGACTGGGCATCAGGCGGACAGAGTGCTCCATCTCTTTGCCCAGAAGATCCCAACCCGAAGCTTCCAGTTGTAATTGGTTGATTTCAACAGGAATCGGCAGGTGAGGATAAACCGTCTTGAGTACAAGGGGAACCGTGATGCAATAGGCGGTTACCAGGGCGAATATCCACCTGCGGTTCGGACTGCCCTTAAAACTTGAGCGGGTTGAGCTGTGAAGACCGGCAATGAGAACAATGGCCGTTATATACGTGGTTGTCGACCAGCTGGCATGGTTGCCGTCGAATACGGGAAACACCAGGTAGAGAAGGAACAGGGGAAAAGAGGTATAGGTGAGGAACTGAACATCCGGTCTGCAGAGATGACGTTTGCTGCCGCCGTTCAACCATGCCGCCAGGATCAGCAGCAGGACAAAGGGAGTAATCAGAACCAGTTGATCAAGCATGAACCCCAGTGAATAGGAAACATCCGGAATGAGGTCCCGGGCCAGATGCCGCAGGTTCATTCTTCCCGCCAGGGTCGGCAGGCTGATATTTTCATGCAGGATGGCTATGGACAGGAACACTCCCAGGGACAACAGGATGGCGAGCCACGGGCCGGCGTACAGCAGGCAGGTTCGGAAGGGCCTGATCAGGACAAAACAGAGAATGAGACAGAGGAGCAGCAGGATCATGGAAGATTGGCAGAGCAGCCCGACCCCAAACCAGAACCCGGCAAAAAGCCATTGCTCGATCCGGTTGTCGTGCATTGCCTGGGACGAGTGATAACAGACCGCCGCCCAGCAGGGAAGCAGGAGACTGTATGGCGAAAGAACCAGGGCGGCGACGTTTAATTGCAGGATAGACTGGCTGATCAGGGTAACATGCAGGGCGGTGTGCCACGAAAACATATTGGCAGCCAGCAGGGTCATGTATATGGCGGCCAGGGTCAGGGCCAGGACGGCCGGCAGACGGACAGCCGTTTCAGTGTTGCCGAACAAAGCGGTTGAGAGACGTATCGCCCCGTTGAGTACCGGCGAATGATCTTCACCGCTGCTCAACGGATACTGGCTCGCCTGCCAGTAGTTGGCCTCCTCCGGGGTCAGCAGAAACTGACCGCTGAGAAATACCCTGACAGCAAGGAAAAGCAGGAGGATTACCCACGCCGCTTTTAAAGAGTTCCATTCTCTGGAAACACTCATTTCAGACTTCCCCTGTTTGGTGGAACAGCTATCTCTATCTGGAGCAGATGGAGCATAAGAACAATTACATGCTCATTCTTTCAACGCTATCACATCGGTTGTATCCTTACAAGGGAGTATCCAGCTTTGTTGCCCTGGTCTAGCGGACAGGCTCGGTGGCAAACTGATTTCCTTTTGACACGGTTTTTGTGCTTTGATAGAGGAAGAGGAGACATCTACACTGAATCATGCAATTCTGCGGCAGGGGCAAATGACGACCACGCTACATTTTGACGGCGATCTTTCCGGTTTGCTGCGGCGCAGGTGGAAAGACAAACGTTCCATTGCCTTTTCCCTGGATCGAAGGACCTCGATAAAGGATCTGCTTGAATCCTTCGGCCTGCCGCACACCGAGGTCGGGGCCATCGAAAGGGAAGGACAGGAGCTGGATTTCAGCCATATAGTCCGGGAGGGCAGCACCTACACGATCAAGCCGGTGCCTGTTCCCTGGGATGTGTCCGTGCCCACGCTCCTGCGTCCGGAGCCCCTGCCTTGTGTATCCTTCATCGTCGACGTCAACGTCGGCCGCCTGGCCCGCTATCTTCGCGCAGCCGGGTTGGATACCCTGTATGATCACCAATGGAGCGACCGGGATCTGGCCCAACTGGTGCGGCAGGAAAGGAGGATGCTGCTGACCCGGGATATGGGCCTGCTGATGCGCAAACAGGTCGTGTTCGGGCGTTATATACGATCTGCCGTGCCGGTTGACCAGTTGCGGGAAGTGATTGAGCTGTTAGGCCTGGCCGGGCAGCTGGATCCGTTCAGCCGATGCCTTGAGTGCAACTTCAGGCTGCAGTCCGTGGCCAAAGAGGAAATACTGCATCGGCTTGAACCGCTGACCAGGAAATACTATACCTCCTTCAGCCGCTGTGCAAAGTGCGACAAGATCTACTGGCCGGGCAGTCATACGGAGAAAATGCGGCGTCTGCTGGCCGGTCAATTGGAACCCTGATCAGGGTGACAGTAACCGCAGGGAGTGAATCCCGCTTCTTCAGCGATGCGGGCATCCTTGAAGCGGATCGTGCAGTCCCTGCAGTTATACAAATCGCAGTTGGGATAATGATAGACGCGTTCCCGGACATTGGCACGGATCTCCGGGGCATCGAAATAATCTTCTTCGTGCCTGCCTCGGCGCCAGCGCAGCAGCCTGGCGCTTCCCTGTTTTACTTTTCCGATGAGTGAAGCGATGTAGCGGTCGAAAAAGTCGACAACGCGGTTTTGGATCCAGAATGAGATAATCGGCTTTTCCTGCTCGACCCGACGGAAAATGAGAACGGTGAGCCCCGCCAGAAGGATGTTTGGCAGCCACATGCCGACCAGCACGGGCACGATCAGTTCTTCGCTGAGAATAGTGCCCAGGGTGTTCAGGACATAGTACAGCACAAAAAAAGCCAGGCCCAGGGGGATGCCGATGGCCTTGCGTCCCGGGCTGGACTGCAGGCCCAGGGGCAGCCCCAGGATGCTGAGAATGAAGCAGCCCACGGGCAGGGAAAGCCGGTCATGGAATTTTGTGAGAAAAATCGCTGCCCTGTGGGCATCTTCACCCTGGTCTCTGGCGGCTTGCAGCAGCTGCTGCTGGGTCATGGAGCTCCTGTCCATGACCGTGACATCATCGCCATGGACGCGGGTGGGGCTGGGGATGGGGATGTTCAGCTGGTAGCGGACAAACCTGATGGTCTGATTTTCGGTGACATTGGTGTTGTGGATGGTGCCGTCCCCCAGGACAATGGTGACGACCATCTGTTCGATGTTCGCGACCAGGCTTCCCCGCTCGGCCATGATGATCATCGGCTGCTTGCGGTTGCGCATATCCGAGATGTAAACGCCCTGCCACTGTTCATTGTTATCAATGTTGTCGACATAGACAACGAGATCGCCCAGCGCTTCGGTAAAGGTCTTCTGTTGCAACCCCTTATCGATTTTTTCCTTGGCCAGCTGGAACAGCAGCTGTTTCATGGCCATGTTGCCGGCCGGTATCAGGCTGATGGAAAAGAAAGCGGTGAGCATTGAAATGGCCATGGCCACAATTATAACAGGAGGGAGAAGCTGTCTGAGGCTGACACCGCTGGCTTTCATGGCCAGTATTTCCCGTTCGTTGGTCATCCGGGTAAAGGCCAGGATAACCCCTGTCATGCTGGCCATGGGGATCACATAGACAAGCATGTACGGGAAAATGTAGGAAAACATCCTGATAAAATCGGCCGGGCCGATCTTCAGGTCAAGGACGATATCAAGCAGAGGGACAAGGCGGACAAGGAAAAAAACACTGTACAGAATGATGAAGCTCGCGAAGAACGGGGCAAGCATTTCACCGGCAATGTAACTGTACAGAAGCAGCGGCAGCGCGTTGATCCTGCCCGGCAGCGCCTCCGCCGCCCGCCTGAATGTATACGGAAAATTCATCAATTGCCGCCGGTTCTGCCTGTTCTGTAGAGAATGATGCGGGACCGTTTACAACCGGGTCAGGATATCGTTGATGTTGATATCGATCCAGTTCTGGTCCATCCATTCCAGAGGATTGGCAAATACACCATTGATCACTATGCTGAAATGAAGATGATCTCCGCCGGCCATGCCTGTGGCGCCTGAATAGGCAATAAGCGTCCCCTGATCGACAACATCTTCAACAAGGGTGTCTATCCTGCTCAGGTGGGAATAGAGGCTGAAGACCCCCTGGCCGTGATCGAGGATAACCGTGTTGCCGTAGATGCCCATGTAGTCGGCAAAAACAACTTTGCCCCGGTTTGCGGCCTTGATGGGAACGGTGGCGGTGGAGGCGATATCCATGCCCAGGTGAACCTGCTGGTCAATGGCCCGGTCCTGGTAGTAATAGGTCCGTTCTTCGGCAAAGCCGGCCATGGACTGGCCCGGCATACGCAGGAAACGGTCCTGCCAGAGCTGTCGGTCAACGGAGGTGGTGCACAGCTCGGCGATTCTCCGGGCATTGCGGCGGCGTATCTCGTTGTTGACGAAAAGAAATTTTTCCACCAGGGTTTCGCCGCTGATCTCATCCACGGAATTTTCTTCAAACTCGGGGATCTTTGAACCGAGAAAATTGTCAGAGACATTGATCCTGTCCTTTTTGTAATTCTTCTGTTTGAGGATCATGGAAAAAACGGATTTGCCCTCGTTGCCGGCTTCATCCACGGCCACCACCCTGCTCAACTCGACCTTGGTGGTGTTCCAGGGCAGGGCAACATACGCGAGGTAGCGGTTTTCCCGCTCGGCCACCGGGTATCCGGGGAAAAACTGATCATTGACGATCACCCCGTGCCTGGCCACCGGCTCGGAAATGTCATAGACGATCAGGCCGCTGCCGCCGGGGCTGATATAGCGCTGGGTATGCGCCAGGGCTACCCGCGGCGCCTGGGTGTCGATGGCCACCTGTTGGGCGTTTACCGTTGCGTTGCCTTTGAGCAGACCATTAAATGAGAAGTCCCTGGCAGTGATTATCAGCCGGGCCTCGCCGTCTTTCAATTCAGCATCGGCAGCTTTGAAAACGGCTTTGTCCTCCATTTCCCCGGGGCCGGCGCTGGTCCTCCAGGTGGGGAACCAGGTCCGGCGCGGAAAGGTCTTGCGGTAGATTTCCTTCCTGGTCCCCAGTTGCTCGACTTCAACGACAACAGACTGGATGCCGGTTCTGGCGTCGGTTACCCTGAAGGGAATCTCGGTGGTCTCTCCGAGATATGCTCTCTGGTCGGTCAGCGTGACCGCCGGTTTTTCGGTTTCAAAAAGAAGTATCCCGGCCAGGACACCGGCGCCGATGATGATGAGCAGGAAAAAAAGAAGGAAAGTGCGTCCTATCCTGCGGGATTTTTTCGGGGAATGGGCTCTGAGCTCATGTTTTCTATTCATAGCAAATCTCAATTTCTACTTAAACGTGAAAATTATTCATCCCATGACAGCTCGTAACGGCTGATATGTGAATCGCGCACCGGGATGATGATGAATTGTTTGCCGGTTTCCTTCTGCAGCAGTTCTATATACTGGGTTTCCTCCTCAAGCAGCATGTCCGCCACATGGGGATGCACCTTGATATATACCTTTTTAGCGCTTACCTTGGGCGCGTCCCGGGTGATTTTACGGAAAATCTCATAGCAGATGGTGCGGCGGGACTTGACCATTCCCTCGCCTTCGCAGTACATGCATGGTTCGCACATCATCTGGGTCAGGTTTTCCAGGGAACGCTTTCTGGTCATCTGCACCAGGCCGAACTCGGATATCTTTAAAATATTGATCCGGTTCTTGTCCTTTTTGATGGCGTCCTGGAAGGTCAAGAACAGTTCTTCACGGTGTTCCTCGTTCTCCATGTCGATAAAGTCGACAATGATGATGCCTCCGATGTTCCGCAACCTGAGCTGGTAGGCGATCTCCTTGACCGCTTCCATGTTGGTTTTGAAGATTGTTTCGGCCTGGTCTCTCTTGCCCACGTACCTGCCGGTATTGACGTCGATCACGGACAGGGCTTCGGTTGTTTCGATGATGATATAGCCCCCCGAGCGCAGCCAGACCTTCTTGTCCAGGGCCCGGTTGATGTCCACCTCAATGCCGTAGGCTTCAAAGAGCGGGGCGTCACGTTCATAGTGGGTAATTTTGTTTTTCAGTTCCGGGGCAAAGGTCTGCATGAATGTTAAGAGCCGCTCATAGACGGCCCTGGAGTCAACCACCAGTTCCCTGACGTCGTCGGTGAACAGGTCCCTGACCGAACGGAGGATCATGTCCAGGTCCTTGTAGACAAGGCTTGGCGCCGCCACTTTGCCGCAGTTGGACCTGATGTCGTCCCAGAGCAGCAGCAGGAACTCCATGTCGGCTTCCAGTTCCGCCTCCGTGCACTGTTCAGCCACTGTCCTGACAATGAACCCGGTACCCCGGGGGCGAAGGTTCTCGATTTTTTCCCGCAGCTTGACCCGTACATCCTCATCCTCGATCTTCCTGGAGATGCCGATATGGTCGGTGAGAGGCATGAAAACCAGGTTGCGGCAGGGAAGGGTGATATGGCAGGTGAGGCGGGCGCCCTTGGTGCCGATGGGCTCCTTGGATATCTGTACCAGCACCTGCTGTCCCTCAACCAGGAGGTTGTCAATGCTTGGCTGCGTGGTGGTCGGGGTCGGACGGATTTCGGCTGAGGAAACCAGCTGGTTGAACGGCTGGTCGTGAATGTTGATGCGTCGTTCCAGCTCGCCGGACGAAATAAGAACATCGTCAACATACAGAAAACCGGCCCGCTCAAGTCCGATGTCAACAAATGCCGCCTGCATGCCCGGCAGCACCCGAACCACCTTGCCGCAGTAAATGTTGCCCACCAGGCCCTGTTCAGCCGGCCGCTCCAGGTAGAATTCCAGGAGGTTGCCGCTGTCCACCAGGGCGATGCGGTTTTCATAGGGTGTTGCATTGATGAGGATGTCTGTGTACATACATGTCCCGGGCAGAGGAGAACTGGAAACTTGAATTTACAATGAATCCTTTACTATAGCAAAATGTGCGGTTTCTGCCATAATAAACCTTGAGTTTTCGCAAAGGGAAACGGGAAGCTAAGGGGTCACAGGGCGCCGCATTTTTTGTCATTCATCGGCCTGCCGGCATACCTGATGTAGGGCGGGCAGGCCTCTTTCCCAGACCAGCGCCGTCCTGCAGCCGCTATATATACCGGCAAAAGCGCAAGGCGTGGTTGCTCTACCCGTGAGTATGTATACGGGAGGCGTTCCAACGGGCCGGCGACATCTGCAGAGGAGAAAATGAAGAAAAACCTGCTCTCGGTCATCATTCCAACATACAACCGCCGGTCTTTTCTTGAACAGGCGATCCGTTCGGTGCTGGACCAGAGCCAACCCTGTGATGAACTGATCGTAGTTGACGATGGCTCCACGGACACCACCAAAGGGCTGGTCCGCGGGATGGCCGAACGTTCGGCCATCCCGGTGCGGTATCTGTACCAGGAAAACCGCGGCGCCGCGGCGGCCCGAAACCTGGGGATCCGGGAAGCGGCCGGCGACCTGATCTGCTTCCTTGATTCCGACGATCGTTTTGTGGCCCATAAGCTTGCTGTCCAGAAGCGTGTCCTGGAAGAGTCCAACTGCCTGGTATCGCACACCGGAGAAAAATGGCTGCGCCGGGGCAGGCATCTCAATCAGAAGCGTCGGCACCAGCCCCCGGACGGATACATTTTTGCCGCTTGCCTGCGGATGTGCGTGGTCGGCATGTCCACTGTACTGGCGCGCCGAGAACTTTTCCAGCGGTACGGCATGTTTGACCAGTCCCTGCCATGCTGTGAAGACTATGATTTCTGGCTGAGGGTAAGCTGCAGGGAGCAGTTCCGGCTGGTCCCGCAGCCCCTGACCATCAAGAACGGCGGCCGCGATGACCAGTTGTCGGTAATCCACCGCAGGGGCATGGACCGGTTCCGGATCAGGGCGCTGGTCAATCTCCTGGACCGTGGAGTGCTGAACAGCGGCCAGTACAGCCAAGCGGTGCAGGAACTGCGCCGCAAGTGCGCAATCTACGGCAATGGCTGCATCAAGCATGGTCGCATCGAGGAGGGGCGGAAATATCTGGCAATGCCGGAAAAGTACTAGTTTTCCCGGGAGAGAAAACGCCGTTCCGGCGACGCCTGGGGGGTAGTTCAATAAAAAGAACTTTTTGCCAATGAATGGTAAATCATCGTTATTTGTCATTATATCAAAAGGTTGTATAGCAGCCTCAACAAGATAAGGGACTTTTATTGCTTGAAAAATTTTTTTTTTTTGGTAAATTAACAGTCTTTGTCGGTTTATTCCGGACCAAGATTAGAACTGCCGCGCTGGTCTCAGCGTGTACACTCATGCAGTGCAGCTTTATTAATTCTATTATTTTATTTTTTTGACGCTAAGGAGATTCCATGACTGCCAAAATCATCAGTGGTACGGAAACGGCCAAAGCCATCCGTGAAGAATTGAAAGCCGAAGTAGAAGAGCTCAAAGCAAAACACAATGTCGTGCCCGGTCTGGTGACAATTCTTGTCGGTGAAGATCCGGCCTCCCAGTCTTATGTCGCAGCCAAGAACAAAACAGCCCACGCCCTTGGCATTCATTCGGAACAGATCACCCTGCCTGCCGACACAGGCGAGAAGGAACTTCTTGATCTGGTGGAAAAATATAACAGTGATCCCAAAATTCACGGTATCCTGGTGCAGCTCCCTCTGCCCAAGCATATTGATGAAGGCAAGGTGCTTTTCGCCATTGATCCGGACAAGGACGTCGACGGCTTTCATCCCGTCAATGTCGGTAAAATGATGGTCGGCGAACAGTGTTTTCTGCCGTGCACTCCCCATGGTGTTCTTGAGCTGATTCAACGCTCGGGCACGGAAACAAGCGGCGCCGAGGTTGTTGTTGTCGGCCGGTCCAACATCGTCGGCAAACCCGTTGCCAATCTCATGCTGCAGAAACGCGAAGGCGGCAATGCCACGGTCACCCTCTGTCACACCCGGACAAAAGATATGGACTTTCACACCAAGCGTGCTGATATTTTAATAGTTGCGGCCGGTGTTCCCAACATGATCAAGGCGGACCAGGTAAAAGAGGGCGTCGTGGTTATCGACGTGGGGGTGAACCGCATCGGCATGTCGGACAGCGGCAAGGCGATCCTGGCCGGCGACGTTGATTTTGAATCGGTCAAGGAGAAGGCGGCAGCCATTACCCCGGTGCCCGGTGGAGTCGGACCAATGACCATTACCATGCTCATGAAGAACACTGTCCAGTCAGCCAGGCAGCACGCCGGGCTGGCATAACTAGTGTCCGTCCAGAAACGGTCTTTTTGCCCGATCTCTGCGTTATGCTCAAAAAATTATCCTCGGAATATCACACATATGCCTGCGGTAATTTTTTTTCGTATGCCTTGACCTCGAACAAAAATCCTCGTTTCTGGATGGACACTAACTAAAATTTTGCGAACAAGGAACCTGTATACATACCTGCCGGTAACCGGTTCCATTCTCTGACCACAGCTCAGGAGACTATATTATGGCTAAAGCACATGGATGCGATAATTGCAACGAGATAACAGGCGCATCAACTATTGATCTGTTAAACCAGGATCTGGCGAAAAAAGTCAGGACCGCGTACGACCGCCTGGAAGACCGCGGCATGTCCGCCTGTCTTTTCGGGTCCGGCGGCACCTGCTGCAAAATCTGCAACATGGGTCCGTGCCAGATCATTGACGGGGTCGACACCATGCTCGGTGTCTGCGGGGCGACTGCCGATACGGTGGCGGCCAGGAATTTTGCCCGCATCATCGCCGCCGGCACCGCAGCCCATACCGACCATGCCCGAGAAATGGTCCGCGGCTTTATCGCCACGGCCAAGGGAGAGACACCTCACGAAATCAAAGACGTCGACAAGCTGCACAAAATGGCGGCGCTGTTCGGCATTGAAACCGAGGATCGGGACAAAAACGAAATTGCCCTGGAATTAGGTGAAAAAGCCCTGGCCGAATTCGGCCAGCAGGACGGCACCCTGACTTTTCTCAAACGGGCCCCGAAAAAACAGCAGCAGATCTGGAAAAAACTGGGAGTGGAGCCCCGCGGCGTTGACCGTGAAGTTGTCGAGATGATGCACCGCACCCATATGGGGGTTGATCAGGACTACAAGAACATCATGCTCCAGGGCGCCAGGTGCGCGCTGGCTGACGGGTGGGGTTCATCCATGCTGTCCACCGAACTGACCGATATCATGTTCGGCACCCCGGTTCCCAAACGGGCAATCGTTGATCTCGGCTGCCTCAGGGAAGATTATGTCAACGTAACCGTTCACGGCCATGAGCCTCTGCTGGCCGAATCCCTCTGTCTTGCCGCAGAGCAGGAAGACATGCTGGAACTGGCAAGAAAAGCCGGGGCCAAGGGTATCAATCTTGCCGGCGTATGCTGCACTGGCAACGAGATCCTCATGCGCCGGGGCATCCCGGTGGCCGGCTCCTTTATTCAGCAGGAAATGGTGCTGGCGACCGGCGCTGTCGAGGCCATGGTCGTTGATGTCCAGTGCGTCATGCAGTCGGTGGCCCAGGTGGTCAAGGAGATGCACACCGACATCATCACCACCAACTATCGCGCCAAGATGCCTGATTCGGTTCATATCCAGTTTGAAGAACACGATGCCATGAACTCCGCCAAGGAGATCCTGAAGAAGGCCATCGGCAACTACAAAAAACGCGGACCGCACTATATCCCCAAGGATAAAAAATTCGATGTTGTTGTCGGTTTCAGCCACGAGACGATCAACTACATGCTTGGCGGCCGTTTCCGCGGTTCCTACCGTCCGCTCAATGATAATATCATCAATGGCCGCATCAAGGGCGTGGCCGCCATTGTCGGCTGCGAACATTTTAAATATGCGGATGACGTCCATTTCAAGATTGCCACCGAGCTGATCAAGAACAATGTTCTGGTCCTGGCCACCGGCTGCGCGGCATCGGCCCTTGGCCGTCGCGGACTTATGCGGCCGGAAGCGGCAGCTGAATACGCCGGACCCGGCCTGGCCGAGGTCTGCGAAACTGTGGGCATGCCCCCGGTTCTGCATGTCGGCTCCTGTGTCGACAACAGCCGCCTGCTCATCGCCCTGACCGAAATGGTTAATGAAGGCGGTCTGGGCGAGGATATCTCCGAGCTGCCTGCCTGCGGCACCGCTCCCCTGTATATGTCTGAGAAAGCGGTTGCCATCGGCCAGTACTTTGTCAGTTCCGGCGCCCATGTTGTTTTCCAGAACCTGCCCACCAGCGGCGCCAAGAAGTTCAATAAATTTCTGCTTGACGGAATGAAGGAGCTGTACGGTGCCTGTTGGGCTGTGGAGGAAGACCCCATCAAACTGGCCCACCACATGATCAAGGCCATTGATGAAAAGCGTGAAGCGCTTGGCATCAACAAGGCCCAGGAGCGTATCCTCATGGATATGCAGATGCGCCGTGAACTGGAAGGGAAAGCTCTGCCGGGTGTGGGCTGCGGCGGAGAAGGGGAGCCGCACGGAGGTCTCGCTGAATAGACCGTCTGGGTGCAGCCATTTCGTTTTTGCCGGAATGGTTTCCCTTTGCCGGACATTGATATGATGAAATCAATGAGGACCGCCCTGGCTGGTCCTCATGTAGAATATATTTATGAAGGAGGATTGATGAAATCGGGGAGCAATCTTGAGCGGGTGCTTACCGGCGGCAACTTTGCCGTCACAGGTGAGCTCGGTCCGCCGAAAAACAGTGACCCGGATGTGGTCAGGAAAAAAGCCCGGTTGTTGAAGGGCAATGTTGATGCAGTCAATATTACCGACTGCCAGACCGCCATCGTCCGCATGTCCAGTATCGGCGCCGGACTGATAGCCCAGTCCGAAGGAGTTGAACCGGTAATCCAGATGACCTGCCGGGACCGCAACCGTATCGGCATGCAGAGCGACCTCCTGGCCGCAAGCGCGTTGGGATTGAAAAACCTGCTGTGCTTGACCGGTGATCACCAGAAATTCGGCAACCATCCCGGGTCCAAAGGCGTTTTTGACATGGATTCGATCCAGATGCTCGGCATGGTTCGGGACATCAGGGACAACAAAAAATTCCAGTGCGGCGAGGAAATCAAGGGAACTGCCCCCAAATTCTTCATTGGCGCGGCTGCCAATCCGTTTGCCTATCCTTTTGAGTTCCGCGCGGTGCGTCTGGGTAAAAAAATTGCCAACGGCGCAGATTTTGTGCAGACCCAGATCATTTACAATGTCGACAAGTTCACCAGGTTCATGGAAATGTGCCGTGATCTCGGGCTGGACGACAAAGCATATATCCTTGCCGGCATTACCCCGCCCAAATCACTGGGCATGGCCAGGTACATGCAGAAATTCGTTCCGGGCATGGATGTGACCGATGAGGTCATCAAGCGCATGCAGGGCGCCAAGGACAAGCAGCAGGAAGGCATCAACATCGCCGTTGATATCATTAATCAGGTGAAAGAGATAAAGGGCGTGGCCGGCGTTCATATTATGGCCATCGAATGGGAAGAGGCCGTTGCGGAGATCATGGAAAAAGCCGGCCTTCTGCCTCGTCCGACTTTTGCCGAGGTCGAGGATGAAACGGTTCCTGCCGCACCTTCCGCCGAAACCGTTACCGTTCGCGGCGCCGAAGATACTGTTCTGGCCGAGGCCAAGGCTGAGGCATTGCAGATCCTTGCTACGGCAAGAGAGGAAGCGGAAACCATCAGACAGCAGGCATCTGCCGACCAGACTGTCACAACAACTTCACCAATAACAGATACTGTTGCCATTTCTACTGATGATGCAGGAGAGCACGAGATGAATGAAAAAGAGCGCCAGTTGGCGTTGGATTCTGTAAAACAGGGAATTGATGCTTTAAAGAAGGCCTATGGCCTTAATGATGATCAATTCGACGCGTTGATCAAATTCATTGACGCCCAGACTATTCTGAAAAAAGAACCGCCGGCAGCAGGCGCTGCCAAGTCCGCGCCGCCAGCCCCTGAAGCCGCTCCGGTAAAGCCGGCAGCTCCGGCTGCACCGGTCGAAGACAAGGCAAAAGCTGCAGCTGAACAGAAGGCAAAGGATGAAGCAGCCGCCAAGGCCAAAGTGGAAGCTGAAGCAAAGGCCAAAGCCGATGCCGAGGCAAAGGCTGCCGCCGAGCAGCAGGCCAGGGACGAGGCTGCCGCCAAAGCGGACGCTGAGTCCAAAGCCAGGGCGGAAGCCGAAGCCAAGGCCAAAGCCAAAGCGGAAGAGAAAAAGTCCGCGCCGGAACCTGTCAAAAAAGAAGCCAAAGCTGCTCCGGCTGAGATAGCGGCGCCGGAGCTGACCGCTGAAAGCGTTGCTTTTGCCGAAAGAGCCACCAAAGTGCCGGCCACCTCCTATCAGGTCAATTACAGCGGCGCCATCAGGGAGACAGTCCTGGGCAATGGTGATAACGCCGTAACTGTCGGCGGCTCCGAGGTCCTGCCTTTTCACCTGTTTGAAGGCAATATGCCCCGCAAACCGCTGATCGCCATGGAGATCCAGGATGTCAAACCTGACAACTGGCCGGCGACCCTGACCAGGTACTACGAAGATGTTCTGGACAATCCCGTGGCATGGGCCAGGAAATGTATTGACGACTATAATGCCGAAGCCCTGAACATCTACCTGATCGGCACTGATCCCAACGGGCAGAACCGTCCGGCAGCCGATGCTGCCAGGGATGCCGCCGCGGTAATCGAAGCGGTTGATGTTCCGATCATTGTCTGGGGATGCGGCAACAACGAAAAAGATACCGAAACTCTGCGCGAGATCACCTCCATTATCGGCGACAAGAAAGTATGTCTGGCGCCCCTTGAAGATGCCAACTACCGATCTGTCGGGGCAACCGCCATGGCTTTCGGTCATCCCATGGTTGCCGCCTCACCCATTGACGTCAACCTGGCCAAGCAGCTGAACATCCTGCTGGAAAACCTGGGTGTGCCGCTGACCAGCGTGTTGATGGACCCCTCCATCGGCGCCCTTGGCTACGGTATCGAGTACACCTACTCGGTCATGGAGCGGATCAGGCTGGCCGCACTGACCCAGAAAGATGAAAAACTGCAGGTGCCGATCATCTGCAATCTCGGACGCGAGGTGTGGAAAGCCAAGGAGGTGACCCTGCCTTCCGATGATATGCTGGGTGACCAGGAGCAGCGCGGTATCATGATGGAGGCACTGACCGCCACCTGCATGCTGCTGGCGGGCGGTGAAGTGCTGATTATGCGTCATCCCAAGGCAGTGAACATGACGAAATCACTGATCAAGGGCCTCATGGCCTGATCAGTCTGCATATTTTTGAAATCAACAGATTAGAAATATAACAAGGGAGTTTTTTCAATGTCGAAGATCATCTGTTCAGCAGCTATTCGCGGCGCCAAGAAAATCATTGACATGGCTGAGGAGACCTATGAACAGGCCTTAAAGAAATACGGGCCTGAGCAGGAAGTTTCGTTTCCGAACACAGCCTATTTTTTGCCGGTTATTTATTCCATGCTTGGCGCCAAGGTGGAAAAACTTGGCGACATGAAGGATATCTTCCAGGAATGCCGGACGCTTCTTCCTGCCGTTGTTTCCGAGGACATCTGGCTCCCATACCTTGCCCCGGCGCTGGATGCGGGTATGGCCACTTTTTTTGCCGAGGAGATGTACGAAGCCATCCGCTATCTCAATGATCCCGGATTTTACACCAAGACCGAAGAACCGGCCGCGGATAATTTGTGGCTCGGCGCCGCTGACGATGTCATCTTCCGCAAGCGCGGCGTGGAATTTGTTGACGGCACGGCCCCCGGTTTTGCCGCCATCATGGGCGCGCCCCCCAACAAAGAAATCGCCAGCAAGATCGCCGTGGAGCTGCAGGAGAAAAATCTCTATATCTTCATGCACGACCAGACTGATGGTGTGAGGATGCCCGACCTCCTTGTCGACAACGAAGTCCAGGTCGGATGGGGAACCCGTCTGGTTCCCTTCGGGCCGACATACACTTCCGCGGTATTTGCCATCGGCTTCGCCTGCCGCGTGGCCATGGCCTTCGGCGGCATCAAGCCGGGTGATTACCGGGGCAACCTGCTGTACAACAAGAACCGGACCTTTGCCTTTGTCATGGCCTTCGGCCCGGTCAGCGACGAATGGTATGCCAATGCCGCCGGCGCCATCAACTGGGGATTTCCAACCATATCCGACTACAATATCCCCGAGGTGCTGCCCACCGGAATCTGCACCTACGAGCATGTTGTATCCAACGTTCCCCATGACGAAATCGTCCAGAAGGCCATTGAGGTGCGCGGGCTCAAGGTGTCCGTTACCAAAATCGACATACCCATGTCCTTCGGCCCGGCGTTCGAAGGTGAACGTATCCGCAAGGATGACCTGTACATGGAGTGCGGCGGCGGCCGCACCACTGGTGTCGAAGTGCTGATTTCCAAGGAAATGGATGAGGTGGAGGATGGCAAAGTCATCATGGAAGGCCCTGATATTTCCGATATCGAAGAAGGGCAGAACCTGCCCATCGCCATTCTTGTCGAAGTTGCCGGCAGGGAAATGCAGTCCGACTTCGAGCCGATCCTGGAACGCCAGTTTCATCACCTTATCAACTATATCCAGGGCATCATGCATATCGGTCAGCGGAACATCATGTGGATCCGTATAGGCAAGGGCGCGGTTGAAAAAGGATTTTCCTTCAAGCATATCGGCACGGTGCTGCACGGCAAACTGCACCAGGAATTCGGCGCTATTCTCGACAAGGTCCAGGTAAAAATATACACCGTGCAGGAAAAAGTAGAGGAAGTCATGGATCTGGCCAAGCAGGTCTATGAAGAGCGCGACCTGCGTCTTGGTTCCATGACCGATGAAACCGAGGAAGTTTTTTATTCCTGCACCCTGTGCCAGTCCTTCGCCCCCAGTCACGTGTGTGTTATCACCCCCGAGCGAATCGGCATGTGCGGCGCCTATAACTGGCTGGACGGCAAGGCATCATACCAGATCAACCCCACCGGACCCAATCAGCCCATCGAGAAGGGAGAATGCACGGATGAGACCAACGGATACTTCACCGGGATCAACGAATTCGTCAATCAGGCCTCCCGTGGCGCTGTCAGCGAAGTAAGCTGTTATTCGCTTATGAACAACCCCATGACCGCCTGCGGCTGCTTTGAAGCTATTGCAGCGATGCTGCCTGCCTGTAACGGAATCATGGTCGTCAACCGGGATTACATGGGGATGACCCCGTCGGGCATGAAGTTCACCACTCTGGCCGGCATGGCCGGCGGCGGTATGCAGACTCCCGGTTTCATGGGTGTGTCCAAACATTACATGACCAGCCGCAAGCTTTTTCTGGCCGAAGGCGGAATAAAAAGACTTGTCTGGATCCCCAAGATCCTCAAGGACGAGATCGCCGACAAACTCATGGCCCGGTGTGAAGAGATCGGCATGCCCGAGCTGTTTGATATGATCGCCACCGAAGAACAGGGTATTACCGAGGAGGAAATTCTTGCATTCCTCAAGGAAAAAGGTCACCCGGCGCTGGAAATGGACACAGCCATAGGCTGAACATCGAAGAAAGGCAGACAGGCCGAATGAATCAGGTTTGTCCCAGATATATGTTTTAAGGAGGATACGAACAATGGCGTTAACCGGTATACAGATATTAAAAATGCTGCCGAAAACAAATTGCGGCGATTGCGGCATCCCGACATGTCTTGCTTTTGCCATGAAGGTGGCAGCCGGTCAGACAGAGATCGATACATGCCCCCATGTCAGCGATGAGGCAAAGGAAACCATCGGTGAAGCCTCGGCGCCCCCGATCCGCACGATTAAAATGGGAAGCGGCGACTCAGCATTCACCATCGGCGGGGAAACCTGCCTGTTCAGGCATGAGAAACGGTTTGAGAATCCCACCGGAATCGCCGTGCTGGTCTCAACCGCTGAAGATGATGCCGCTGTTGACGCCAAAATCGATCGTTTCAATAAGTTTGAATACGAGCGGGTAGGGGTAATGATGTCGGCCGATCTCATCGCGGTCAAGGACAGTGACGGCAATGCAGAGTCCTTCACCGCCCTGACCAGGAAGGTGCTGGACAAGGCGCCCAAGGCTTCCCTCATACTTATGACCGGCAATGTCGACACCATGAAGGCTGCTGTTGAAGCCTGCGCTGATCGCAAACCCCTGCTTTTAGGCGCCAATGCTGACAACTGGCAGGCCATGGGCGACCTGGCCAAAGAAGTCGGCTGTCCCCTTGGCGTCCAGGGCAAAAGCCTTGATGACCTGGTTGCAATTTCAGGCAGCCTGGTTGATGCGGGGCACAAGGATCTGGTCATCGATTCCGGAGCACGCACCCTGCGCGGGGCATTTGAAGATAATGTAGTTTCCCGCCGTTCAGCCATCAAGGAGAAATTCAAACCCCTCGGGTTCCCGACCATAACCTTTCCCTGCGAGATGAGTGACGACCTGATGATGGAGGCGATGATAGCTTCCGTTCTGATGGCCAAGTACGCCGGTATTGTTGTTCTCTCCGATCTCCAGGGCGATGTGCTCTTCCCGCTGCTTCTGGAGCAGCTCAATATCTTTACCGATCCGCAGCGCCCCATGGTTGTGGCAGAGGATATTTATCCCCTCGGCGGCCCGGGTGAAGACTCGCCGGTACTCATAACCTGCAACTTTTCTCTCACCTACTTCATTGTTTCCGGCGAGATTGAAGGTTCCAAGGTGCCGTCCTGGCTGCTCATCAAGGATACGGAAGGACTTTCCGTTCTCACCGCCTGGGCGGCAGGCAAATTCGGCGCCGATCTGATCGCCATGTTTGTCAACAAGTCCGGCATTGCCGATAAGGTCAAGCATCGGGAACTGATCATTCCCGGATATCTTGCGACCATCAAGGGTGAGCTGGAAGAGGAGCTTCCGGAGTGGACCATAACCATCGGCCCCCGTGAGGCAGGTCATCTGCCGGCATTCCTCAAGGAATGGAAACCGGCAAAATAATGCATGAAAACAGGGACGAAGCGGGCTGCGGGCTACGCTGCCTCCCGTTACCGCCCATACTGGATATATGTCAACAGTTACGCTCCACATAGACGGCAATGAGATAGTTGCCGAAAAAGGCCTGACCATACTCGAGGTTGCCGGACGCGCCGGTATTGCCATACCGACGCTGTGCTATGTCAAAGGTAAACCCACCGACAAACAGTGCGATGTCTGTGTGGTTGAAATCACCGATTATGCCAGGCATGGCCTGAAAGCCAGCCTGGACACCGATGGACTGTTCCGTGCCTGTTCGACGCTGGCCCTGGACGGCATGGACATTCAGACCGGAAGCAAGGCGGCGACAACCTTTCGGCAGGATCGGCTGGCTGCTATTTCCAAGACCCATTTCGGTGACTGCAAGGCTCCCTGCAACCTGACTTGTCCGGGACAGATCAATGTTCAGGGGTATATCGCTCATGTCGCCAAGGGAGAGTATGAAGAAGCCCTTCGCCTGGTCATGGAGCGCAATCCCGTTCCTTTTTCCGTAGGCCGTGTCTGTCCCCGTTTCTGTGAAACCCGATGCCGCCGTATACTGGTTGACGATCCCATTCATATTAATCATTTGAAACGGTTTGTCGCTGACTGGTGCATGACGCACGAAATAAACCTCAATATCCCCCGGGAAAAATCAACCGGGAAACGTATTGCGGTAATCGGCGGCGGTCCTGCGGGCCTGACGGCAGCATATTTCCTGACCAGGAAAGGACATGATGTCACAATTTTTGAAGCTGCCCCTAAATTGGGGGGCGCTCTCCGTTACGGGTTCCCTGAATACAAGATCCCCAAGGATGTCCTTGATTACGAAATAAATACTATTCTGAGAATGGGTATCTCCATTCGCCTTAATCAGAATTGGGGAAAGGATTTTACCATTCAGGACCTCACGGAACAGGGCTATGATGCGACATTTATCGGCATCGGCGCCTGTGTGGATGAACCTCTTGAAATACCCTGTTCCCGCAAACCGCATGTCTACCAGGCGATGGAATTCCTGCGCATGATCAACGAAGGGAAAGAAATTGAGTTCGGGAAAAGCGCAGCGGTAATAGGCGGCAACAATACGGCCATGGAAGTAGCAAGGAGCCTCCTGCGAAAAGGGGTGGACTCTGTCACAATCATCTATCCCCGCGCCAAGATTGAAATGCCGGCCCATCAGCGGAACATCAGGGAGGCTGAAAGAGACGGCGTTGAGTTCCTGCTCATGGCATCTCCCATCGAAATCTGCGGCAAATCCACCGAGGACAGCCGATTACGACTGGACCTTATCCGCATGAAACTGGGTGAGCCGGACAAGCGCGGCCGCAGGGAGCCTATCCCGATTCCCGGATCAACAAAAAAAATGTATGTTGACACCATCGTTTCCTCCCTCGGCCAGGCTGCGGTCAAAGAGCACCTTGAAGGTGGAGAGATCGAATCGCAGATAGAGCTCTCGCCCAAGTACACCATTGTCGCCAATCCCCGTTCTTCTCAAACCAATATTGACGGTGTTTTTGCCGGCGGGGATGCGGTAACCGGTCCGAAATCAGTTATCCAGGCCGTTGTGGCGGCACGCCGGGCTGCTGAAAATATCCATGCCTATGTCATGAATGCAGACAAGGAGCCCGCTGAAAGCAGGTTTAATTTTACCCGCGGCAAGACCTTTGATGATGTGGATCTGAAAAATTTTGAGGGCATTGCTGTCAAATTGCGCGAAAAAATGCCTGAACGTCCCGCTGAAACAGCGGTACAGGATTTTGATGAAGTCAAGCTCGGGTATAATGAAAAAATGGCCCGCCGCGAGGCGGAACGCTGCCTTTCGTGCGGATGTACGGCCTTTGACCGGTGCGACCTGAAACGCCATGACATTGACTACAACATCAATATCAACAAAACCGGCATGGGCGTCAAGCCGTTCTACAAGATCGACAATTCCCATCCTGCCATCACCGTGGATCCCAACAAGTGCATTTTCTGCTTTCGCTGTGTGCGCTACTGTGAATATGACGCCCTGGAGGTGAGGGCACAGAAAGTTGTCCAGAAAGGGCAGCCTTTCGGGGTGGAAATTCACTTCAAGGACAACTGTGTTTCCTGTGGGAAATGTGTTGAGTACTGCTCAACCGGCGCCCTGAATAAGAAAAACCGGATCGTTCCAATCCAGGCCGAGGAGGTTAAAGCTGTCCCCAGCACATGCCCATACTGCGGAACCGGCTGCCAGATTGAACTCAAGGTCAAGGGTAATACGGTCATGGAGATCGGGGCCGACCTCGAACAGGGTCCGAATTTCGGCGATCTCTGCGTTAAGGGAAGGTTCGGGCACAACTTTATTCATCATCCCGACCGGTTAAGAACACCGATGATCAGGCGTCGGAAAAGCGGTTCGCTCGAGCCGGCCAGCTGGGCTGAAGCCCTGGATTTTATTGCGGTAAAATTTCGGCAGATACTTGAGGACAAGGGTGCGGATGCCCTGGCCGGATTGTCATCGGCCCGGTGCACCAACGAGGAAAATTATGCTTTTCAGAAATTTTTCCGGGCCGGCATAGGGACCAATAATGTCGATCACTGTGCCCGCTACTGACACAGTCCGACGGTGGCCGGTCTGGCCACAGCATTCGGATCCGGAGCGATGAGCAACAACATTGGTGACATAATCGACAACGATGTTCTTTTTGTCATCGGTTCCAATACCACCGAGACCCATCCGATCATTGGTTTGCGCATGCGGGAAGCAATTAAAAGGGGCGCCAGACTCATTGTCGCCGATCCGCGGCGCATAAAGCTGGTGGATGATGCCGTCATCTGGCTCCGGCATCGTCCCGGAACCGATGCGGCCCTTATCAACGGCATATGCCATGTCATCCTCAGCGAAGGATTGGCTGATGAACAGTTCATTGCCGAACGAACCGAAGGTTTTGCCGCCTTCTCCTCCGCGGTTGCCGACTGCACCCCGGAATGGGCGGAAAAAATCACCGGTGTCCCGGCTGCGGATATAGTTGAAGCGGCCAGACTTTTTGCCGGAGCTGACCGGGCAGGCACCTATTATACCATGGGCATTACCCAGCACTCTTCCGGTACATCCAACGTTCTGGCGCTGGCCAATCTGGTGCTGGCAACCGGCAATATCGGCAAGCCCGGCGCCGGGCTTAATCCGCTCCGCGGCCAGAACAATGTTCAGGGCGCCAGCGACATGGGCTGCAACCCGCTCAACCTTCCAGGATATCAGCGGGTGGACAACGATGAGGCCAGGAAGCGCATCGGCGAGATCTGGGGGCATGAACCAAAAGCGGAACCGGGACTGACCGCGACCGAGATGACTCCGGCCATGGAAAACGGCGCCATCGCCGGCATGTGGATCATGGGTGAGAACCCGGTGCTCAGTGATCCCAACATGAGCCACGCCCGCAGGGCGTTTGAAAAACTTGATTTTCTTCTGGTCCAGGATATTTTTCTGACCGAGACTGCCGAACTGGCGGACGTTGTCCTGCCGGCGGCATCGTTTGCCGAGAAAAACGGCACTTTTACCAACACCGAGCGCAGGATACAGCGTATCCGCCGGGCGGTCAGGCCCCCCGGTGAAGCCCGGGACGACCTGACCATTATCAATCTGGTCACGGCCCGTATGGGGTATGACCATATTGTGCCGCTCTCCCGGGGGTTCACCAACCGTCTGTATAACGAGGGCGGCTACGTGACAGCGCCGCCTCTTTGCGACGAGGTATTTGAGGAGATGGGCAGGGTATGGCCGGCCATCGCCGGAATCAATTACGATCGCCTGGAGCATGGAGGTCTGCAATGGCCGTGTCCCCATGAGAATCATCCCGGCACCCCGGTTCTTTTTGAGGATGGATTTCCCATCGGCAAGGCCATATTCACACCAGTGGAATGGCAGGGACCACGGGAAATGCCGGATGCTGAATATCCGCTGTACCTGTCAACCGGACGGGTGCTCGCCCAGTACCATACCGGCACCATGACCCGCCGGTCCCAGATACTCGAAGATGCGGACAACGGGCCGTATGTCGAGATCAGCCCCGAGGATGCGGAAAGCCTTGGCATCGACAACGGCGATACCGTGCGGGCGGTTACCCGCAGGGGTGATATCACCCTGCCTGCCCTGGTAACCGAGCGGGTGAACAAGGGAATGGTCTTTATCCCGTTTCATTACCGTGAGGCGGCTGCCAACCTGTTGACCAACGACGCGCTGGATCCGGTATGCAAAATACCCGAGGCCAAAGTTTGCGCGGTACGGCTGGAAAAAGTGTCGAATATATCGAACATGGCGGAACTTGACCGGTAAACGGCCAAGAGCTGTTATGTAGTATAAATAGAACTGTATCGTACTTTAATAGAGTTTTTTCCGGGTGATTGATAATGATTGCACCGGAGAAGATCAATATTCAAGGGAAATAATTTTTTAACCTGGAGATTGAAATGGGAAAAGGAATGGAACACAGGGCCGGATCGGTCATGGTTGTCGGCGGAGGCATTGCCGGAGTGCAGGCTGCGCTCGACCTGACTGAACTCGGCTACTATGTCTATCTGGTTGAAAAGGAAGCGGTGGTCGGCGGTGTCATGGCCCAGCTGGACAAAACCTTTCCAACGAATGACTGCTCGCTCTGAATTCTCGCGCCAAAGTTGGTAGAGGCCGGTCGGTCTCCAAACATCGAGATGCTCACCAATGCGGATTTCCTGTCATTGGAAGGCAAACCAGGCGATTTTACGGCAAAGGTCAGGCTGCGGCCCCGTTATATCGACGCGGACAGCTGCACTGCTTGCGGGCTCTGCACCCAGTACTGTCCCCGGCATCATGTGGATGACTACAATGAGGGGCTTTCCCTGACCAGACCCATCCATATTGACTATGCCCAGGCAGTGCCGGCCACCTATTACATAGATCCGGAATCATGCCTGCACCTGCAGCATGACACCTGCCAGATCTGTGTGCCGGTATGCCAGAGCCATGCCATCAACTTTGACCAGAAGCCGGAAGAACTGGACCTCAAGGTCGGAGCAGTGATTCTGTCTCCGGGATTCGGCAAGATCTCCGAAGAAACCCTGGAGAAATACGGCTACAACAGACACCCGGACATTGTCACCAGTATTGAATTCGAGCGGATGACCACAGCGTCCGGTCCGTTCATGGGCGAGGTGAAATGCTTTTCCGACGGCCGCCACCCCAAACGGCTGGCCTTTATCCAGTGCGTCGGCTCCCGCGATCTCGGCTGCAACAACGGGTATTGCTCTTCGGTATGCTGCATGTACTCTATCAAGGAGGCGCTGGTCGCCAAGGAGCATGATCCGGAAGTCGACATCACTATTTACTACATGGATATCCGCACCCAGGGCAAAGAGTTCGACAAGGCCCGCGAACGAGCCGAAGCCATAGGCATCAAGTTTGTGCGGGCCAGGGTAGCGGATGTGACTCCATGGGAGAACCGCCTGCAGCTGACCTATTCCACCCTGGATGGAAAACATTATTTTGAGCCCTATGACATGGTTGTTCTGTCGGTGGGGCTGGAATCGCCGCGGGATGCCAGGGGCATTGCCGAAAAGACCGGAATCGATCTGAACAGGTATGATTTCTGCGAGACCAGCACCTTTGCACCCCTGACAACGTCTCGCGACGGCGTCATTGTTGCCGGGGCCTTCCAGGGCCCTAAGGATATTCCGGAGAGTGTGACCCAGGCTTCAGCAGCAGCAGGCATTGCCGCCGGCATGCTCACCAAGCAGCGGGGGCAGGGCATAGTTCACAAATCATATCCTGAAGAACAGCCCATGGATGAAGAAGTCCGCATCGGCGTTTTTGTCTGCCACTGCGGGATCAATATCAGTTCGGTGGTTGATGTGCACAATGTGGAAGAGTCCACCGAAGACATGGAAGGCGTGGTCTATCATACCGACAGCCTCTATTCCTGTTCCCAGGACGCCCAGGAGGTGCTCAAGGACAAGATAAAGGAGCATAACCTGAACCGGGTGGTCATTGCCGCCTGTTCTCCGCGGACTCATGAGCCTCTATTTCAGGAAACCCTCAAGGATGCGGGATTGAACCGGAGCCTGATCGAAATGGTCAATATCCGGGATCAGTGCTCCTGGGTTCATGCCAATGAGCCGGAAGCCGCCACCGACAAATCCAGGGACCTGGTGCGGATGGCAGTTGCCAAGGCGCGCGGCATGAAACCCCTGCCGGAGCAGACCGTGCCGGTAACGCCCAGGGCAATGGTCGTCGGCGGCGGCATTGCCGGAATGACCGCTGCACTGTCCATTGCTGATCAGGGTTTTGAAACCCTGCTCCTTGAAAAGGGCAAGACCCTTGGCGGCAATCTCGGCCTCCTGAACCACACCCTTGCCGGGGATGAAACGGCTAAAGAGCTGAAAAAACTGGTGGCCAGGGTGCAGAAGAATAAAAAGATCTCCGTGGCAACGGAAGCGGAACTGACCGCCATTTCCGGATTCATCGGCAACTATGCCTCGGTCATTTCCACCGGCAGCGGCAAGAAAAAGACCGAGCAAACCTATGATCACGGAACCGTGGTACTGGCAACCGGCGGGCATGAACATCGCCCGGGCGGCTATCTCCTGGATAAAAACTCCAAGGTCATGACCCAGATGGAGCTGGAAAAACGCCTTGCCGGCAAAGCAAAAAACCGGGCGCCGAGTTCCGTTGTCATGATCCAGTGCGCCGGTTCCCGGGGTGATGATCTCAATTACTGCTCCAAGGTCTGCTGCAATCATGCGGTCAAAAATGCCTTGCAGATCAAGGAGATCAACCCCGACTCCCAGGTTATTGTTTTATACCGTGATATGCGGACCTACGGTTATGCCGAGGATGCCTACCGCGAGGCCAGGCTCAAAGGTGTTGTTTTTATTCCCTATGAAATTGCCAACAAGCCTGAAGTATATGAGAAGGGCAAAACACTGCATGTGAAGTTCTTTGACTCCATCATGCAGGAGGATATGGATTTGACCCCGGACCTGGTTGCGCTTTCCGTGGGCATTGTCCCGGAAGGCACGGAGGAATTGAGCAAACTGCTCAAGGCGCCGTTGACCAATGACCGGTTCTTCCTGGAAGCGCATGTCAAGCTGCGCCCGGTTGAACTGCCGGTGGACGGCGTTTATGTCTGCGGCCTGGCCCACGGACCCAAGCCGCTGGATGAAACCATTGCCCAGGCCCAGGCAGCTGCGGCCAAGGCGGCCATCCCGCTGGTCAAGGGGTTTGTCTCGGTGGCGCCGATAGTTTCCATCGTGGACGAGGAGCAGTGCATCGGCTGCAGCCTGTGCGCGAGCCTCTGTCCATACGGGGCCATTGAGATGATTAAAGTCGACAAGAAGCGCAAGGCCCGGACCATTGCCGCATCGTGCAAGGCATGCGGCATCTGTGCCAGCCACTGCCCGACCTTTGCCATCACCATGGGCGGGTTTACCAATGAACAGATCAATTCGCAGATAAGCGCCTTTGGCGATGTCGGTGAAAAAGAAACTGCTGAGGTATCATAAATGAGTGAACAATACAATCCCAGGATACTGGGCTTTCTCTGTAACTGGTGCTGCTACGCGGCGGCCGATGCAGCCGGGGTGTCACGCTTCCAATACCCGCCGAATCTGCGGACCATCCGGGTCATGTGTACCGGCAGG
The DNA here is from genome assembly GCA_023544645.1 of Desulfobulbaceae bacterium. GTDB lineage: Bacteria > Desulfobacterota > Desulfobulbia > Desulfobulbales > Desulfobulbaceae > UBA10518. The sequence continues at coordinate 672 of JAMJFO010000043.1, read as the reverse complement.
GTCGATCCGGCCTTTATTTTCCGCGGTTTTATTGAAGGAGCGGACGGCATCTTTACCGGTGGCTGACAACTTGGCGAATGTCATTACCAGGTTGGTAATTATGATGCCATGGGCATGAATGCCCTGGTGCACAGAGTGATGAAGGACATCGGCATCCGCGAAGAACGTTTCAGCCTGCAGTGGGCATCGGCGGCCGAGGCGCCCAGGTTTGTCCAGCTGATCACCGAGTTCACCCAGCAGATGAAGGATCTTGGTCCGCTGGGTAAGGCTGAGGGATTTTCCAATGATGAGCTGAAAGAGCGGCTGCAGAAAGGCCTTGAGGTCGTCAGCAAGCAGGCAATCCGGGTCAGTTACGGCAATGCGACCAAGGCTGTCCGCAAGGACGGCATCTGGACCCATGAGCATATAGGCGAGATAATCAACACCAAGATGGCCAAATCCCTGGAAAAAGCCCTGGGATAATAATACTCACATTTATATTGTACAGTTGAAGAACCCGCTTTCCATTAAGGAAATCGGGTTCTTTTTTTCCTGTTTTGTTACGTATACTCGCAGAACACCTTCTGTTTAACAAGATTAGCGCGTAGGTCGGGTTGAGGGACGAAACCCGACATTCTCCCTTCACCTGCCCATCATTCATTGCCAACCGTGTCGGCGAAGTGCATGGGTTCG
>JAMJFO010000042.1 GCA_023544645.1 Desulfobulbaceae bacterium | reverse complement strand
AGAGATCCGGCCGTCATGAAAATCACTGTATTCGCTGGTTGGATCGCCTGGATCGGCCAGTGTGCTTGCGTCGTCAACAACCAGGTAGCTTATGTGTCCGCCCAGGTCCAGCGATATGGCCTCCGAGAGCTGAAAAGAGTGGGAAACGCCCAGGGTCGAATACCAGCCAGGGAATTCTGCGAAATCGCGGTAAATTGTCAGGGTTGGCGCCAGGATGGTATCCAGGCTGATGCTGCCGTACAGCTCCTGGGTATCGTCGGCGCCGTCCAGGGCATAATATATATAGCCGAGGGAGTAGCCCATCATGCCGACAGCATTGTCATAGGACAGGGTCATGTCGGTCTCGTTCCAGTTGGCGCCGTCCTCACCGAAGAGACTGGTGTCCTGATCGGTATCGAGGTTGCCCCAGAGGTTGAAGCCGAAGCCCTTGTAGGCCGCGGTCAGGGACGGCTGAATAACCAGGCTGTCCTTGCTGAGTTCATATCCGCGCCAGACATATTTGCTTAACATGGCGACACTGAGATCACCTGATGGTGTTTCCGTCTCCTGCGCTGATGCGGTTATGGTGCTGCCGGCAAGAAATATCGCTGCTGCGGCTGTAACATAGGTTGTTTTTTTCAGGTTGAACATGGTTTCTCCTTTCTGTTTTTTTTATTTGCAGGATGCCGTCCGCCCCGGATTTGATAAGCGGGGCGGACAGCATAATAATGACGCTGTTACTTGGAGGTGAATTCAGGATATGCCTCAAGGCCGCATTCGGCAATGTCAACACCTTCCAGCTCTTCCTCTTCGCTGACCCGGATGCCCATGACCGCCTTGATGATGAACCAGGCGGCAAAGCTTGTGCCGAACACCCAGGCAAAGATGACTCCGATACCGGTAAGCTGGGCTACCAAAGATCCTTCCGGATTGGTGAAGGCAACGGCCAGCAGCCCCCATATCCCGACAACGCCGTGCACGGAGATGGCGCCGACCGGATCATCGATCCGGGCCTTGTCGATGAGGACGATGGAGAGGACAACAAGAAGGCCGCCGATCACGCCGACTATGGTTGCCACCAGCGGGGTCGGGGTCAATGGTTCCGCCGTGATGGCGACCAGTCCGGCCAGGGCGCCGTTGAGGGCCATGGTAAGGTCGGCCTTGCCGAACCATGCCTGTGACAGCAGCAGGGCTGCGACCAGGCCGCCGGCCGCGGCCATATTGGTGTTGACAAAAACCATGGACACGGCGTTTGCCTCTTCGATGTTGCTGATCTTCAGTTCCGAGCCGCCGTTGAAGCCGAACCATCCCAGCCACAGGATAAATGTGCCCAGGGTTGCCAGGGGCAGGTTGGCGCCGGGAATAGCGTTAACCCTTCCTCCGGCATATTTTCCTTTTCTCGCGCCAAGAAGAAGGACGCCGGCGATGGCCGCTGAGGCGCCGCAAAGATGAACAACTCCGGAGCCGGCAAAGTCCAGGAAGCCCAGGCTGTCAAGAAAGCCGCCGCCCCATTTCCAGTAGCCTTCGACAGGATAGATAAACCCGGTCAGGATGACGGCAAAGACCAGAAAGCTCCAGAGCTTCATCCGTTCGGCCACGGCGCCGGAAACAATGGACATGGCTGTGGCCACGAACACGACCTGGAAAAAGAAGTCTGCCATGGCGGAGTAGTATGTTTCGCCGCCGCTCGCCAGTACGGCGTCAACTCCATTGTCGGCTTTGAGCCAGAAGCTCAGTCCGGGGATAAACCCGTTGGGGCCGCCTCCGTACATGATGTTGTAGCCCACAAACATGTACATGATGCAGGCAATGGAGTAGAGGGCCACGTTTTTGGTCAGGATCTCCACTGTATTTTTGCCGCGGACCAGTCCCGCCTCGAGCATGGCAAAACCGGCGGCCATCCACATGACCAGCGCTCCGGACATGAGGAAGTAAAAAGTATCGATGGAATACGCCAGGTTGATAAGGGTTTCACCCACGCCGGGCTCCTCTGCAAATGCCGGAGCAGCTGAGGCTGCCGCCAGGATCAGCGTGGCAAGTGTTATTTTTTTACGCATTGGTCTGTCTCCTCTTGATAGGTTGTCAGCGCTGTAGTTCGATCTCTTTTCACAGTGCATCATTGTCAGTTTCGCCTGTTCTGATCCGGCATACTTTTTCCACGGGCAGCACAAATATTTTGCCGTCGCCGATCTTCCCGGTGCGAACGGTTTTGACGATGGTGTCGACAACCTTGTCGACCAGTTCATCGGCAACAATGGTTTCCACCTTGATCTTGGGGATGAAATCCACAACGTATTCCGCTCCCCGGTAGACCTCGGTGTGGCCTTTCTGGCGCCCAAAACCCTTGACTTCGACCACGGTCATGCCGTGGATCCCCAAGTCGTGCATGGCTGCTTTGAGGTCATCAAGCTTGAATGGCTTGATGATTGTTTCAATTTTTTTCATGGTCATCTCCTTTTCTATGGTATGAAAAAATAACGAATGCTTTGTTATGTTACATATCAATCATCATGCCAGATTCTTCCTGTGAGGCTGCTAATTTTTATGTTGCTGTTTTTGCACAATTAATATTTTTTTCCCGCTTACGGGAAAGGCGACAGAAAAGAAGAAATGTTACATAAATGGAAATATTGAATCATATTATTGACAAAAATGTTAATGATGGATGTTGGCCGAGGTGTTCTCGGCCGGACAGGGATTTTCTTTTGCATTGACAGGGGGTGATGACCATTGGTATCTTCAAATTTGCTTGGCATTAAGCCTTTTTATGGTATTATTTATTATGTGAATTACGTGTCATCCTTCTGTCCTGGAAGGTTTGATAGATATGGAGACTGAGTTACATGAGCATACGAGAAGACGCACTGGCGGGGAAGAAAACGGAACTGCTGGAGAAGTGCGCAAAAAATGAATCGCTGGATATAGATACCCTCGTTGCCGGAGTTGGTGACGGGGTGATTGTTGTGCCGAAAAATATCCATCACAAATTTGAAAAAATAATGGCCATCGGCAAAGGCACGTCAACAAAGATCAATGCTAATATCGGCGCATCAAAGGATCTGTCCAATGTGGGAGAAGAGCTGGATAAGCTGAAAGTCGCTGTTGAAGCCGGCGCGGATACGGTCATGGATCTCAGCATGGGTGACGATCTTGACGCGGTTCGCAGGGGTATCCTGGAGAACTGTCCAGTGCCGCTGGGCACGGTGCCGATCTACCAGGCCGTGGCGGAGACAGTCGAGCAGCAGGGCAAGGATCTGGTTGAGGTCACCGTTGATCAGATGTTTAAAACCATTGAGAAGCAGGCCATGGACGGGGTCGATTTCATGACCATCCATTGCGGCATAACCCGGAATCTGCAGGAGCGGATGCGCAGCCAGAAACGGATCATGGGCGTTGTCAGCCGGGGTGGATCTTTTCTTCTGGAGTGGATGAGTTATCACAAAAAAGAAAATCCGCTGTATGAACATTTTGACGACCTGCTGGCCATCCTCAAGGAACATGAAGTGACCCTCAGCCTGGGGGACGGAATCCGTCCGGGCTGCCTGGCCGATGCCACTGACCGGAATCAGGTCCAGGAGCTCATCCACCTGGGCGAGTTGACCGAACGGGCCTGGGCCGCCGGTGTGCAGGTGATCATCGAGGGCCCCGGCCATATGCCGATGAACCAGATAACCGCCAATGTCCTGCTCCAGAAGCAGATGTGCAAGGGCGCTCCATTTTATGTGCTCGGCCCCCTGGTAACCGATATCGCGCCGGGATATGACCATATAACCGGCGCCATCGGCGGGGCCATAGCCGGCGCTGCCGGGGCGGATTATCTCTGCTACGTCACGCCGGCCGAACATCTGAAGCTGCCTGATATAGATGATGTGCGTGAAGGGGTGATCGCCTCGAAGATCGCCGCCCATGCCGCCGATATCGCCAAGGGCCTGCCCGGGGCAATGGAAAAGGATAACGAAATGGCCGTGCGCCGCAACCGGCTGGACTGGAAGGGACAGATCGAGCTGTCCATTGATCCGGCCAAAGCGGCCCGATTCAGAAAAGAGGGACAGAGCGATAAGGGACCAACATGCTCCATGTGCGGCTCCTATTGCGCGATCCAGGTTTTTAACCGTTCTCAGCATAATTTGGAAAAGGAGAAAGAAAATGCCGGATGTGGGAGCAGCTGCAGGTAGTGCTGCCGATAAGGCAGACGGGTTTTTTGACAAAATAGTTGATTTTCTCAATTCAACCCACATACCGCGGCAGGTAAGCGATGTTGACCTCGGTCTATTTTCTAATCCATGGTTTTTAATTCCTTTTTTGTCCCTCATGGGATGGTGGATATATAAACAGTCCTTCAGGGATATCATACTGGTATTAATTCTTATGGGAATATGGTATCTGTCAGGTACTGAATATATGCAGACCCTGATTGTGGACGGTGAGCTTCAGATTGGAAAAATACTTCCTGTAATGTTTGGCGGTGCAGCTGTTTTAGGTTTTGTTATTTATTTGTTTTTTGGTCGGTCATAGGTGAATGCGCCTGATATTGCATAAGTGCTTAACTGTACACCTGTAAGAATCATGGTTCTTCTTAAGGGGAAATTGAGAAGTACTGTCGTCGCTATGCATTGGTAGATTAATGGAATTTCGCAACGCCATTTTTGTCTGCACTGAAGAACGATTCTGCCCGCTCTATAATGTCGGCGATGAGTTTAACGTCCTGCGCGATGCGTTGACCATCCCCGGGGTCAAACCGGCCTGCCTTGTTCTGGTCCGCCAGATCATGCGTATTACCGAAGGCCAGGAGACCATGAAAAGGCATTCGGTATTCGGCTCCCAGAAGGTCAAGTTTGAGTGCGGCGGCTGCAGCGGCCTGATCCGTTTTGAATTTAAAAAGGAGAAGGAATACGCCACCACCCAGATGAAATTGCTGGCATCCGCGCAAAAGCGCGCAGCCAACAGGGAGTTGACCGAATTTACCGGCATGCTGCGTACCTTTCCGGTATTTTCTCCGCTCAGCGATATTGATCTGTACGATCTTTTTACTCTCCTGCAGTTCAAACGGTATAATCCTGATGAACTTATCCTGCGCAAGGGTGATCCTGGCACCCACCTCTATATTGTTCTGACCGGCAAGATCGAGGTCGTCGGCGACCAGGGGGAAACCATATCTATAATGGAGTCCGGCGGTGTGTTTGGTGAAATGAGTCTGCTGACCGGAGCCCCGGTTGTCACTTCCGTCTACAGCAGGGACGTGACCAAGCTGGCTGCTTTAACCAGCAAGGACTTTAAACATGTCCTGCACCGGTATCCTGTTCTGCATGTTTTCTTCTACCGCCTGCTGGTGGAGCGGGCCGGCAAGATCAGCAAAAAAATGACCACCGACATCAGCGCGGGCATGTCCGGAGATATTGCCGAGGTGCATGTCGTGGAGCTGTTCCAGATGATCAATGCCAGCCAGAAGACCGGCACCGTGAATCTCAAGCTCAAGGGCGGTGATTCCAAGGTGCTTTTCAACGAAGGAGAACTCATTTATGCCGAGTATGGGAAGCTGAAAGGCAAAGATGCGATTTTCGCCCTGCTCGGGGTGACAAGCGGCCAATTTGTCTACTCGCCGGGGATTCCTCCTGAAGCGGAGGAATATGACGTTATCGGCGGTTTCATGGGACTGGTTATGGAAGGAATGCAGCGCCTTGATGAAGAGTCGGACATGCCCCCGGGCATGAAGCCTCCGGGCATGGGCGGCGATCAGTATTTTTAAGATCGTGTCTGGATAGACGCTAAGCTTCAGTAGTTCTTTTTTGTTTCAAGATCCGGCCAGAGCCGCATGACCTGCAGCGCTTCTTCCCGCAGACACTGGTGTGTTTCGATTGCTCGTTCGGTGATCGGGCGGCAGACTTCTCCGTATATAAAAGCGTCATCAAAATCCACTGCCGCCGCATCGGCCCGGGTGGCCGCAAAGGTCAACGAGGCGATTCGCGCCCAGTAGATTGCGGCCAGGCACATGGGGCAGGGCTCGCAATTGACATATATCCTGCAGCCTTCCAGCCAATAGCTGCCCGCTTGGGCACATGCTGCTCGGATGGCGACGATTTCGGCATGGGCGGTTGGGTCATTGGTTTTCAGCACCCTGTTCCATCCTGAACCGATGATTTTTCCCTCCCGGACAATGACTGCTCCAAACGGACCGCCGTCACCCCTTCGCATGCCCTGTTCCGCCAGTTGTATTGCTTCACGCATATAGAAAAAATCTGTATCGCTCATTGTACGGGCCGTGGATCAGTATTTTTGAAAAACCAGGCAGGCATTGGTTCCGCCAAAGCCATAACTGTTGCTCATAACCGTTGTTAATCGGGCTGTACGGGTTTCCCGGACGATGGGCATATCTTCTGCCTGGGGGTCAATGGTTTCGATGTTGGCCGATGCGGCAATAAAACCTTTTTCCAGCATCAGCAATGAATAAATGGCTTCATGGACCCCGGCTGCGCCAAGGGTATGGCCGGAAAGAGATTTGGTGGAGCTGATCGCCGGCACCGAGTTACCGAAGATCGAGCGGATCGCCTGGAGTTCGACAATATCACCTATGGGGGTTGAAGTACCGTGGGCGTTGATGTAGTCGATGGGATTCTGCACATTCCGCAGGGCCAGTTCCATGCATCGGACTGCTCCTTCGCCTGACGGCACAACTATCTGGTGTCCGTCCGCCGTGGCCCCGTAACCGACTATCTCGCCATAGATGTGCGCACCCCGTTTCAGGGCATGCTCGAGCTCCTCGAGCACCACAACGCCGGCTCCGTTGGCAACGACAAAGCCGTCACGGTTGACATCATAAGGCCGGGAAGCACTCTGGGGGGTATTGTTAAAATTTGTTGACAATGCCCCCATGGCATCGAACATGCTGGTTTGTATCCAGTGCTCCTCGTCACTGCCGCCGGCAAACATGATATCCTGCTTGCCCAGCTGGATCTGTTCCATGCCGGCGCCGATACAGTGCGACCCGGTGGAGCAGGCAGATGATATGGAATAGCAGGTGCCTTTAATCCTGAATGGCGCGGTCAATCCGGCGGAAACGGTTGAGCTCATGGTCTTCGGGACCATGAAGGGGCTGAGCCGCTTTATGCCCCGGGTTCTCATGGTGTCTGCCGAAGCAATGACGTTGGCGGCTGAAGTTCCTCCGGAGCCCATAATCAATCCGGTGAGCGGGCTGGATACATGCTCCTCATCCAGTCCGGCATCACGGATTGCCTGCTGCATGGCTATGTAGGCGTACGCCGCCGCGTCGCCCATGAATCGCAGGTCTTTTTTGTCGATATGTTCCTGAATGTTTATTCCGGTGAATCCGCCGACCCTTGAGCGAAGCTGCAGTTCTTCATAAGCCGGCTGGTAGCGGATGCCTGAACGCCCCTCCAGAAGCGAGGTCAGGACTTCGTCAAGGCTGTCTCCGATGGGCGAGACAATCCCCATTCCTGTAATAACGACCCGTCGCATTACTCGCAATTGGTGTCCGTATTACGGTGAATGGCAAAAGGGGACCAGCTCTGACAAACCGGCATTACCTCGACTGCATAGCACAATCCTTTGATATTGGTGTCGATCATTTGCTCCCAGTCGTCAAGGTCAGCTTCCTGGGCCGGTTTGAGGCCCAGGGCCAGGCCGGCGTTGTTGCACAGCACATCTATATCCCTGAATTCCGGCGGCAGTCCTGAAAGCATGTCGTTTACCTGCTGCCGGTCGCGTACATCGAGGGGCAGGCAGTGCACCTGTCCTTCCGGGAAGTCCCTGCTGATCTGCAGCAAGCGGTCTTCCCGCCGGCCGCAGATGATCAGCCGCCATCCCTTGGCGCCAAAAAGTTCGGCGCAGGCTTTGCCGAATCCGGACGTTGCTCCGGTGATAAGTATTATTTTGTTCATCGATACTTGGTAAAAGGTGATATTTCTGCAACAAAAACAAATTTGTCTTGAAAAAACAACATTTTTTCAAGAGAGTATGGATATCGTCGATTTGATGATTAGAGTCTGGATTCATGATTTGTTGCAAAGGTGTCAACGCTCACGGGCAAGGCAACCATGCACTACGCTTTTACCAGCATTCTCTGTGAAACAGCAGTGAAACACACAATAAAGGAGAAACCGATGTTAAAAGAAAAGATGCTCAAGGCGCTGAACGCTCAGGTCAATGCGGAAATGTACTCTTCCTATCTCTACCTGTCCATGGAATCCTATTTTCAGTCGGTAAGCCTGTCGGGTTTTTCAACCTGGATGAGAGCGCAGGTGCAGGAAGAGCTCTTTCACGGGATGAAAATCTATGATTATATCTGCGAACGCGGCGGCAGAGTGGCGCTTGATGCGATAAAAAAACCTGATTCGGACTGGAAGTCCCCCCTGGCCGCGTTTAAGCATATTCTTAAGCATGAGCAGCACGTGACCGAACTGATCAATGACCTGATGGACCTGGCCATTGGTGAGAAGGACCACGCCACGCAGAATTTTCTGCAGTGGTTTGTGGCGGAACAGGTTGAGGAGGAGGCCAGTGTCGGAGAAATAGTTGACAAGCTGAAGTTGATCAAGGATGACACCTCCGGACTGTTCATGCTGGATGCGGAACTCGGTCGCCGGATATTCACACCGCCGGCCAAAGGAGAATAGCGGGAGGGCTTGTCTGGACAGGGTCATGGATCATGGGCGGTCGTAAAGCAAAAAGCACGGTGATGCAGCTCCTTGCCGGGAACGATCCGGATGATATCCGGTCCCGGCTTGCGGAGATGGATGTCAGGGAGGTGCTGCATGCCCTTTTTTCGGCGATATGCCGCAGTGAAGAACATATCCGCTGGAATGCCATCGCCTGTATGGGGCCTGTCGTTGCCCGGCTCGCGGATCAGGATATGGAGGAAGCCCGCATCGTCATGCGGCGTCTGCTGTGGAGCCTGAATGATGAATCGGGCGGCATCGGCTGGGGGGCTCCGGAGGCCATGGCTGAAATAATGGCCTGCCACAAAGGTCTGGCTGAGGAATATATCCATATGCTTGTTTCATATATGCGCGAGGACGGCGAGGAACTGTTTCAGGACGGCAATTTTCTGGAGCACGAGGGGCTTCAGCGCGGGCTGATGTGGGGCATGGCCCGGCTTGCCGCCGCCAGGCCGGACATGCTTGTGCAGCGCGGAGCCATCGGTGATCTGCTTTTGTACCTGCAGTCATCCGACCCTGCGGTTCGGGGTCTGGCCGCCAGAAGTCTCGGCCTGCTGGGCGCAGAGGAGGCGGAGGAGCGGCTGCATCTGCTGAGCAGGGATGATGCAGCGGTCCGTTTTTTCGATGACGGGGCTGTACGGACTGCCAGGGTAGCCGATCTTGCATCCGAGGCCATGGATAATATTACCGCAGGGAAAATACGCGGATGAACGGTAATTTTTTTGCATATGCCGGTTTCCTCCAGTTCGAAATTGTGTTCGGCGATCCGGCTGCGAACCTGGCAAAAATAAAGACCATGCTCGCTGACCTGGCGCCGGAGGCGAGTACGCTGGTGGCTCTTCCTGAATTGTGGGCTTATGGTTTCGACTACGCCCATGCTGAAGAGCTTGCCGGACAGGCGCCGGATTTGTTGCAGGAATTGACCGCGCTGGCATCCCGGTGGAATATATATCTTTGCGGTTCCCTGCTGGAGCGGGCGGATAATGATGAGCGGGAGCCCGTGATCTGCAACAGTCTGTATTTTGTCGGGCCGGAAGGAGTGCTGGGCTGCTATCGCAAACAGCATCTTTTTGCTTTATGGCAGGAAGACAGGCACTTTTCCCCGGGAGACCTTTTTCATCCAGTCAGGTCGCCTTCCGGCGCCATCGGCGGGTTGGTATGCTATGACCCTCGGTTTCCGGAACTTGGCCGGCAACAGGCATTTTATGGCGCGCAACTGCTTGTTGTTTCGGCTGAGTGGCCCTGCTCCCGTATTGATCATTGGCAGTCGCTTGTCCGGGCCCGGGCCATTGAAAACCAGGTGTTTGTGGTTGCCTGCAACAGCTGTGGAAAAACGGGTGAGCATGAGCTTGGCGGAAACTCCATGGTCGTGGGGCCGGACGGAGCCATTCTGCTCCAGGCCGGGAGCGGGGAAGAAGCGGTGGTGACAGGTCTCGACGCCAATGAACTGCCGGCGATCCGGAGCAGGTTCTGCCCTGCCGGTGAAAGACCCCGTCCTGTCCAGGACAGTGAAAAGCACGTTGACCTGCCCCTGCTGCTGGACAGTTTGGGGGCGATCAGGAAGCAGCGCAGCCGCATAGCCTTTACCAATGGCTGTTTCGATATCCTGCACAGCGGGCATGTCGCTTACCTGGAACGGGCAAGGAGCACCGGCGACTGCCTGGTGGTCGGGTTGAACAGTGACCGGTCAGTGCGGGCAATCAAGGGTCCGGATCGACCGGTAAACAGTGAGCAGGACCGGGCGCGCATCCTCTCGGCCCTGGCCTGTGTTGATTATGTGATTATTTTTGATGAAGAAAACCCCCGTAACCTGATCACCGCCATTCTCCCTGATATCCTGGTCAAGGGAGCGGACTGGGCAGAGGCGGACATCGTCGGCGCGGCCGAAGTCAAGGCCGCCGGCGGCAAGGTTGTCCGGGTTGCCTTCGAACACGACGTCTCCACATCGGGCCTGATCTCACGTATCCAGGCCAAAGAGTAACATGCGGGTGCATTTTTCCTGCATAACGATACCAATATGGAAGAAGGAGTATTGCAGATGACGGTAAAGATCAGAGGTATGAAATGTCAGCATTGTGTCAATTCAACCCGGCAGGCTCTTGAAGCCATTCCCGGCGTGTCCAATGTATCAGTCGATCTCGAGAATGAACAGGCCAGTTTTGACGGGGACGTTTCCCTGGAAACCGTCAAGGAGGCCATTGCCAAAATCGGTTTTGAAGTCGTTGGTTGACTTCACACTGTTACAGCGGCCACCGTCAAAAAGGAGTCACTGATTCCGGCTACCAGTCAGGCCGCAGGGATAGCTCCGTGAGCTGTTTCCTGGCAACCGATGCCGGGGCTTCGGTCAGGGGGCAGGTTGCCTTCTGGGTTTTGGGGAAGGCGATGACGTCGCGGATTGAACTGCTCCCGGTCAGAATCATCATGAGCCGGTCCAGACCGAAGGCGATCCCTCCGTGGGGAGGCGCTCCAAGCTCCAGCGCCCTGAGCAGAAAGCCGAATTTTTCCCCGGCCTCCTCTTCTGTGATGCCGAGCACCGAAAAGACTTTTTCCTGCAGTTCTTTCTGGTGGATACGGATGGAGCCGCCGCCGATTTCATTGCCGTTCAGAACCAGGTCGTAGGCCCGGCTGTTGACCTTTCCCGGCTGGGTGTCCAGCATGTCGATCTGGTCCTCCTGCGGCGCGGTAAACGGATGGTGCAGGGCGGTGTGGCGCTTTTCTCCTTCGTCATATTCAACCAGCGGAAAATCGGTTATCCAGATAAAATCATACACCCCGGCCGGGATCAGATCCAGGCGTCGGGCCAGTTCAAGCCGCAGTTCGGCCAGGACCTGGTTGGCCACGTTTGTCTTGTCTGCTCCGAAGAGGATCAGGTCGCCGGGTTCGGCGTCAAGGGCATCGCGCATGGCGTTGATTTCATCCGGTGAGAAGAATTTGGTGATCGGCGACTGCCATTCCTCTTCCTTGATCTTGATCCAGGCCATGCCGCGGGCGCCGAAACGCCCGGCATACTCGGTCAGGTCGTCGAGATCTTTGCGGGAGAAGGTCGCGCATCTTTTCGCATTAATGGCCTTGACCGCGCCCCCGCCGTCAATGGCTGAGCGGAAGACCTTGAATCCGCAGTCCTTGAGGGTGTCGGTCAGGTCGACCAGCTCCAGGTCAAAGCGGGTATCGGGACGGTCTGTGCCGTAGCGCTGCATGGCTTCGTCATAGGTCATATGCCTGAAGGGGGGAGTGACTTCAATGTCCGCCGCGTTTTTGAATATGGCCTGGATCATGCCTTCGGCCACCTGGATGATATCTTCTTCGCCGACAAAACTGAATTCCATGTCGATCTGGGTGAATTCGGGCTGGCGGTCAGCACGGAGATCTTCGTCGCGGAAACATTTGACTATCTGGTAATAGCGATCCATCCCGGCCATCATCAGCAGCTGTTTGAAAAGCTGGGGAGACTGGGGCAGGGCATAGAATTTGCCCGGGTTGACTCGGCTGGGCACCAGATAGTCCCTCGCCCCCTCCGGGGTGGAACGGGTGAGCATCGGTGTTTCGATCTCAAGGAATTCGTTGGCGTTGAGGTAGTTGCGCACCGCTGTGACCGCCTTATGGCGCATGACCAGGTTGTCCGCAATCTCCGGCCTGCGCAGGTCCAGGTACCGGTACTGCAGGCGCAGGTTATCGGATACCTCGACATCCTCGTCCAGGGGAAATGGCGGGGTGTCACTGGTGTTGAGAATGCGCAGTTCATCGACCAGTATCTCGATGGCGCCGGTGACGAGCTTGGTATTTTCCATATCAGCCGGACGCCGGTAAACAGTGCCGCGGACCGCAAGGACCCACTCATTACGGATCCGGTGCGCCTTGTTGTGGACCTCGCCGTTAAATTCCGGGTTGAAGACGATCTGGGTAATACCCCATCGGTCACGCAGGTCGATGAAAATTACTCCGCCGTGGTCTCGGCGCCGGAGGACCCAGCCCATGAGGATGACCTCCTGTTCAACGTGATCAGGCCCGAGTTGGTTGCAGGTATGGGTACGGCGCAGTGTTCCTAATGAGTCCATTATATTTGTCTCCTCGTAAAATCAGGTCTCTCGTTAACAGGGAGACTTTCTGTAATGATTGTCTTTAGATTCCGGGCAGTTTCTTCCGGTGTCTGGTGGAGGGAAAAATCTTCCTGGGACTGATCCTGCATGTTCCTGAGTCCAGCCTTTTTTTCCTGAAGCTCTTGGTCTCCGACAATAAGGGTGAAGCGGGCGCCAAGGCGGCCTGCCAGTTTCATCTGGGCCTTGAGGCTGCGGCCGCTGTAGTCCATTCCGGCTCTGATGCCTGTTTTCCTGAGCAGATGTGCCAGCTGAAAACACTTCAGGGTAGCCTGATCGCCAAGAGCGGCGATAAAAATATCGACCTGGTTCCGCGGTGCTGATTCGGATTTATCTTTTTCCTGCAGGAGCAGAACCAGGCGTTCAATGCCCATGGCGAAGCCGATGCCTGAAAGCTTTGGACCGCCGAGTTCTTCGATCAGGCCGTCATACCTGCCTCCGGCGCCGACGGCAGACTGGGCGCCGAGGTTACGGGCTATGAATTCGAATGTGGTGCGGGTGTAGTAATCCAGACCGCGAACCATCAGCGGATTGGGTGTGTAGGTCACTCCAAGAAGATCTAGGGAGCTTCTCACGCGGGCGAAGTGCTCATCGCAGTCTGTGCATAATGCATCAAGGATGGATGGCGCATCGTTGACCAGTTCTCTGCAGTTGGGGTTCTTGCAGTCGAGCACCCGCAGGGGATTGGTTGAAATGCGGCGGCGGCAGTCGCCGCACAGCTGGTCCGTGTATTTTTCCAGGTAGTCAACCAGTTTTTGGCGAAAAGCCGGCCGGCATTGCGGGCAGCCCAGTGAATTGACCTCCAGGCTGGCCTCTAGGCCCAGTTCGGCCAGCAACAGCTGGCCCATGGCCATGAGCTCGGCGTCCACCTCCGGTTCCACCGCGCCGATGATCTCGGCATCGAGCTGATGAAATTGACGGAGGCGGCCTTTTTGTGGGCGTTCATGGCGAAACATGGGTCCGATGGTATAGAGTTTGTGAACAGGTTGCTGAACATGCATCCCGTGCTCGATGAAGGCGCGAAGCAATGAGGCGGTGGCTTCGGGCCGCATGGTTATGCCTTTGTCCGTAAAAGAGTACATCTCTTTCTCTACGATATCGGTGGACTGTCCTATGGAGCGGGCAAAAAGCTGGGTTTCTTCCAGGATCGGCAACCTGATTTCTTTGAAATTAAATCGGTGGAAAATGTCCCGGGTGACCTGTTCGATGTGCTGCCACCGCGTCACTTCATCCGGCAGAATGTCTTTAAAGCCGTTGATGGCTTGAATCTTCAAATGTGCCTCCGTCCTGGAATAAATAAGCAGTGAACCGGTTTGAAAGGAAAAGTTGTTGTGAGCCCCGGGTCATTGCGAGATGCTTAAAACTATAGATTTTAATCGATAAAGGGCTGAAAAGTCAAGCTGATGTCGTTATTTTGTGGTATAATTTATTTTATATTTTATAATGACTGGTTTGTTGATTTGAAAAGGCCATGGATTGCTTGACAAAGAAGCGATATCAGGGCATTAGTTTGAATCAGTCCTTGTGTATGAAAATGGTAATCACGCACAGGATATGGCAACACAGATGGTCCTTGCGCCCTTGGCTGAAAGTGGGTACAGGGGAGTGTGGACCAGCAAAAGAAAAAAGGCTTTTGAACTGTACCGGTGGTGCGGAAAAAGGCTGCGGGCAAAGAGGTTGGCGAGCCCGCAAGAATCCTGAATGCGGTGTCCTGTGACCGTTGACGAAAAATGAGAGTTGAATGAAATTACCTGAACTGAAAATCGGTCAGTTTACCGCCTCGGTTCCCATCATCCAGGGCGGCATGTCAATACGGGTATCGACCTCCGCCCTGGCCATACCTGTAGCAGAGTGCGGCGGCATTGGAACCATCGGCGGGTCCGGTCTGCCTGTTCCCGAACTGCAGGAAGATATCCGCAAAGCTAAAAGTGCGACCAACGGGATCATTGCCGTCAATATCATGTACGCCATGCGGGAATTCTATGAACTGGTCATGGGATCCATTGAAGCTGGTGTGGATATGATCATTACCGGAGCGGGTTTTTCCCGTGATATTTTTAAGATCGGCAAGAAATACAATGTGCCCATCGTTTCTATTGTCTCATCTCCGGCATTTGCCAGACTGGCCGAAAAGCTGGGCGCTTCGGCCATTGTGGTTGAAGCAGCGGAAGCGGGAGGTCATCTCGGAACCCAGACGACCCTGCGGGAGCTTTTTCCTTCCATCAGAAAGGTGGTCAGCAAGGTTCCGCTGATTGCTGCCGGTGGGATTACCAACGGTTTTGAGATGGCGGAGTTGATGGATAAATTCGGCGCCGACGGCATCCAGATCGCTTCCAGGTTCGTGTTGAGCAAGGAATGTTCCGTATCGCAGAAATTCAAGGAAACGTTCCTTCAGGCGGAAAAAGATGATATTGTTCTTGTTTCGTCGCCGGTGGGAATGCCGGGACGCGCGATCAATACTCCTTTTGTCAGAAAAATGGCCGGCGGCGAGGATGTTTCCACCAAGGAATGCAAATACAAATGCCTGAAAAAATGCAGTTATCGATATTGTATCAGTGACCGGCTGATCAAGGCCCATGGCGGAGATGTTGAAGAGGGGCTGGTTTTTTCAGGGGCCAATACCTATAAAATGAAAGAAATTCTTTCCGTACGTGAAATCTTCAATCGTTTTGTCAAAGAAGCTGAATCCGTTTACAAGGAGAAATAATATTTTTTCCTGTTCGATTCCATTTTGATTCTACCTTGATCATCTGTTCTGCCTGATGTTGTTCGCATGCTAGAAGCCAATGATCTCGAAAGTGGCATGTCCCAGGGAGCTGCCGGGAACATTGAACCGGTAGTCATTCCGGAGAGCGGGCATCCCATCCGAGT
The DNA here is from genome assembly GCA_023544645.1 of Desulfobulbaceae bacterium. Classification (GTDB taxonomy): domain Bacteria; phylum Desulfobacterota; class Desulfobulbia; order Desulfobulbales; family Desulfobulbaceae; genus UBA10518. The sequence continues at coordinate 13,832 of JAMJFO010000042.1, read as the reverse complement.
CCACGATCTCGATAAGGAAGCGCTCAAGGTCCTGTACCGGCTCCGTGATGCCGGATTTTCAGGATACCTCGTGGGCGGGGGGGTTCGCGACCTTTATCTCGGCAAGCGGCCCAAGGATTTTGATATCTCGACCAATGCCCGTCCCGGGCAGATCCGTAAGATTTTCCGGAACAGCAGGACCATCGGCCGCCGTTTCAGGCTGGTTCAGGTATATTTCCGCGGCGGCAAGATCATTGAAGTGTCCACCCTCAGGTCCCAGAGCGAGTTTGATATCAACAATGCCGACAAGGTGCTGCCCAGCAATAATACCTTCGGCACCCTTGTTGAAGATGCCTTCAGGCGAGACCTGACCATCAATTCTCTTTTTTACGAGATAGAAAATCGTACGATCATCGACTATGTCGGCGGGGTAAAGGATCTGGATCAGGGCATTGTCAGGATTGTCGGAGAGCCGGACCGAAGAATGACGCGGGATCCGGTCCGCATGCTGCGCGCGGTCCGCCACGCTGCCCGCAATGATTTCCGTATCGAACCGCATACCTGGAAGGCGATCATCGACAACTGTGAAAAATTGAACCTGTGTCCACCCTCCAGGATTCGCGATGAATTGCTTAAAGATTTACGCGGAGGCTCCAGTGAAGCATGGACCAGAATCGTACTTGAGTGCGGCATTTTTTATACCTTGTTTCCCCTCTATCGGGAGATGTTGACCTCTCGGAAAAGCGACGTCCACAAAAAGCTGCTCTTGTCTCTGTTTGGTGTTGTCGACAGGTTGGGACGGGAATCGGCAAGGGGTGGACTCCATCTGGATATCCCTGATCACTTTTTGTTGGCTCTTCTGCTGCTGCCCTGGGCCATGGAAAAATTTGATTTGCTGCAGCAGCGCCAGAAAAAGCAGGCTTTTTATCATCTTTCCAGGGAGATCAGATCCGGTATTGACGAATTCTTCACCGAAGGTTTCAGTTTAAAACGGATGACCAAAGAATCCATGGCCATGCTGCTGGTAAACCTGGCAACATTTGCCCGGCATCATCAGAAAAAGAACTGGCCGAAATGGCTCCGTAACAAGAGCTATTTTGACGACTGTTTTCGTTTTTACAGTCTACTGGCTGAGGCCCAGGGGCATCACATGACCGACGACAAACTCTTTGCCGGACCACCTCCCGGCGATAGTGGCGACAACTATTTCATCTCCGATCAAAAGAATGGAAATGGGCGATCAAGGGGGCGAAGGGGAACGCGACCTGCATTTACCAATAGAAAACAGGGGGTTTTCGGGCTCCGCAACAAGTGATCTGTGCGTTTTTTACTCTATAACGTAAGATACTGCGCCGGGATCGGTGCCAGATTCCATCTTCCCATTCCCTATGCAGGTTATCTGAAGCGAACGACCTGTACTCTCGAATGTATCAAGTCATTCATTCAGTCTGTTCAGCCGTCCATTGTAGGCCTGATAGAAATTGACAGCGGTTCCTATCGCACCGAAAATCTCTGCCAGGCGGATGTGATAGCCCGTGAACTGGGGTTTGCCCACGTTGTTGAAACAAAGTACGCCGACGGATCATTTGCCCATAAACTTCCATTGCTCAGGAAACAGGGCAACGCCTTGCTGACCAATCACACGATATTGGGACATAGATTTCATTATTTCCAGGAAGGGTTCAAACGGCTGGTTATTGAAGTACGGCTTTCGGATGTAACCATATTTCTTGTTCACCTCTCCCTGAGGTTCCGCAAGCGGCAGAATCAGTTGGAGCGTCTGTACAAACTGGTTCGAGATGTCCAGGGGCCGTTGATCGTTGCCGGAGATTTCAACGTGTTATGGGGCGACCGGGAGATTGAGCTGTTCCTGGCGGCCACCGGTCTTAAAAGCGCCAATTTCGGAGGCCTTCCTTCACACCCCAGTCGTTTGCCCAAGCGTCAGCTGGACTTTATCCTGTACAGCGACGATCTTGAACCCTGCAATTTTGATATTCCCGAAGTTGCTTTTTCTGACCATGCTCCTCTGGTGTGTGATTTCAAAGTGCGGAAAAATGGTCCTGAACAGGCAGGCGGGTGATACTGTTAAGTCAGGGGAAGGGCTATTATTGAACCATACCGCCCTGTTGCGGCCTCCCCTTTTTTTTTCGATCTTCGATACGAGAAATAGTTGCGGTCACAGGCGGAGCAGATCCCCACAACATCAATATGTCCGGATGGAACGCCGGCCACGGCAAGCTGGTGTTTGCTGATTGCCCAGAAGTCGAAATGCGATTTTTTCACCTGGAAATGATGGATTTGTTCCGGTAATTCCTGTCGGTAGTTTATGAGTTCGGCACAGCAGGGGCCAAGAGATGGGCTTATCGCAACCAGTAGCGAGGATGCATCTGAATGGTAGCGTTTTCGCATTTCCGCTATGGTTTTGCCGATGATGTTGACAGCGTTTCCCCGCCAACCACAGTGGATGGCGGCAACCACCTTCCGGACCGGATCATGAATGAGAATGGCCTGGCAGTCGGCCTGCTGGATCAGCAGTCCGACTCCCGGCTGACTGGTTATCAGGGCGTCATATCCTTCCACTTCGGTATTTTTCGCAATGTCTTGCGCGCAGTAAATTTTTTCTCCGTGCACCTGTTTAGCTGATAATAACAACGAAATGCCCAGGGCCTGTTTGGTCCGTTGTCGATTGGCGGCCACGCATTGGGGATCGTCACCGACACCGTAACTGAGATTGAGTGAAGCATAGGGCGACGGGCTTGTACCTTTGAGTCGGTTGAACATCGCATGGGGCGATTCGATCAGTCTGCTTCGACGATATTGAAGGGTGCTTGGGAACGAGTTTTCGAAGTCTGTCATGGAACAAGGGAAAATAAAAAGGGAAAGCCCATTCGGACTTTCCCTTTGTCTTAGGCAAAAACTCTGCTCAGAGGTTTAGAAAAATACCTCAAAGGTCAGGTAAACCTGACTCTGGTCATCAAGAGCAGGGTAGAACTGGGCGGTAAGCGGGTCGGTGGACAGATCGTCAACGTCGACCGGCGCGCCAAGCCAGGAGCCGGAACCGGTATAATCATATTTGTAGTACTGGTACCCAAGTCGCATAAAGAATTTGGCGTACCTGGACAGAGCCTCGCCGGCGGGCAGATCATAGAGCATGTAGACCTCACCGACATGTCCCCGGGTGGCCAGTTTGGAATTGTAGAGATCATCATGTCCGGGGGACATGGATATCCAGTACTGGGATCCGTAGTTGTACTCGGCGCCCAGTTTCAGGCGCAGATCGTCGAGATCATACCTGACGCCGGCATAAAATGAGAAGCCGTCCTCTGCATCCAGATCATCCCACCAGGAGCCGAGAAGGCTGTTGCCGAGTTCGTCATAACCCTCGGGATCGGTGCGGCTCCAACCGCCGGCTAGGAAGTAGTTAAGGTCGCCAACCCTGTCCATATAGACAATGGTTGAATGGTAAATGTTGCCGAGGTTGGCCTTGTCAAGATAGCCGTCACCCTCGACCAGGCCCGCCATTTCCAGAGGATTGGGGAAGGTTACGCCGTCCGGAGTGTTAACGATATTAAAGGCTTCAAACATCTGGACATTGAGGAAGCGGTAGCCGCTTTCCAGGACATCGATGTTGAAACCGGCGAAGTCCATATCATTGAGCTGGTTGGTGCTCAGCCCGGCTTCAAAGCCGCGGCCGTAACAGAAACGCACCCGTCCGGCGCCGAGCCCTTCAATGCCCCAGTTATATGCATAACCGAGAGTCGCGCCGTCAAAAGCGTAGTCCATATAGGCGATGGGTGAGGCCATACGCTCTCCGGTGCCCAGGCGTATATGTGCCGGCGGTCCGTCCGTGGTCGGACGGCGGCCGACGGACAGCCAGATCGGCAGATCGGCAATGCTGGTCCAGTTGAAGATGGCCCGGTCAACATAGAGACCACTTCCATTGGGCTGCCGGGTGGCGTTGCCGTCCATCTGGAAGCTGTCCAAGGTGTAGGGACTGCCGAAAGGGGCTGCCGGGTTGTTCTGATTGCCCCAGGCCTTGTACATGGCCAGGCGTCCTTTGAAGTTCACGTTTTCGGTGACCTGGGTCTGCATGGACAGGCGCAGCCGGTTGGTCATCATGGTTTCATTTTCCACGTCATAGCCGTCAACCGGGGTAAAACCCAGCATCTGAAACAGGCCTGCCCGCTGCTCCGGGGTGAACATCTTCATGCCCTGCACGGCCATCCTTATCTGATCAATGGAGTAGGGGCCGGTGGTTCCGAATCCGCCCTGGGCCGGCGGAGCAGCCAAAGCCATGGCAAACCCCTGAGTAATCTGGTTGGCGGTGTACTGCGGAGCAGTTTCTGCGCTCATGTAGTCAAAGCGGGTCCGCAAGTCGCCGTAAAGCTGAATTCTGGCCGCCAGGTCCCAGGCATCGGATTTTTCCTCGAACTTTTCATCCATGTCCTCAACCTGGTTACCAACGGAAGCAAGGGCTTCGTTCTGCTTTGCCAACTGGGCCTTGAGCTCATCCAGCTGACGTGATAATTCGTCAATCTTCTGGTTGAGGTCACTTGGCGCTTTTCCAGCGCTGGCAGCCGCAATGCCTGGCAGGGCAATCATCCCTGCTAAAGCAAGCATGGAAATTTTTTTGACCATTCTTTTTCCTCCAAAATATTTATAATATGCAATATACACCGGTCCTTTTCCGGGGAATGGAAGGGACCGGTGTAAAAAATAAACAAGTTGTTTAAAATTTTCTATCGCATTTCAGAGGGGTTGTCAACTTATCCGGCAAAGAAAGTTAAAAAAATTGTACCTCCATCTTTGATGAACTCGCAAAAAATCATCAAAAGTGATGGCTAAGCAAAAAGCCCCAAATGCAAGGCGCGCAAATTTCGAGGAACGAGGCGTACATAGGTACGCCGCAGTGACGAGACAATTTGCAGCAACACAGCAGTTGGCGACTTTTTGCGACGCCATCATCTTTGTCTGGAGAAAAAAGGTTAGCCTGGGAAGCGGAAAGTCATTCTGCCGTGCCTGTTGCCGATCTTGACATCGCCGCCCCGGACAAGACTGCCAAAGAGTATTTCCTCGGTCAGCCGGTCGCCGATTTCCTTCATGATCAGCCTCCTGAGGGGGCGAGCGCCAAAGGCCGGCTCATATCCTTCTTGGGCCAGCCACCGCCGGGCGGAGGGTGTAAGGCTTATTTTCACCTTCTTGTCGGCAAGCTGGACCTGAAGTTCGGCGATCATTTTATCGACAACTTTTTCAACAATGGCGGAATCAAGGGCCTGGAAGGTGATGACTGCGTCAAGCCTGTTCCTGAATTCGGGTGAGAAGAGATTTTTTATGGCCTTCTGTTCTTTGCCGGCAGAGTTACCTAAAAAACCGATGACATTTTCACTCATTTCCCGTGCTCCCGCGTTGGTGGTCATGATTATAATGACATTGCGGAAATCAGCCCTGCGCCCGGCATTGTCGGTCAGGGTCGAATGATCCATGACCTGCAGGAGAATGGAAAAAACATCCGGATGCGCCTTTTCGATTTCATCCAGCAGCAGCACGGAATACGGGTGTTTGCGGATGGCATCGGTGAGCAGCCCGCCCTGGTCAAATCCTATATACCCGGGAGGAGCGCCGATGAGCCTGGCAACAGCATGTTTTTCCATGTACTCGCTCATGTCAAACCGTTCAAAATTGACAGCCAGCAGGGAAGCAAGCTGGCGGGCGACCTCGGTCTTGCCGACACCGGTCGGTCCGGCAAAAAGGAATGATCCGGTGGGAGAGGTCGGATTGCCCAGTCCGGCCCGGGAGCGTTTGATCGACCTCACCACGGTGTCAATGGCCTCATCCTGGCCAAAGATGACGGTTTTGAGAGCCTGGTCCAGTTTGCGCAGACCGGTATAATCGGCGGTGGACTTGCTGGTCACCGGTACCCGTGCCATTTTGGAAACGATCTGTTCCACATCACGTACGTTTACCGTCTTGCCGGTTTTGCCGGCCAGGCGAAATGCCGCCCCCACTTCATCCATGACATCAATGGCTTTATCCGGCAGGAAACGATCATTTATATAGCGGATCGCCAGTTCGGCTGTCGCTCGGATCGCCGGCTTGGAATAGGTGATGTGGTGGTGCTCCTCGTAGCGGGATTTCAGCCCGTTGAGGATCCTGCAGGTGTCATCGATGGACGGCTCTTCAATATCTATTTTCTGGAATCGTCTTGATAGGGCCCGGTCCTTTTCAATATGGTTTTTGTATTCTTCATACGTGGTTGAACCGATACAGCGGATGGTGCCGGACTGCAGGGCCGGTTTCAGCAGGTTGGAAGCATCCATTGAACCGCCGCTGGTGGCTCCTGCGCCGACAATGGTATGCATTTCATCAATAAAGAGAATGGCATTGTCCATATTCTCGATGGCTGCCACCACCGCTTTCAACCGTTTTTCAAAATCACCCCGGTACTTGGTGCCGGCAACCAGGGTTCCCATGTCAAGCATGTAGATTTCCGCGTTCTGGATCAGATCCGGGACCAGTTTCTTCTTGTCAGGTTTTTTGTCCTGACGGGCAATTTGATCCTCGTGAATCCTCAGGGCCAGTCCTTCAGCCATAGCGGTTTTGCCGACACCTGGCTCTCCGACCAGGAGCGGATTGTTTTTCCGGCGCCGGCAGAGGACCTGCATCATCCTGCGGAGTTCCTGGTCGCGGCCGATCAGGGGGTCGATATTTCCTTCCGCGGCACGCTGGGCAAAATTGACGGTGAATTTTTCCAGAGGATCGGTCTGGGCCGGGTCCTTTTTGGTCTCCGGAGCCACCTTGGGCTGCCGCAGGGGTTCTTTCTGCAGGTTTTCCGGCATGGAATGAGAAATATATTCCAGCACTTCCAGGCGACCTATTCCCTCGCTGCCCAGAAAATAAACGGCATGCGAATCCGGTTCGGCAAAAATGGAAACCAGAACATCGCCGGTGTCGACCTGCTTTTTGCCGCAGCTCTGGACATGGTTCACCGCTCGCTGCAGCACCCTGTTGAAGGCGACGGTCTGCGCGGGTTCGGCAGCCACATTTTTCAGAATAGGCAGGCCGCCGGTAAAAAATTGTTCAAGCTGCTTCTTCAGGTTTTCCTCGTTGCCGCCGCAGTTGGTGATAACGTGTCTGGTCATGTCGTCATGCAGCAGGCCATAGAGCATGTGCTCCACAGTCACATATTCATGCCGATGCGATTTAGCTTCCTTTATTGCCTTGATGAGGGCAAGCTCAAGTTCTCGACTTAACATAATATCCTTCCATAAATCCTCACATGTTCACCTTTTCCAGGGAACATTTGAGCGGGTATTGGTTCTTTCTGGCCATATCATGGACTATACCGATTTTGGTTTCACCGATCTCCCGGGTATACACGCCGGCTATTCCTACCCCCTGGTTATGGACGTTGAGCATAATCCGGGTGGCTTCGGTTGAATCTTTGTGAAAAACGGTTTCAAGGACCATGATCACAAAATCCATGGTCGTGTAATCGTCGTTGTGCAGCAGGACCTTGTATAGAGAAGGTTCTTTCAACTCCTCCTGGTCCTGGACCTGTTTTTGTTTCTCGAACGATGTCCTGTCCTTTGCCATTATCGTTTCCGCAGTGTAAATTAGAGTTTTACGATTACCATAATTAATGTAATGCTCAGTTGTTTTTTTGCAAGCCCCCGGGGTTCCCATTTGTCAGCATTGCAATGAGAAGGTGCTGGATGATGGTTTCAGGTTCTATCGGGGATCCCTTAAGTCGGAAGTCTGCCTGCAGTATCTGCTCCATCCATTTCTGCAGGGTGGCGAGGGTGAAGCCGGCGGCGGTTTTAAACTGCATGAACAGGGCATAAGGATGGCCGGAAAGTTCCCGGGTCCAGGGGGTGTCCTGCTTGAGCATCGGCAGGACTTTTTTCTGAAAAAATCCCGGCTGCATGGATGGACTGTAGTCTATGTCACGCCTGCCCTGTAAAGCCTTGAACAGCAATAAGTTGCGCGTATAATTTTTGAGGGTGGCAATGACGGCCAGCGGATGAATGCCATTGTCGACCAGTCTGCCGGCGATCAGCAGGGACTTTTCCAGGTCCCGTTTGCCGAGGGCGTCCGTCAGTTCATACACTGCCTCCTGTCGGGTTCGGCCGACCATATCATTGAGATCTTCCACATCGATCTTCCGGCGGGAACCGACATAGAGGGCCAGTTTTTCGGCTTCAAGGACAACGGCCACGGGATGAAAACCGACCCGCTCAAAGAGCAGTTCCGCGGCTTGTGGAGCAATGGTTTTGTCAAACCCTGCAAGGGTTTTGCCGAGCAGGTCCGCCAGGATGGAGTTCCGGGCTGTCTGTGCCTTGCTGCTGCTTCCGCTCTCAACGCTGAGATCAATTATAACCTGGTGTTCGGCAAGGTATTTATACAGCCGCTTCCGCTTGTCCACGTCTTCTGCCAGGAGAACGAGGTGGTTTTTACCCGGTATGCCCGTGGTCAGGGTTTTTTCCAGGAGGGCGGCGGTATCGTCAACCGGCGCCGGCATGGTCGCGGGTGATTCATCCGGATCTTCGGCAAGAAGGGCTTTCGTCCATGCCAGATCCTCCGGGGGGCGGGCAAAGCCGAAAAGCTTTTTCCACTGGGCCGCCGAAAGGGAACCGGGATCGTTTTCCGGGTCCGATGCCTGGAGCCCGGCTGATTCGATCATCGCCTTGAGGTAGCGCGCAGTTTTTTCACGATCATTTTCCTGCCGCCCCTGAACGGCTTTTTTCCACAGGGATCCGGCCACCTTTACCGAGTGGAACAGTTTTGTGTCGCCAACCCGGTAGACCTGGCGGCCGGGAAAGAGGCTGTAGCTGGCCAGCCGGTTCAGGGTGGTGGAGAATTCTTCGGCTTCACCGTCCACCAGGTGGCAGTTGCCCCCGTCCACCAGGAGTTTTTCGCAGAGCCTGTCCGCGGCCTGCCGGCAGAGGTACCGTTCTCCGAACAGAAGGTATACCTGGGGCGGATCAGTATGCTGCATTTTCTCCAGCATCGCATCAAGCTGATCGCGTGTAAAAACAGCCATGATAAATTATCCAGTTGGGTCCGCAATAGAACTCATTATATTTTGCCTTGAAGAACTGTCATTTGCACGTTTTTTTTCTTCATCAAGCATTTTATGCAGGATGGCCGGAAGGGAGCCCGGCTGAAGATAGTCTCGGCCATGTCCTCCCTGGAAGACAAAGGCAAGTTCCCGGGTCATGTCTTTCCAGGTTATCGTTGACGGGGTTGAGGCGATGACCTCGAAAAAATTCTTGTTATAGGGGTTGTTAATGGCGGCCAGTCCAGATCCTATGGTGGCAAGGATGTCAACATGGCCGAGAAACATCTGATTGAGGCGGGTATAGGCTTTGACCCCGCCGCAGGAGCCAAGGCTCAGAAAACGTTGTTTGGCCCGCAGGTCGTTGTCGTTCAAACGGCCCTGCTGCAGCAGCTTCTCCATGGGTTCGGTGATCTGTTCCGAACGCCAGTAGCTGTGTCCGCGCTGGGCAAACATCTCTGTGCCGCCCAGAATAAAGCGTTCGAGCAGCAGCTCCTGGTTTTGTTCATCACTGTATACATATGCCGCATGATTAATCGTCATGCCGTTCACGGTCCGGGTGAAAGAGACGGCAAAGCGCTGACGCTGCATATTCAGGAAAAGATCGGACAGGCCCTTCCCCGGATTGGAGGCGGCTGTCCGGATTCGCTGCCGGGCAATTTCCCGGGCCTGGTCAGTCATGGGCGTGACCGTGAAAAGATCCGAAAATAAGAGGGTATAGCCGCTGTCCATAAGTATTTTTGCATTGGAGTGAAAGGAATTCCTGCCGTCATCATCGGGATGAAAAACCGAAAGAGATGAAAGGGCTCCGTCCTCTTTCCATTGCGCAAAAGGAGTGGAGAGGTAATCGAGAAGATTTACCGCCCCGCGCCGGACAATGAGCCGGGCGATCATTGATCGGTCGCTGTTGTTCAGCAGTTCCGGATATTCTTCAAGATAGTATTGAAGGATGACGGTTATAAGCCGGGAATATGCAGCGCTTCCTTCATCCGCCTGCCGGCTCATCCGGCCGACCAGGAAAGACCTGGCACCTGGTTCAAGAACTTCCAGAAGATGCATGAGGGTCGCCGAGAAAAGGATTATGGCATCCTCGTCCTCGAACGCCGATCCGGCAACAAGGTCGAGAATCTGTTCCTGTTCCTTGCTGTTCGCGGGGAAAAAGGCGGTCAGCTTGCCCTTCTGGGCAAGACTGACAATGAAATTCGAGACCAGCAGATTGGCGGGATCCGTTGCCTGGAGAAAGTCGAGCAGGTTGCCGGCAAAGGAGTTGTCGATCTCTTTTTTAAGCACCGGGACCAGGATGTCGCGGAAGGAGCTGTCATAGAGTTCGCTTCCCTGCGCCAGCAGAGCATAGATGTTTGGAGTGGTCAAGCGCCGCGCAGTTGCAACTCTCTCCGCGGCTATGGCCTGCTTGAGTATGGGGATGATGGTCTTTTTGTCGGCGGTCCGGTGGAAGCGGTCTGCAAAAGCAGATTTGACCTGGGGTGAAAGTTCTGCAAAAAGTTCCCTTATTCGCTGAACAGGGAAATTGAAAAGTGTATGATTGGATATCTCAAAACCAAACCGGTCTGTGACCCCGTGCAGGTTGTTTATTTTCCAGATTAATTCCTCGCCTCCCTCATAAAAGGCTCTTACAAGGGTCTCTTTGTCATGGTCGTTGAGAGTGTGGAACTGCTTTTCCTGGATCTCCGTTGGGGTGGCCAGGAAGGCGACGAGCCAGAACCACGCCTTGTCCGGCGTTATGGAGTCAACAGAAAACAGGGTTCTGGCATTCCAGGCATTTTCCATGTTCAGCATTCGGATCAGCGGCAGGGCATCGATCACTCTGTCAACCGTTATCCCTGGAACTTTTTCTAATGATTCAACGGCGATGGCCTGGTGGAAGTTCAGCCTGGCAATGATCCCAAGTCCCTCCAGGGCCTGTCCGGCTTCGACTTCCGGCAGGGCAAGCAGGTGCTGGAGGGCCCGGTTCTGCGCATCGTTCAATCGATTGATCAGGGGAATGGTTTTCAGCGCATGATCGGGCGAAATCCGGGGCAGGGCGCAGTAGTTGCGAAAGGATTTGCCCGCTTCATAATTGAGGGATTTTATCTCCGGCAGGGCCGCCAGGGCAAGATCGATGTGGATATGGTCCAGGTCACTCCATTCTTCAAAAACCAGCGCCTGTTCATAGGAGAGATTAAGGCTGATAAGGCGTGCCCATGCCTCCTTGCTTTTGGCAAAGTTCATTCCCTTCATCGGGATCAATTTTCTGAATACGCGGGAAGAAGTATAACTAAGCCCGGCAATGACCTCTGCCCCGAATTCCAGTTCATCCCGGGTCAGACAGGGAACATTGCGATAGATTTCATAGGTTTTCTGCCAGCTGGCATCTCTGAGTTGAGAATTTTCGGCAAAACAGGGACTCTGCAATCCAAGCATAAGAGCGAGGATGACGAGAGGGGAGAGACGTAATAGCGGTCTGCAGGGCATGTTGTGATAGCTTTGGAGCGAGATGGTTTGCCTGTTTTCCGGAAACTCTCCCGGCGCACAGGGGTTATTCATGGAGTAGATACTGCGTGCTATATTATTCCATTCCCGCAGCTATTGCACCTTTATTCAAAAGAGAATGCCTGAATGAGGCATGCGATTGCGGCTGGAATTTGTAAGGGAAAACCGAAATATCGGATTGTACATTCAGGAAGGGGAGACATATACCGGAAGATGTTCATTGACCATCTTGTAAAAGGCACAGTCTTCGCAATTTTCCAACTTCTGGGCACAGATTCCTTCAGTGTTTTTCGGGCAGAATGAACCGGCCGTTGACCAGCATATCCTGCCGAAATTCGGATAGGCGGCGCAACGGCGGGTTGGATCGGTTTCAATGCCGCATTTCAGATATTCCCAGCACGGAACCATCTGGTCCTGCTCTTCGCTCTGGAAAGGGAAGAACAGGGTTATTCCGGTTCCTTGTCCCGGCCTGTTATCAATCTCTATCCGGCCCCGATGCTCGGTCATGATTTTTTTGACAATGGGCAGGCCAAGGCCGGTCCCGAGGCCGATTTTTTTGGTAGAGTAAAATGGTTCGAAAACGTAGTCGAGTGTATCGGGGTCTATGCCTCCGCCGGTATCGTTGACTTGTATTATCAGAAAGGTGGTCTTGTATCTTATTTCTTTTCCGGTTCGGAGAGATAAAAAGCCCCCCCGGGGCATGGCCTGAATACTGTTTGATATGAGGCTGTCCAGTGCCTGCTGCACCTGTTCAGTATCGATTTTACCCCGGGGAAGATCAGAGGGGGTCCGCTGCGTTAAGGTAATATACTGTTCCTGACAAAGATCCTGATAGAGTTCTGCTGTCGCGTTTACCGGCACGTTGATATCATTTCTGTCGAACTGAAAGTCCTGTGCCCTGCCGTAAATAAGGGTATCTAAGAGAATTTTCTCCAGGCGGGAGACCTCATGAATAATGACCGAGACATATTCCTTTTCACTGCTGCCGTCTGTAAGCCTTTTTTCGAGCCTTCGGGCAAATCCGCCAACAGCTGTCAGTGGATTGCGGATTTCATGAGTAATATAGGCGGTCAACCGGCCCAGGGCAGAGAATTTTTCCGCTTCGATCAATTTTTCCTGTGCTTCCCTGAGATTTTGTAGGGACTGTGCAAGTTCATTGTTGAGGCCTTCCACAATCGTTTTGTCCCGTTTAACTTTTTTAGACAACATGCCCACCGGAACGGCGATAAGATAAAGAAATGCTATGCGCAGAGCCAGTTCTGTCCAGGCGTACTGGCTGATGTGATGGAAAATGCCTGCAAAGTACAGGAACGCTGAAAATGTCGCCACCGCAAGGCCGAAACGGAGACCGAAGTAAATGGTATGCAGACAGACAAGCAGATAGTATCCGATAAAAAAGCTGTTTTCGAGTTGTGGTTCAATGTTGACCATGTAGGAGAGAAAGACGAGGTCAAGGAAGAGTGATGCAAGATACACTCCTCGGAGCCATGAGGGCTCCATGAAGATAATGCAATAACAGGCCAGACTGTAGAGACTGAACAGGATAAGGGCATTGGTGAGGGTGGTTTGTTGTTCAGGGGAAAGGGGAACCGCCATGAGCCAGAACATTCCACCGGCCAGGCTGAGTAAGCGGAGGATGAGGAAGGTCAGGTCAACTTCGGAGGTGGCTGAATTGACTTCCTGCCATTTTTCCTGCATGTAATCACTAAAGGTCTTCAAAATACGAATCCAGTTTTTTTAACTGAGAGTATCAACGTCAATTTTTTACCGCTTTGTATTATACTCCAAATGATCGGGGAGAAACAAGATGGGAAGTTTTTGCCGACAGTTTGCAGTCGAAGTCTCCACTCCGTTCCGGCTATTTATCAGTTGTCAGTAAAAAATGGGTAACTGTGCCGGGGGACCTGTCATCTCGAAAAACTAAAGAGTATAAACGCCTGTGAGAGATTTTTCCCTCAACGCATCAAGATTTCTCCCTGCGGTCGAAATGACGGAAGGCCGGTGGCAGAGGACGGAACCCGCGGTGCCGGTGGCAACTGTCATCTCGAATGAATATGAGAGATCTTTCCCTGTACGCACCAGGTTTTCTCCCTGCGGTCAAGGTAAACACCCCTTAGGGGCATTCTTTTCAGTCCCACTTGAGGGGGATAAACTCCGCGAAGCGGAGACTCCGAATGACCGAGAGGGCGGAAGAGGGTGCAAGGTATACGGTCTACGTTTTGCGGCGCAGACAAAAAAAACCCTCTTGAGCGTGAGCCCAAGAGGGTTAGTATAAGAATTCGGCGGCGACCTACTCTCCCACACAGTC
>JAMJFO010000041.1 GCA_023544645.1 Desulfobulbaceae bacterium | reverse complement strand
CAAGGGCGAACAACGGGAACCGGCCGTCGAGAAACGGCTTGATCGTCAGGTCCGCCAGAGCGCCGAGGAATCTATTCGTGAGCTGCCGGTCATTTGCGATCGTGGCACCAAGAAGAATGCCAAGGGGTACAAGGAGTCATGGAACGGCTATAAGCTGCATCTGGACACCAACGATATCGGCTTGCCGATCAGCGCCCTTGTCACCGCTGCTTCGCTGCATGACAGCCAGGCAGCTATTCCGTTGATCAAGCTGACCAGCGGGAAGGTGACCTATCTCTACGATCTGATGGATGCAGCCTACGATGCCAAGCGGATCACAGAGACGAGCCGGAAGTTTGGCCATGTCCCGATCACGGATAAAAACAGCCGTGGGCAGGAAGTTGTTCCCATGGCGCCGCACGAGGCAGAGCGCTATAAAATCCGGTCCGGGGTGGAGCGGGCAAACAGCAGGTTGAAGGAAGACTTCGGCGCCAACAATGTCATGGTCAAAGGGCATAACAAGGTGACCCTGCACCTGATGTTCGGGGTCATTACATTGTTCGCTGATCAGCTCCTGCGCCTGATCGGATAGATTGTCAAAGATCAATTCATGGACAGCGTTAAAGGCTGTTCATTTTGCAAGAGGCTCAAGTAAAACAAAGATCTAACGGGCGATGCTACTGCCGGCCCAATTTGAATACGCGGATCAGCCTTATAACAAACAAACTTTCATTTTCCTGCATCGTAGCAGGAAAAAGCAGAGAAAGAAATTATTTCCCGGTGTTTTTGTACTGCTTGGCCATTTTTTCGATCTCATCCAGGGCTTTGCGCCGCAGTCCCTCCGGCTGCAGGATACAGGCCTGGTGGCCGAACTGCAGCACTTTCATGAGCAGTTCCCGGTCATCGGTCACCGGCAACCGCAACGTGAGCCCGTTTTCCGTTTCCCAGACATCCTGTTCCGGATGCCAGCGCTGGTGGCGGATGATATTGGCGGCCGTGCCGGTGAAAAGGATTTCCGCGTTGTAGCGTGCTGATGCATCCCCCTTGAAGATCCCGAAAGAACCGGACAGCCAGTCATCGCCGGCAGGGAGCGAATGTTGCGCCCCGGCATCGGTAGATTCAGCGCCAATGATCCGGGCCAGGTGGAACATCCTCCTGTCCCGGCGCAGACAGCACCAGGCAAGGATGTACCAGCGCCCCTGGTAGGTAACCAGTTTGAGGGGATCGATCAGCCGCTCCGATGTTTTGCCGGCCGGAGAGCGATAGGTTATGCGCAGCCTGGTCGTGTTGACCAGGCCGTTGAGAATAGAGGCAAAAATCGCGGGTTCCACCGGTTCGGTTTCGACCCATTCGCAGTGGATCAGGTCGTCAATATCCCGGTTGTCCGTATTTGACAGCTTCCGGAGTTTATTCTGCAGTTTCTGCAACTCCGGAAGGTCGGTCAGGCCGGTTTCCGCCGCCATCTTCTGCAGCATACCCAGCAATAAAACGAGCCGGGGCGTATCCTCAAAGGGCAGCCGGAAACCTCCTTCCGTGTAGCAATAGCCGTTGTGCTTCTGGCTGAATTCCAGGGGCGCCAGCAGCCGGTCGCGCAGGTAGGCGATGTCCCGGTGGGCGGTGGCGGCGGAGACCTCGAATTCCCGGACCAGGTCGCCGCTGTTCGGATAGCGGTTGTTCAGGGTCCGGTCATGAAAGTAATAGATTCGTTCCAGCAGGCTCATTTTTTTCAGGCTGCAAGCTGCAGGTTATTAGGTTTTCAGGCTGTCAGGTAGTTGCTCAATGCCTTCAGCCTAATATGCTTCAGCATTTACTCTGCAATTTTTTTTCAAAAAAATTGCCGGGTAGTCACTATATGACAAACCGCCTCTGTTACAGTCAAGTAAAACAATTAAACAAATGGAGGTTGGTATGCGCTACAAAATGATCCTTGGCAAAACATTATTCTCATTTTTTAAAAAAGAACAACAGGGACTGCGGATCAAGGAAGTGCGATTCATGAACCGGGATTTAAGCGGTGAGGTGAACGGGACCACCCGCCTGCTGTACGATGAAGATTCCGGCGTGCTGCAGCGGTATGTCAACGGCTCCGCGCCCATTGCCAGTCTGTCCGACGAAATGGTCTGCTTCCTGGGCGAGGTGTCCCGTTGTTTCGGCCGCCTCAGCGGTGAGCAGTCGTGGGAGAAGGACGTATGGCTCTGTGTCGATGCCGAGGTCAGGCCGGAAAGCAGCCAGGCAGAACATGTTGAGACCGCGGAGCGGGAGGCGGTGTATGGGGCTGATATTCTGCCGATGCATGCCGCGGACAGCGGAATAAAACAGCTGGGCATGTTTTAGCAATGCTTGAGAGCAGCACCTGTTCGAGCCGGGTAGCCCTCCCGGCTTGAACAGGTCTAACCACGCAGGTTTTCGGGATCAAACAGGTTTTTTTCCATGTGTTTTATCTCATCGATCCCGGAAATGACAAATTTCGGGTCCGGCTGCAGTTTTTCTGCCGACAGTTTGTCTTGGTACTCGATATTGCTGAGGATATGTTTCATGCAGTTGATGCGGGCCTGTTTTTTATTGTCGGAGCGGATGATTGTCCACGGAGCAATAGTGCGGTTGGATTCGTTGAGCATCTGGAATTTTTTGACGCTGTACTGGTCCCAGTATTGCTGGGCCAGATTGTCCACCGGCGAGAGCTTGTACTGCTTGAGGAGATCGGTTTTTCTTGCTTCGAACCGCCGGGCCTGTTCATCCTTGGAAACGGAAAAATAAAACTTGAACAGCTTGATGCCGTCCTTGACCAGGAGTTCCTCGAACAGAGTGACATCCTTGAGGAAACGTTTATGCTGCTCATCGGTACAGAAGCCCATGACCGGTTCAACCATGGCCCGGTTGTACCAGGAGCGGTCGAACAGCACCAGTTCGCCGGCTGCCGGCAGGTGCGGCACATATCGCTGGAAGTACCACTGAGTTGCTTCCGTGTCGCTGGGTTTGGCAAGGGCAACGACCCGGACATTTCTGGGGTTGAGAAAAGCAGTGATCCGCTTTATGGTTCCTCCCTTGCCGGCCGCATCCCTGCCTTCAAAGAGGGCCAGAATCCTGTCACCTTTTGCCTTCATTGACTTTTGCAGTTTCATGAGCTCGATCTGCAGATTTTTCAGTTCGATCTCGTATTCGATATGTTCTTCATTGATCCAGATGGGGCATCGCCCCTTTTTTTCCTTCTTGTCCTTGAATTTGAGGACAGTCCCTTCAAGAGGGGTGAAGTCGGCGGGACACTGCTCTTTTGTTGTTTTTTTCTTTTTGGCCATGATCTGTCCTTCTCTGGGATACGGGGATGGTGCTATGAAAGGAACTTGCCGAATTTTTTACGCTGCCTGGTCATTATCTTCAGTTCCCGGTCGCCGGGGATGATGATCTTCGGGTCAGGTTCGAAATCCAGGGTGCGGCTGCGGCCTGAGTATTTGGTGGAGTTAAGGATAAGCTTGATGGTATTCAGCCGCGCCTGGTGCTTGTCATCGGATTTGACAATGTACCATTTGGATAATTTTGTATGGGTTTTTTTCAGCAGCAGGTATTTCATTTCGGTGAATTCGTCCCACAGTTCCTGGGCCTGGAGATCCACTTCGCTGAGCTTCCACTGGCGCAGCGGGTCATTCCTCCTCCTTTCAAACCTCCTGGCCTGCTCCTCCTTGGACACTGAAAAGTAGAGCTTGAGCAGGATGGTCCTGCCGTCATCGATAAAGTTCTTTTCATAAGTGGTCACTTTGTTCATGAACCGTTTATACTGCACCTTGGTGCAGAACCCCATAACCGGCTCAACCATGGCCCGGTTATACCAGGAGCGGTCAAAAAGGACGATCTCGCCGGAATGGGGGAACTGCTCGATATAGCGCTTCATGTGCAGTTCGGTCCGCTGGATGTGGCTGGGCTTGCCCAGGGCAACGACCCGGTAGTGCTTTTCATTCATGTAGCGGGTGACCCTGCGGATGGTTCCGCCTTTGCCCGAGGCATCCCGGCCGTCAAGGAGAATGATCATCTTCTTGCCGGTCCGTTCCAGGTGTTTCTGGAGTTTGATCAACTCGGCCTGAAACGGAACCAGCTCCTCTGAATTGTAATATTTTTCCAGAGCAGTCTCGAGGATGATATCCTTGTCTTTTTTCTTGAGGACCTTGCGGATCTTTTTCCAGTGCTCCGAGGGGTCCTTGATATCATCCAGTTTTTCATCGATCCGCTCAAGGGCTTCGCTGATAACCTGGGACATGCGGGGGAGGTTGGACGTCTCTGTTTCTTCGATGATTTTCAGATCTTTTTTCGGGGGAGTTTTAATCGTCATTGACGGATTCGTTTGTTAGATTTTAATGGGAACAAATTGGATGAAAATGAACACAGTATTAATAGTATCATACATTTATGGATTATGGCAATGGCCGGTATTGTTTTTACGCTGGCAATCAGCGGACGCTGCATTTTCTTTGCCCTCGGCCCCGCCCGCAAGTTGTTAGGCATTATTCCGTGAATGGTTGTGTTTTTGCCGCCATTACCGATGGGATTGAAAGACAATTCTCAGTTGAGTTTTTTTCCTGACCGGAACATCTCCTCGTAGATCTCCGGCAGATGATGCTGCCGGAGCCGTTCGATCACTTTGTTGACCGGGTAGGGGCAACGGTAATGCCTGACCTTGACTGTTTTGCCTGTGAGCTTGACAATGGCGTACGATGCATCAGGGTTGCCGTCAAACATGCGGCCCACCGAACCGGGATTGATGAAGTGGACGTTGTTGACGTATTTGTGATACGGGCTGTGCGAATGGCCGGTGATGATAATGTCGCAGTCGGTTTCCCCGCTGAGTTCCCGGAACCGGTCCGTCGGTGTATCAGCGAAAATATGTTCCGTGTCATTGGCCGGGCTGCCGTGAAAAAGACCGATCCGCCACCCCTCGATATCAAGGCGCAGCCTGTTGGGGATTGCAGCCAGAAATTCGCGGTTCTCCCGGGTCAGGTGCTCCGCGGTCCGGAAGTACATGACCCGTTTATCCTCCTGCCTCGGTTTTTTCATTTTTTTCCCGGCCAGCAGCCTGAGCACCTTGATATCGGTATTGCCGAGAATGGAGAGCGCGCCATGTTGCCGGAGCCAGTCCAGGCTCTCATCGGCAAAGGGGGCGTAGACTGTGGAATCGCCGCAGTTGAGGATCAGGTCGAATGCCTGGTCCCCGCAGTGCGCGGCCACGGCCCGCAGGGCGGGATAATTGCCGTGAATATCGCTGATCAGCAGAATTGTTGCGCTCATAAAACAGGGACAACAGAGTTCAGAGAAGGGGCCCGACGATCAGGGCGCAGTTTTCTTTGAGCCGGGTAAAAAACGATCGTCTGGCAAAATGATCGTTGTCCATGAACCAGTCATAAAGGAAGGTGACGGTCATTGCATCCACCACCGGGCCTTTGACCCTGACCAAGGTATGGAAAATTCAATGGCAAGGTCGGCCAGCAGGATGGAGGTGGTGACAAGCAGGTGATATTTTTCCATGGGATACTGTAGCGTCCTTATGCGGTGAAATTCTGTGAGAGTATTCCCAGTCAATTATAGACGGTGCCGGGAAAAATGTTGAATAAATATTTTATCAGTATTTTTCTTTTATACTGTTTTCTGGTAAACTTACCTATGCATTAACCCGCATATTTAACAAGCGACCTGCTGCGAAGCTGGAAAGCACTGCGTCTACTGCGTTGCGCTTGAAAAACATCCTCGACATACTGCAAGTATGACTGCGGGTGTTTTCCTGCACGCGCCTTGTATCCACAACACTTTCCAGTCTCTCGCGACGATCTTTGTGAAATATGCGGGTTAAGTCAATAAAACTGGTGTTCCAGTGGTTCCGGCTCCTCAAAAATACCTGGAGTTCATCTATGAAAATCAAAGGGTTTTCCGCCGCCGCCGTCAAAGCGGGCATCCGCTATCAGGATCGGTTGGATCTTGGTCTCATCTATTCAGAAGTGCCGGCAGTGGCAGCAGGGGTTTTTACCACCAACAAGGTAAAAGCCGCCCCGCTGGTCCTCGACATGGAGCGGCTGGGCCAGGGCAAGGCCCAGGCAGTGATCGTCAACAGCGGCAATGCCAATGCCTGTACCGGGCCAGAGGGAATGGAGGCCGCTGTTGCGGTCAGCTCCCTGGTTGCCCGACAGCTCGGTATTGAAGAAAACCTGGTCCAGGTCGCGTCCACCGGCGTTATCGGCCGGAAACTGGAAGTCAAACCCTTTGAACAGGCAATCCCCCAACTGGTCAGTTCCCTGTCACCGGACGGTTTTGATGATGTGGCCAGGGCCATAATGACCACCGACACCGTGGCCAAAACCGCCTCCAGGGAGATCGAGATCGACGGCACGCCTGTCTCGATCCTCGGCATTGCCAAGGGATCCGGGATGATCATGCCGGATATGGCGACAATGCTCTGTTTTGTGGTGACCGATGCCCAGATCGTTTTTCCCGACCTGCTTTCCGTGGTGCGCACCGGCGCTGAAAAGACCTTTAACCGGATAACCGTTGACGGTGACACCAGCACCAATGATATGGTCCTGGTCCTGGCCAACGGCGCCGCGGGCAATACCTGGATAGATGATGACAATCCCGGGGGGAAACAGATCTTCGAGGAGGCCGTGCACGAGATCTTTCGGGAGCTGGCGCTCATGATTGTCGCCGACGGCGAGGGCGCGACCAAGCTGGTGACCATCCGGGTAACCGGAGCAAGGGATGAGGAAGGGGCCATGAGCGCCGCCCAGACCATTGCCAATTCCTCCCTGGTCAAGACCGCTTTTTTTGGCGAAGATGCCAACTGGGGCCGGATCATCGCCGCTCTCGGCCGTTCCGGCTGTCAGTTCAATCCCGATCGGGTGGCCATTTATTTTGATGAGGTGCAGATGGTCGCTGACGGGGTCGGGCTTGGCGATACGGCGGAAAAGGCCTGTACCGAGGTCCTGAAAAAAGACCGTTTCTCCGTGACTGTTGATCTGCAGGACGGGCTGGGAACGGCGGAAGTCTACACCTGTGATTTTTCTCTGGATTATGTCAGGATTAATGCCGACTACCGGACATAGGGCCAGGACGGCGCCGGGCGGGAGGAGGAGCATATGGTCCCTGCCCGCATCCCTGGAGGTCGGCCCCCTGATCGCGGACCTGGCAAAGGCCTTTCAGGTCCAACCGGAAAAAGATCTGACAAGGGTCAGAAAATGGTTCGACACCCATGACTGGCGGCTGTACCGCCGCAAACTCCTGCTGTTTCAAGAACAATGCCAATGGCATCTCATCCATCGTGATTCCGAGGAGCAGGCCACGGCCTTTTCCGGCGGGAAATGCGAACAATACCGGTACTCCTGGGACTTCCCGGTTTCCAGGATGAGGGTCCTGCTGGAACCGGTCCTGTCCATCCGCTCCCTCCTGCCTCTGGCCACCCTGCAGACAATCTCCCGGTGCCGCCGTATCCTGAACAGGGACGGGAAAACCATTGCCCTGGTATATTTTGACGACCATGAAACCAGGGAAACCGGCGCCCGGTTCAGCACGGTCACCCTCAAAGGAATGCGCGGTTATGATTCCGGCTTCAAGGAGGTCTCGGGTTTTTTTGCCGCCTATGGGATGGGCAACGAGGTCGCTCCGTATGCACCCTTTGAGCAGGGCGTACGGAGTACGGGACGTACTCCTCTGGATTATTCTTCAAAATTCAGGGCGAAACTGCAGCCGCAAATGACCGCCCGCCAGGCCATGGCGCTCATCTATCGGCAGCTGCTGGAGACTATGGAGCGCAATGAGCAGGGGATTATTCATGATCTGGACTCGGAATTCCTGCATGACTTCCGGGTGGCTGTCCGGCGGACGCGTTCCGGGCTTGGCCTGGTCAGGGATGTTCTGCCCCGGGCGGTGCTGGAGCGGGCCAAAAAGGATTTTTCCCGGCTTGGCAGCATAACCGGGGCAACCAGGGATCTGGATGTGTACCTCCTGGACCGCGAAAAATACCTGGCCCGCCTGCCGGAGAAGCTGCGGCCGCATCTTGATTCTTTCTTTACGGATATGGCTGGACGCCGGGATAAGGAACAGCGGAGATTGTCCGCCTACCTTCGTTCTCCGGAGTACCGGAAGCTGATCGGTCACTGGCACGCCTACCTGCATGGCCTTGACCAGGGCGATGAAACTCCCAATTCAGTGCGGCCGGTCATGGAGCTGGCCCGGGAAATAATCTGTCGCCGGTATACAAAGGTCATGAAAAGAGGAAAGGCAATCAATGACGCATCGCCGGACGAGGAGCTCCACCGTCTGCGGATCCAGTGCAAGAAGCTTCGCTATGCCATGGAGTTTTTCGCGTCCCTGTTCCCGGCCGCTGAAATAAAACGGGCTGTCAAACAGCTCAAGAAGCTGCAGGACAACCTTGGTTCATTCAATGACCTGTCGGTGCAGCAGGATATGCTGCGCAGCTATCTTGCCGGTCTCAGGCCGGGGTCACGGAAAAACCAGGACCTGGCCACGGCCATCGGCGGCCTGCTGACCAACCTGCATCATGAACAGCAGGAGGTGCGCAGGCACTTTGACGCAGCATCCCAGCACTTTTCCAGCGAGAAAAACCTGCTGCTTTACAGGAACATGTTTACCTGATGTTGCGGGTCAAGGCGACTGACAGGAAGAGAGGGAAGCAATGGCAGTCATAGCGGTGTACAACATCAAGGGGGGAGTCGGCAAGACGGCCACCGCCGTTAACCTTTCATATCTGTCTGCCCGCGAGGGCCGGAAAACCCTGCTCTGCGACATGGATCCCCAGGGGTCATCCACATTCTATTTCAGGATCAGGCCGGACCGCAAGTTCAACACCAAAAAGCTTCTCAAGGGCGGCAAGCATATCGATCAGAGCATCAGGGGCACGGATTTCCCCTGGCTTGACCTGCTGCCCGCTGATTTTTCCTATCGCAACATCGATATCGCCCTGGATGACATGAAAAAATCCCGCCAGCGGATCAGCCGGGTACTCAAGCCGCTGCGCCGGGAATACCAGAATATATTCATTGACTGTCCGCCCAATATCACCCTGCTGTCAGAGAATATTTTCTACGCCGCCGACCATATCCTGGTGCCCCTGATCCCCACCACCCTCTCGCACCTTTCGCTGCAGCAGCTGTACCGTTTCCTGGAGGAGATCGGAGAGTCCCGGTCCAAGGTCATGGTCTTTTTCTCCATGGTCGAGAAGCGGAAGAAAATGCACTGGGAGCTGATGCGCCAACTAATCAAAAAGAAAGGGGTGCTGCCGGCGCTCATTCCCTATCTGGCCGATATCGAAAAAATGGGTTTATACCGCCAGCCCGTGGGCGCCGCTTTGCCTCAATCACCGGCCGCCCTGGCATACGTCGACCTGTGGCGGGAAATCAGCAAGCGCATGGAAAAATCATGAAGCAGCTGCTTCTCTGCCGCCATGCGAAATCAAGCTGGAAGTATATGGACCTGGCGGATATTGACCGGCCGTTGAACAAGAGGGGCAGAAAAAACGCGCCTGAAATGGGAAAACGATTGAAACAGCGGCAGGTGAAGCCGGATCGTATAGTCTCCAGTCCGGCCCGCCGGGCCTTTGAAACTGCCCTCGCTATAGCCGGAGAGCTTGGCATCCCCGGGAAAAAGATCCTGGTGGCGGAGGAGGTCTACGGCGCCTATCCGGCCAAGTTGTTGAAGTTAATCCGGAATTTTGACAACAGGCATGACCGGGTAATGATGGTTGGCCACAATCCCGAGATCACTATTCTGGCAAACCTGCTGGGTGGTCTTGCCATCGACAACGTACCGACCGGAGGAATTGTTGCCCTGGATTTCCCTGTCAGTTCCTGGGAAAAAGTCACGGAAGAGAAGGGAGTTCTGGTTTTCTTCGATTATCCAAAGAAAGGAAGCTGAAGGTAGTCAGCTAAATGAATACACCTGTTTGACAGTCATGGATTTGTTCCGAAAACTGAAAAGAGGAGAAATAAATTAATCCGGTGCAGGGAATGACCCGTTGGCAGAACAAGCCAGTGCGACCACGATTGCTGCCGATGGTGTAATGAATTATTCATCCATGAAAAAGCGTAAACTCGCCGCCGCCCTGCTTGACAGGATGGCTCCGCCCGAAGGCCTGCTGCTGCTGTTTCTGGCCGTGATCATCGGCGGCGCTACAGGCTTGGCCGCGGTATTTTTTATCCGGCTCATCGACTTTATCCAGGATGGATCCTATTCGACCTTTTTTTCGCTGTTTCCTGATTACAGGATCCTGGCATTTGTCTGTATTCCCGTTGCCGGTTCCCTGGTTGCCGGACCGATCATTGCCTGGTTTGCCGCCGAGGCCAAGGGACATGGCGTCCCGGAAGTCATGCAGGCCCTGGTCCAGGAGGGGGGCCGCATCCGTCCCCGGGTCGCCATTGCCAAGATTTTCGCCTCGGCGTTGTGTATCGGTACCGGCGGCTCAGCCGGCCGTGAGGGACCAATTGTCCAAGTCGGTTCCGCCCTGGGTTCATCTGTCGGTCAGGTTCTGCGTCTTTCCGACGAGCGGATAAAGAACCTGGTTTCCTGCGGCGCCGCGGCCGGCATTGCCGCCACTTTTAACGCGCCCATCGCCGGGGTGGCTTTTGCCATCGAGGTGCTCATGACTGAACTTCAGGTGCGGACCTTCGGCAACGTCGTGATCGCAGCGGTTTCGGCCTCCATTGTCAGTCAGATGTTTCTTGGCGATAACCCGGCCTTCAGTGTGCCGAGCTATAGTATGCAGTCTCCCCTGGCTATATTTCTTTATCTCTTGCTGGGGCTGACTGCGAGTCTTGTGGCTATTATGTTTATCAGGATGCTAGGCTGGTTTGAGGTGAAGTTTGACCGGTGGCGCTGCCCTGCGCTGCTCAAACCGGCAGTCGGAGCCGGATTGCTCGGGCTGCTCGGTATCGGCTATATCCTGTTGAAAAAAATGGCTCCCGAGCAGACCGGCGCCTCCTCCATGAGTTCTGTTTTTGTCAGCCAGCTTCCCGCATTCTACGGTTCCGGGTTTGCCTTTATCGAAGAGTCCCTGCGCTGCAATATCACCTTGGTGTTCCTGTTCCTTCTCATCTTTCTCAAACCCCTTGCCACCTCCTTTACTCTGGGTTCAGGTAATTCCGGCGGTGTCTTTGCTCCTTCACTGTTTATCGGGGCCATGCTCGGCGGTTCCATGGGCAAGTTGTTCTCGGAGTGGGTGCCGGATATCGCCGGCCCTCCCGGCGCTTACGCGCTGGTGGGAATGGCAGCGGTATTTGCTGCCGCCGCCCGGGCTCCGTTTACCGCTTTGTTGATCGTATTTGAAATGAGTAATGATTATGCGATGATCCTGCCCCTGATGACGGCAACGGTGACGGCATCCCATTTTGCCCAGTGGCTGTATCCGGATTCGATCTATACCCAGAAGTTGACCAGGCGTGGCATCCGTTTTGTCCAGGGGAGGGATATGGATGTCATGCAGGGGGTAACGGTAAATGAGGTGATGAATCGGAATCCTGAGGTTGTTCATAAGACACTGCCGCTGGCCGATCTGTACCGAAGATTCCAGGAGACCAACTTCCTGGGGTTCCCCGTTCTTGACGAGCACAACAAACTGTGGGGATTTGTCACTCTCCAGGATATGGAGCGTGTGCTTTCCGGTAATGTAATCAGCCTCCGCGGTTTTACCGTTGAGGATGTGGCAGTGGTCGAACCGGTGACGGTTTTTGCCGACGAACCGATCTGGACCGCTATTCAGAAAATGGCCCCGCGTGACCTGGCACGGCTGCCGGTGATAAGCCGCGATGGTACCGGCAGGCTGGTCGGGCTTATCAGCCGGAGCAATATCCTTCGCGCCTATGATGTGGCCATTGTCCGCAAACAGCGCGGGCAGATGCTGGGCGATGATGTCTCCCTGCGCAGGGAGGGGGACAATGCATTTGTCGAATATACCCTGCTTCCGGGAGATAATGCTGTTGACAGGACCCTGCAGTCCCTTGACCTGCCCGATACCATCAATGTCGTTTCCGTGGAACGTGCCGGAATGATCATTATTCCCAAAGGGAGCACATCGTTCGCGGTTGGGGATACCATAACGGTGTTCGGGCATAGAGACGCCATGGAAAGGGTTCGAGAGGTTTTTTCCTGCCGGTCGACCGCAGACCGTGATTGAGCCTGCAGTTCATGGATTTCCCTTTTAAAAAAAGAGGAATGCGGGTACCCTTGGAAAGGTATTCTGTAGGGTAGTATTTACCGTTCTGCGTTCATTCGCAGAGTGGATCCATGGATGAATCTGCGGACGGATAAAGAAAGCTGGAAATGGCACAAAGTACGGAAGAACAACAGGGAGCATCTTTCAGCGGCGTTTCTCTCCCATCTTTTCTGCAGATGCTGGAGCAGGAACGCAAGAGCTGCACCCTGACTGTCAGCGCGGAAGGCAGAACCGGATACTTTTATTTCGAAGACGGGGAGTTGATTGATGCCGTATCTGGCGATCAACTTGGCATGGATGCGGCGCATTCCATCCTCCTGTGGAGCAATCCGACATTCACCGTTGCCATGCCTGAAGACAGGATGCGGCGCATTCATCGTCCGCTGGCCCATATTCTCCTCGATTCGGCCAAGCGTATGGATGAGGAGCGCTCTGATGCGGAAGAGCCGCAAAGCGCCCCCCAGGAATACCAGTTGGATGATTCAATCATCCGGTCCGATCCGGTGCTGCAAAAACTGGTTGAAACTATTTCTGCCATCCCCGGAGTCCGTCATTTTTATTTTCTTGATCGCCAGGGCAAAGTCATTACCCAGTCCTCCAGAAAACAGAAGCTGGGTGATTTCATCACCTATTGCATAGTCAGCGGAATCCAGATGCGCAAGATCCTCAACGCCAAGGGGCCGAACCGGATCCATCTCAATCTCGGCAGCGGCGAGACCCTGCTCATAATCCCCGGCGCCGGGATGATCATCGGTCTTCTGCTGGACGAGTTTGCCGCGGTTGACGATGTTGCCGATCAGCTGCGGCCGGCATTGAAACGCTAACTGATTAACGGAATCGGCAATGAGAAGATTACTGCAGGAAATATCAGTTATACCGGGAGTAACCGGTTCCTGTATCTTTGACAAGACTGCCGGCGCTCTTTGTTCTGACTTCAAGAGTGATCTGCCGGTTGATCTGACCGAGAGTGTCGGCATCCATTTTGTCCGCCTGGTGCAGATGGGCTCGATGAACAACCTTAACATCAAGTCCGCTCATTTTCGCTTTGACCGGTACAGAGTCGTCGGTCTGCCCCTGGATACGGGGGCAATTCTGCTGGCCATCTGCGAGTCTGATGCCAACTGTTCCCTTGTTGCCACTACAGCGGCCATGCTTGCCGAGGATATGCGGGACGAGATGAGCGCCACAGGGGCGGAGCCTGCTGTGCAGCAGAAGAAAAAAACATCCGATGATCAGTCTGCCGGCCCTGGAAAACAGGATTTTCCCGCTTCGCTGAAATCGCAGCTGGAGGAGATAGAGGGCGTCCTTGCCGAAGCCATCGGTCCGGTGGCCGCCATGGTCATGGCCGATTATATTAACAAGTGGTCCCGGCAGGGTCCGGTGGATAGCTCACGCCTTGGAGAGTTGGTAACCATGCTGGTTGAAGAGGTAGATGATCCCGGCCTGGTCAGGGAATTTCAGTCCAATCTCAAGCATCTTCATTAAGCCGCATTTCTCACCAGTTTTCGTTACAAAAGCCTGTATATCTACTCCCCACAAGCATTTCCTTGGTCAAGGGGGGCAATAGTCTGGTATTTCCGGAAGATGGATGCTGCCCTGGAAGCCCGCCTTCAGGGGGATGACAGTTCTTTCGATTCCATCAGATAAAAAAAGCCTGTCGAAAAACGTTTCGGCAGGCTTGAGTGTCCAGGTTCGAGAGGGTAAAGATTATTTACATCCGCCCTTGATATCCAGGAGCATTTCTCTGTGCGGCCAATCCCTTATACCGCCTTCCAGAATGAAGATTTTTTCCTCTGGCACCCCCCTGGTAACAAGATAATCGACGGTGCGCTGTGAAGGTCTCCCCCCCCGCGGACCGATAATGACGATTTCATTGCCGGTCTGTTCGTGCATCCTGACCCCCTGGATCGCACTTTCAAGATCTTTGTCGTTTTTGGCCGGATAGGCGAATGTCCTGACCGAACCGTAGAAATGATGCTCCAGGTAAGCGGTTTTTTTCTGGATGT
The DNA here is from genome assembly GCA_023544645.1 of Desulfobulbaceae bacterium. Classification (GTDB taxonomy): domain Bacteria; phylum Desulfobacterota; class Desulfobulbia; order Desulfobulbales; family Desulfobulbaceae; genus UBA10518. The sequence continues at coordinate 16,092 of JAMJFO010000041.1, read as the reverse complement.
CCAGAAGAATGGTCGGCACCTTTGTGTCCAGGCGGATTTTGAGCTCGTCCGCCGTCAACATGTTATAGGCGAGGGCGATGCCGGGCATGCTCATCAACAGGAGCATGGAAAGTATTGCCAGAATGATTTTTTGTTTATACATGGCTGTTTGCCTCCCATCGGAAAGATGAATGAAGAAAGTTTGTTTTTGAGCGGGCAAAATTAAACAGCGCTGTTGATCGGTTCTGCCTGTTTTGCCCTGTTTTCCTGTCACTTGTATCGTTGCAGCATCTTTTCAATACTGATGCGCAGTCGGTCGATGGCTCTTCCCAGTGAGCCTATCTCGTCCTGGGTCGGGGTATCTATTTTCTTATCCAGGTTTTTACCCAGACTGATTTCGGTGGCCCTTTGTTCAAGCATTATGATCGGTTTGACCACATAGAGGCTGAAGAACATCCAGATAAGCAGCATCAGGACGACAATGCCGCCGGTGCCGATGAGAAAGAGAAATTTGGACATTTGTTTCGCTTCGTCAAGGGCTTTCTGGATAGGAACATAGACAATCAGGGCGGAAACGGTGTCGCCGTTCTCCCAGTTGTAGCCGTTTTCATCGCCATAGATATCAAGTTGTTCTTCCGGGGCATCCGCCGGGTCTCCATGGCATTCGAGACAGGTCTCGTCCGTTACCCGGATGGGCTGGGCGAAATAGTAATATTCTTTGCCGTCCTTGACCATCCTGCCTTCCTTTTGTTCCATGGTCTGGTCGTTGTTAAATTCGGCGATGAGTTTAAGCTCTTCCGTATCCGCTTTGTTTGACGCCACCAGAGGGTTTTTGGTCGCCTGTTTAAAAATATAATCAGTGGTGTTTTCCTGGAATTTTTCAAAAACGCCGCGGACAACGGCAAAAGAGGACATTATCTCGGGTATGAATTCCTCGCGGCCGACCGCGGCATAGATTACGGGCAGCTGATGCAGACTGAAATAATCGCGGGACGAGCTCATGTAATTATAGACGATTTCGCCTTTGAGCTTGGCTTCCTTAAGGGCATTTTTCTCATTGAATTTATAACTGCCGTACGCCAGGGCAATGGAGGCGATCAGGCTGAGGATGGCAATGAGAGCCATGAAGCGGACACGAATACTCATTTATTGTTTCTCCGGGGTAAGATTGATGGTCACCTGATTACTATATAGTTATACGCATTATGTGTGAAAGTAAATCCAGGAGCAGGTATATTTCTCGCATCACATTACTGCCGGGCGCCGGCGCAGGGTACGGATTCAATATTGTCTCTCCCTGCCGGTGGTTGTATTATTGGGGTAATGAAGTTGGCATCCGCAGGATTGGTAAGTCATTACTTTCTTTCATCGTATTTTATACTAATGTACCGCATCCGGGCAGGAATTTAAAGAGAGATGCATTCGAATCTGGAATATGTTTGCCAAAACGGCTATGTTAAGTGAACAGCGGGTGATTACTCCCCAGGAGCATAGGCTGCCTCGATACGAGACGGCCTGCGGGAATAATCAGGCCCGGGAAATCGGCGGAATGAATGATCAACAGTAAGCAGGGACGGTTATGTGAAGAAAATATGTATGTATATTCTGCTCTACGCACTCCTTCCTTCCCATTTGCATGCAGCCTGTATAGAGGGTGACTGCCGCAACGGGTCCGGTAAGTTTGAAAGCGAGGATGGGCGGATCTATGAAGGCGGCTTCAGGGATGGATACCTTTGGGGCGACGGGAAACTGGTTCTGTCTGATGGCATGATTTATACCGGTCAGTTTGTCCGTGGCAAATTAAACGGCAGCGGTACCCTTGAAAGTCCGGACGGCCGGAGATACGAGGGGCAGTTCAGCGATGGGGTTATCGACGGTCAGGGTATTCTCACCACCGATGATTTTGAGTATGAAGGAGAGTTCAGCCTGGGCAGGTTCCACGGACAGGGCATACTGGTTTATGCTGACGGCCGCAGATATGAAGGTGAATTCCGCAACAATATTATAGAAGGCCGGGGTAAGCTGGATTACGGGGACGGGACTGTTTTTGAAGGCTTCTTCCGCAACGGCAGGCCGCATGGCCAGGGGACCCGCCTCTACGCCGACGGCGCCAGGTATGAGGGCATCTATATCGGTGATATGCGGGAAGGTCGCGGGGTTCTGGAACTTCCCGATGGAACCCGCTATGAGGGCGACTTCCATGAGGATCTGTATCACGGGCACGGGATGATAACCTTTCCCGACGGCCGCAGCTACGATGGAAATTTTACCGATGGACTGATCACCGGCAAAGGTCGGATGTCCTGGCCGGATGGTCGGGTGTATGAAGGTGATTTTGTCCAGGGAGTAATCAGCGGTTTCGGGATCATGGAGTATCCTGACAGCCGTCGGTATGAGGGTGAGTGGCTCAACGGCCTCTATCATGGGCAGGGCACGCTTGTTTCAGCTGACACCAGCCGTTATGAAGGAGCTTTCCAGGCCGGGCTGCCCCATGGGGAAGGCACGCTGATAACCGGTGACGGCCGGAAAATCAGCGGAGAGTTTGCCCAGGGCCGGCCCCTGGCGGCAGAATCCTCATTCCCCGAACAGTTCGGCGCGGAAGCAGTTGAAGAAGCAATTCTTCCGGCTGAAGGCGCACGGCCGGCTGCCGAAATCCTGGCACCGGAGTTGGAGTCTTCTTTTGACCGGGATGATGATCAGGATGCCCGGAAGCAGTTTTATTTCTCCGACGGATATCTGTTTACGGACGCATCCCGGCAGGAAAAAGTTACCGGGACCGCGGAGTATGTGCTGCCGGACGGCAGCGTGTACAAGGGTGAAATGAAAGAAGGGGTCATGCATGGCAGGGGGCTCCAGCTGTTTCCGGACGGGCGGGAGTATTCGGGGTATTTTGTCAATGGCCAGCGCAACGGCCAGGGAGTGTACAGTTATCCGGACGGGGCAAAATACATTGGTGAATTCCGCCAGGGCCTGTTCGAAGGAAAAGGCGCGTACATCTTTCCTGACGGCAGTTCCTACGACGGCGAATTCAGCAAAGGGGTTTTCGAGGGCAGCGGGACGCTGCATTATACTGACGGCAAGAAGTACGTGGGATCGTTCAAAAACGATCTGCCTGACGGCTACGGCACCCTGACCTCCGCCGATGGATCGGTTTATGAGGGCGGTTTCAGAGCCGGGAGGCGCAATGGTTCCGGACGGCTGGTCTACCCCGACGGCACGGTCTTTGAAGGTGAATTCAAAGATGACCTGCTCGTTAATCAGGATTGAAAAGAGGACAAATCGTGAAATGGCAGTATCGCACAATTCTGTTTGAATTTCAGAAAGACGGTCTTCTTGGAGACAGGTACATTGATGACGACGAAATGCACAAGGTGCTCAATGAACAGGGACAGAAGGGCTGGGAGCTGGTCAGTGTCACTCCGGTCCAGGAAGGCCTGCTTTCCTTTTTCAAGAAGGTCGTGCCGCAGCCCGCTCAACAGATGGCGCCGCAGCCGGAGCAAACTCCTGCCAAGCGGATACAGGAAAAACCCCAGCCGGTCAGGAGAGGTGTTCAGCAACCTGTATCACGGCCGGTAAGCGCTTTATCCGGCGAGCAGAAAAAAGCCGGCAATCACGAGCCGAAGCCTGATGGAGTTGGCGGGATCAAAATTTCCTGACAGGATCGAGTCATGAACGTTCTGCCCGACCAGGTTCTGATTGATCGCATGCGTGAGATCCGTCGCGCCCTGCACAGCTTGCCGGAATTGGCGTATCAGGAAAAAAGAACCGCCGCCCTGGTGGCCGATGAACTTTCCCGTCTGGGCATCTCCCACCGGACCGGTGTGGGCGGGACCGGGATAGTGGCCGAGCTGGGGGGGGAATCCGGCGGAGCCAGCCAACAGCAGCCGTGTGTAGCCCTTCGGGCAGACATGGACGCAATTCCCCTTGACGAGGAGACCAATCTGCCATTTGCCTCCACCAATCCCGGAGCGATGCATGCCTGCGGCCATGACGGGCACATGGCCATGCTCCTGGGCGCTGCTGCTTTGCTGCAGCAGGAGGATTTGCCGGGCAGGGTGGTGCTGCTGTTCCAGCCGGCCGAAGAATCCGGCAACGGAGCGGAAAAACTCATATTTGAAGGGGCTCTGGACGGCGTCCAGATGATATTTGCCGGCCACATCGACATTCATTTTCCGGTGGGGACCTTTACCGTCGACCAGGGGCTGATCTGCTCCTATACCGATCCCTTCACCATCACCATCCACGGCCGCGGCGGTCATGCCGCCTGGCCCCATGAAACTATAGACAGCGTGGTGGTGGCCAGCAACCTGATCATGAACATGCAGACCCTGGTGTCCAGGGAAATTGACCCGGTTTATCCAGCCGTGGTGACCGTGGGAAGGGTAAGCGCGGGAACCGTGCACAACGTCATTGCCGAACGCGCGGTGATAGACGGCACGGTCCGGAGCGCGCATCCTGAAACGCGGCGGCGCATCCTTAACGGTTTGACCCGGATGATCCAGGGCGTGAGTTCCATGAGCGGCGCCCAAGTCACCCTGCAGCTTCTCGATGGTCTGCCGGCAGTCATCAATGAGTCAACAGCAACAGAGATTGCCCGGCGGGCGGTTGAAGAACTGGTGGGGCCGGATGGAGTGCTTTCCCAGGGACGTCCCAGTCTCGGCGGCGAGGATTTCGCCTTCTACCTGAGCAGGGTCCCGGGCTGTATGGTTCGTTTCGGCGCCCGCAAGGAAGCAGAAAAGACCGGCCTGGCCCATTCCAGCAGGTTCGATTTCGACGAAGACGTCCTGCAGCACGGATCTGCCTGGCTCGCCCGGGTGGCGCTGCGCGGACTGCAGCATCTGATCGAAAAACCTGCCCCGTGAAATGATGAAACAGATATTTTTTGAACAGAGTTCTCCCTACAGCCTCGGCGTTGAACTTGAATTCCAGATCCTGGACGTTGACACCATGGACCTGGTTTCCAGGGCGGAGGAGATGCTGGCCCTGTTTCCGAAGCCGGAGCAGGATCAGGTGGCCAGAGAGTTCATGCAGTCCATTTTCGAGGTGCAGACGGGGATCTGCGCGACCGTGGAGGAGGTGGAGCTGGATCTGCGCCACATGGTGGAAGTCGCCGAGGATATCGCCCGCCGGTGCGGATGCCTGCTCTTTGCTTCCGGCATTCACCCCTTTGCCCGGCCGGCAGAGCAGAAAGTTACCGACAATGAACGTTACCTGCGGATTATGCATGAACTGCAGCATGTGGGCCGTCAGTTCATTTCCCAGGGACTGCATGTCCATATCGGAATGAGTGATCGGGAAACAGCCGTCAAGGTCTGTGATGCTATTCAGGCATATCTCCCGCTGCTGCTGGCACTGAGCACGTCATCGCCCTATTTTACCGGAGTGGATACCGGTTTTCATTCCTACCGTACCAAGTTGTTCGAGGTTTTTCCCCTTGCCGGCATCGCCGAATATCTCGGTGACTGGGGCTCCTATGAGCAGATGGTCTCGACACTGCTGGAGGCCGGGATCATCCAGGATACATGCGACCTGTGGTGGGATGTGCGGCCCAGTCCCCATTTCGGGACCATTGAGATCCGCGCCTGCGACATGCCGTCATTTTTTCCCGATATCATGGCCCTGACTGCTCTGATTCAGGCGTTGGCCGTGCATATTGTCGAACAGGATTTCCCCAGGCAGCGCATCAATCCCCAGATATTGCGGCACAATAAGTGGCAGGCCTCCCGCCATGGTTTGAAGGGAAGATTTAATGATCCCTTTTTCCGTTTTTCCGACACACCAAAGTCCTTGGGGGAATCCGTGCTGCTGATGCTGGAGTCCCTTGAACCGGTTATGCTGCGGCTTGGTTCCGCCCGATGGGCAGAACGGATCAGGCACATAGTTGATCATGGCACCAGCACGGACAGGCAGCGGCAGCTTGTCAGGGAGGTGGGCGTCCTGAAAGACATGGTCGCCCGGTTGCAGGGAGAGTTCTGGTCATGAGCAGGTATACGAAATCCATGGTTGCCACCGGACATGAGCTTGTCAGCCAGGCAGCGGCGGACATCCTGCGCATCGGCGGCAATGCTTTTGATGCCGCGGTGGCGGCTGGATTTGCCGGGGCAGTGGCGGAGCAGACCCTGACCAGTCTGGGCGGCGGCGGTTTTCTCCTGGCCAGGACAGCAGGCGTTGTCGGCCCGGCAGAAGAGATATTTTTTGACTTTTTTGTTGATACTCCGGGCCGTGGCCTTGACCGTGTCCCGGAGCCGCATTTTTTCCCGGTCACCATCCAGTTTGGGGGATCAGACCAGGTTTTCAATGTCGGCATGGGCTCGGTTGCGGTTCCGGGAACCTTGAAGGGATTGCTGCACGTGCACGACAGACTTGGACGCATTCCCCTGGCCGATGTCCTGCAGCCGGCGATGGATCTGGCCCGGGGCCACCGTCTCAACGATGTCCAGGGCGACTTTCTCACAATGCTCCATCCGATCATGACCCTTACCCGGACAGGATGTCAACTCTATGAGCCGGATAACCGCTATCTCCGTTCCGGTGATATGCTGGTGAACAAGTCCATGGCCGATTTTCTTGCCGCCCTCCCCGATGATCATGGCGCATCCTTCTACAGCGGGGAAATTGCCCGGCAGATCGACCGTGAAATGAAGGACGGGCAGGGATTGCTGACCTTTGAGGATCTGGCATCCTATGAGGTTATTGAACGGCGCCCGCTGACCGCGGCCTATCGGGGATACACTCTCCTGACCGGCCCGCCGCCCTCCATGGGCGGAGCGTTGATAAGCCTGTCGCTGGCCCTACAGGAGCAGCTGCCTCCGCTCCGGGAATGGGGATCTGCCGAACACCTGCTGCGCACCACCGCTCTCATGCAGGAGGTGGAGCGGCTGCGGGATCTTGGTATTTCCTCCCCTGAGCAGATCCAGTCATATCTCGCCACCGGTGATTTTGCCGGTTCAGCGGATCGGCTCAGGTCCTTCAGCCGGGGCACGACCCATATCAGCATTGCCGATCATGAGGGAAATGTCGCCTCCATGACCTGTTCCAACGGCGAAGGGTCCGGTTATTTCGCGCCGGGTACGGGAATTATGCTCAACAACATGATGGGAGAGGACGACCTCCATCCGGAAGGATTCCATTCCGGCTCCCCCGGCCAGCGAGTTGCTTCAATGATGTCGCCTTCGCTCTTGCTGAGGGACAACAAGGTCGAACTGGTTCTGGGCACCGGAGGATCGAAACGCATCCGGACCGCCATCACCCAGGTGTTGACCCAGGTGATCGATTTCGGGCGGGATCTCCATGTCGCTGTCAACGCTCCCAGACTGCACTGGGACGGCGAAGTCCTGCAGGTTGAGCCGGGATTTCCGGAGGAGTCCATTGCCGAACTGGTCAAGAGATTCCCGGTTAATGTGTGGGAAAAGCAGAACGTCTATTTCGGCGGCGTCCACACCGTAATTCCCGGCCGCGAAAGCGTTGGTGACCCGCGCCGGGGCGGGGCGGTGGCGGTGGTCCCGGTATGAGTATCTATATTCTCAAACGCATCCTGCTGATGATTCCGACCCTGTTCGGAGTCATGCTGATCACCTTCGTGGTCACCCAATTCGTTCCGGGAGGCCCGGTGGAAAGGATGATGGCGGAGATCGAGGGACGGGGTATTGCCGGTGAAGCCGCCGCCGGCCCGGCCGGCGGGCTTTACCAGGGCGACCGGGGATTGGACGAGGAGCGTTTGGAGCAGCTGAAAAAACTGTATGGATTCGACCGCCCGCCGCTGCAGCGTTTTATATCAATGATGGGCAACTACCTGGTCTTTGATTTCGGCAACAGCTACTACCATCATAAAAGCGTAGTCGAGCTGGTTGTTTCCAAACTCCCGGTATCCATGTCCCTCGGGCTGTGGACATTCATGATCGTGTATCTTACCTGCATCCCGCTGGGGATTTCCAAGGCGGTTCATGACGGCAGCAGGTTTGATGTCCTGAGCAGTACGGTTATTCTGGTTGGATACGCCATCCCGGGTTTTGTGCTGGGCATTGTGCTGATTGTGCTTTTCGGCGGCGGCAGCTTCTGGAATATTTTTCCCCTGCGCGGGCTGGTTTCAGACAACTGGAACGAAATGACGCTCATCGGCAAGATTCTTGACTACCTCTGGCACATGGTTTTACCGGTAACGGCCAGCACTGTCGGCAGTCTCGCGGTCATGACCCTGCTGACCAAGAACAGCTTCCTTGAGGAGATCCGTAAACAGTATGTCATGACTGCCCGGGCCAAGGGGCTTTCCGAGAACCAGGTGCTGTACAAGCATGTGTTCAGGAATGCCATTATCCCGATAATAACCGGATTTCCCGGTTCGTTTATTACGGCATTTTTCACCGGCAGTCTGTTGATTGAGACCATTTTTTCCCTCGACGGCATGGGCCTCCTGGCCTACACTTCGGTGATGAACCGCGATTACCCGGTAGTTCTCGGCACCCTCTACTTCTTTACGATCATCGGTCTTGTTTCACGACTGCTCTCCGACCTCTGTTATGTGGTTGTGGATCCCCGAATAACTTTTGAGCGAATGCAATAAGCTGTCCCATGTCTGAGCCCATCAGGAAAAACTCCCTCCTCCGCCGAAAATGGTACGGATTTCGGCGCAACAGAAGGGGATATTACAGTCTGGTGTTTTTTTCGATATTGTTTATTCTCGCCCTTTTTGCCGAGGTGCTGAGTAATGACAAGCCCTTTCTGGTCAAATATAACGGCGAGTTGTATTTCCCTCTGGTCAAAGTGTATCCGGAGGTGGTCTTTGGCGGGGATTTTGAATCCGAGACGGATTATCGGGATCCATATATCCTGGAGAAGCTGAACGCCGGGGATAATTATGTCATTTTCCCACCAAACCCGCATAGTTACAATTCGATCAATCTTGCCCTGGATCAGCCGGTGCCTTCACCGCCGACCCGTGAAAATCTGCTGGGAACAGATGACCGGGGGCGCGATGTCCTGGCGCGGCTGATCTATGGATTCAGGCTGTCGGTACTGTTCGGATTCGCCCTGACCGCCGTGGGAACCCTGCTGGGAATCGTTGCCGGGGCCGTACAGGGCTATTTCGGGGGCCGGACGGATATTTTTTTCCAGCGTTTTATTGAGATATGGGGGGCCATGCCGGAGCTCTACCTGCTGATTATTTTTGCTTCGATCTTCAAGCCCAGCGTGCTCCTGCTGCTCATCCTGCTTTCCATGTTCGGCTGGATGGGCCTGTCGGATTATGTGCGCGCCGAATTTCTCAAAGGGAGGAACCTTGAGTATGTCAAAGCGGCAAAAGCCCTGGGAGTTGGCAACCTGACAATAATGTACCGCCATCTGCTGCCCAACGGCATGACCCCGGTCATCACCTTTCTGCCATTCAGGATGTCGGGCGCTATTCTCGCCCTGACCAGCCTTGATTTTCTCGGTCTCGGAGTTCCCCCCTCCACCCCCAGCCTTGGTGAACTTCTGGCCCAGGGAAAGGCAAATATAGATGCCTGGTGGCTGTCCCTTTCAACCTTTATCGTTCTGGTGGGCACCCTGGTACTGCTGATTTTTGTCGGGGAGGCGCTGCGCGAGGCGTTTGATCCGAGAAAGCAATAACCTTGATTAGCGCGCGTAGGCGAGTGGTCCGGATGCGCTCGCCCTTCGTCGGCAGCTGTGGTGACAACGGCATGATTTTAATTATCCAGGTATGATCCCGGAGAGTTCCCGGATAGGGAAGCAAAATTGCCGGACTGCCGGCAGAGACGGACCGCGCCGTCAGGCGCCCCCAGGGCGGCGGGTGTGCCTGAACATGCCGTGTCAATTGCTGCAAATGCATGCATGCAAAAATTCATTACATACCACAGCGGTAGAAAGGTGTTCATGGATTCAGGAATAAAAAAAGAGGCTTGCAAAGCCTCTTTTCAGGTGGTGCAGATGTATTTCCGGTTTCAGGGCAGCTGTGATCGCAGGGATTCTATTTCCTGCCTGAGAGATGCTATTTCACCCTTGAGGGATTGTTCACGATCCTGGAATTCCCGGCGCATTTTTTCCAGGGCCTGGGAATATTCTTCCGGAGTGGCGGCAGCGTCAAAGGCTGCGGATGTTGGAGCTTCAGCTGTTTCCTCATCCCGTTCTTCGGCAGCCAGCGCGGGAGTAAGAAGAAATTCCTCATCCTCCTCTTCTTCAAACAGGGCTTCCGGAGCCCCGCTTGTTTCATCTTCTGCGGTTATTGTCTGTTCAGCATCAACGGCCTCATCTTCACCGAAGAAGAATTCAAGTTTTTCTTCAAGTCCTTCAGGCGATGCTTCTTCCTGATCATCTTCTGTTGTAAAACCTCTTTCCTCCGGTTCACCTGCCAGGGCAGGGGCAACGGAGAGCTCCTCCTCTTCTTCTTCCTTTTCCTTCTGAGCTGCGGCGGCTAATTCATCGTCTTCGGCTTTTTTCCGCTCAAAAGATTCTTCGACAGCTTCCGGGGCAAAAGATTCTTCTTCGCTGCCGAAGAAGAACTGGAGTTTCTCCTCAAGTTCATCAATGGGAGCTTCCGTTTCGCGTTCGGCTCCGCCGAAACCTCCTTCCTCTGCTGAATCGGATAATGCCGGAGCAACTTCACCGCCTTCGTCAACAGGGAGTTCCACGTCCAATTCGTCTTCGTATTCGTCTGTTTCGGGAGCAGGTGGCGCAAAAGCCTGTGGTTCTTCTTCAGCAACATCTGCAACTGGTTCGGCAACAGGTTCTTCCCCGGCAAGGTCCTCGCCTTCTTCCACCGCAATTTCAGCCGGCTCTTCCGGCGGCGGTGCGGGAGCCTCTTCCTCGTCGCCAAAGAAGAACTGGAGTTTCTCCTCCAATTCATCGGGCGGTGCTTCGGCCTCTTCTTCAGCTTGTACAATTCCTTCTTCTTCAGAATCGAAGAGCGCCGGAGCTACTTCTCCCCCCTCATCAACAGGAAGCTCCACATCAAGTTCATCTTCATATTCTTTTTCAGCCGGGGCCTGAGGAAAGGCAGGCCTTTCAGCAGCAACCGGTTCGGCTGTTTCGCCAACTTCTTCCTTTGCTGCTGTTGCCTCTGCTTTTTCTTCCTCAACGGCCTCCTGCACAGGAGCAATGGCTTCCTTGTCAAGTTCCTGGGGTGTCTGGATGATAAGCGATTTGAGGGCGTTAAGCCGGTTGACGCAGTTAATGAGTATTTTCTGGCTTTTGTCTTCGTCCAGCTCTTTGTCGTCAACCAGCGTTTCGAGACCTTCGAAGAAATAATGCAGTAGTGAGAATGCTTCCGGATGGGTTCGGGCCCGCTCCTCATCGATGTAGGTATTCAGGGTGCTCAGCCCCCGGATCAGGATCAGGATGTACCGGTTGTCGCTAAACTGTTCCTTGAGGATCTCCAGCTGTTCCGCCATACGGCGCAGACTATCGTCGTTGACATCCCAGTCGAGTTCGAGGATAGCCGCATGGATATCCAGCAATGTCTTGTGGTCGGTGAGAGGCAGCTCCGCTGCGGCAGCAGCTGCCTCCGGAACGGCAGCGCCATGCTTCTGGGCAATCTGGTATTGAAGGATTTTGAATTTGCGGACGTCGGCTTTGAGCAGGGCGGTTATTTCGGCGCCGGTGATGACTTCCGAGGAAGTGATTTTTTCAAAATCATAATACAGGGTCAGGAGAAGTTTGATGGAGTTGGGATGGGCGTATGCCCCTTCGCTTAGAATATAGCTGCCGATCTTGTCAAGGGCCTGCAGGTAGACCTGTGAAACTTTATCGTGCCGGAACTGCTCCAGGTTGCGCAGGTGTTCGATCTCGTCCGCAAGATCCTGCAGCGCTTCGTCGGTTATTTCCCAGTCAAGGCCGAGGATGATGGTCTTGAGCTGAGTAAGCGGAGAATCCTCTTCGCCGCTTGTGAACTCGAACAGATCTACTTCATCCGTGCCGAAATCTTCATCAAGGAAACGAGTGAGATCATCCACCTCGTCCAGAACAGGTTTGTTTGGATCGTTTTGGGATGTATTCATAGGTTATGCGCTACCTGAATCAAAATTAACGTCCTTATGCAAGTTTTTTCTGAATGGAAACCACCGTCATGGAGATTATTTTTTTCAATGTTTCCGGAACATTGTACCCTGTCATGGCGCTTGCCTCAAATGACGGTACCTTGAGTTTGCTGTTCAGATCCTTCTCCAGCACGTTTATCGGCAGAATGGGAACTCCCTGATTGCGCAGGTCAACTTTGTTATATTGCATGACCAGCGGGATTCGAAATATTGATTCCTTGAAGCCTAACAGGTTTTCATGCAGCTGATTCAACGAGCGGATGTTTTTTTCCCGCATCTCCTTTTGGGAGTCTGCGACAAAAACAATGCCGTCAACTCCTTTGAGGACCAGTTTCCTGGTGGCATTGTATTTTACCTGGCCGGGGACAGTGTAGAGCTGAATTTTCATATCAAAGCCCTTGATCTGTCCCATGTCAAAGGGAAGGAAATCAAAAAACAGGGTTCGATCGCCATGGGTTTTCAGGCTGACCATTTCTGACTGAATTTGCTTTTTAAACCTGCGGTTTATATATTCAAGATTTGTTGTTTTGCCGCCACGGCCGGGACCGTAGTAGACAATTTTTATCTGGACGACTTTGTCCTTTAAATTTATGAAGCTCAAGATTATCTCCTGCTGTAAGTGTTCCAGTAATAATGAGTAAGCAGACGGCGATACTGGAATAACTGCTGGTTTATACCCAAAGCTTTCTGATATCTTCAATGGCCTCAACAACATTGAGGCGCAGGAATCCGAGTGATATCTCCTTGCCGAACATGCTGATCAGCAGAAGCTCATCATCGATTTTGCTGAAGTGGATGTTGCAGTCGGTCCCTTTGTGGAATAACAGGGAGAATTCCTGCTCGCCAACGAGTTTCGCCATTGCATCGACAGTGGCAAAATTACCGGCCGCCAGTGCCGCGAAGGAATAGACGTCATATTTATTCTTGCCGTTATCCTTTGCTGTAATAATGTTGCCCGCCATATCGATGATAATCACACAGTCGACCCCGATTTTGATGAGTTTTTCCGACAGGATCTCATCCATTTTTTCCAACTGCTCCTGACTGACGACACCGTAATTCATAATTGTACCTCTTCAGCGTGCCTAACTATGCACATTTATAGAAAAAAATGTAGAAACTTGTCTGATTAGGATATAGTATACGATAGAAAAATGATTATATGAAGCTGTTTTTGCTGATTTTATTATTTTTTTTTCATTTTCTCGCCTGATCCCGACCGGCGGAATATGACCTGCCGGCCCGGTCGGCCCGGTCGTCCTATCTCTTTAATTGCCGGCATGGACGGCCATTGAGCAGGGATGCGTTGTCTATTGGTTGCAATTTTTATCTCATAAAGAAGCAGATAGCAAGGAATTCATTGAATCATGTTCCATTGAATAATAAGGGTGTTTTTCCTTGACAGCGGGCCGGATCCGGTTAAAATATACATAGAATTGATAATCATTATCGCCCATTTGGCGATGCTCGCCAGTGACCTTGGAAGGTGCAAAAAATTTACCAGGCGGATGATGTGCATATGAGTTGTTTATGATTGTTTTATCCTCACTCCTGGCAGGCGTCTGCAGGGCCGATCCCCTCCTTGTTGGTCTATTGCAGGCGCCATTTTTTTTGCGGCCGTATTGTTTTTATTGAATTGCGGAGGAGTTCCTGAAAGGAATTTCCGCTTATTTCCCTGGCGCCAAGGCTGAGGAGATGTTCGGTTCGCATCTGGCAGTCTATAAAATGGATGCCTGAATTCATGGCATGGCGCACCAGCGTATGCAGTGCGATCTTGGAGGCATTGCTTGTTTCGCAATACATTGACTCCCCGAAAAAAACATGGTCCAGGGCAACGCCGTAGAGGCCGCCGACCAGCCGATTCTCCTTCCAGCATTCGATGCTGTGGGCATAGCCGAGGTCATGGAGATGACAGTAGGCATTGACCATGTCAGGGGTAATCCAGGTTTCCTCCCGGTTTCTTGATCTTTTTGCCGCGCAGTTTGTGATGACTTCTCGAAAAGCGGTATCAGCCGTTATGGAGAAGATGTTTTGCCGGAGTACTCTGGCAAGTCGTCTGGACACATGGAATTCCTGCGGGATCAGGACAAGTCTTGGCGAGGGGGTCCACCAGAGGATCGGATCGCCTTCCCCGAACCAGGGAAAGATGCCCGACCTGTAGGCCTCAAGGAGCCTTTCTGGAGAAAGATCGCCGCCGACCGCCAGCAGGCCGTCCGGCTCCGCCAGTTCCGGCGGCGGAAAAATGATTTCTCTGCTGAGTTGAAAAACAGGCATTGTCTTGATCAATGGGGGCAGCGGCCGGAGAGGGCGCCACGGTCCAGCGGATCATCGATGCATGCCGGCGCTGCCGGAGGATCAGTCATCAACCAGGAGGCGCATGGTGTCTCCGGCCGGTTCCGGCCCCCAGACGCCTGCCGGATAATAGGACAGGCCGTTGTCTTCGCAGGAGCATTTTTCACATTCCTCAAGGACCGGGGTCAGGAATGCCCAGGAAAGTTCAATGCCGTCCTGCCGCCAGAAAAGCATGTGATCTCCGGCCATGCAGTCCAGGAGAACCCTGGCATAGTCATCAAGCGCTTTGCCCTGATAATGTTCATGGTAGGCAAAGTCCATGGTCATTGAACGGAGACAGATGGCCGTTCCCGGAGATTTGGTCTGGAAATGCAGACGGATTCTTTCTTCGGGATATGTTTCGATGACCAGGCGGTTGGCGTTGATGGTGTCGCCCAGTACATCATGAAAAAGTCTGTGCGGCACCTGTTTGAACTGGATGACGATTCTGGTTTCCTTGCGCGGAAGCCTTTTGCCGGACACCAGGTAAAAAGGAACATCCTGCCATCGCCAGTTGTCGATGTAAAGTTCCATCAGGGCAAAGGTGGGGGTTCTTGAGTCAGCGCTTACACCTTGTTCCCGGCGGTACCCCGGAACCTTTTTGCCGTTGATCTCTCCATCCTGGTATTGCCCGAGGCAGAGTTTGCTGCCTGCTTCGCGATCGAATTCCCGCAGCGACCGGATAACCTTGGCTTTTTCATCCTGGACGGCATAGGCGTCAAAGCGGCTGGGCGGTTCCATGGCTGTCAGGACCAGAAGCTGCATCATGTGATTCTGGAACATGTCGCGGATGACGCCGGATTGATCGTAGTATCCGGCCCGGGATCCGACCCCCAGCTCTTCAGCGGCGACAATCCCGACATAGTCAATATAATGACGGTTCCAGATGGGTTCGAAAATGGTGTTGGCGAACCGGAAGATCAGGGTGTTCTGGACAGTCTCCTTGGCCAGATAATGGTCTATCCGGTAGATCTGCTTTTCGTTGAAATGGTTGTGCAGGGTGGCATCGAGCCTGCGGGCCGATTCCAGATCATGGCCGAACGGTTTCTCGACGATGACCCGTGACCAGCCCCGGTCCGGTCCCTTTTCATCGGCAAGACCGGATTGGCCCAGCAGATCGCCGATGACGGGATAAAGGGCCGGCGGAACGGCAAGTTCAAAGATGCGGTTTCCGCCGGTCTGCCGCTGTTGGTCGAGTTGCTCAAGGTAAGCGGCCAGCTCCCGGAAGTGATGCAGGTCGTAATCAACGGATTTGTAAAAAAGGTGCTGGGCGAAATCGTGCCACCTGTCCATTGCGGCCACTGAATCATGACAATGTTTTTCCAGGTGCATGCGAAACTGCTGATCGTCCATTTCCGTGCGGCTGCAGCCGACAATGGCAAAGGGGCGCGGCAGCTTGCCCTGGGAAAAGAGCGAGAACAGGCCGGGGATAAGCTTGCGGCTGGTCAGGTCCCCTGAAGCGCCGAAAATGACGATTACACAGGGGGCAAGATCGGGTTTTGTTGTCTGGTCACAGGCATGGGGTTGCATGGTCAGCTCTCTGATGATGATTTTTTTACTGCATGGCCGCCGAATTCCCGGCGCAGAGCAGCCAGAACCCTGTTGGAGAAGCTGTTCTCCTCGCGGGACTGGAACCGGGCGAACAGGGCCTGGGTGATGACCGGCGCCGCCACCCGGCTCTCAATGGCCTGTTCAACTGTCCAGCGCCCTTCGCCGGAATCGTCGACATAGCCGTTAATCGCGTCCAGTTGCGGAT
>JAMJFO010000040.1 GCA_023544645.1 Desulfobulbaceae bacterium | reverse complement strand
TGTTATGTAAAAAAATCCTTGCAAATCGTCACTCGTGTCATTTTGCAAGAGGCTCCTTCATTAAATTTTTCCAGCATCACCTGTTCAATTTCAGTTGCAAAGGTAAGATGATCTCCTGTCTCAAAACCAAGCTGGTCCGCGACCCGTCTCATGGCTACCACTCTCTCATCCCCTGTCGCAATCGGTCGAACATAACCAACAATCACTGGTACGGAATCCGGGCGACGCTGGTGTTCCTTGAGTATGTCCTCAACTGACAGGCCATTTCTTTTCTTCACTAATGCTTCTCGTATAAACCTGGTACCCTCCAGCAAGGGGGCAACACCATACATGGTTGAATCTGTGGCCATTGTCCCGCCGCTCACGCCAGCAACAGAGGTTGCCTGCATTGTTCCGGCAAGACTGCCGATCTGATTGCACCAGATGCGGGAATCAGGCCAACTCATACAAACAAATGCGGCATCGAGCCAATCGGCCAGGCGACGCTCCGGCAACCTCCCTGTCACGTTGAGGATCATAACCTGCATCCAAGAGGCCTTGCCAACCAGATCATCCATCATAGAGTACCCCTGGTTATAGATGGCCTCGCCGATAATCCACCCCCCTTTGCGACTGTGGATCATTCCCCGTCGGGAATCCCAAAAAGAAGTATCAACCATTTCGCGCCTCCGGGGCTATGACATAGTGATCTTCATCTAAAAAAGGCATGGCAGTCATCGGTTTGTTGGCAAATTCAAGCCCATGGGCCAGGATGCCGGGAGCGCTGAGTATTTGAAAAAGGCCGGCACCGGCCCTGGGATGAAAGCCCAAATCACAAAAAACAGCAGCACACACTCCGGTGCTGAGCCAGCCTAAATGATGAGGTTCAAGGGCCGTGACAAACTTTTCTCCCCACTGCAAGGCTGCGCCATTTCCTTGCATTCCAATAAGCAGGGTTGCTATCTTTCGGGGAAGAGGGTCAACATCTCCGAAACGTGAACCAAAACCTGGCGCTATGTGCCAATCACCTTCATGAGGACGATCAGACTCGCTCATTAAAGTTTCAACAAGCTTTTCAGGATCTTTTTTGTGATGTAACCTGAAAAAACGCATTGCAGAAGTGACCTCCTCGCCACCGAGGTGACTGCCTCCTAATACGGATAATCCTATAGGCAGGATATGGGTATTAAAGGTTCTGCCTATCCCGCTATTCATTGCAGCCCTGGTGGCAGGATGCCGCGGGCCGGGATTGATGAAAGCGATCATCAGGGTCTCGAGCAATCCACTCTGTTGCGTCGAGGGGAGTTCTCCACTAAGCAGAAGGAAGACAACATCGACAAAACTTCTTTTTCGGGCAAGGTCCAGAAAGTTATACCCATAATAGCGACAATCCTGAGCCAGATATGGATTGCCTGGAGCAGGATCCTCTTCTGCTATCCTGGTTTCGGATCGACTAGCGAAATCAATATTTCGTTTTTCAATTTTGGGACTATTTCCGGACATTCCAGCGCCCTCTCTTCGCTCAGTATCCCTGATTGGTGGTATATAGTTATTCTTTTTCTTTTCTAAATTAAAAATGCATTCGTATTTCAGCCCAGATCATTCTGCTCTTTATGGGATAGTCGTTAGCAATAAAAGCTCCTTCCGGCGCTGTTGCATCGTACGGGCTTGGTTCTCGTACATCTTCGTCAAATAGATTCCGGACGGATATCGCGACGTCGTAGTATTGGGCAATATTTTTCCACCGCAGGGTCAGGTTGACCAGATGGTAGTCATCAATCTCCTCCCTTGGGTCGCCTTGTGCCCGGTTGCGTCCGGCAACCCAGTAATATTGGCCGTCAAGGGACCAGTCAGGCAGAAATTCCCAGTGAGGGTTAAGGTAAAACTGCATCTCCGGTGCATCATGGACATCATGGTCAATGGTTTTGTTCTCAGATTTCTGGTAGGCAAAATTGGAGCGGATCTGCAGCTGCTCAAGCAGTTGCCAGTCCAGCTCAATTTCAAAACCATTGCCTTCCTGCTCCGCGAAGTTTTCGTAAGTTTGCGGTAAGGTCGGACCTGCCAAAGCGATCAAGTCTTCCGCCTCATAGTGAAATAAATTCAGCTTGATGCCGACATCTGCTGTCGGCTGGTAATCAAAGGCCAACTCCACTGTCTGAATGGTCTCCGGATCAAGTTCTTGGTTACCGACACCAACAGGGTTGTTTTTTACATATTGTTCGGAAAAAGAAGGAGCCCTGAAAGCCTTGCCGTAAAGGAGTTTGGTAATGAGGTCGTAACGGGTCTCCCAGACCAGAGCCGCCCTGGGATTAATCGTTTCGCCAAAATCGCTGTACTCGTCATAACGCACCCCGGCAGTGAGTTCCCAGCCACGTGCCAGGTTCCATTCATCCTGGACCAACCCATAGAACAGTTGACGATTAGCATCATCCATATATCTGAGGTTTGAATCTGTAACATGGACCAATGGACCGAACTGGTTTGCTCCGGCGGCAGGGCCGAAATTCGTGTATTCGTCAGGTTCAATATCATAACTTTTCCAGCCTGCTCCCAGGCGTATCTTATGTGCGCTGAATCCGTCATATATTCCAGCAACCTCAATCCCGCCATCTTTGCTTGTATAGATAGGATTACCAAACATGTTCAGAAAGGTGGTGGGAAAAAACTGGAGATATGAGTCCGTATGCATATATGAATAATAGAGGCGGCAGCTCAGATCCCAATCATCAAGCAGGTGATCATTGCTGTAAGTAAGGTCTGCCAACAAAGATTGTATGTCCTGATCAGTTCCGTATGTTATGGCCTGCGCCGCACCAGGGCCACCGCCACTCTCGAGCAGTTGGCCATAGAGGTGAAAATCCCAGTCTCCCTTGCGAAGCTGCAGGTTGGCATCCAGGGTTTCATAACTGTTATCTAAATGCCCCGGGGCATTGGAAAGAAAAGCTAAACCAATGGCATGCAGATAATCCTTTTCAACAATACTGTCGTCATCACCATCGCTTTTTTGCCACTCAATCCCAAATGAAATGTCCCAGCCGCCGTACTGACCTCCGTGCTGCGCCCATGCATCATAGGTGTCAAAGGAGCCGGCCCGGGCACCTGTTTCAGTGCCGCCAATCTCGAAATTATCCTTGGTGATAACGTTGACCACTCCGCTGTACGCATCAGCGCCATGCAGGGCAGAGCCGGGCCCTCGTACCACCTCCACCCGGGAGATCATTGACACAGGCATCCGGTAACGAAAACCGCGATTGCCGACATAGTTGGAAGTAAAAGGAACCCCATTGATCAGCAACAGCACTTCCGGATTGACACTGGTATGAATGCCACGGAGGGACCAGATCGGGGTGAAAAATGTGCCGGACGGTGTTACATGGAATCCGGGTACGGTCTCAAGGATTTCATCAAGGTTGGTGGCGCCTATGGCCTCGATTTCTTCCTTGGTGATGACAGTGGCCACCGAGGGCGCCAGGCGTACGGGCTTGAGGCTGCCGGTAGCTGTTACGAGCAGCCTTTCACTTCGGTAGACATCCTCCTCCTGTGGACCGGAGCCGAATATTTCCTCAAAGGCTTCGACGTCTTCCCCCTCCGGCGTTGCTGCCAAGGCTGCAAATGGGATAAGTAGAGCTATTCCCAGCAAAACTGCAGGCGTGTAGTGTTTTATCATGCCCCCCTCCTTTTTTGTGGCCATCCATGAATTGCTGGAAAAATTGAAACCAGCCAGAAGTGCCTCGATAGGAATTTTGTTCAGTTAATTGATTACCTCCGTAGCCATGTTAAGGGTCTGGTCACTTAGCTCGATGCCAATGCGGTCTGCCGTTCGGCGGTTTACATAGATCTGTGTACCGAGCGGTTCCATAACACCAATTGATACAGGTGACTGGCCGCGTTTCACAATATTTTTTGCCATGGATGCGGCCTGTACCCCAATGTTGGAGACATCGGGCCGAACTGACAGCATGAGACCGATCTCTGCCAGCTCCTTGCTTTGACCGATGCAAACCAGCCGATCCGCCAGACATCGTTTCTCAAGCCACACCATGTTTTCGACAGTAAAGGTCACAGGATCATTAAGAATCCAGAGTCCGTCGACAATTGTGGAAAGCTGCCGGTATATCCGCCGGAAATCCTGTCCGCGTTGTATGGGTCGCTCGACCAGCTCCATGCCGAGCATCTTTACGGCATTCTTTGCCTGTTCAACAATTTCAGCAGAATGAACCGGGCAGTAAATTACCCCAATTCTTTTTATCTGCGGCGCAAACATACTCAGGTTGAGGAACTGGTTGCCGGGATTGACCTCGGAGCTGATACCGACCATGTTGGCCTGCCCTTCCAACAGATTATATTTTTGCCAGTTGATAACCATGGCAAATATAACCGGAATGTCCTGCTTGTCATTTGTCCAGAGCTTGGCGACAAATGCTGCCTTAGCGCCCAAGGCAAAGATCAAGGCCGGTTTTTCTTTAAACAGGCGGGATTTGAGAGTTGGATCATGGCGGATATCACCATGCAGGTTAAAGGTGCGTACTTCCATGGCAACGCTGTCGGTAAATGAACGCACCGGGATATCATAGGCTTTCTCAGTGTCACTGAGCAGCACAGCGATCCAGGGTTCGTCACTCCCTGCCGACACTGTCCCGGGTAGGAACAACAGCAAGAACAGGAACGACAGTGCTGTATTAAAGAGCTTTTTGCCAACCATTTATTTGCAGCATTTTCATATATTCTGGAAGGTTGCCTTTGGCGCCTTTATCCATAAAAATCTTTTGCAGTCTCGCCATTTCAACGCTATCTATTGAGCCTGACATTGCACAGAGAAGAGGGGTAGGCACCGGAGAGGATGATGCAACTTCCTGGGTTACACTCAAAACCCGCTGATTGACACTTCCAACCATGCTCAATGTTGACTGGCCGTCCAGGGCCGCATCCACCTGCCCTAAGGCAAGGGCATACAGGGCATCGGCATCCTTGGGAGTGATGATGATGTTCATGGCAGAGAAATCCAGGCCCTGACCGTTGAAATAGTTATTGCTCAAGAGTTCCTCTGTATCAGGCCCCATGGTCGTCATAGCCACGGTCTTGCCTTTCAGCTGATCCATGGTATAGGGCTGGGTCTTACGGACCAGCAGCACTTTCGTGTAGGTGGTTTTGCCGTTCTCCAGTGAGCTGAGAAGCGGAGTCAGCCCCAGTGACTCGCCGTAGCTCTGATAGTACCAGGATGGTACCAGTACCAGGTCCGGCTGCTTTTCCTTTATCCTGCGGTCAAAATCATTCTTCTGGGCAAAGGCCTGGAAAGTGGCCTCAAGCCCTACCTTGTTGAGGAATTCTCCGAATCCTTTGGTCAGCAGGGAAAAATTTGATTGAACCGAATCCGGGTTAAAATAGTAGAACTGATATTTTGCAGCCGCATAGACTGAAAAGATTAACAGCAGAACAAGGAGAAACGAGATCAGTGAAATAGAGGATTTCCAGCGCAAACCTCTATACTTGATTTTCGGCGGCCGATCACCCTGAAAAGTGGGCAGAATATCAAGAAAACGCATTTATTCCTGCACGTAAATGTGATGGCGTCGTAAAAAATCCGATCTACTGCGTCATAGCGGATACGGCCAATGCTCGACGTACCATGTGTACGCCTCCACTTGGCCGACACCGCTATTCCTCGGGGTCTCGCAAGCTCGCTTACCTGTATATCGAAATTTTTACTTACCCCTCTTTTAATGTGTGATGGACTTTTTACGAGTCCATCAAATGTAAAGAGATGAAAATGTCTGCCATCATGGTCAAAGTGGTTTGAATCCATGACCAAAATTTCCCTTTTTTTATAGTAAATATCTATAATCAGAAAAACACAAGCAGTTACTCACATTAAAAGGGTTGGCAAGTTCGGAAAATGAATTAAGTCGCGGAGCAATTTTCCTTTCTATTTCGGGATAACAAGAACAAACAGAGCTTTATCGCTTGTCCGGTTCAATATAATGGGCCTGACTCCACTCCGATATCCTCATGCCACAGCTCCGGATTATTTTTAACAAATAGTGTCATAAGTTGACGACATTCCCGGTTGTTGACAACCACCACTTCGACTCCTCGTGATCGTAAATAATCCTCGGGTCCGCGGAAAGTACGGTTTTCACCGACAATCACCTTCGGGATGCCATAGAGGAGAATCGCTCCGCTGCACATATCACAGGGAGATAAAGTAGAATACAGCGTTGCCCGACGGTAATCGGCTGCTTTAATCCTTCCCGCATTTTCCAGGCAGTCCATTTCTGCATGGAATACAGCACTAGTATTCTGCACTCGCCGGTTATGCCCGCGCCCGACTATGCGACCATCAATTACAAGAACCGAACCGATGGGGACACCGCCCTCATCGGCCCCTTTTTTCGCTTCCTGAATTGCGGCCTCTAGAAATTTGTCCATACCTTCCTGATGTCTGGCGGGAAATGATTGTCAGTTGTTGGCCTCAACCCATTCGGCCTGGGATAAAATCAGCAGGGTCTGAACCGTACCGTCGTTGACCATGGCGCGGATTTTCCCTGCAAAAGCGAGATGATATTGATCATAAAATAAGGATTTACGGGAAAAAGCCACGTACATCTTGAAGGCTTTCAACTGTCGCGGAATCGGTTCCAGCTTATCCCATATTTTCAGTTTTTTTGCCTCGGCTATGCCCGGATACAGCCCGACGATCATGTAATCGGCATTGCCTTGCAAAAGAGTTTGAAAGCACTCTTCCAGGCCTTTCCCTCGACTCACGTCAAGTTTATCGGCCATATACGCATCAAATTCCGGCCCATAGCTTTCACCTTCATTGGTGATGCCCTTTTTACCGGAAAGGTCAGACCATTTGTCAAAGCTGAAGGTTTTCCCTTGCGGAACCATAAGCACCACCGGATCAAGCATATATGCCGGTTCGATATAATGCATGTACCCGGCCCGATCATCATTATAATACAGGCCGAATATTATATCCGCGTTTCCTTTCCTGATGGCATTCTGGGCGTTTGCCCATGACCCCATGGATCTGGATTCAACAGGTATGCCCAAGTCCCGGGCGATCAATTCGATCATCCTGGCAGAGGCGCCCACAATCGCTCCATCTTTCTCCCAGGAAACAGGGGCATAGGACGGATGTCCGGTGATGATCAGTTTTTCCCCGTTCCCGGCAAAAACTGTCTGCCCCATGAATAAAAAGAGTATCAGAATAATTCTCATGCCATTTTTTTTCATGCCTGCCTCCTGGTATGGTTTGCCTGGTGAGTTAATCCTGGGTGGGTGATAGGTGATGGTGAGGTGACAAGAGATCGCTTTATTCGAGTGCCCTAAAAACCGAAATCTCGCCCCGGACTTTCACTTTCTTTTTCTATTATTGACCCTTTTTCATCACAAAATCAAACCCTTTTCTCGACTGAGCCTGCCATCCCTTTTTAAGGTTCCGATTCAGCAGACGGCGCGTTGCCGCCGCTGAACCGGTTGTATGCTGATCGTTTTTTTACCGTCCTGCAAAAGGACTCGAAGACATTATGTCAGGATCAGGCGAGGTCAAAACGGTCAAGGTTCATTACCTTGTTCCACACCGCTACAAAGTCGTTCACAAACTTCTCCCGGGAATCTTTACATCCGTATACTTCCGCCAAGGCCCGGAGCTGGGAGTTCGAACCGAAGACGAGGTCAACGCGAGTGCCGGTCCACTTGAGTTCGTCTGTGGCGCGATCGCGCCCCTCGAACACGTCTTTGTCTTCCGGGGTAGCCTTCCATATCGTGCCCATGTCGAGCAGATTCACGAAGAAGTCATTGGTAAGGGTCTCCGGCCGGGTAGTGAAGACGCCGTGCTGAGACTGTCCGAAGTTGGCATTCAAAACACGCATACCGCCAACAAGGACCGTCATCTCAGGAGCGGTCAGCGTCAGCAGTTGCGCCCGGTCAACCAGCAGATCCTCTGCCGATACGGCGTATTTGGTTTTCTGGTAGTTCCGGAAGCCGTCCGCTTTCGGTTCGAGCACGGAGAATGCCATCACGTCGGTTTGTTCCTGGGAGGCATCCGTGCGTCCCGGAGAGAAGGGAACGGTTATATCGTGTCCGGCGTTCCTGGCCGCCTGTTCGACCGCGGCGCATCCGCCAAGAACGATCAAATCGGCGAGGGAAACCATCTTGCCGCCTAACTTGGCGTTGTTGAACTCCAGTTGGATTTTCTCCATGGTCTGCAATACCTCCGATAACTTGTCCGGCTGGTTGACCTCCCAATCCTTCTGAGGCGCGAGTCGGATGCGCGCCCCGTTGGCGCCTCCGCGCTTGTCGGAGCCTCGGAATGTGGACGCCGACGCCCAGGCCGCCGAGACCAGTTGAGGGACAGTCAGGCCTGAGGCAAGGATCTTCTCTTTGAGGTTTGCGATGTCCTGCTCTTCAATCAATTTATGGGTAACCGGGGGAACCGGATCCTGCCAAAGGAGTTCTTCTTCCGGCACTTCCGGGCCGAGATAGCGTGAGCGGGGTCCCATGTCGCGGTGGGTCAGCTTGAACCAGGCCCGGGCAAAGGCGTCCGCAAACTCCTCCGGATTCTCCAGGTAGCGCCGCGCGATGGGTTCGTAGATCGGGTCGAACTTCAGCGAGAGGTCCGCTGTGGTCATCATCGGCCGGTGCTTCATGGACGGGTCGTGGGCGTCAACAATCATGTCTTCTTCGTCCACGTCCTTGGCCAGCCATTGATTGGCGCCGGCCGGGCTCTTCACCAGTTCATAGTCATATTTGAACAGCACCTTGAGATAGCCCATGTCCCATTTGATTGGATTCGGCTTCCAGGCGCCCTCGATGCCGCTGCTGATCGTATCACCGCCTTTGCCGCTGCCGAAACTGCTCTTCCAGCCGAGTCCCTGTTCCTCGATGGGGGCGGCTTCAGGCTCAGGCCCCACATGCGACGCGGGGGCGGCGCCGTGACACTTGCCAAAGGTGTGGCCGCCGGCAACAAGGGCGACGGTCTCTTCGTCGTTCATGGCCATGCGCCCGAAGGTCTCGCGAACGTCCTTGCCGGAGGCGACCGGATCCGGTTTGCCGTCCGGTCCTTCCGGGTTCACGTAAATAAGACCCATCTGCACGGCCGCCAAAGGGTTTTCCAGGTCCCGCTCGCCGCTATAGCGGCTCTTGGGTTTATCGCTGGTAGCAAGCCATTCCTCTTCGGAACCCCAGTAGGTGTCTTCTTCCGGCTCCCAGATGTCCTCGCGCCCGCCGCCGAAACCAAAGGTCTTGAATCCCATCGACTCCAAGGCGCAGTTGCCGGTAAGAATCATGAGGTCGGCCCAGGAGATTTTCCTGCCGTATTTCTGTTTGATCGGCCAGAGCAGACGGCGCGCCTTGTCAAGATTCACATTGTCAGGCCAGCTGTTGAGAGGTGCAAAGCGCTGGTTGCAGGAACCCCCACCCCCGCGGCCGTCGCCCATGCGGTAGGTTCCTGCGCTGTGCCACGCCATCCGGATGAAGAGCCCCCCGTAGTGACCCCAGTCAGCCGGCCACCAGTCCTGCGAGTCGGTCATCAGCGCATGGAGATCTTTCTTCACGGCGGCAAGATCGAGTTTCTTGAATTCTTCCGCGTAGTTAAAATTCTCTCCCATGGGATCTGACTTAGAGGAATGCTGGTGCAGAATGTTAAGATTCAACTGGTTCGGCCACCAATCCCGATTCGACGGGCCACCGCCGGCTACTTGTTTGCTGGTTCTGCCCGTTACCGGGCACTTGCTATCTTCTTTCATTTGGGTCCTCCTTTTCTTTATATTTATGTTCAGGGACTCAATTTTAGATATATTTCATGACAAATACCATTTGGACATCCTATTAAATAGGATTAATTCTTAATTGAATGTCAAAAAAAAATTACCCCTTATTTTTTTTGTTCAGACATTGATTGCAGATGCCGTGCAATTCAAGATGGCGTGTCTGGATAGACCCCAGAGCGGATACAGATTCCGGTAAATTTGCCTTATCGAAATCGGGCCAGTGAATATCTTCCACTCGTTTGCACTTTGTGCAGATAAAATGGTGGTGTTGTTCGATGTTGGTATCAAAAAGGGTTCTCGCATTGGAGATGTTGAGCTTTTTAATGATACCAAGCTCGTCAAATGAGGCCAGGGTTCTGTAGACCGTATCAAGGGATATTGTCGGCAACCTCTCCCGCAGTTTCGTGAAAATGAGCTCAGCCGAGGGATGGTCCTCGTGGGACAGCAGTTCCTTGAATATCTCCAATCGTTGCGGAGTCAGCTTCATCCCTGCCTGATCACAGAGTTTTCTGATTTTATCGAGCTCGTTATCCTGGGAGGTCATATTGTGCAATGCTCCTAATTAAGAATAATTCCTAATCAGGAATACATCCTTGCCAAGACGCTGTCAAGGACTATTCCAATGAGGTGATGGTGATGTCGAGTAGACAGGTCTCAATGGCGCATCATTTAGTCATAATGCCTGTTTCGCCGCTGCCGACCAGGGGAAAACAAATAGTTACCCAAGCAAATCCCTGGAAGCCGTCACGGATTCAGGTCCCTGCTGTGTTGCTCGGTTCTGATGAGTTTTGTTGTATCGTATTCCTGTTTTTGCAGTCTTGCCAGGATAGACTGATACACTTTTTCATCCATTTCAGGGCTTCGGGACAGTATCCATAGGTACTTTCTCTCGGGGTGGCCGACAACGGCATACTCATACTTCTGGCCAAGGTCAATTATCCAGTAGTCCCCCGCAAAAGGCCAGAAAAAAGAAACTTTCAGCCTGGCGTTTGTTTCTTTATCCACTGCCCAGGCTCTCCCCTTTGCCGAGCGGAGTTTCCCGGAAAATGTTTTGTCATAACATTCATTGACAACATTTATTTTGCCATCATCACGCAGGGTATAGGTCGCCATACTGCCGACGCATCCTTTCTGAAAACTGTTGGGGTACCTGGCGATTTCGTACCACTGGCCGACGTATCGGTTCAGGTCGACGAAATGAACAGTTGAGAGCGGTTTCATTGCTTTTCCTTTATCGGCGAAACAACCGCACATGAGTACTGGCAGTGCCGCAAGTGCAAAAAAGAATATTTTTTTCATAAAGTTTCCTCAAGTATTTCTCCAGTGTACCCTTCCTGCTTGATACAATAAAGAGAGTTTTCAGTTGTCGAGTAAATACCCTCAACAGTGATAACGAAAACACGACAGGACAAATTATGCTTCGACTTGGCTTGTGCTGCATTTTTTGAATTCCGGACTGTGGTTGATGAGGAGAATCATTTTCTCTCATTACTAATTTCCTGATCCATCACCCCGACAAATCCCCGCTTCCCCTTGCAACCCCCAAATGCCCCTGTTTTAGCGCGGACCAATCCATTCGCCCCTCCTGCAGCGAATGCACATCCATCCAGGTTTCAGCGTAACCCGGCCAGGCAAGAGACAGATTCCGCCATGAACATTCACCAGTTGCCGGAGGATGCTAGCCCGGACCAGATAAATCGGTCACTCACCCATATGCCTCACCAGGAGGTCACGACCTTCCCTGTCAGCAACGATCCGGTGTTTTTCAACTCCTCGGACAAAAACGTAATACAATGTCCCCCCGCACGGACAGGCCCTTCGCCCCCCTCAACGTGCCGCCTGCTGCGATGGAACAGGGAAAAAAGACGGTTGAATCCAACCACATCGAAACAAACAAAAGCCAAAAGCAGATGAAACCCTGGATTGCGTTATCTCGAAATTTGGTTAACAAAAAGTAATTGGAGATGGTATTCCATGCATTCCAGCATACAAGACCGCAGCTTTGCCGTGAATCAGGTGGCATTGAGGGATCAAATCCGCTTTCGACTTTTGCTCGGCGATGTGATACAAGGTTTTCATGCAGAGAATATCCGGGTGCTGGATACCATGTCATTGAACCCGGGCTAGAGATGGGAAGAGGTATATGTCGACGCTTCCGAGCCCTATTGGTCAGGCTGCTCCAGAAAACAGTTGCCGTCTGACACCTCCGATTCTCACCATACAGCCTCAAGTCAAACCATTACCGCATGTTGGTCCAGACTCTGCTCAGAATTCCAGTGAGAGGAATTCCGAGGGAAATACAAGGAGGAAGGGATGCTTGGTGAACGCCAGGTTATCGTGTTTTACGACGAGCGCATGCTGGCTCATTGTCCGAATGCCGATGTGCCGTTTTTGCCAGGGCGCCTTGACCGGCGGGTGCGGGAGATTCTTGCCAGCCTGAAGGTGAAGTGGACCTACCCGGAACATCCCGGGCGGCTGACGGCAATTAAAGAACTCCTTGAACGCGCGCCGATCCCGGGCCTTCGTTTTGAGACCGGCGCGCCGGCGACGCGCGAACAGCTCTCCCGGGTGCATACGACCTCGTACCTGGAGGCTATCTACGCCTTACGGGGCCGCAATGCCTGGCTGGATGTGGATACGACCGCCGTTTCTCCTGGCAGTGTGGAGGCGGCGGAAGTGGCTGCTGGTACGGCCATCGCCGCGGTGGAGGCCGTGGTGGAGGGCCGCGCCCCCACTACCTGCGCCCTGGTGCGGCCGCCGGGCCATCATGCCGAACCCGTGCGGGCGCGCGGTTTCTGTCTGTTCAATAACACGGCCGTGGCAGCGGCGCATGCACGGGCGGCGCTGGGTTGCAAGAGGGTGCTGATCGTAGACTGGGATGTGCACCATGGTAATGGCACCCAGGAGATCTTCTGGGCGGACCCGAACGTGATGCTATTCGATACCCACCGGGCCTCGCCGTTTTATCCGGGCTCCGGCATGCTTGAGGAGGTCGGAGGCGGTCTGGGAGAAGGGACCACCATCAATGTGCCGTTGCCCGGCGGTTCCGGGGATGCGGCCATGCTCAAGGCGTTCCGCGAAATTCTGGTGCCGGCCGCGGATTTCTTTAAACCTGATCTGGTGCTGGTTTCGGCAGGGTTTGACATGCACCGGTTTGACCTGGCGCTGAATGTAACCGAAGAGGGATTCGCGGCGCTGACGGGGATCGTCCGGGATATCGCCGATCGTCACTGTGAGGGTCGACTGGCCATGATCCTGGAAGGAGGCTATCACCTGGAATCCCTGGCCCAGGGGACACGTGCGGTCCTGGAGGTGCTGGCAGGCGCCGAGCCCGCCGAGCCGCCCGAGTGTGGAACCAGGGAGGTGGCAGCGGCGGCGGAGTTTCATCGCCGCGCATTCATTCCGGAGTGAAACTGGATTGCCGGGACAGATCTATTTTTTAACAGCGTAAAATTTGGATGGTGACGGGCCTGCATACTGCTAACAGCAATGTTTGCCAGGAAATCATTCACCATTTCCCATATGACGTTCAGCTGAGTGCGACCCGCGCCATTGCACCGGGCGACTGGCTTCTAAGCCGTGGCAGGGATCCTTTCCCGGGCCCAACTCATCATTGCCATTTCCTTGACCGACTGAATCGTCTCAGCCGGGATTGCCGAAAGGGTGTTGATCTCCACGGGATCATCGTGAAAGATATAGAGCCGTGAGGCAAACTGATCAAAAGGCAGTGATGCCTCGCCAAAGCGTTCGCCGTAGCCCTGGGTGGAGACAAGAACGCCATGTCCCCAGTTCTGGCCGCTGTCGTTGTTGGGATTATAAAAATAAACCCGCATGGTACTTTCCTGATCCAGGGCGACACGGATCAGGGTAACGGCGTGCCAGCCGACAAAATTGCCGCCACTGTCCGTGACGGCAATACCGGCGGGTTGTGGATGGATAACCGGTTGATTGTCATTAAACAGGGGGTGGTAGCTCCTGTAAAATTGATTGAGAAAGTCGTCATACTCCTTGAGATTACCGGTTGCCACATCCACGGCAATAATAAATTGCCGCCCCACCCACCAGCCATGCAGCTCCGGATTAATCCAGCGATGGGGATCACCGTCGCGGCTGGCGCATAACCGTCCCATTTCATTATAAATTCGATCAAGATGCGGAACCAGAAGCATGGAGACCGCATCCGTATCCAGGGGGAAAGACTGGGCAAGGCCTGGAGGTAATTCCGCCGAATCAAGTGCGAGTCCTTCAAAATGCAAAAGAATAGAGTCGTAGCGGGCTGCTTGGGCGATGAGATGGAGCAGGAAGTCGGGATCATTATAGGCCCACATGGAGATAGCCCGGGCGGATTGGCAGGTCGGATTGTTGCCCTGCCCAACGCCCAGCGGCTGGCCAAGCAGGGATATCACTCCGGCCAGCAACTGCATGCGCGGCTCCAGGCCGCAGGGGGATAGAATTTCCCTGGCCTGCGAGGAGAGCTGCAGGTTAATTTGGCGCCAGAGACCGGGTGCAATGGGCGCTGCATAGAGCACACCCCTTTCCAGCAGCATGGTTAAACCATATATTGTTTGTGCTGTTTCCGGACAAATTGCCTCCGAAATCAGTCTGTGAACCAACTCCTGATAGCTTTGCAGGGCATCCCGGCCGGTGTTGCTCACTCCCAGGACATCAGGCACAAGTTGTTCATAGTTATTGTCAAGCAGCCAGCGCAGAAGCACTGCATGGTAGTCGGAAACCAGACCGACATCGTGCATGGCCCGGGCCATGCCATATGACTCCTGCTGCAGGCCGGCAAAGTCCATGGCGGCAAGGCGTTTGCGATACTCATCCAGCCCGGGATCGTCAAGGCATCCCTGGGTTGGTCCGAACAGGGCGCTGATCAATCGATCCGCCCCCAGCCGTGCTTCACCAAAATCACCACTGCCCTGTTGAATGCTTATGGCAATTTGGACCACCATGGCCTTGACATGGGCCACCTGAATAGGCCGCTGGGAAAGGATACGCCAGATTTCGTCGATCAGGCGGCCGAGAATATCACCATAGCCGATATGACCCATCAAAAAATGGAAGACTTTTCCCACCGCCTCTCCCAAAGGGCCCAGGCGAACACGCTGGGTCTCGCTCGGCGGCCCCAGGAGACGGTTCAGGTTAAGAGCCAAGAGCTGGGTCAGGAAATGACGAGCCTGTTCAGCTGAGACCCCATGGTGCGTTGCGACACCATTGGCCACGGCAAGCAAGCGCAGCTGGCTGAGACATTCAAGAATGACAAGGTCCTTGGATCCCTGCTCCAGGGTGGCATTGACCAGGCCCGGTATCAAGGCTGTCGGATCATCCCAGTCGGTTCCGTGGAAGAGGCCGGCCTCATCCAATCGTGGCGCCAGCCGGTAAAGAATTTCTATGCCGTCCGGCTCGACAATCAAGCGCCGTGATTGCTCCAGCAGCGGTGCCTGAAAACGCAGCTTGGCAAAAGGCCGCGCATTTGCCAGCCGTTCCAGCAAGGCAACAAACTTTTTCTCCCGGGGGGATTGCGGCTCGTCAGCCTGGCCATGCTCATCAGACATAATAATCAAGATCCTCCTGGGCCTTGAGCAGATCGCGCATACGGTGGGGGTCCTCGCCAAAGAAATAAACCAGTCCCCAGTGGGTTCCAAATGCGGAACGCTTGGGAACCTTATTTTCTACAGGCGACTGCAACTCATGGAACTCGAAATAGTCATCATTGGCAGTCTCTTCAGGGATGACGAGGTCACTGACCACTCTCCGGCGCGGATATACCCCAAAACAACCAGCATGACCGATGGCATCCACCACTTCCCTGGGGAAGAAGTTGGCCAGCTCCTCATCCGTGGTTTTGGGGTCAAACATCAGAACCGTGGCCTGATAAGCATTGAAGCCATAAGCCCGCTCTATGAGCTCAAAAGCGTTGAAGCCGGGTGGTCGGTACGCCACCTCGCCAAAATGCATATTGCCGTCGCTGGTGACAAAATATTCCGGATGAATGAAACCAAAATCTATATCAAAGGCCTCGATCAGCTTCTCGATCTCGGCCGTGATCTGGGGACGATACTTTTCCAGCTCCGGTGTGGCCGGCACAAATACCGAATAGCCCAGGGTGACATATTCGGAGATATTCAGAAACTGGATCTTCCTGTTTTTAATCCAGGCCTCCACGGCAAACTCCCAGCCATCGAGATGGCTCTCCATGAGGAGTGGAAACTCGTCATCGGAGATTCTTTCCACATCATCCGGCTCACGAATCACCCAGTGTCCCAGACAGCCTGCTTTATCAAAGGCTTTGAGGTGAATAGGGTCGTTGGGATCGCCATCCAGCTTGAGCAGGGTCTGATTGACTCTCTTGAGAAAATGGATCACATCTCCCTTGTCCTGTGCCTCTTCAAAAATCCCTACCTGGATACCGCCAAGCTGGGCACGGCGCTTCATCAGGGACTTGTCGCGAAAGAGCATGGCCTGCCCCATCAAACGAGGCTTACCGAGCAGTACCGAGTTAATGGCGCCGGCCCACTCCACTGTTTCCTCGAAGAGGGGAATTGCCACATCAACGCCTTCGTCCTTCAAAATCCGGGCAATCTCAAAGGAACGGTCATCAATACGTTCAAAGTTCCAGGATATGTAGGGAATATCATGTTCCTGGGCATACTCTTCCGCCCATGGGGGGGCAACAATGACATAGCGCCTGTCAAAGCGATCAATGGAATCAATGGCATTGAGGCTCCAACCAAGGATAGCCACATACCCTTTGTCTGGATTTTTTTCAGTCATGCTAAACAATCCTCCTTCTGAGGTGATAAGAAATCGTTTTTCTCGGGTGCGCTAAAAGGTGAGGTGATGGTGAGGTGATAGGTGATGGTGATATGAAATCGCTTTTTTCGGGTGAGCTAAAAAAACAGGACTGCGCCCCGGATTTCCACTTTCTTCTGCTTTTATAAGTCATTTTCCGCCACAAAATCAAGCCATTTTCTCGACTTGTCGGCTTCCTGGGCCATCACGCCGGAAAAATAGTTCTCCGCTTCCCCTGCAACCCCAAATCTTCCTGTTTTCGCGCGGACCACTTCAACTACCCCTTCTACAGCGAATGCGCATCCACCCAGGGCTCATCATAACCCGGCCACCCATCATCAAATGATTCTTTGGCTCGACCGGAAACAACTTCCACTTTCTCTGCCGCCAACGCCAAAGGTGGAGGCCGCCTCTTGGAAAATTCCTCCCACAGCTCCAGATACACCAGGATCTTTCTGATCACATCCGGCTGCACAATGAAGCTGATGATCTTCATCTCCGCATGACACCGGGGACAGGAAAGCGGGTCAACCTCCCATATCTTTTTTATACACTCCCGCCACATCGGCGACGGTATCCGTGTGGGCCGATATTCTGAAATGTCGATAATTTCTATGTCGGGATCTATCTCTACCGCGCCCTTCCCCTTCACCTGTTCCAGCTTCTTCCGGTCGCCCCGCATACGGTTGGAGTACCAACCGTAGTAGCGCACCAACTGAAACGACTGCTCCGGGATATGCTGCGTAATGGCCGCGATAAAATCAAGGGCTTTGAATACCTCAAAATTCTTCTTATTCTTGCCATGCGACATCTTTGACCGGTAGATGACCTGGCCGGTCTCCTGCTGATAGGAAACTTTTTTCAGGGAAAACGGATTCCGGATAATATACTGAGCCAGCGCCTCCTGTCCCTTTGTATCATCTCGCGCGATACGGACCTGGTTGTGGACACTGAAACCAGAGGTATGCCGCCACTGCATTATCATCTGGATAAAGTCATCGTCTACCAGTCCTTCTTTTTTGAGCATTGCAAGAACCCTGGCGCGAAAAATCTCTTCCAGAAACTGAAGATCAACATTTCTGGGCATGACGAAAAAATAGCCGCTCTCCGTATACAGGCCATCGGAAACAATCGCATGGAGGTGGGGGTGCCAGCGGCAGTAGTCACCAAAGGTTTGGATAGCCATGATGGAACCGCCTATGCCCCGAGGCTTGCGCAGGACTACCCGAAAAAAGTCGAGGAGGCTTTGCTGGGCGCAATGACACAATTTGCCGAGCAGTTTCCGGTTATACTTGAAGAACACCCGCAGGATTTTCGGCATACTGAACACATACTGCCGGTGAGGTACAGGGTAGAGGACATTCGCCTGCAAGTGTGTCCCAAACTGGACAACTTTTTTGGTATGACAGGAAGGACAGAACCAGCGCCCCCGGCAACTGAACGCCAGCAGGTATTCATGGTGGCAGTCC
Source organism: Desulfobulbaceae bacterium (assembly GCA_023544645.1). GTDB lineage: Bacteria > Desulfobacterota > Desulfobulbia > Desulfobulbales > Desulfobulbaceae > UBA10518. The sequence goes on along the minus strand of JAMJFO010000040.1, from coordinate 13,767 downwards.
GGGCAACGCACCCGGGCAAATCCCTGGTGCAGATCACCGCAATCAAGATATTTACGGACAACCCTTGAAATGACGGGCCGGAAAAAACCGTACGCTTTGGTGTAGCAATCGTCGTAGCTCTGCTCGAACCGGTCAAAATAATCGGCGAGAATCTGCCAGAGCGGTGTCTGCTTCGGTTTTCTTGACCGATAAACGACAAGGCCGGGTGTAAGCTCCATCATCCCCCTCATGTGGATTTACAACCTGCCTGAACAGCTACTCTTTTTTCATTTCATATTCAACTGTTTTTATTTTATTTACAAGATTGCGGCATGCCCTGATAACTCAAACCTGGCCCTTTGGTTATTAAATCTGAAGATGCTGGAAATGACGATGCCGGCCCTTCCATTGGCGAGTATTTTCTCTATGCCATCTACAACCGCATGATCAACGCCTGTTCCAAACGTGCCATGCCTGATTGGTATCGCCAAACCGCCATCCAGCATATCCGTCCTGTCCAGGTTGATGAATTGAATTCACAGATGTTCTGGCAGAAATGGAACCAGGTCGGAGAAAAGCAACTGCAACGGATTGCAGATCAGTTCCTCCGCCGAGTCGCCGAACTGGAGCCAACCTCTTCTGATTGCTTCATGTTTGACACCACCAACTACTATACCTTTATGGCCAGCGACACAGAGTCAGGCCTGGCCCAGCGTGGCAAAAGCAAGGAAGGGCGTAATTGGCTGCGCCAGATAGGCCTTGCATTGCTTGTCAGTCGCGATAAGCGTATTCCCCTTTACGTATTCCCCTTTACTACAGGGAGTACGAAGGCAACCGGCACGACTCGAAAGTTTTTCTTCAGGTAATAGAAGATGTCTTCGGGGCAATACAGGGCTCAGCCGGAAAGAAAACGACCTTGACCGTTGTTTTTGACAAAGGCATGAACAGTGAGGACAACATTGCTGCCATTGACGCTCGGCCAGACATCAATTTTATAACCACCTATTCAACCTATTACAGCGAGCACCTTCTCCATGTTGACCCGGATAAATTCAAACCGGTAGAGACCCGGCGTAACCAGGAGTTGAGCAAAGACGGAAAGGATGACGATCGATTAAAGGCATGGAGAACAGGAGGAGAGTACTGGGGGCGCCTGCGTACAGTGGTGGTTACATACAATCCGTTGACTGCGACAAAACAGCGCTACGGTTCATTCCCGTTGGAGCGGGTATCCATTGTCTGTTGCAGAAACGATGGATACCCGCCTCCCTCACCTGTCGTCACCTTAAGCCCTGCCCTCGGTAATGCGGACTTTTTCATACGCTAATTCAATTTTATCAAGCAACTCGTCAGTATCAATTGGTTTTAGACAGTAATCAAAAGCCCCTTTTTCCATCCCTTGGATCCCTGAACTGACCGATGCATGACCGGTCAGAATAATGACCTCGATGGCGGGCCATCGTTGCTTGATCCGGCCTAAGCACTGAATGCCATCTATACCAGGCATGCTGACATCCATAATCACGACATCAAATGGTTTCGATTTCAACTTGGCAAGCGCTTCTATGCATCCATCCGCCGTATCTACATTAATCCCGCGATGCCGAAACACTTTTGCCATGGTTTCCCTGAATTCATCTTCATCATCAACGATTAAGACATTACTGCCGCTTTGCATAACGTTGCTCCTTGTTTAGACTTCAGCTGTTGTTGGTTTCAGAAGCATTTCAATATCGGAAAAAAATTTATTTCTGTATCTGGTTATGGACCGCTGTTTGCCCATGACCATGTCGACCTGCCGGGCATGCAAAGTGAGATAACCGAGGATTTTTAAACGATCTTTCAGGAAAGCAACGGGACGCTTTTCAATCCTGGCCGTCATTGAATCACCCTTCTGCTCAACCCGGAAATCATAACGGCTGAGTATCTGCGAGAGAAGCTGTATTCGGGCGGCTTTTCGACGGGCATCGGCCGCGCCTCCCTTGAAACTGAAGCTTACGTAATTTTCGGTGAGCAAATCGCTCAGATAGGATTCAACCATGGCAAAATGATATCCCAGCCGCACACTGAAATTACAAAAATTTTTAGAAATCAAGAAGTAGTTTTTCGAGGACATGGGTGAAGGTAATGCCGGATCAAATCCGGGCTGCATGGTGGATTGAAAAAGGATCGATCCCATCCCCCTGAAACTGACAGAAGGCGGACCCTGCCAGGGAAAGGCAGTGATGCCGTCCCATATTGCCAGCATGGGTGTTGAGACAATGTTCTCCACCCGGACGGTTTTGCCGGTTACATCCGTTCCCTCCTGAAATCCGTCGGCCAAGTCGATGACCCACCACTCCAGGGGAACCTCCCCCACAAGTCGTTTGGCTGCACGTTGATTAAAATGATATTTTTCCCCGAAACTGAACATCTCTTCAACCGATTTTTCATGGCAGAACCTGGTAATGTCATGGAGGGTTTCACAATAGGTTGATTTGAAATAGGGTGAGCTTGGATCCGTCAGGTTGAGCGGTGTTATATATTGTAAGATCTCACGGAGCATCGCCTGAACAGGGCTGCCAGCCATGAGGTCGGGCGGCGGTTTCGACCTGGCCAGCAGATCCTCCCGGCGACCGGCGTGGACCATCCGGTATGTTGCATCCACGGTAACAACATCACCATTGTTGATTTTTTTCAGGGCATCCTGGACGCCGAATAGGGCTGGAACGCCGAACTCTCTGGAGACGGTAGCCAGGTGTCCGGCCTCGCTGCCGGTTTCGGCGATCAACGCCGCGGCCCTGTTCAGCAGTGGTGACCATTCCGGCAGGGGATGGGCGACAACCAGAACAGCCTGCCGGGGAAATTGAAGCATGTCGACAGCATTGGCAACCAGGTGAGCAGGTCCGAAACCGACACCATGACTGGCTGTCACCTGCCCCCGAAGCAAAGGCTGCTCCTCGGGATTTTCCAGCTCTCCGGAGTCGGCGTTCTCACCTGTGTCACTGGAAAACACCACCGGCCTGCTCTGAAGGATATGGATTTTTCCGTCACCGTCAATTGACCATTCGATATCCTGGGGTGCGCCGAAGTGTTTTTCCAGGATTAGAGCGATCTTTGTCAGGTCAATTGCCAGGTCGGCGGCAGGCGGAAACGGCGTATCCGTTTCGGCTTCCGAAGGTTTTTGTTCCTGGTGTAATTCCTGTTTGATAATCTGATGCGGCTCCTGCCTGGAGACCAGAAACAGATCGGTTGGAGCCGTACCCATTACGACCTTCTGCGCCGCTCCACGCAATACATTGATATTGGCCCATGGGTTTCCGGGGTTTCCCGGGTCTCTGGAATAGACTATCCCGCTGATTATGGCGTCCACCATGGACAGACAGCCGACGCCCATTTCGATGTCCTCGTGGCGATACCCTTTTTTGAGGCGATAGAGAATGGCTCGGCTGGTGTATTTGCCGGCAACAACCTCCTTGTAGGTCTGGCCGAGAAATTCACGGTCCACATTGAGTTCCGTGTGATATTGCCCGGCAAATGTAGCGCCCGCCAGATCTTCTCCCAGGGCACTGGAGCGCATGGCAACCTTGACCCCGGGCCGTGTTTCTCTTTCCAGCTCTGAATAGGCGTCGTTGATCTTCGTCTCAAGATCAGCGGGAAGCGCTGCATTGCTGATCAGTTTCTGAATCTCGGCACTGATTTCATAAACTGCAGCCAGATTTTCCGGATTGAGCATCTGGAGAAGACGATTTATTTCAGCGTTCAGGTTGTTGGCAACAAGAAAGTGTCTTGACGCAGCGGCACTGATGGCAAATCCCTTGGGGGTGCTTATGCCCTCAATCCCGGCGACCTCGCCAAGATTGGCCATCTTTTCGCCGACCTGATCGGCCATGTTTTTATTGATTTTATGTAAGGGGATAATCCAGGGGCCGGACGAAACAGCTGTTTCCTGTTCAAGGATTTCACCCACCCGGGCGCTGATCTTTTCAAATGACTTTTTCAGCTTATGATAACGTCCGCCCGAGATTTCCAGCAGGCTCTGAATCATCTTATAGACATTGACCATTACCGCTGTGCTGCGTGAACGAACAAAGGCAGCGCTGAAAGTTTGCCCCGCGTGCAGTGCCTGTTCCATTTCTGCCATAGCTTCCAGGGCATTGTTGTTGGCGGTGAGCAGAGACCTGAATTCTCTGTATCGGGCCTGGAAATCGGCCTGCAACTCAACGGTTGACGGTCTGGAACCAGCGCCACGGAGCAGATATTTTTTAATCCGGTCTATGATGGCTTTCATGCCTTTACCGTTGGTTTGCAAAACAGAAAAAGACAACAGGGCGGGATACTGCCCTGTTGTCTTCTGAAAATGACAGACTCGTAAAAAAACAAAAACCCTGGTCGAGCGTTGCGATAATTCAGTCAGCTACATCGCTGCTCCGTTGATTTTGTAATTTTTTGCGAAACCGACAATAATGACCTGCCGCAGGGTCTCTCTCAATAAGGAAAAGCGGCTATCGTATGTATTTTTTCTCTCAATGGCCTATCTTGAGCCCCAGTCCCTCGAACAGATACATGATGCCAAAACCATACCATAGCGTATAGAAGACATAAAATGCCAAGGAAAATATGATCAGCATCGCGCTTTCTTTTGCGGATCGCGCCTCTATACCATAATAATTATATGATGTTTCCACCGCCTTTTTCATCACGGTTGATACTATTTTTGCCTCCTTGAATAGTTTCTGTTTGTTGAGATTTTTTCCCATGGCCTTGAGCGATTGATACCAGGCATAAAAGGCCTCGCGCTCATTGGCGCCGTATCTCGCTTTGACAGCCTCGCCATCATTTTTGTACATAGAGTCGGCGTCAACCAGAGTGGAGTGCAGGATAGCGCCAATGTCTCCCTCGACCTGCAGAATATTGCCGGCAACCGTGACGGTCGCGCCGGCAGCTTCAAAAAGTTTAACACTCTCTGCGGCCTGCTGTTCATCGGCCATGGTCAATTCCACATTAACGACAGTTCCATCGTATTTTTTGACCTCTTCGATGGTCTGGGGGATGTAGTAAGCCGATCCCTTGGAGATGGAGTTAAACATGTTGTCAAGATAATCCATCCCGTTATGCCCGTGGAAAATAGGCAGAAAGATAATAAAGAGGACTATAAAAAAGACCACAAGCATCACAATGCCTCTGGTTTTAAGTTTGCTTTCTATGCTCATGATGCAGGTACCTCCCCTTTCAGTACTTTTATGTTGCGTAAAAATGTGCCGATAACCCATACACCGAATATGCCGATAACGATAAAGAATCCGTAAATACCGATCTGTTCCAAAATAGTAGTTGTCTGTTTACTCCAGCTGATCAGTTCCATGCTCCGCAATTTAGCCGGCAGGGCAAAGACCCGGTTAATGAACCCGGCCATTACCGCCATGGCATAAAATCCGCGGATGGTGAGGCCCGGCACAACCTTGGTTACCAGGGAGCCGATCTGGATGCCGAACAGTGAACCCAGCAGCATTCCCATGGCCAGGGTGTAGAAAATAAATCCATACACCGCGTACTGGGTGATAGAGGCATAACCGGCGGTAAAAATAATCTGGAAGATGTCCGTGCCTACGGTGGTCATCGAAGAAACGCCGAGGCCGTATACAAAGATGGGGAACGTCAGAAATCCGCCGCCCACACCCATGATACCTGCTGCCATGCCGACAAGGGCACCGCTGGCAACAAGAAAAACCCAGGAGATCTTGCGGCCGCCGGGGGTAACCCCCTGATCAAAGGTTACCATGGGGGGGATGGCAATAGATTGCAGTTTTTTGCCGACGGAGGGAATTGCCTCTTCCCTGGTGCTGGGACCTTGTTTGTCTGCCTGCAGCACCCGGGTTTTTCTGCCGTTCAAATAATCCGCCAGGGCGTAAAAACCGAGAAAACCGAGCATGAAAACATAGACAGTGGTGATAAAGGCATCGCTGAGTATGGGATTGATCTCGTAGAGGGTCCGGTTCAGGATGCCACCTGCTGTTGCCCCCGCAATGGCGCCGATCAGGAATGTCAGGGCCAGCGGTACTGAGACGTTACCCAGCTTTTTATGCAGTACGCTGCCCATAATCGCCTTGGCAAAGATATGAAAGAGATCCGTGCCGACTGCCAGGATACCCTTGACGCCGGCGCTCATCAGGGCCGGGGCGATAATGAATCCGCCGCCCGCTCCGATGCAGCCGGTGATCAGTCCGGCGGCAAGCCCCACCATGATTGAAGCGAAAAAAATAGTCGGGGTGTAAAACGCGGGGGTGTAGGCTGACTTGCCGCCGAGGGAATCCGGGAGGGCTCCCGTGCCGTCGCCGCCAGCGATGGCAATGCCGCCGATGATGATTGGGATCAGTGACAGGCAGAGTACAATTTTTCTGTTGCGGCTTTGCAGGATGTTGTTTGACATTTCCAGTTCCCATTTGGCGTGGGCCTGCGCTCCCATCATCATGAACTGGTATAGATCTCTAAAAAAGCTCATTGTTGTATTCTCCTCTGTTATTCATTAATTTTTCCTTAATAAATACTGTTGTGTTGTTTATGCAGTTGCAATTCTTCCAATAGCTGTCCGGCAAGGTGTTAACTTGGCCTTGCCATATCCCTCTTGATTTGGGCCATTTCTATTTTGTCCTGCTGATTCTTTTTCTTGGCGTAAGCTTCCTGAAGTTTTTCCAGCAATGGATCAAGCTCCATGGGCTTCATCAGATAATCAAACGCGCCCATTTTCATGCCGTCGATACCCGATTCGACCGATGCGTGACCGGTAAGCATCACTACTTCGATCAGCGGCATGCGACATTTTATTTCCCGCAGGGTCTCGATGCCGCCCATGCCGGGCATTTTAACGTCAAGAAGCACCACGTCGATATCGCCTTTGCTGATTCTCTCCAGGGCTTTCTCGCCACTTTCCGCACCTTCGCAGTGCAGATCCCTTTTGTTTAACCGTTTGACGGTCACCTCCCGGAACTCCTGTTCATCATCAACGATCAGTACATTAAAAAGTGTCATGTTCATTCCTCCCGTGTACATTCATTTCGTTTATGCCGGGAATCAGGCCTGTGACTTACCTGCATTTCCCAATTTGATGATCGGCAGAACCAGGGTAACAACAGCGCCGCCTTCATCTTTATTGCCCACAGCTATTTCACCTCCTATTTTTTGCATGATATCGTAACAAATCGACATCCCCAGCCCGGTACCTTTTCCGGGTTCCTTGGTGGTAAAAAAAGGATCAAAGATTTCCTTCATCACCTCCGGTTTGATTCCAGGTCCGCTGTCCGCAAACTTCATATATATCTTCGTGGGAGTGGACCAGGTTGTGACGTCAATTACCCCATCCAGTTCAATAGCATCCAAGGCATTGTTCAGCAGATTGAGAAAGACCTGCTGCAGTTGCGGCCCGTCCGTCATCGTGACCGGAAGGTTGGCCTCAAATTTTCTGTTAATAACGATCTTGTTATTTCTTGCTTCGTTTTCAATAAACGAAATGGTTTCCTCGATGACATCGTTTATTTTGACGGATTCCTTTTCCGCGTGCATCTTGCGCGAAAATCCAAGCAGCCGATGCGTTACTTTTCCGGCCCGTTGGACGTGAAATTTAATTTTTCTGATAGAGTCTTTGTATTCTTCCAGGTTTTTCACCTGCGCAGAATCTTCTTCGGGAAGCAGTTCCTCTATCCAGCCTGCCTGACTGGTGATCATCTGCAGGGGATTATTTATCTCGTGAGCAATGCCCGCCGCCAGCCGGCCGATGGTAACCATTTTCTCCACCTGGACCATTTGCTGCTCCAGTTGGGCTCTTTCCCGGTCATATTGTTGTACTTTCCTGACCAGGTAGCGGCTTATGAGAACCGCCGAAAAAAGAACGATTATGGAAGAAATAACGATGAGCATTATATTATGGTTACGGTTTGCATAATACGAGCCCAGCGAATCATCGATTTTCGATTTGATGACCAGGAGCCATTGTCCATCCTTGATCCACTTGGTGGCATAGATGTATGAATCGATTCGATGCGTAGCAATTCCTGCCCCGTGTTCAAAAATTACTCTTTCCTGGTCGGAGAGGGATGCGACCCCCTGCAGGCTCGGGGTTTGAAATTCCGCATTGCTGTTGACAATAAAGGCGTCACCGTTTGGGCCGATCTGGGCGCTGAGAAGGAGCGAATTGAACATCTCTGAATTTATCGTGGCGCGCAGGACATATGTTTTAAGCGGGTTGGTTACGGCCACTACAAAATGAGGGACATTCCGGTAGCCGGTAAAAACATCGCTGATATGCTTGCCGCTGATCAAGACCTCCTTGAACCACGAGGCATCGCCATAGTTTTTTCCGGCAATTTTGTCCCGGTATGGCCCCACATAGGCAAGCTGCTCTCCGGATGAATCAATCATATGGAGATCAACTATATCGCCGGACTGGTTGACTGCCGTGAAGAGGCTGTCAAGGTTCTGCTGTTGTGACAGATAATCAGACGGGTACAAGCGTACCAAGGTTGCAAGCAGATCTTCATGCTGCCTCAGAAAAAGATCAATAACATCTTTTCGATGCTCGATTACCCGTATCTCGGAAATTTCTATTCGAGAGATTGCATTTTGTTTGAAATTATAAGTGGTTACCAAGGTTGTTATCAGCGTGGGTACAATAATGAGGATAAAAAAAGCGGTGGTCATCCCTCGCAGAAGCTTGGCATAGTATTTGTGGCTGTCCATGAGTTAACCGTCGTATTTCTCTTGAAATGCGGAAATTTATCTGAACAGACTGTGTGTCTGCTCAACCAGTTCGTTAATGTCTATACATCGTGGGACAACCGCATCGGCGCCGGCCGACATGATCTTTTGTTTTATTTTTTCATCAGCGTTTTTGTCGATTATTGACAATAATTTAATCCCCCCGATATTTCGTGCAAAATTGATCACATTGATTGCATTGTCAAAATCGCCGATTGTGTCTGTAATGATTAAGTCCGGAGTAAAGGTGAGTATCTTGTACTCGGCATTTTTTCCGTAAGAAACAGAGTCGGAGATGAAATTTTCCTCTTTTCTCAGTTTGTGGAAAAAATTTATTAAGAAAGTCACGTAGATATATTCCAACGTTTCCGCGGAAAATATAAAGAGTATTTTTTTGGCCTTCAAGGGGAGGATTGATTCCGGGATGGGCATGTTGTATTGGACGAGAAAATCTACAAGATCGTCTCCCTGTATTTCCATGGCATCATTATGCGGCAGCGCCTTCAGGCCTCGTTTTTCTATCCACCGTTTCACCCTGGTGGTCGATACGCAGCACACCGAGGCAACCTGTTCGAGGTCGAGCGTCGTTTTTTCGTTTTCCTTCACTGTTTGGGTCATGATTTTGAGTTTGTTGCGGGGTAACTCCGCGCAAGTTACATTCCGGAAGCCCCGGTTATTTATCAGTTCCTTACTAGCAACTTTGAAGCCAGTTTCTCCCTCTGTTTGCTCTCAGTCTGTTTTTATATGTTGTTCCGGTTAGTTAAGTGATTAACAGGGAGTAGTTCTCGATGGAGTTAATCAGTCGGTCGAGAGAGTAACCGTGCAATTTTGGTGACAGCAAGCAATAGTATTTTTCCCTATCATGCTGTAAAAACGCGTTAAATTATTCCTGTGTAATAATGGTGACAATATGATGGCAAATGGTGTAAATTGAGCAGTAATGGTGACATGAGGACATATATTGAAGGAACATGGACGCAGTAAAAACGATGTAAGCGATCAGCTTATCAGGATTCTGGAGAAGCAGAAACAGGATCTGGTCGTGCGGGTCCTGAGAAAGCATGAGGAAGTTGAAGCCGGAAAATTATTTACCAGTAAGGTACTTGCCAGTCTCTCCGATCTGTTTTTTCTGCTGAGCGCGGATTTTCAGATTGTTCAGGCCAACAGGGAATTTTATCGTTGTCTCGGTTACGACCCGTCGGAGGTCCTGAATTTGACCCTTCCACATATCACAGGACAGGGCAACCTGGACCTAATCCGTAATGCATTGTCCTTTGGCGAGTTCAATAATCTTGAGATTCGGCTCAAGACCAAAAGCGGCGATGAAATTCCAGTAAGCCTTAAGGGGTCTACCTATATAACGGAATCTGGGCGCAAGCTTCATATGCTGGTGGCCTCGGATAGAAGTGATTTTCATGCGATGATGAGTCGAATGCTGGAAGCCCAGGAACAGTTGATCCATTCAGGCAGGCTGGCGAGTCTGGGAGAAATGGCTGCCGGTATCGGACATGAGTTGACCCAGCCTCTGAATGCGATTCTCCTGTTTGCCAGAAACTGCATCAGGGCACTGGAGGATCTTCCCGGGAATCGAGACATACTGGGAGAAAATCTCAATATCATCATTGATCGGGTCAATAAGGCCTCCACCATTATCCGGAGCCTGAAAAGTTTTGCGGGCAAGGCCGACCACCAGGTGACCCCTGTAAGTATTAATGCCATTTTGCTGGATATCCTGAACTTCCTTGATTCTCAACTTACCCTCTCGGACATAGAGCTGGAACTGCGACTTGATGATACTCTTCCACGGGTGCTCGGCCAGGACGTCAAACTGGAACAGGTTTTTTTAAATCTTATCCAAAACGCCATTCTGTCCATGGGAAAAACCGAGTACCCTCGGTTGACCATTACAACGTTGATGCAGGATACTCTTGATCCCCTGACCCTGACGGATAAGACATTTGTCGTGGTATCGATACAAGATAACGGCGAAGGCATGGATCCGGCCGTCCAAAAAAAGATTTTTGATCCTTTTTTCACCACCCGTGAAGTCGGTACCGGCATGGGGCTTGGCCTCTCGATTGTCGACAGGATCGTGCGAAGTTTCTCCGGGTATGTAAAAGTCGAGAGTTCTCCGGGTAATGGCGCCTGTTTTTCCGTATTTCTTCCGGAATGTGAATAAACTGCGGTAAGCGATCACAGGGCACCACATCTTGCGGCACCCTGTAATCGCTTACTGCATGGGAGAAGAGTCGAAACAAGGCGCTTCATCCCGTGATTGATTACAAACTGCGACCCCAAGCCGGGTATCCAAACAACACAATCATGGAATTCATGGCAATGAACCGGTCAGGACAATCAGAGAAAAAAGATAAAATTATCGTTGTAGACGATGACCTGTACCTGCTTGCCGCCATCAGGCAAACCTTGACCATGAACGGGTATATCGTTGATACGTTTAATGAACCTGCCAGAGCACTCACGGCAATTCCAGGTGGTGAATATGTCGCGGTTATCGCCGACATAAAAATGCCGGGTATGGACGGATTGCAACTGCTTGGCTGTATCAGGGAGATGGACCGGGAGCTTCCGGTCATCATGATAACCGGTCATGGTGACGTAGCCATGGCTGTTACCGCCATAAGGAACGGAGCCTATGATTTTCTCGAAAAACCAGTTGATGAGGATGTTTTAATGGCATCACTCATCCGGGCCGTGGAAAAGCGTCAGCTCATCATCGAGAACCGGCGTCTCAACTCCTGCCTGTATGAACAACGCCACAAACGAAACAGGTTTTATGGCCTTGTCGGGAATCATCCCGCGATGCATCATCTTTACGATGTCATCGAAACTGTGTCCCGAGAAGGCGATACGGTGTTGCTCTGCGGTGAGACCGGGACGGGCAAGGAGCTGGTCGCGCGGGCCATCCATGAAATCGCGGACAGGGCGGGCAAGCCTTTTGTGGCCGTGAACATGGCCGCTATCCCGGTTGAGATGATTGAATCGGAGCTGTTTGGACACGTTAAGGGGGCTTTTACCGGGGCGGTAGAAAGAAAAATAGGGAAATTTGAATATGCCGAGGAAGGCAGTATTTTCCTTGATGAAATTTGCAGCCTGCCGATAACACTCCAGGCTAAGCTGCTCAGAGTCCTTGAGGACCGGATAATTACTCCGTTGGGTACCAATGTCCCCACCCCGGTCAAGGCAAGAGTGATCGCGGCAACCAACAAAGATCTTAAAAAGGAAATGCGACAACAGACGTTTCGCCAGGATCTGTATTTTCGGCTCAATGTTTTGCCCATCGAGATCCCTCCTCTCAGGGACAGGAAAACAGATATCCCCTTGCTGGCCGAATTTTTCAGACAGGAATACTGCCATGAGAGGCAACAGGATGTGGAACCTTTCGGCAACGACATGATCAAGGATATGATGCGGAATGACTGGCCGGGAAACGTCAGGGAATTGAAAAATTATGTGCGCCGACTCTGTATCTTTGGTTCAGGAACAGCTGCAGGAAAAATCACTGAAAGTCAGGAGCTGTTTTCGGATCCGGAAATTTCCCCGCAATTGAAGTTGAAAGATTTTCTCGAACAGGTGGAAAAGAAATATATTGTTGATATTTTACTTAAAAACCGTGGTCAGATCTCCCCGACCCATCAGGAGCTGGAGATCTCGCGGAAAAGTCTTTATGATAAGGTGAAAAAATACGATCTGGACCTGCATTCCTTCCGCAAAGACAAGTGATGTTCTTTACAGCGTAACCTTAGGTGATAGGTGGGTGAGGTGATAAGTAATTGCTTTTTTCGGGTGCGCTAAAAAACAGGGCTGCGCCCCGAACATCTCCTTTCTTTTCTTCTTATAAAGCATTTCCATTCGCAAAATCAAGCCATTTTCTCGACTTGTCGGCTTCCTGGGCCATCACGCCGGAAAAATCGTCCTCCGCCTCCCCTGCACCCCCTAAATCCCCCTGTTTTCGGACGGACCACTCCAACTACCCATTCTACAGCGAATGCGCATCCACCCAGGGTTCATCGTAACCCGGCCACCCATCATCTAATGATTCTTTGGTTCGGGCGGAAACAACTTCCGCCCTCTCTGCCGCTAAAGGCACAGGAGGTGGCCGCCGCGTGAACGTCGGTCACTCACCCACAGCGTCACCATGAGATCACGATCTTCACTATCAGCAATGATCCGGTGCTTTTCAACTCCTCGGACAATAACGTGATGCAACGTCCCCACTTCCCCCCGCACGGACAGGCCCTTCGCCCCCTCAACGTGCCGCCTGCGGCGATGGAACAGGGAAAAAAGACGTTTGAATCCAACCACATCGAAACAGGCAAAAGCCAAAAGCAAATTTGACCCCTTGTCAGCAATATGTCTGATCCACTGGCGAAGGGAAATATCTGTCTTTCCCTTGACATTACTTACTAAAGATGACCCTAATTAAACCATCCGACTTGATTTTAGATACGTAATCGTACTATGATCAAAATGTTGAAAACATTATTTTCGTTGAGCTTATTTTTTCACGGAGGAAGATTAAGACATCATGCAGAATAATGAAAACGTTGTTCTTTCTATTTACTTCGCTTGTGTTTGCCCAACCTGCCTTTGCAGTGACTGACTGTTCGGTGGTTAATGCCAATCGTATAATACCTACGGCGCAGTGCCAGGCCCTTGTTGATCTGTATAACAGCACAGGCCAGTCCAGAACTTGGATTAATAATTCCGGTTGGAATGATACCAATGATCCGTCACGGCAGCTGCAGGCTGGGACAGTGCCAGCAGGGCAAGCACAAAGAAAAAAGCGGTTTTGAATGGACGTAATGGTCTCATGGTTATCTCCCGGGTAATAATTTATCTTCTGCTTCACGCGTGGTACTCTGCCACATCGGAAGCAATTTTGAGCGAGGACGGACGGAAGTGGCGGGTCTGATCAATATCGCCTTTTTCCCGGGCCATGCCGGCCAGCAGGGAATTTGAGCAAAGCAGGAAAAATGGAGAGCAAGGGCGGAGGTGGAAAAAAATTCCATGTGAGTACCAGTTCAATGAATAATCCCC
>JAMJFO010000003.1 GCA_023544645.1 Desulfobulbaceae bacterium | reverse complement strand
CCCTTCACCTGCCCATCATTCATTGCCAACCGTGTCGGCGAAGTGCATGGGTTCGGAAGCACCCCAACGGGCATCGTAGAGCCCTTTTCCCACATATCGGTGGAACGAGGAGTGCGGCCAATCGCGTGGCGCAGCAACCAAGCCGTGTTTGACCGGGTTGTAATGGATATATTCCACGTGGCGCCGGAAATCCTCCTCGTCCCTGATTTTGTGTTCCCAAAATCGTTGTTGCCAGACAGCCTGTTCTTTTTTCGCCAAACGCGCGGCGGAAGGCAGGGATTTATGGCGAGCGCCACATTGCCTCGTAAAGGTGGTTTTGAGAAGCCGCCATCTTGTCGAGAAATCCCGGTCATCAGCCGGCAGGGTCCAGAGGCAGTGGATATGGTCGGGCAACAACACCATGGCGTCCACCAGGAATGGATGGACCTCCATAACCGATTGGAATACCGATTTCAGGAGCGCAACGTTCTCCGGTTCACACAGAAACCGCCGCCGCCGGTGGGTCACCACGGTAAAAAAATACGTTCCTCCAGGCGTTCGCGCCCTCCGGTATTGCATCGGTAACACCCTCCGTTGTTCATCATGTCCGTAAAAGGTGTGAAAGTGTCGGGTTTCGTTCCTTAACCCGACCTACCAGGCTCGTTTGGATGGAATCTAACGAAAGGTCTATGGGGATTATTGCTCTGCCAGCAAGGCGAACCGCTCCCAGAAATCGGGAAAGGATTTACCGACGCATTCCTCGCCGGTGATTTTCACCCCTTCCACCCGCAACCCGGCAACAGCGAAACACATGGCTATCCGGTGGTCATGATAGGTTTCAATTTCAGCGCCGTGGAGATTAACTCCCCCGGCCCGGCCATGGATGATCATTCTGTCCGGCTCCTCTTGGACATCGGCGCCCATTTTTTTCAGTTCATTGACCACAGCGCTGACCCGGTCGCATTCCTTGATCCGCAGATGGGCAACATTGTTGATCACGGTCGTGCCTTCGGCAAAGGCCGCCACAACAGCCAGGGTGGGCGCCACATCAGGCATGTCGCCCATGTTCACCTCAATGCCTTCCAGCCTTTCCGGACCTGTCACCGTGATCCCGCCGCCGGTCTTGTGCACATGGCATCCCATCCGCGCCAGGAGCGGCACCAGGTTGGCATCGCCCTGCAGGGAGGGAACCGGCACATTGGCCACGGTAACCCTGCCGCCGGTTACCGCTGCCGCCGCCCAGAAATAGGAGGCTCCGGAAGCATCGCCTTCTATCTTATACTCATGGCCGCGATACCGTCCCTGCGGTATGCGGAAAAAGGCCAGAGAGGGAGCCGCTTCCACCCGGATGCCGAAATCCGCCATGACTGCCAGGGTCATCTCGACATAGGGGCGGGAAAGGACCTCCCCCCGCACCTCGAGCTCTGCCTTTTCCCCGGCATATGGGGCGACAAGCAGCAGCGAGGACAGATACTGGCTCGATTTTCCTTCCGGGAGCACCGTCTTTCCACCGCCAATGCCGTCGGCATCAATGGTCAGGGGCGGGCAGCCGTTAACGGCATCACTTTTGAGCCGCACCCCCCATCCCTGCAATGCCTCCATCAGGGGAGCAATGGGCCGCTGGGCCATCCGCTCGTCACCGGTTATCCGGATGCGGCCCCTGCCCAGGGCGGCTACCGAGGTGAGAAACCGGGTGGCCGTGCCGTTGTTGCCGAGAAAGACATCCTCTGCCGGAGCCGTAATTATTCCGCCACTGCCCTGTACCGTCCATCGCTCGGGATCCCGGTCGTCAATGCCGATTCCCATGGCCCGGAGGGCGCCGATGGTATAACTGGTATCCTCGCTGGCCAGCGGACCGACAAGGGTGGAATCTCCCGAAGCCAGCGCCGCCGCGATAAGGGCCCGCTGGGTGAGGCTCTTGGAGCCGGGCACCCTGACCGTGGCATTGATTGTTTTGACAGGCTTGATCAGCTTCATATCGGCAATATCATTTACTTGATTCGTTCACGCAGAACCCTGCGCATCACCTCGACAGGAGCATCCCTGCCGGTCCATAGTTCAAACTGGGCCGCTCCCTGATACAGGAGCATGGAAAGGCCGTCAACCACTGTGCAGCCGGCAGCGGCGGCCTCCCGGAGCAGCCGCGTCGTCAGCGGAGCGTAGACAATATCCATGACCACGGAAAACTTGTGCAGGAAACGCTGTTCAATGGGTGTCTTATCCACCGCAGGCGTCATGCCGACAGAGGTGGTGTTGACCAGGACATCCGCCTCTATATTGCCTACTTCATCCAGGGGACAGAAGTCGCAGCCCAGGCTGCCGGCCAGCTCCTCTCCCCTGTCCGCGGTACGATTGGCCAGCACGATCTCAGCGCCGGCCTCCAACAGGCCGTACCCTAAAGCGCGGGCCGATCCTCCGGCGCCGAGGAGCAGCACCCGGCTGCCGGCAAGGGCAATATGCTCCTCCAGGGCCCGGTTGGCGCCAACCCAGTCGGTATTGCAGCCGTAGACGGTCCGGTCAGCCGCATCCTCGCGGCTGCCGATCACCAGGGTATTGACCGCGCCGATCCTGCCCGCCACCGGATCCAAGACATCGACGTAGCGCACAATCTCTTCCTTGTGGGGGATGGTGACGCTGACCCCCCTGAAACCAAGCGCTTTGAGTCCCTGCACACCTTGGGCAAGATCCCTGGTCGGCAGAGGAATATACACACAGTTCATCCCCAGGAAGGCAAAAGCGGCATTATGCATGACCGGGCTCAGGGAATGATGCACCGGGTTGCCGACAATACCATAGGTCTCTGCGGCGCCGTCTATTGTAATCCGCTCTGCTGTCATGGGACTAAAGTTAGAAATCCATCGAAATATCCGAGGCCGGGGCGGAATGCGTAAGCCGCCCCACCGAGATGATATCCACCCCGGTTTCCGCGATCTGCCGCACGGTTTCCAGGTCCACCCCTCCGGAGGCCTCAACCAGGGCCTGCCCGTTAATGAGTTGGACCGCCCGGCCCATCTCCTCGACGCTCATGTTGTCGAGCATAATGATATCGGCCCCGCACTCCAGGCATTCCCGCACCTGGGCCAGATTTTCCGCTTCCACCTCGATGCGGACGGTATGGGGCACGGCAGCCCGGGAACGTGCCACTGCCATGGTGATGGAACCGCAGGCAGCGATGTGATTATCCTTGATCAGGACCCCGTCCGACAGGTTGTAGCGGTGATTATGGCCGCCGCCGACCCGGACTGCGTATTTTTCCAGCAGCCTGAGACCGGGTGTCGTTTTCCTGGTATCGGTTATCCGCGTGTTCAGCCCGGCCACCCGGTCAACATATGCCCTGGTCATAGTGGCGATGCCGCAGAGCCGCTGGGTCAGGTTCAGGGCCACCCGCTCCCCGCGGAGGAGGTCCTTGACCGGACCGCGCAGCCGCAGAAGAATTTCTCCGGCCCGGGCCTTCTGCCCGTCATCCAGGCCGGACTCGATGACCACCGCCGGATTCAGGACCTGGAACACCCGCGCGGCCACGCCGATGATGCCGGCGCAGACAAGATCCTCCCGGGCAGCAAAGACCGCGGTAATTTCAGGGTTGGAGTCGAAAACAGCATCGGTTGTGATGTCACCATGACCTATATCCTCGGCCAGGAAACTCCGGATCAGGCTGTCGAGCAGGAACGCATCCATCAGAGCAGTTTCTGTATCCTTGCGGTTGATTCCGCGTTCTTATCCAGCCGCACCTGCAGTTCTTCCCGCTTCTGCTTTTCCTTGTCCACCACATCAGCCGGTGCCTTGCTGAGAAATTTCTCATTGCGCAGCTTGCCTTCTATCCGCTGCATCTCCTTTTCCAGCTTTCCCCGTTCTTTGGCAAGTTTGGCGATCTCCCCGGCCGCGTCGATCAGCCCCTTGAGCGGGACAAAAACCTCGATATCCTGGAACAATGCATGTCCGGCATCATCGGGCACGGTTCCTGAATCCAGGATGTGCAGCTGCTCGGCTCTTACCATTGCCCGGATTGCCCCGGAGAAACGGCCGATCAAGTCTCTTTTGTCCGGATCGCCGCAGAGCAGGGTCGCCTCAATGAGTCTGGTGGGATGAACATCCGCCTCACTGCGGATGGTCCGGATAGTGGAGATAACCCCCATGAGCAGCTCCATGGATGCTTCAGCCGCTTGATCCCGCCACGCCGGATTTTCCTCGGGAAAAGACTCGATCATGATCGAAGTTCGTTCACCGGGCATGACACTCCAGATCTCTTCGGTGACAAATGGCGCCACCGGATGCAGGAGCTTAAGGATGACCTCCAGCACCTGCAGCATGACCCCCCGGGCGCTATCGCGGGCAGCCGCATCATCGCCATAAAGGTCCGCCTTGATCCATTCCAGGTACCAGTCGCAGTACTCGTGCCAGATGAACTGGTAGATATGCGATGCCACGTCATTGAAACGATACTCATCCAGAGCCCGGCGGACTTCCCTGACCGTTTCATTGGTGCGGCTCAGTATCCAGCGATGCGGCAGGGGAAGGTCGGCGGGTGATTCGGCCACCGCGGTTATCGCCGGATCGCACTCTTTGATGTGCATCTGGGCGAAGCGGGCCGCGTTCCATAATTTGTTGATGAAATGACGGTACCCCTCGATGCGGTCCTCGTCCATCCTGATCTCGCGCCCCTGGGCGGCAAAGGCGGTCAGGGTGAAACGGAAGGCGTCGGTCCCGTACTGTTCGATGGTGTCGAGGGGATCAATGACGTTGCCGGTGGACTTGGACATTTTTTTGCCGTGCTTGTCGCGAACCAGCGCATGCAGGTAAACATCGCGGAAAGGCACCTCGTCCATGAAATGGAGCCCCATCATCATCATCCGCGCCACCCAGAAGAAGAGGATGTCAAAACTGGTGATGAGCACCGAGGTGGGATAAAAGATTTCCAGCTCCCTGGTCTGCTGCGGCCAGCCCAGGGTTGAAAAGGGCCACAGGGCCGAGCTGAACCAGGTATCGAGCACATCGTTTTCCTGGACCAGATCGATTGATCCGCACTGGTCACAGACGGGCGGCGCTTCCACCGCCACCACCAGCTGGCCGCAGGAGCCGCAGGTCCAGGCCGGGATCCGGTGCCCCCACCAGATCTGCCGGGAGATGCACCAGTCGCGGATATTATCCATCCAGGCATAAAAAGTGTTGTACCAGTTGGACGGATAGATTTTGATCCTGCCTGCACGCACAGCCTCCACGGCCTTGTCGGCCAGGGGGCGCACCGAAACGAACCACTGCTTGGAGGTGGTCGGTTCAACCACGGTCGCGCACCGGTAGCACTTGCCCACCGCGTGATCATACTCCTCGATTTTTTCCAGAAAACCCTGCTCTTCAAGGTCGGAGACAATCTTTTTGCGGCAGGCAAACCGATCCAGACCGGCATATTCTCCGGCCGCCTCATTCATGATGCCGTGGTCATCCATCACCTTGATCCGCTCCAGATCATGCCTGAGCCCGATTTCATAATCGTCCCGGTCATGGGCCGGAGTGACCTTGAGCGCCCCGGTCCCGAACTCGCGCTGGACATGATGATCCAGCACGACCGGGATGGTCCGTCCGGTCAGGGGCAGGGCAATGCCGATATCCTGCAGGCCGCTGTAGCGTTCATCGTCCGGATGGACCGCCACCGCCGTGTCGCCGAGCATGGTTTCCGGCCGGGTGGTGGCAACCACCACATAACCGCTGCCGTCGGCATAGGGATAACGGATGTGGTACAGCTTGCCCCGGGTGGGATCATGCTCGACCTCGTCGTCGGCCAGGGCGGTATGACAGCGCGGGCACCAATTGACAATATAGTCGCCTTTATAGACCAGCCCTTCATGATAGAGCCGCACAAAGACTTCCCGCACCGCCACCGACAACCCCTCGTCCATGGTGAACCGTTCACGGTCCCAGTCGCAGGAGGCGCCGATGCGCTTGAGCTGGTTTATGATGGTGCCGCCCTTCTCCTCTCGCCATTGCCACACCCGCTCGATAAACTTCTCACGGCCCAAGTCGTGGCGGGTCTGCTGTTCGGTGGCCAGCTGCCTCTCCACCACGTTCTGGGTGGCAATGCCGGCATGGTCGGTGCCGGGCACCCACAGGGTGTTGTCGCCCTTCATCCGGTGATAGCGGACGAGGATATCCTGCAGGGTATTATTGAGGGCATGACCGATATGCAGCACACCGGTGACGTTGGGGGGAGGAATAACGATGGAAAAGGATTCCCGCCCGTCTTGCATGGTCGCGGCGAAAGTTTTCTGCTCTTCCCAGCAGGCATACCAGCGTTTCTCTACTTCGCTGAATTCATAGGCCTTGGGCAGGTCGTAATGGTCTGTTCTGTTTGGTTTTTCCGATTGCATTGCGCTCTGTGTATCCGTGCCTCTATCCATCGATGTTTTGGTTAGTGTCCGTCCAGAAACGGTCTTTTTGCCCGATCTCCCGGAGTCTCGCGAGCTCGCTTACCTCGTTATGCTCAAAAAATTATCCTCGGAATATCAAATATATGCCTGCGGTAATTTTTTTTCACATGCCTTGACCTCGAACAAAAATCCTCGTTTCTGGACGGACACTATTTAAAAAACACTCCACGGCTTGGGCATAAAAATATGAGTGTACAGGTCCAGGGCATAACGGTCGGTCATGCCGGCTATGAAATCACATACCCGCCGGTGCCTTTTGTCGTTTTCTTCAGCCCGCTTGACGAAAATCCCCTCCTCAAACGACGAACCGTTGCCGTTGGGAAATTCATGCTCCAGGAAGAAATCATACAGTTCGCGGATGATTTTCTGCGCCTTGACAAATTCATTGTGAACCCGGTAGTTTCGGTATACATTGTCATACAGGAACATCCGGAGCTGGGTGATGGTCTCTTTCATCAGATCGCTGATATGCAGGGCGCCGTCATCATGCTTCGCGGTCTCAAGGACCAGATCCCGGACCATGGAATCAATGCGGCGCGAGGAGCTGTCACCGACCACTTGGCGCAATTCTTCAGGCAGATCAGACTCCTGGATCATGCCGGCCCGCAGGGCATCGTCCATATCGTGATTGACATAGGCCATGATATCGGCGATCCGTACAACCTGCCCCTCCAGGGTGGCGGGCAGCTCGGCGCTGTCAATGGGCAGGATATCACCGTAGCCCTTGGAATGCTTGACAATGCCGTTGCGCACCTCCCAGGTGAGGTTCAAGCCCCGGCGTTGGTTTTCCAGAACATCGACAACGCGCAGACTCTGGACATAATGCTTAAAGCCCCCGGGATGCAGCTCATTGAGGCTGAACTCCCCGGCATGGCCGAAGGGGGTGTGCCCCAGGTCATGGGCCAGGGCGATGGCCTCGGCCAGATACTCGTTCAAACGCAGACAGACCGCGATGGTCCTGGCGATCTGGGAGACCTCCAGGACATGGGTCAGCCGGGTCCGGTAATGGTCCCCGGCCGGCGCCAGGAAGACCTGGGTTTTATGCTTGAGACGACGAAACGTCTTGGAGTGGATTATCCGGTCACGATCCCGCTGGAACATTGTCCGCAGATCGCACCGCTCTGCCTCGTCATAAAGCCGCCCCCTGGAGTTTGCGCTCAGACAGGCATAGGGAGACAATATTTTTTTTTCCCTTTCCTCAAGCTCTTGTCGAATAGTGAGACCCATTGCGCCGGCGGTGTGTCAATTCTCCTGTAATGTTTATCCCAGCTCTTCTTAGCAATACCAAGGCGTCAGGACAAGGGTTTTCTTTGCCAACAGCGTGAAATCAGCTCTTTTTTCGCATGCAGGACTGCAGCCAGAGCGCAAGATGGACCGCCCGAACCGGACTGCGGCGCGTGGCCAGACCGGCCTGCCACTGCATGAGGCAGCCGGAACAGGTCGTCACCACGACCTCGGCGCCATCCCGGTCGAGCTGATCACAGGCCGTGGAAAAGATCTGCCCGGAAAGTTCCGGGTATCCCAGATGAAAAAGTCCGCCCTGCCCGCAGCAATGCGAATCCGCATCAGCCCCGACCAGGGAGATATTGTCTATTTTTCGCAGCAAAGGCAATGCCGCTCCCCGGTGCTCCTTATCGAAACGCAGGTGGCAGGGGTCGTGATAGTACACCCGGCATGAAGGATCCGCGGCAAACTGTTCTGCCGGAAGACCGGCATCCAGGAACGACGTGAACTCCCGGACCCGGGCGCTGAATTCCTCGGCTTTTTCCCGCCACCGGGGATGGTCCCTGAACAGGGCCGGGTACTTTCGCAGATGGGAAGAACAGGAGGCACAGGAGGTCAGTATAAAGCCCGGTGTCTGCGCAAACACCTCAATGTTTTTTTGGGCCAGTTTCCTCGCCTCATCTATCCTGCCGGCAGACCAGGCGGCCAGACCGCAGCACACCTGGGCGTCCGGTTCATGGAGATTTCCGCCGGTCACCGTCTCTGCCAGCCGGGCCGTTGCCCCGCCGATGGACGGCTGCAGATAACGGGCCATGCAGCCGGAAAAATACGTGATCCCTGATCCGCCGGGCGCTTTCTCAGGGACTCCCTGATTTTTCCTTTCCGGACCACCCTTTTCCCTCTTTTCCAGCAAACCCAGTTTTACGCGAAGACCGCTCTCTGAAGGCAGGAGAGAAAGGCGCGACAGGCTTAGGCCGGCCTGGACCAGGCCTTCCAGCAGAGCCGGCCTGGACAGGGCCATCCTGGCCACGGTCCTTTGCAGGGGATGCCCACCGTAGAGGCGGGAAAATGTGGAGCGGGCCTCAACGACCTTCTCCCGGATGGGCAGTTGGCGGGAGCAGCCGTCCTCGCAGGCTCCGCACAACAGGCACTGGGCAAAAATATCCTGAAAATGGGTGGAGGGGCTTTCCGCAAGATCTGTTGAAAGCAGATGCAGCTTTCCCCTGGCGGCAAGGGTCTCCCGTCCCGTCACCCTAAAAACCGGGCAGACCGTTGTACAGCTGCCGCACCGGGCACACTGCTGTTTGCTTTTATCGCTCAAAACAAGGGTGTCGAAACATAACCATCACAGGGTGTATACAACCATGCCGAAAAACAAGATACCTGCACACTCCGAGCAGTAATGAATTCAGGAGTGCAGCAGTTCCAATCAGGGCTGCCACAGAAGATACGATTTGATGAACTCGTCAAGGCGGCCGTCGAGAACAGCATCCACGTTCCCTTCTTCATGCCCGGTTCGATGATCCTTGATCAGGCGGTAGGGCTGCAGCACGTAGGAGCGGATCTGGCTGCCCCAGGCAATTTCCTTTTTATCACCGTGGAGATTCTGCTGGGCCATGGCCTGTTCCTCCTGCTCTTTTTCATAGAGGCGCGCCATCAGCATCTTCATGGCCATATCCTTGTTGCGATGCTGGGATCGCTCATTCTGGCACTGGACGACAATACCGGAGGGCAGGTGGGTGATGCGGATGGCCGAATCAGTCTTGTTGACATGCTGGCCTCCGGCGCCGCTTGCCCGGTAGGTATCTATCCGCAGGTCCTTTTCATTGATGTCGATATTGATGGTCTCGTCAAGCTCGGGCATGACCATCACCGAGGCGAACGACGTATGCCGCCTGCCGCTTGCGTCAAAAGGCGAAATGCGGACAAGCCGGTGGATTCCGACTTCGGAGCGGAGCAGGCCATAGGCATGGCGGCCCTTGATCATGATGGTCACACTTTTTACCCCGGCCTCGTCACCGGGAAGATAATCAAGGATGCTGGTGCCGAACCCCCTGATCTCGGCCCAGCGCAGGTACATGCGCATCAATATCTCGACCCAGTCCTGGGCCTCGGTGCCGCCGGCGCCGGCATGAATGGTGAGCATGGCATTATTGGCATCATGTTCACCGCTGAACATGCACTCAAGCTCAACCTGATCAATACGGCTCCTGAGGATTGATATGCTTTCCGCAACCTCCTGCTGGATATCCTTGTCCCGCTCTTCTATCGCCATCTCGAGAAGCATGTCCGCCTCTTCCAGGTCCCGGAAATTCTTTTCCCAGACACCGATCAGATCCAGCAGCTGTCCCAACTCCCGCTGGACCTTTTTCGCCTTGTCCTGGTCGTTCCAGAAATCCGGCGACATGGTCTGCTTCTCCAGCGTCAGTGCTTCCTCCTTCTTGCCGGCCAGGTCAAAGATGCTCCTTCAGGGCCAGCATCCGGCCCTTTAAATCCATGAGATTCTGCTTTGATTCCGCCACTTCATTTTCAACAGCCATTATTTTTTCTCCGGTTCATTGGATAAGGTTATGCAATTTCAGGTAACTGGTAATAATAAACAGTCTGCACAGAAGACTCAAGGGAAGAAATAGAGATTTCGGCCGACAAGGCTGATTTATTGCTGCCGGCGCCGGAGGAAAAGCAGCAATGGGAACAGGAACAGACAGGCCGGGGCAAAAAGGTAGCCAAAGCGCATGAAAATCGTTCTCTCCTCCAGCACCGGCACGGCTGACGACAGGGCCAGGGGCTCAAAAATAGGCGACTTTTTAACAATGCGGCCCGACGGATGAACAAAACCGCTGATCCCCGTATTAGCGGCCCTGACCAGGGAACGCCGGGTCTCCACAGCCCTGAGAACCGCCATGGCAAAGGACTGGTACGGAGCGCTGGAACGGCCGTACCAGGCGTCATTGGTGACATTGACCAGCACATTGGCGCCGGCGGCCGCCTCCTCCCGGGCCAGAGCGGGAAAAATCGACTCATAGCAGATAAGGATGCCGAGCCTGGCTGCGCCCATGGACAGGGGGGCGGCGGAACTGCCAAAGGAAAAATTGCCGACGCTCTCAACCAGGGGCTCCAGAAAGGGGAGAAACCTGCGCAGGGGCACATACTCGCCAAACGGCACCAGGTGCTGCTTGTCATACCTGCCGGTCACCTCTCCGTCCGGATCGATCAGCAGGGCGCTGTTGAAATAATTAACCGCATTTTTGAACGAATGCCCGAGATCACCGCTGATGACAAAATAGGGCGCTCCGGTAAGGAGCCAGAAATCGTGGTCAGCGGCCCAGTCTGTCACCATCGAGAACAGAGGATCATTGACCGGAAAAAAAGGCAGAGCGGTTTCCGGCCATACAACGAGGGTGGAACCATTATCCCTGACTGTCTCTTCCGAGAGATTCCGATATACGTCCAGGGTCGATTTCTTTACGGCCGGAGTCCACTTCTCGTCCTGGGAAATATTCCCCTGTACCACCGCCACCTGCAGCACAGGCGCGGCATCCGCCATCCGCGAAACCTGCTTAAAACGAAGCGCCGAATAACCGCCGGCAGCAAGCAGGAAAACAAGGGCCGCACTGACCGGTCCCCAGACCTTCCGGCTCCGCGCGCCGGGTTCCCGGCCGGACCGGAACAGGCTGAACATACAGACAATGAGGGCATTAATCAGAACCAGCAGAAAGGAAATCAGGTGATGTCCGCCCAGATCGGCGGTCTGAAGAAGGAGCGGCCGGGAGGAGAGACCATAACCGATGTCCATCCAGGGGAATCCGGAAAAAAGAATGGAACGCAGCCAGTCAAGCCCCACCCACAGGACAGGCGCCCCCAACAGGATGGCAACCGGCATGTTACGGCCATCATCCTTCCCTGACAGGAACCAACTGAGCAGACCGGCAAAAAGGGCCATATACACGCCCATATACACTGCCAGCAGAAGCATGGCCGGAAAGGATAATGCCGGCGGCAGCCCGCCATAGCGGCCGAGGACGATGACGATCCAGTACAGCATACCGGCATGGTAAAAGAACCCGGTCAGCATGCCGGCGGAAAAACTCAACCGGGGCTCCCGGCGGGCCGCAAAAACCAGCAGCGGCGTCAGGGCGACGAACAACAGCGGCCACCAGCCGAAGCGGCCCGGCATGGCCAGCAGCAGGAGCAGGGAGGTGCCAAGCGCAGTAAACAGGACCGCAAGGCTGCTGCGCAAATCGTTTTGTATCACCGGCGCTATCAAAGCCTTTTGATCCGGACCAGCTTGACCCTGCGCTGGTCTGCCGCCAGCACCTTGAACTCGAGCCCGTCCTGATTGATGACCGTTCCGTTGCGCGGCACAGTTCCCAGGGTATGGATAATCAGGCCGCCAATAGATTCATAGGGCCCCTCCGGCAGCTCGACATCAAAATGATTTTCCACTTCCTCGATATCTATCCTGGCATTAACGATAACCGTTGCTTGGTCAACAACCCTGAGATCCTTTTCCTCCTGATCGTGTTCGTCATCAATCTCCCCGACAATTTCCTCGATAACATCTTCCAGGGTGACAAGGCCCCGCACCCCGCCAAACTCGTCGGTAACTATGGCAATATGGGTCTTTTTGGCCTGAAATTCCCGGAGTAGATCAACAATGGGCTTGTTTTCGGAGATAAAATAGGGCGGATTAAGAAATTCCTGCAGCCCCATGGGCTCGTCCGGGGTCAGGGTGCAGATCCGCAGCAGATCCTTGGCATGAAGGATCCCGATTATATTATCGTGGCTTTCGCGGTAGATGGGAATCCTGGTGTATCCCTCCTCGGTGATCAAGCGGATCAGTTCGGCCACCGAGGTATTCTCTTCGGCTGAAACCATTTCCGCGGTGGGGGTCATGATCTCGGAGGAAACCGTATCGCGGAATTCAAAAATCCTGCCGATCAGTTTTTCTTCGAGGCTGCCGATCAGCCCCTGGACTTCGCCCTCTTCGAGCAGATCCTGGATTTCTTGCTCAAGCTCCTCGGTCGTATCCGGTCCGCGGTGCAGTCGCAATACCATTCGCATCCATTGCCAGAAATTCTTCTCACTGCTTTCCTCAGGCCTGTGCGGACCTTCGCCGCCATCATCGTCCCCTCCGCGCAGCCCGTCCGGCTCCGAAGGAGAGTTTTCTGTCTTTTCTGTGTTCACTCGCTGTTTTCACCTCTTTGTTTACTGTGTACATGTCTATTAATTGAACCGGCAAAGTCAAGAAAAAAAACAAACTGCGAGGCGGTTGCTTATCGCCGCCGCAAAACTGGAAAATAGATTCTCTGCTCACCCGTCCTGGCAAAAAATTCGTCGGCAATAATGCACTTCAGACTTTTAAAGCACGTCCATGTCGAGTAAAGTATACTGTTACAATAAAAATAAATCCATCATGGCCGCACAGGAATCCACACCGGGTCGCCAGTCTTTTTTTCTTCCATGCGGCCGCGCACGATGCGTTGTAATATTGCATGAACTACTATAAGAGGTTTCGAGTGCAAGGCAAGGTACTCATTGCAAATCGCGGCGAAATAGCCATTCGGATCATGAATGCCTGCAAGGATCTGGGACTGGATTACGTGGTGGTCTATACCGACGCTGACCGCAACTCGCAGCATGTTCAGCTCAATCGGACCGAAGGTCAGGACAAGAACGCATGGCGGGTGACCAGCTATACCGATCCCAATGATATTCTGGCCATAGCGGATCACACCCTGTGCACGGCTATCCATCCCGGCTATGGCTTTTTCTCCGAAGATTATCGTTTTGCCCGGCGGGTAACCATTCGGGATCGGCCCCTGACTTTTATCGGGCCCAACTGGGAGGTTATCAAAAGCCTGGGGGACAAAATCAATACCAAGCGGGTCGCCAACCAGCTTCGCATCCCCACCATCCCCGGCACCGACAGCCCCATCTACAACGAGATGGAAGCCGAGGAGATCGCCCTGCAGCTGTTCGAGATCCAGCAGGAACAGGAATCCGGACAGCCATCGATCCTGGTCAAGGCGGCGGCCGGCGGCGGCGGCATGGGCATCGAGGAAGTGCACCGCATTGAGCAGTTCCGACGGGTATACCGGCAGGTACAGAACTACGCCAAACGGCAGTTCGGTGACGGCGGCGTCCTGATCGAACAGTGCCTGAAAGACTTCAATCACCTCGAGGTCCAGCTGGTCTGCTCCCAGCACAATGAACGTTTGCACTTCAGCTCCAGGAACTGCACCATTCAATCAACAGGCCGGCAGAAAAGAATTGAAGCCGCGCCCGGTTTTGACGCAACATGCTATGCCTATGAATTCGATGCCGAACAGGTCCTGCAGCAGATCGTCGACTACTCGCTGAAGCTTGCCGCGCATGTACGCTACGACAATGTCGGCACCTGGGAATGGATCGTCAGCAGGAGCGGCAAGCCCTACCTGCTTGAGGTCAACACCCGCATCCAGGTGGAAAATGACGTATCGGCGCGGATCAGCTATATTGACGGCGAACATCCCAATCTCATCCGCGAGCAGATACGCCTCGCCCTCGGGGAGCCGATGGGTTACAAACAGAAAAAAATAGAATTCCGGGGAGCCAGCATTGAGCTGCGCATCGTTGCCGAAAATACCCAGCGTGATTTCGCCCCCTGGATCGGCACCATCACCCGGTTTGATTTTCCGCAGTTCGACTGGTCCGCGGTGTACACGCATGTCCCCACGGACAGGCCCTACGCCATTCCCAGCGAATATGACCCGAACCTTGCCCTGGCTCTTGTCTGGGGTGATTCCATGGACGAAGCAAAGCAGAGAGCGCTTCAATTTCTCGACCAAAGCATAATTGAAGGTCAGGACAGCTCCGGCGGCGGGATCATCACCAACCTGGATTACCTTCGCAATCACCTCGACCAGCTGTTGACCTTTTAACTCCCATTATGAACGATCTGGCAAAACGACTGAAAAATATTGAGCAGCGCATCAGCTACCTCATCCATATCAAGAACACCAGCAACTGGGGGAACCTGAGCGGATTCCAGGCAGACTGCGAAAAGCTCAAAAAATCCCTGTTCGACATGGAAAAGGAGCAGTTTTCAGCTGAACTGGACAAGCTCAACAAGGGGATATCCTTTCTCGAAGAACGGTGCGAGGAAGAACTGACACCCATGGAGCGGGTACGCATCGTCCGCAGCCCCATGCGCTTCTCCCTCAAGGATATCCTGGAAAACGTCTACGAAGAATATACCGAACTCGGCGGCGAGGGCGAATTCAACATCGACCCGGCAATGATGGTGGCCAAGGCGACCATTGTCAGGCGTATCAAGAAAAAGCCCTACACTTCGTCGGCCATGGTCATAGGCCAGGAAACCGGCCATGGAGAAGAATTCCGCAACGGCGGCTCCTGCAAGCCTTGGGGTAATGAAAAAGCCCTGCGCTACATGAAGGTTGCCGAGACCGAGGGCATCCCGATCCATTTCTATATCTTCACCCCTGGCTCCTACCCCATTGAGGAATACCCCGGCGCGGCCCAGCAGATCGCGCGCAACATCTATGCCATGACCAAGCTCCGCATCCCCATGATCTCGGTTATTTCGGAAGGGGGGTCCGGCGGGGCTGAAGCAGTAGGCCTCAGCGACTTCCGCCTGATGTTCTCCCATGGCTATTATTCGGTTATCTCCCCCGAAGGAGCGGCGGCCATTGAAGGCAAGGTGCGTGAGGGCACCAAGGTGCCGCCGGAGCTCGTGGAAAAATGCGCCACGCAGCTGAAAATAACCGCGGCGGACAATCTGCAGCTCGGCAGCATTGATCGGATAATCCAGGAGCCCCCCCTGGGCGCTAAAAGTGACGATTTCAACTTCTTCGGCCTGATCCGTTCGGAGATCATCAGGGCCACCGACGAAGTGATCCTGAAGACGAAAAGCGTCCGGGGATTCAGGGCATATGAGGTAAAACGGAAAAAAGCGGAAAAACCGGAAGAAGCCCCGCAGCTGGATATCCCCTGGGATCTCGACCAGAGGGAAATCAACCGACTGCTGGCCGAACGTTCCAAAAAATACCGATCACTCGCCCTCCATGGCTTCGACAGCGAAACCATGCCGGCCGAAACCTTTTTCAAGAACATCATCAATACCACTGAAAAAGTGTATTATACGTTCCGGTATGATGTCCTGAAAAATCAGCAGAAACAGGCGCAAAAGGTCATCAAGGAGGTTTCCGGAGAAGGCTCGGCCTTCATCCGCGGGGTGACAGCTCCATTCTCTGCCGTATACGGTCTGTTCAGCCGACGGGAAACCAAAAAAACGCCTGCTCCGCAGATCATATCCCCTGCCTCCTCGTCCGCCCAGGACCCCCTGGAACTCACCGACACCTATACCAGCCCCCTGGCCAACGTGGACCGGACCATCTCCTGTCCCAACGCGGAAAAACATGGCTGTCAGGATATGTGGGTACCGGATCTTTACGGCGAATTCGGCGGGGTGTGCACAACCTGCGGCCACCATTTTCCGCTGGAGTATCAGTGGTACCTGAAAAATATCTTTGACCCCCATTCGGTACGGGCGTTCAACAACGATATTTATTCCCGGAACCCGCTTGATTACGATGGGTTTGATGAACGGCTGCAGCTGTCAAAAAGCAAAACAGGCATGGGGAGCGCCAACCTCACCTTCCACGCGAAGGTTTCGGGGATTAACATGGTTGTTTCCATGCTCTACTCGGATTTCCGCAACGGCACCGTCGGTTCGGCGGAAGGGGAGAAATTCGTCCTGGCCTGCGAGATCGCCAAGCGGAAAAAAAGACCTTTGCTGGCCTACGTGCACACAACCGGCGGCATCCGTATCCAGGAAGGAACCCTGGGCGTTGTCCAGATGCCGAAATGCACCATGGCCGTGCGGGAATACATCGATGCCGGCGGGCTGTATATAGTTGTCTATGACAACAACTCGTATGCCGGCCCAGTGGCCAGTTTTCTGGGTTGCTCGCCCTACCAGTTCGCCATCCGTTCCAGCAGGATCGGTTTTGCCGGACAGCGGGTGATCAGGGAAACCACCGGCAACGATATTCCGCCGGATTATCAAAAATCACGCAACGCCCTCAAACGGGGGCATATCCAGGGGGTA
Organism: Desulfobulbaceae bacterium; assembly: GCA_023544645.1. Classification (GTDB taxonomy): domain Bacteria; phylum Desulfobacterota; class Desulfobulbia; order Desulfobulbales; family Desulfobulbaceae; genus UBA10518. Next base: position 121,805 of record JAMJFO010000003.1, on the reverse strand, counting down.
TGGGACCGCCGCGAATTCCGGCGGAACCTGCACAAGGTCCTCCTGACCATGGGCAGTCCCAACCTGTATTACAGGTAGCTTTCGGGGTTACAGCAAACCTGTGGCTCAACGCTGCGATTTGCCTGGATGATCCGGTACCCTTGCCGCGCAAGGAGTACCGGATCATCCCTTTGATCAGCAGAGCGGGCAACACACCGTTGCTGACAATTTTTTCCGCAACATTTACCGAACAGAAAATTTTGAACCCTGGCGGTATTGATTATAACCGCCTCTTTCCCGCGCCCCGTTTTATCACCCACTTGATCCCTGACCGGGATGATCATTTTCAACACTGCGCTTTACCGGCTCAATCCAGCGGAACTGCCGGGGTATAGTCAAATTTTCCGGGTGGCTGCCCAACGGCAGACAGGTTATGAACAAAAAGAGTGTTTAATAAGGTGTGCCAGCTGATCCTTCTGCGAATCATCAAGCTGGTGAAAAAGGACTCGGCACTTTCTTACCCCCAGATGGGCGGCAAATTTTCCCGGCAGGATTTGGCTCTCCAGGATTTTCATAGATATTTTTTCCACAACAAGTTCGAGCCTGTTGCAGTAAATATTGCCCCGGGTCGAGATATCCCTGTCGCTCCCCCTCTGGTCTAGACACGTACACGACATACCTCCCATGCTGATATCCCTGACTGTGCCTACTATTTCAGAGTGGTGAATAATGCAGCCATCCTTTAGCCGCACCCTCTGGTTTTTTCTCCGATCATCCATTCTTCAGTTCTCTTCCGCATTGAGGGCGTTCCCTCTGAATTCGAAAATAAGAAATAATCACAAAACAAAAAACCCGTTTTATAAACCCCTTGCCCCGGCACCGTCAACAATAAATTCCCAATTCCGGCTTACCAGCAAAAAAATATACAACATATCAGGCACATAAAAATTACACCCCGTAATTCGCGCGACAGTCCCCTTCTCCCTGGAAAGCCATTTCCTGTTTGATGCACGTAACACCACCGAAACCCCGGAACTGTTGCCCAAGCAATGCGAAACATCTCCAATTTATTTCAGCATGAGGGTAGATTATTAGGCGAGAATATCTTAATGTTTCATTTCACTCATTTCGAAGAAGGCATTTCCATTGCGATGTGTTTGTACTTCAGGCACAACCGGGAAGCAGATGAAACAGAAAAAGCAAAATTGCTGGGAATACAAACAATGCGGTAGGGGACCTGACAACAGGTCGGCTGCCGGCGTTGCCCCCTGTCCGGCGGCAACAGAAAAACGCCTGGACGGTATCCATGACGGCATCAATTCCGGCAGGGCCTGCTGGGCGGTGGCAGGAACGCTGTGCGGCGGGAAGGTCCAGGGAACATATGCGGCCAAACACGATGTCTGCCAGAAATGTGAATTTTACCGCCAGGTTGCCCGAGAGGAAGGCGAGAAGCTGCAACGCCCTCTTTTTCTTCTCTCCCGGTTGAAAAATCCCTCCAGAAAGATTGATGTCTCCCGGCGGAAGTTCGGCGTACTCATCGGTGGTTCCGGCCTGATCGGCGGTGAACTGATGCATTATTTCAAAACAGAAACAACCGACGACATAGAAATCCTGTCGCCCAACAGCAAAAAACTGAGCCTGCGCGAACCCGAGGACATTAAACAGTATTTCCAGAGATACCAGCCGGATTTCATCATAAACTGCGCCATCGCAGCCCTTGACAGCGATGAACAGCTATCCTATGAAATCAATTACCTGGGCAGCATCAATCTGGCCCGGGTGGCCATGGCCCTGAAAATTCCCTACATCCATTTCAGTTCCGCCGCCACCCTGCCTGCAGGAGAGAACCTGACCGAGGACCAGATTCTCCCGCTGACGGCAAATATGACCAATTATGCCAAGTCCAAGCTGATGGCGGAAAAAACCCTCCAGCACCTGCATGAAACCAGGGGACTTGATTATACCATCATCAAGCTGGGCGTTGTCTACGGCAAGCATGACCACAAGATCCAGGGATTTCACCGGATGCTGTTCACCATCGCCAAGCAGGCAATGCTGTTCATGCTTACAACCAGGGGGGCGATGCATTCCTATACAAGCACCAAAAAAATTCCCCCTTTTGTCCATTACATCCTCGAACACCGGGAAGAATTCACCGGCCAGACCTACCATTTTGTCGACCACAATCCGGTGGAACTGAGCCAGCTTATCCTGACCATCAAGTCCTTCCTGGATATAAACATCCCCAAGGAAATATATATCTCCTATCCCATGGCCAGGTTAGGCGCCGGCTTCCTGCGTTTTATACTCAAGGGGTTGAACAAAATCGGCATCGATGCCCGGCTGCCGGCCGAGATGATGTTTATGGAAAATTTCTACCAGACGCAGACCCTGTCCACGGAAAAGCTCAAAAACTCCAGCTACTCCATCCCCGATCCGGACAAAAGTGTTTTCACGGAACTCCCTTCGATCATCAACTACTATATCACCCGGTGGGAACACTTGAACCTGATATCGGCCTACAATGTCTGCTTTTTTGATCCCCTCAAGCAGACCGAGCAGTTTGCCCGGGAGCCGGACAAACTGCTGGAGGCGATTCATAACGAACGAATTCAGCCGCTGGCTGACTTTGAGGAACTGCGCGAGTCTACTGGTGCCGCGAAGAATGAAACCTCCCCTTCTCCCTGACCCCTTTACCGTTCTCCTTCAGCAGGGGACGCAGACTACCGCCGCGTAAACGACAGGATGGCGATTTACTGCTGCGCCTGCTCCCGGGCCAGTTCTTCCGGGGTCATGGTCCAGAACGGGGTGCCGTCCTTAGTCAGGCGGACCTTGAGCTCAAAGAAATCCCCCTTCTTGATCTTGGAAGCCAGGAAGACATCCCTGCCGTCAATTTCGGCCCAGGACCCCCGTATCTTCAGTTTGTCGCCACGCTTTACGGCTATGGTATCGCCAAGAAACCATTTCGGTCCGACATGGACCAGTATCTCCTCGCCATCACCGTCATCCACAATAAGCGCGACAGCCGGCGACATCCCTTTCATGGGCACGACCTCGGTGACCTTCTTCACCATGCATTTCAACCGGTCAAGCTCTGAGGCCTTATACAGTTTATTATATGCCCCATCCTTTTCCCAACCCTGCATATCCCTGCTGAGGCCGGGTGATGAAACGAACAACATTGAGAGTGTCAGTGCCATTACTATGGCTAACATTTGTTTTGCGGATTGCATTTGATCCTCCTGTTACAGTTTGCGATTATCAATGACCCGTTTGCTTTTTCCTTCAGACCGTTCCAGGGTCTTCTCCTCCACCAGCTTGACGGCAACGGAAATACCCAGTTCCGCGGCAAGCCGGGCCTTGATGTGGTCCACCATCCCGCGCTGTTTTTTCATCTCGTCAAAAAATATCGATTCGACCACTTCAACCAGTACCGTCACCTTGTCGGAATGGTTTTCCCGGTCAACAATGATCTGGTAGTGGGGTTCGGTTCCTTCGATCTCGAACAGGACTTTTTCAATCTGTACCGGAAAGACATTGACCCCCTTGATGATCAGCATGTCGTCGGAACGTCCCATAATCCTCTGCATTCGCATGAATGTCCGGCCGCAGGGACAGGGCTCGGGCATGAGGCGGGTGAGATCCCTGGTCCGGTAGCGGATCATCGGGAAGGCTTCCTTGGTCAGGGTGGTGATCACCAGTTCGCCGGTTTCCCCCGGGGCTACCGGCTCCAGGGTGTGCGGATCAATGACCTCCAGCAGAAAATGGTCCTCGTTGATATGCAGACCATTGCATTCCTGGCATTCCCCGGCAACCCCCGGCCCCATAACTTCCGACAGGCCGTAGTTGTCGGTGGCGATAATTCCCAGTTTTTCGTTGATCTCCCGCCGCATGGCCTCGGACCACGGTTCTGCCCCGAAAAGCCCTACCCGCAGGGACAGGCCATTTCGATTAACCCCCATCTCCATCATGGTATCGGCGATGATGAGACCATAGCTGGGAGTGCAGACCAGGGCCGTGGTCTTGAAATCCTGCATGATCTGGATCTGGCGTCTGGTGTTGCCGGCAGAGATGGGGATGACCGAGGCGCCGATTCGCTCGGCGCCGTAATGCAAGCCAAATCCGCCAGTGAACAGGCCGTAGCCGAAGGCGATCTGGATGACATCGTCGGCGGTCACGCCGGCGCCGGTGAGAATGCGGGCGGCCAGATTGGCCCAGTTTTTGATATCGTTTTTCGAATAGCCGACCACGGTTGCCAAACCGGTGGTACCGGAGGAGGAATGGATGCGGACCACGTCGCGCAGCGGCACCGCGAACAGCCCGTAAGGGTAATTGTCCCGCAGATCCTGTTTGGTGGTGAAAGGGAGGCGGCCAAGATCTTCCAGCGACCGGAAGTTGTCATAATCGATCTTCAGCTCCTCGAATTTTTTCCGATAGAACGGCACATGGGTTCCCACCCGGTACAACGTGGACTGCAGGCGTTCCAGCTGCAGCTGTTCCAGGGCCTCCCTGGTCATACATTCCTTTTCCGGTTCCCAGTACTTTGTCATATTCTTCTCTCGCCGTTCTGAGTTTGCAGCTATCAGTTATCAGTTTGCAGTTCCTGACCGTTTGACGACCGCCCGCTAATAACTCTAATCAATAATTCAGTAGAAGCAATATATCCGAAAAACAGGGCCAGCATATTCACGATGGCTGAGGTCATTATTCTATCTTTTCTCTGCCCAGATAAGCGCGCTGGACATCCCGGTTGGCCAACAGGTCCTCGGCCGGACCCTGCAGGATGATCTTGCCGGTTTCCAGCACATAGCCCCGATCAGCAATGGCCAGGGCGGCCCTGGCATTCTGCTCGACCAGGAGGACGGTGTTGCCTTCTTCCCGCAACCGGACGATCACCCGGAAGATGTCGCGGACAATCAGGGGAGCGAGCCCGGTTGAAGGCTCATCCATCATCACCAGCCGGGGCCGGGACATCAGCGCCCTGCCCATGGCCAGCATCTGCTGCTCACCGCCGGACAGGGTGCCGGCAAGCTGGCTGCGCCGTTCGCGGAGCACGGGAAAAAGTTCATACTGGTGATTGAGCTCCTTGAGGATCGCGCCCTTCCCTTTTTGCCTCTGCAGAACATAACCGCCAAGAATAAGATTTTCCTCAACCGACAGGGTGGCAAAAACCTGCCGCCCTTCAGGCACCAGAGAGCATCCGCTGGCAACTATCTTCTGCGCCGGCAGACGCCGGCAATCCCGGCCGTGAAACTCCACCTGCCCTTCCGTCGGTTTCACCAGCCCGGTTATGGTATGCAGGAGGGTGGTCTTGCCGGCGCCATTGGCTCCGATCATGGCGACGATTTCGCCGCCGTCAACATGCAGGGAAATGTTTTTCAGGACCCGCAGTTTGCCGTAGCCGGAGTCAAGGTTTCTTATTTTCAGCATAATTGAATCGTGTCGCCCCGAACTCAGACGGCCGCCTCCTCATCCTCGCCCAGATAAATCTTTATGACATCCGGATTGCGCTGAATTTCATCCGGCACATCCTCGGCAATTTTTTCGCCGAAACTGAGCACAACAATCTCGTCCGAGATATCCATCACCAGCGACATGTCGTGCTCCACCAGCAGAACCGTGATACCCATTTCACGGGTCCGTTCGATGAGGCGGGCAATCTCAGCGGTCTCGTAAATATTCAACCCCGCTGCCGGTTCATCCAGCAGCAGCAGGTCCGGCTCCATGGCCAGCGCTCGGGCCATCTCCACTGCCCGCTGCTGGCCGAAGGCCAGGCTGGTCGCCTCCACATCCGCATACCCGGCAATATCAAGCAGTTCCAGAAGCGCCATGGACCGTGCACGAATATCCTTTTCCTCCTTCCAGGTCCGGGGCAGGTTGAACATCCCGGCCAGAAATCCGGAACGACTGCGAATATGACAGCCAAGCATGACATTCTCCAGCGCGGTCATACCGTGAAAGAGCTTGATATTCTGGAAGGTGCGGGCCATGCCGAGGGAGGCGACCCGGTGGGGCTTTAATCCCTGTATGGGACGGCCTTTGAAGGTGATGGTTCCCGACGACGGCTCCAGTCCGCCGGCAATAAGATTGAAAAGGGTGGTCTTGCCGGCGCCGTTGGGCCCGATGACCGCTTTAATGGTGCCCGGTGCAACCTTGAAACCGACATTATTGACGGCATGGAGTCCGCCGAAATATTTATGCACCGCTGATAATTCAAGCATGGATCATCCTGTTGTCAGGTGTCGTTTCTTTTCGTCCGGAAAATATTTCTGATCCGCAGACTGAGTATGCCCTGCGGCGCAAAAAGCATGATCAGGATCAGGATAACCCCGAAGACCGCATCGTCGTACGTTCCGAACATTCCGCGCAGCGACATGAAATTCAGCAGGATGCCCATGATGAGAACGCCCCAGAGGTTGGCCATCCCGCCCACGGCAACGATGGCCACATAGCGCACCGATTTCATGACACCGGCTTCTGACGGGCCGATGCCACCGTTATAGTGGGTGAGAAAAGAACCGGCGATTGCCGCAAAAGCTGCGCTGATCACAAAAGTGTAGAGTTTATACCGGGCGGTATTTACTCCGATGGCCTCGGACGCCTCCTCTGAGCCGTGGATGGAGCGCAGCGCCCGACCCACCCGCGAATGAATGAGGTTGAGCAGAAGAACCAGCCCCAACAGCAACAGGCCCCAGGCGATATAATAGTTCTGCACCCGGTCGCTAAAATCACCGGTAACGGATACGCCCGGAAAAAGCTGGAACGGCGGAACTTCTGAAATACCATCCGCTTCACCGAAAAATTCAGCGGCCAGCGCCACGCGAAAAATAATAATCCCGAAACCGAGAGTGGCCATGGCCAGATAGTGCCCCTTGAGCTTGAGCACCGGTATCCCGAGAAGAAAAGCAATAATAATGGCCACCACCACCGCAATGATGCAGGCCGGCCACGGCTGGATATTGAGGAGGGGCTCGCCGTACAGGCTCTGGCGGTGCAGCAGCAGGCCGGCCGTGTCCATAAACCGCATAACAGCGGTTTCCCGGTAGGCGGAAAAATCATTGCTGGTCAGCGCCGCCGAGAGGTAGCCGCCGATGGCGAAAAACCCGGCATGCCCCAGGGAGATCTGGCCGGCATAGCCCATGAGCACACAAAGGCCGATGATCAGCAGAGAATAGTAGGCGGCCATGGTCAACTGGGTAAGGTAATAGGCCGTATCCGTGGCGCTGGTCAGCAGCTGCACACCGATAACGATCCCCAGGAGCCCGGCAATGGGCAGATACCGTTTGATAAATTCCATCAGAACTCTTTCAACCGGGCCGCTTCACTGCTGCCGAACAAACCGTGGGGGCGGATAAAAAGGATGATGAGCAGGATGGCGATGGCCACCGCATCCTGGAACGCCAGGGGCAGGACGGAAATACTGAACGCCTCGATAATACCCAGCATAAGACCGGCCGCTACAGCGCCGGGGCTGTTGCCGAGTCCGCCCATAATGGCCACGGTGAATCCCTTGATGGCCAGGCCTGTGCCATTGTCATACTGACTGTAGGTAATGGGACTCATGACCGCTCCGGCCAGGGCGCCGATACCGGCCGACAGCATGAAGGAAAAAGTCACCATATTCTTGACATTGATGCCGCAGAGCGTTGCCGCTCTCCTGTTGGCGGCACAGGCTCTCATTTCCCGTCCGATGGAGGTAAACTTGAAAAAAAAGCTGAGGAAGACAACCACCACAGAACAGACCCCGATGACGATCAGAACCTGAGGGGAGATCTTGGTGCCGAGGATAGAGACCGAGGTTACCGCGCTGCCGATAAAATAAGGCAGCGCCCGCACACTTTCTCCCCAGATATGCAAAGCCGCTTCGCGGATGATAATGGATATGCCGATGGTGATGACAATCATCCGCAGGACTGAAGGGTTTTCTATCCAGCGAATAAACACTATCTCGATGAGCGCGCCGACAAGCATGGTAATGACTACCGCAACTGTAATTGCCGCCGGCAGGGGCATAAAATGCAGCAGAGAGATGGAAATCATCCCGCCCAGCATCAGAAATTCTCCCTGGGCGAAATTGATAATGCCGGTGGTGTTGTAGATAATATTAAAGCCGATGGCCACAATGGCATAAATAATGCCATAGGTGATTCCGGCAAAGAGATACTGGAGAAAAAGAGACAATTCCATTGATAACAGTTGCCTGCTTCGGCAGCGAAAAGCACAAAAAAGAGTGGGGACTCTCAGCTCCCCACTCTTTTTATATTTTCACTACAGCGTTCTTTTTATTTCTGGTACAGGGTGAATTTGCCGTCTTTAACCGTCATCATCTCAAAGGCGTCAAGACCGAGACCGTTATGATTTTCCGGCGTGAAATTGAAAACACCGCCGGTGCCGACAAAGCCCTTCATGTTTTCGATGGCCTCACGCACCTTGTGCTTGTCCACACCCACCTGTTCAATAGCCCGGCAAAGGATCTTGAAAGCATCGTAGGCATGGCCGCCGAAGGTTGAGGCGTCTTCCTTGAACTTGCTTTCATAGTCATTCTTGTACTTCACCAGAACTTCCTTCTGGGGATTGTCCTCGGGCAGGACGTCGGCAACCAGGAGCCGGCCGGCCGGGAAGATTACGCCTTCGGCCGCATCACCAGCCGCCTGAACGAATTTGATGTTGCCGAAGCCATGACTCTGGAAGATCGGCACATCCCAGCCTGCCTGGCGGATGTTCTTGATAATGATTGACTGCGCCGGGACGATGGACCAGTTAACCACGGCCTGGATGTCCTTGTTGGCCATGAGCTTGGCAACAACTGCGGAGAGATCGGTTGCCGCCTTGTCATAGACCTCGCTGATCACTACATCGATACCGTATTCGGGCGCGATTTCCAGAAGCTGACCTTTTCCAGCCTGGCCAAAGCCGGTATTGCCGACAACGACGGCTATCTTGGAAATGTTCATCTTGTTCATTTCCATGTAGATCTTCCTGACGGCGTCACTGTCCATCTGCGGGGTCTTGAAAACCCATTTGGCCACCGGATTGACGATAACCTCGGCAGCGGCGCAGGAGAGCAGAAGAGTTTCGGACTGTTCGGCGATATTCTTGATCTTCATGGTTGCGCCGCTGGTGGAGGGCCCGATGATGGCGAACACCTTTTCCTCCTCGATCAGCTGCTTGGCAAAGGAAATGGCTTTTTCCGGAACACCGCCGGAATCCTTGATAATAAGTTCGACCTTGTTGCCGTTGAGCCCGCCCCTGGCGTTCAGCTCATCGGTCAGCATCTTTAATGTGTTGGCCTCTGGAACACCGAGGAAAGATGGTCCGGTCACGGCCAGGATTGCACCGATCTTGATGGTATCCGCCATGGCCGCCTGCAGACCAGGCAACGCCAGCATACCTACAGCCGCAATGGCCACTACTGCTTTTTTCACGATGTTTTTCACTGCTCAACCTCCTTGTTGAAGAGTAACTAAAGAACAGGAAAGAGAACCGACTCCCCCCGCTTCCAAAAACCCTTTTTACAACGCGCAGACCTGTTCGCCGGTGAGAATGGTAAAATTGTCCTGCTGCAGGGCTGCTATGGCCTTGTCAATTTCGTCAAAACGAAAAATGAGCACGGCATTTTCACCGCTCTTATTGACAAAGGCATACATGTATTCGACATTCAATCCCGCCGCGTCAATGGTCTTGAGTACACCGGCCAGGCCGCCGACACGATCCGGCACCTCCACGGCAATGACATTGGTTTTGCCCACCGTGAATCCGTTCTCTTTCAGAATCTTCTTGGCCAGATCAACCTTGTCGACGATGAGCCGCAGAATACCGAAATCGGCGGTATCGGCAACCGACAGGGCCCTGATGTTGATGTTGTTTTCCGCCAGCACCGAAGTGATATCAGCCAGGCGCCCTGATTTATTCTCCAAGAAAACAGCGATCTGTTCAACTCTCATGTATTATCCCTCCCAGGCTTGAACTTTGCCTTCTCGTTACATCTTCCGGTTATCGATTACCCGCTGGGCCTTGCCCTCACTGCGCTGGATCGTTCGCGGCTCGACCAGCTTAACACTGCAGGTTACGCCGAGTAAATCCTTTATTTCAGCCTGAATTGTCCTGGTAAGGCCCTCCAGAACTTTGACCTCGTCATGAAAAACATTGTCGCTGACCTCCACCAGCACACTCATGGTGTCGAGGGAGCCCTCCCTGTTCACTTCGATCTGGTAGTGCGGCTCCACGCCTTCGATGCCCATGAGCACATGTTCAACCTGCGACGGGAAAACATTAACGCCGCGGATAATCAGCATGTCATCGGTCCGGCCGGTCACCTTTTCCATGCGCACCAGGGTGCGCCCGCAGGCACACTGCTCGGTGTAAAGAGTAGAAATATCCTTGGTCCGGTAGCGGATAATCGGGAATGCCTCCTTGGTCAAGGTGGTGAAAACCAGTTCCCCGGGCTGGCCGGGCGGCAGCGGTTCAAAAGTATCCGGATCGACAATCTCCGGGAAAAAATGATCCTCAAGAATATGCATGCCGTGTTCGCTTTCCGGACACTGCATGGCCACACCGGGACCGATCACCTCGCTGAGCCCGTAAATATCCAGGGCCCGAATACCAAGCTTTTTCTCCACCTCGTCGCGCATATTCCGGCTCCAGGGCTCGGCGCCGTGGATTCCGACCCTCAGTTTCAGCTGATCCGGGGTTACTCCGGCATCAATCATGGCCTCGGCAAGATTCAGGGCGTAGGACGGGGTGGAAAGCAGCACCGAGGAGCCGAAATCACGCATGATGGTGATCTGCCGTTTGGTATTGCCGCCCGACACCGGGATGACCGTGGCGCCAAGACGTTCAGCGCCGTAATGGGCGCCAAGACCGCCGGTGAACAGGCCGTACCCGTAGGCATTGTGCACCATATCCCCTTCGGACACTCCGCCCATGGCCAGGCACCTGGCCATGACATCCGCCCAAGTGCTGATATCAGCGGCAGTGTAGCCGACAACCGTCGGCTTGCCGGTGGTGCCGGATGAAGCATGAACCCGGACAACATCCTCCATGGGCACGGTGAACAGGCCGAAGGGGTAGTTGTCCCGAAGATCATCCTTGGTGGTGAACGGCAGTTTGCTCAGGTCACCAAGAGACTGGATATCATCCGGCTTCACCCCGGCCTGATCCATTTTCTCCCGGTAGGGCCGGACCCGATCATACACCCTGGCCACCAGCCGCTGCAGACGCCGCAGCTGGATGGATTCCAAGCCCGTCCTGGGCAGTCTTTCAACCTCTTCAACCTGCATCAGATTCATTCCCTCACCTTTACTGTCCAAGCTCAGCCCTTATCAGGCATTAACAAGATCGCGGCCCGCGGCAAATGCTTTTTTGTTCACCTCTCGGAACTGCTGCTTGACCCGCTGATCAATCACCTCAAGAAATATCTGGGGGCTTACCGCCAGAAAATGCGACATGGCCCCCACCATCACGACGTTGGCTGTTCTCAATTCTCCAATATCCCTGGCCACGGCAAACGCATCCAGGGCAACGACCCTGATATCCCTGTTTCGCAGCTCGTCCAGGATGTTTGTGGGATAAGAAGTCTTGCCGGTCGCAACCGCCGGCGGCAGAATTTTCTGGGTGTTGACCACCACGGCGCTGTTTTTGTGCAGATAGGGAAGGTAGCGCGCCGCCTCCAGTTCCTCGAATGCTACCTGGATATCAGCCTTGCCCGGTTCGATGAGGGGAGAATAAATCTTTTCCCCGTAGCGCAAGTGGGCAACCACGGAACCGCCCCGCTGGGCCATGCCGTGCACTTCACTTTTCTTGACATCAAATCCCGCGGCCAGCTGCGCATAGGCGGTCAATTCACTGGCCAGCAGAATTCCCTGACCGCCGACCCCGGAAAAGAGGATGTTGCCGCTCTGTTTCATTACTCTTCCTCCTTGAGGGTGATCGCATCGAATTTGCAGACACAGGCGCACTGGCCGCAGCCGTTGCACTGGACTTCGGTGATCATCGCAAAGCCCTGCTGTTTTTCCCTGTACCCTTTTTCCACTGCCTCTTCCGGGGTAAGGGGGGTCCAGCTGATGGCCGGACAGCCCAGATTGACACAGGCCCTGCAGCCGGTGCAGTTGTCGGTATTGGTATAATAAAGCGGCTTCTTCCTTTTTATCTCCGAAGGAAGCAGGACGCAGGGCGCCCGGCTGATCACCACAGTGGTCTCGGGAATGGCGACCTCTTCCTTCAGGACCCGGCGGGTTTCGTCTATATCATGGGGATTGACGACGGTTATCCTTTTAACCCCGACGGCCCGGCACAGTTGTTCAAAATCAATGGCATTGGCCGGCTCGCCCTTGATGGTGCACCCGGAAGCCGGATTGTGCTGGTGACCGGTCATGGCGGTGATGCGGTTGTCCAGGATGATAACCGTCGTATAGCTGTCATTGTATACCGAATTGACCAGGCCGGTGATGCCCGAGTGCATGAAGGTTGAATCCCCGAGCACCGCCACCAGCCTGCCCTCGCCTTCCTTGCCCAGCGCCTTGGCCATGCCGTGCGCGACCGTTACGGACGCGCCCATGCAGACGCAGGTATCCATGGCGGAAAGGGGCGGCAGGAAGCCCAGGGTATAGCAGCCGATATCGCCGGAAACAAAGACGTCCTTCATCTTGGACAGGCAGTAAAACAGGCCGCGGTGGGGACAGCCGGCGCACATGTTGGGCGGCCGCATGGGCAGATCAAGCGGGGCGAAAATTTCGCCGATACTGCCGGGATCGATCGCCTTCCGGACAATGAACGAATTGAGTTCGCCCTGGGCCGGGATCAGCTCCTTGCCCCGGCAGGAAATGCCCATAGCCTTGATATGGGTTTCCAGGAAAGGATCAAGCTCCTCGACAATGATCAATTCCTCCACCCGGGCGGCAAAATCGGCTATCTTGCCGGCGGGCAGCGGCCAGACCATGCCCAGCTTGAGCACCGCCGCATCCGGAAATGCCTCCTTGACATAATTGTAGGGGACGCCGGAGGTAATGAACCCCCTGCGCGTATCGCCCTCCTCGATGGTGTTTATCTCAAGAGTTTCGGCGTGCGCGCGCATGGCGATCATCCGTTTTTCGACTTCTCCCCTGCGCACCCTGGCCGGGCCGGGGAGCATGACAAACTTGCCGGGGATCTTCTCAATGGAGGGGGAGGCGAGTTCCGCGCGGGCGCCCTTTTGCACCACACCCTTGACATGGGCGATCCTGGTGGTAATCCGGAACAGAACCGGGGTGTCATACTGTTCGCTCAATTCAAAGGCCCGGACAAGCATATCCCGGGCCTCGGCAGGATCGGACGGCTCCAGCATCGGCAGTTTTGCCGCAAAGGCATAATTCCGGTTATCCTGCTCGTTCTGGGAGCTGTGCATTTCCGGGTCGTCGGCGGTCAACACCACAAGACCTCCTCTGCCGCCGGTATAGGAAGCGGTGAACAGGGGATCGGCGGCCACGTTCAGCCCCACGTGCTTCATGGTTGCCAGGGCGCGGACCCCGGCAAATGAAGCGCCAAGAGCAACTTCCAGGCCGACTTTTTCATTGGGCGCCCATTCGGTGTACACCCCGTCATAGGTTGAAAGATTTTCCAGTATTTCCGTAGAAGGCGTTCCCGGATACCCGGAAGCCACCTGCACACCAGCTTCCCAGGCTCCGAGGGCGATGGCCTCGTTTCCTGAAAGCCAGAGGCTTTCTTCACTGTTAAAGCTCACGCGACTCTCCTCGTATCAGTTAGATTCCGACAGTTCAAAATCAAAGGGATAAATCACCACCGTGGCCTGGTCGCTGCTGAAAGGATTATAGGACCCGGTGTTGAGCATCAGGCCGATGAACAGTTCGTCATCCGTTATATCCTCTGAGCTCATGGCCAGCGATTTAACCTGGTAGTTGATCACATATCCGTCGATCTTCCTGGTGCGCCACATTTCCTCAAGCCCGATGCCGTTCCATTTCAGACCGACCAAAGTACCGTTCGGATACTGGATCATCCTCGGCGCCACTGTGGTAATGGTATCAGGATTACGGTTGAGAATAATATCATCCACCCCGTCGCGGTCAACATCACTGACCAGGATACGGGAAGGAATAAAAAATTCCTTGAACCGTTCGCCAACAGCGTCCACCAAATCATTCTTCATTGGGTTTTTTCCCGTTTCCATGGCCGGTTCGCCGCCGATAAACCGCTTGGTGCCGCCAAATCGCTCTTCACTTTTCCACGTGGTCGTACCATTCTGAATGACCCGGAGCTTGAATGAATCGTCCACCGCCACAATCTCATGCCGGCCATCCCCGTCCAGATCGGCAAAAACAAAATTGAACAGGTTGACACCATCCGGCACCGGCAGCCGCTCCTGCTTGCGCAGCTTGCCGTTGTCGTTGGTAAGGGAGAATATACCGGGCATTACCGCCAGCTGACCCGCGGCCTGGCCGGCAAGAACCAGCCCGGTTCCCGGGACCTCCATGGGCCGGACATACCATCTGGCCTCGCTGAACAGGTCGACGAACGCGGTGCCGTCCCATTCAACCGCTCGTGATCCGGGTCCAGTGGCGTCGGCGGCGCTTATATAGATCTCGGCGCGGCCATTGCCGTTCAGATCGGCGGCATTAACCGCATGTACAGGGTAACGGACGAGCATCTTGATGGCGCCGAGAAGGTTCAGCCTGGTGCCGTCACGTTTGAAAACCTTGACCTCGCTCTTGTCGGCAACAATGATTTCAGCCCGGCCGTCGCCGTCCACATCGCCGATGTCAAACCCTCTCAGGTCCATATTGAAATTGCGGGTTTTGACAAAATTGCGGCCGCCGCGGAGGGCGAATCCCCCGCCGCTGGACATGAAGGTTTTGTCCGGATGGGCGGTTGTAAAGGAAGATTTTTCCCCCTGTACAGGGGCCTGCGGTGCGGCGGGAAGCAATGAAGCAGGCCGTTTTTTGCCAAAAAGATTTTCGATAATATCCCAGGACAGGGTATCGATTGCGCCCATAACCTGGTCGCTGGTTATGGCCGAGGTGTAAAAATTCCGAACTTCTTCGGCCTGTTGGGAGTCAGCCGAGAAAACGCTGGCGTCAATGGATATCCCTCCGCCAAGGGCGGTGATCGTTCCGTAGATCAGGTAATCGGCTCCGACCTTCTCGGCGATTGCACTCATGTTCGCGGCAACAGCCTGGCCTCCGGAAGCCTGCATGGCAGACTGCACCTCCCCCCGGCCAATGATCCGGGCCCCGACCTCGGTCCGCAGTCTGCTGCCGAGCATGTCCCGGATACCTTCCGTCAGATATTCTTTATCCGGAGGCGCATTGAGATGAAAAGGCAGAATCGCGACAGCCTTTCCCGCCTCCTGGGCCGACAACCCGGCCGGAATGAGCAGGCAGGCAACAGCCGCAGTGATTAAGAACAGGATATGTTTCAGTAAAATAATCATGGCGTCTCCAGTTTATTTATTCCGGCCGGCAGGTGGTAACGGCTTCGTCAAATCCGTCAACAGGAATGGTTAAAATACAAATATGAATTAGTACCCCAAAGCCACCCTGATAGGCAAGTAATTTCGTCCTTATTCAACAGCGGAACCCTCTATAGCTTCAATCATTTCCTGGACCTCTTCCCACTGGGCATAATTTCGCTCAAGCTTTCCTGCCACCCCGGCATATTCCCGGCTCACCTCGGCCCATTTTTCCTGATCCCGGTATAATTCGGGATCAGCCATTACCGACTCCAGCTCCTGTTTTCGGGTTTCCAGCAGTTGGATCTGCTCCTCGGTCTTTCTGACCCGGTCTTTCAACGGGGTAAGCTTTCTGCCGAGCTTTTCGCGC
This sequence comes from Desulfobulbaceae bacterium, assembly GCA_023544645.1. Lineage (GTDB taxonomy): Bacteria > Desulfobacterota > Desulfobulbia > Desulfobulbales > Desulfobulbaceae > UBA10518. The sequence continues at coordinate 106,014 of JAMJFO010000003.1, read as the reverse complement.
ATCAGCGCCCTCTCGCGGCGAAGAGTCTTGCGGTCCGCCGGCTGTTCATTTATCCCTGCCCCGGCTGCATCTTCTTCCGGCACCGTTTCCGTTTCAGCCGGTTTATTCCCGGCCTGCTCTTTTTTGCGGCGCTCCAGATAATCATCAACATTACCCTCATATATTGTCGCCCTGCCGTCCCTGATCTCCAGAACCTTGTTAACAAAGGAATTGGCAAAAAAACGGTTGTGGGAAACCACGATGATGGTGCCTTCATACTGGGCCATTGCCTCCTGCAGAACCTCCTGGGAGCTGATGTCCAGATGATTGGTCGGCTCGTCCAGGAGCATGAGGTTGGCCGGGGTGACGAGCATCCGGGCCAGGGCCACCCTGCTTTTCTCGCCGCCGGAGAGGATCTGCACTTTCTTGTCCACCTCGTCGCCGGTAAAAAGGAACGCACCGAGCAGGGAACGGACCCTGGTCATGGTCATGTCCTCGGCGCCGTGATAGACCGTATCCAGTACGGTCAACTCCCCGGACAACTCCTGGGCCTGATGCTGGCCGAAATAGGAAAGGATGACATTATGGCCCAGCCGCACCTCCCCTTCGGCAGGCTCCATGCCGGCAATAATCTTCATCAGGGTGGTTTTGCCGGCGCCGTTCACCCCGACCACGGCCAGCCTGTCGCCCCTGTTGAGAGACAAATTGATATCCTTGAAAACAGGATGATGATCAAAACTTTTATTCAGTCCGCGCAGTTCCAGCACCTGCTTTCCCGAAGGAGCCGCCGGGGGAAAGGTGAAGCGGATACTCCGCTCGGTTTCGGACAATTCGATGCGCTCCATCTTTTCCAGCTGCCTGACCCGGCTCTGAACCTGTTTCGCCTTGGTGGACTTGGCCCGGAACCGGGTTATGAACCGTTCGGTCTGCTTGATCTTCGCCTGCTGGTTGTTGTAGGCGGCCCGTTCGATTTCCAGTCGCTCCTCTTTTTCCACCAGGTATTTGGAGTAGTTGCCCCGGTATACGGTCAGCCGGCCCAGGCTCAGTTCCCAGGTCGAGGTGGTCAGACGGTCCAGAAAGGAGCGGTCATGGGAGATAACGATAATCGCGCCCTGGTACTGACGCAGAAAGTCTTCCAGCCAGGTTAAAGAATCAAGATCGAGATGGTTGGTCGGCTCATCCAGCAGGAGGAGGGCGGGTTTCTGGAGCAGCAGTTTGGCGAGTAGCAGCCGCATGATCCAGCCGCCGGAAAAGCTCCGGACCTCTTTTTTCAGGTCTGCCTGGGAAAAACCCAGCCCCCCGAGAATCCGCTCGATCTGGGGGCGGATGGTGAAGATATCACGCCCTTCGAGAAAATGCTGCAGGTCGCCCTGGCGCTGCAGCAACGGCTCAAGCTCCGGGTCACCAGAGGAAATGACCGCCAGCTGTTCCGAGACTTCCCGCAGTTCCTCCTGTTTGTTCAACACATCCTGAAAGGCTGTTTCCGCCTCTTCATACAGGCTCCGGGAGCCCAGGCTGACCGTCACCTCCTGGGGCAGGTAGGCAACGGTAAACCAGGACGCCCGGTTGACTGTTCCCGGGTCGGTCTCCTGCAGGCCGCTCATGATCTTCAGCAGGGTGGACTTGCCGGTACCGTTCACCCCAATCAGGCCGATGCGGTCATCGGGATGAACCTGAGCCGAAACATCCCGGAACAGGTGTTTGCCGCCATACTGGAGGTTGAGATTATTGACAGTGAGCATGATCAGTTTTTCATCGGAACTGTTGAGAGTTTTCGGAGAGTGAACCGGGGCTGCTCCCGGTCGGTAATCAGCACATAACGCCCCTCCAGCCCGAGTTCCTTCAACCGTCTGATATTCGAGGATTTCATACCGCGGAAGATGGAAACATCACTGGTCGAGATTGACAAGGCCTGCCGGGTGCTGCTTCCCGAACACTGCAGGGCCTTCCTTGTCTGCTGCAGCATGATCCGGGAGCTGACCAGTTCGCCGAAGGCCGGGTGATAAGGACCGGCAATCAGGCTTTCTTCAAGTTCCCGGCCCGGCTGCAGCCCCATCCGCACAACCCTGATGTCATGCGCGGCAAAAAATTTTTTCGCCCAGGCGGCCTGGGCCACCGCTTTTTCCAGGGTGAGCGGTTGGAACATACCCTGTTCGCGCAAACTGTTCAACCCGCTGCCCTGTAATACCAGTACCGGATAAATCCGGACAAAATCCGGTTGCAAGGCAACAGCCTCTTTTACTGTCTGCATGAGGGAGCGCGTTGACTGCTCCGGCAGTCCCAGCATGAGCTGGAAACCTGTTTCCATGCCCTGGCTCCTGAGGTGCTTAGCCGCATCGTACGTATGCGCAGCCTTGTGGCCTCGGCAACTGGCTTCCAGCACCCGGTCATCCAGAGACTGGACCCCGAGTTCAACAGTGGCCACTCCATGCGCCTGCAGGAAGGCAACTGCGGCGCCGTCAATATAATCGGGGCGGGTGGAAAGGCGGATCGACCCGACCCGTCCATTGCCGAGAAAGGGTTTCACCGCCTGCAGCAGCTCCTGCTGCCTCGACAATGGCAGACCGGTAAAACTGCCGCCGTAGAAGGCTACCTGGACATCATCACCTTTCCTGCCCGGAGCGCGGTTCAGCCACAGTGTTATGGTATGCCGCACATCCGCCGCGGTCACGGATGCGCCGGCAGCCTGACCGCTGATCCTGTGCTGGTTGCAGAAAATGCAGGTGTGCGGGCATCCCTGGTGGGGAATAAAAACGGGAATGATCAAAGGCATAACAACTGGTTTCGTTCCGGTTACCGGGTCGTTCCGGTTTTTGCAGGTTTTACGGCTTCTCGCGGCAACCCTTGTGAGAAATGCGGGCTAATGGGCCGGGGAATTGAGATGTTTCAACGCTTCGTGCGCAGCCTGCTGTTCCGCTACTTTTTTGCTGGAAGCGGTGCCGGTGCCCAGCGAATTGCCCTGGAAATGGACCGAAACGGTGAACATCCTGGCATGGGCAGGGCCCTCCTCAATGTCCAGCACATACTCCGGACCGGCATTATGTCTCTCCTGCAGCAGTTCCTGCAGGGAACTTTTTGCATCGGCAGACATGAGCAATTCACGACGTCTGTCTATCAGGGGCTCGAACCATTTTCTGACAAAAGACAGGGCCGCGTCATAGCCGCCATCCAGAAAAATGCCGCCGATCAAGGCCTCATAGGCGCAGGAAAGAATGGACGGCTTGGTCCTCCCCCTGGACGCTTCCTCGCCATGCCCCAAGAGCAGGTAGTCGCCAAGACTGATCGCCCGCGCCATTCCGGCCAAACCGGATTCATTGACCAGCGCGGCGCGGATCCGCGTCAGATTGCCTTCCCGCATTTCAGGAAAACGGGTAAAGAGGATGTACCCCAGGGTAAGATCAAGCACCGCGTCCCCCAGAAATTCCTGGGTTTCGTTATGGCGGCCGTGCTTCATGCGCTCAAAGGCAAATGAACTATGGACCAGCGCCAGCTGAAGCAGCCGGATATCCTTGAACCGGTATCCTATCCTCGCCTGCAGCTCTTCGAGCCGTTCACTGTTGTCCTGAACCAGAGTCTGTATTGTAGCAACCATCTCAAATCAGATAAAATAAACATCCGGACCCGAATGACCAGGTTTTATTTATAAAATCATGCGGCATTCAAGGATCTTTACCCACGTCTCCCAACCACCCGGAAAAATATTTTACAACGGTTTCCCCTTGTCAAATCTGGAAACTTTGGTATAAAGTGCCCTCACTATCATCAAGGGCGACGTAGCCAAGTGGTAAGGCAGAGGTCTGCAAAACCTTTATTCACCGGTTCGAATCCGGTCGTCGCCTCCAAAATATATGGGTTTACCGGATACGCCAGTATCTTGTAAACCCTTTTTTTATGGAGTTCAACTCCCTTCCACCTGTTCAGGCTGAACAAACACCTGAATGATTCAGGAAACCGGTTTATCCACAGTCAGCTTTGCGCGACACTCCGCTCAAACTTCCTATTATTGTATGTAATGGCGGTAAAAGGACAGAGACCCGGCAGACATGATGCCTCAACCGGGTCTCTGGGAGTGGGGTGGAAATATAAATGGGATTAACGACAGGCCCTGTTCTTGGCGCAGCCTGAATCATAGCAATCGATCTGGCCGTCTCCGTCATTGTCGTAGCCGTCAGAGCAGGTATCTCCCTTTCCTTCCGGTCCGCACATCTCGATGCCTTCGCAGTCGGGATCAGCGCAGTCGATCAGGCCGTCCCCGTCATTGTCCAGACCGTCAGTGCAGAACTGCTCGGTGCCTCCCGGGGGATCGAGCGGTTCGCCGTCAGAGGGCACCGGGGTATAACGGACCGTGAAACTGCCCGGAGTCGGCCAGCTGCTTGTGTCACCCACAGTGATCCAGAAGTTGAAGCCGAGATTGGCAGCGTCTTCGATGTAATCCACGTACATGGGCTGGGGATCACCTGAGGCAACCGCCGCTTCGATGCTGGTATAGACCACCGGGGCCAGATCAGTGAGTTCGATGGCCTTGGGCACCCCATCGGAGAGGTATGGCAGACCATCCTGGTCAAGACCGGGTTCGGCCCGGAAGGTAACCCACTGGCCGTCGCAGCTGAATCCGGTCACATCGTCGCCGGTATGGGTGCCGACGTGGACCAGGTTGGCGGCATCGGCACAGTTGGCCATCAGCGCGTTATCGGTGTTGATGTCGCCGTCATCATCCCAGAAGATGGCGATAGGCACACCAGGGCTGTTGACCCACTGGTCGAAAACGTCCGAATAGCTGGCGGAGATGCTGTCGCTGGCGATTTTGTCTTCAGTGGCCACCAGACCGAAGCTCATCCTTTCCACCGGGTTGAAATAACCCGGCTCGGGATGATACTTGTCGGGAGCGCCGGCAAGACCCTGGGCAAAGAGGGCCGACAGTATATCAGCCTTGGACTGGTAGGAAGTAACCGGCCTGGTGAAATATCTGCCCCGGCTGTCAGAAAAGCCCAGGTCGTCGCCGTCGGCCGAGGGTACGAACTCTCCGTACACCGTAAAACCCAGTTCAATGGTAAATCCGCTCCAGGGCAGGTCAGTGCCGTCGGTCCATTTCTGCAGTGCCCGGTAGCTGGAGGTTTCGCCGTCAACCACATTAAAATTCAGGTCAACGGGGGCATTGAAGGTATTTTTCAGCTTGAAACGCTTGCTCGATTGCAGGGGATCGGTGCACTGTTTATCACTCATGTCATAAGGATTGTAGCCGGTGGTCATGAGGCAGTTGGAGCCATCCACATCGTCACCGTTGACTACCTTGAGGCCGGGCGCCTTAACATCGGTTTCTTTCCAGGAGATGACGCCGTTGGTGTCAGTCATCGTAAAATCGGTATAAATAGTGCTATAATATGTTACATATTCCGTGTATGGCCCTGGATAAACATCAACTCCATCCATGTTCCAGCTGTCGATGATACCTGCCTGGACCGCGCCTGCCGTACTAAAAATTGCCAAAGCTGTGGCAAACAGAAACTTATCTGCTTTCATGATTCCTTTCCTCTCGCTTGATGTGGTTGGTGAAAATCGCAGCAGCTACGCATGTCTGGTATACAGCAACATGTGTGCCACACTAACCGATCTGCCGTTCAACCATGCAAGCCAAAGAAATGAATAGATTTTATGAAATGACACCAAAGCCAGGCGAGCCGGAAGTGATCAATAACTGGTGGGCTGGTAGCCAGATTCTGGTTTTTCCTTCATGGAAAAAAAATCATGAACCGCAATGGTTCAGGTTGATTTATTCACCAGCACGGAAAAACAATTTTTTTCCTTTCCCATCCTCCCGAGGCGACAAGCCATGGGCCGGCCCCGACCGTATATGTGAACCGGTCATGGTCCCCGCCAGATGGAATCTTGGTGTGGACCTGATCGCTTCGCCGCGATATAGTAGGGACCATGCTTTTCAACTCACTCATCTTCATCCTTTTTCTGGCGATTGTGCTGTTCATGCATCACCTGCCGCTCTCCTGGAAGGTGAAAAAGCTCAATCTCTGCCTGGCAAGCTACCTCTTCTATGCCGCCTGGAATCCCCCCTTTGTTGTCCTCCTCTGGATATCAACCCTGGTTGACTGGCTGGCCGGCCGAAAGATCGCCGCGGCCCGCCGACTCAGGACCAGACGATTTTTTCTCGGGCTGAGCCTGACCGTCAACCTGGGGCTGCTCGGCTATTTCAAATACGGCGGATTCCTGCTGGAGAACTTCGTGGCAATGCTGGAGCTCATGGGAATCGGGTTCCGGCCTGCCGCGCCCGGTATAGTGCTGCCGGTGGGGATCTCCTTTTACACCTTCCAGTCACTATCCTACAGCCTCGATATCTACCGGGGCAAACTCAAGCCCTGGCCCTCTTTTCTCGATTTCGCCCTGTTTGTCACCTTTTTCCCGCAGCTGGTGGCCGGTCCCATTGTGCGGGCAGTGGAATTTCTGCCGCAGTGCAAAAAAGAGCGGCGCGCCACAGCCGAGCAGCTGGGATGGGGGCTGGCCATGCTCGGCCTGGGGCTTTTCGAAAAGGTTATCCTGGCCGATACCCTGGCCGGACCTGTTGCCGACCAGGTATTCGGCGCTCCGGCCAGGGCGGGCCTGGTCGATGCCTGGGTGGGAACCCTGGCCTTTTCCGCCCAGATCTTTTTCGATTTTGCCGGTTATTCCACCTGCGCCATCGGCGTCGCGCTGTGCCTCGGCTTTGTCCTGCCGGAGAATTTCCGTTTTCCCTATGCGGCCATGGGCTTTTCCGAATTCTGGCGGCGCTGGCATATCTCTCTTTCCTCCTTTCTGCGCGACTATCTGTACTTCTGGCTGGGAGGCAGCAGAAAGGGACCGCTGCGAACAACGATCAATGCCTCGGCCACCATGCTGCTCGGCGGACTGTGGCATGGCGCCGGATGGCATTTTGTCATCTGGGGCGGAATTCACGGTTTTCTCCTGGCCGCCGAACGGGCGCTGAAATCCGTTTTTCAGGACCGGATCGATACCAGTGGAGCCGGCGCCCGGCTGGCGCTCATGCTGGCCACCTATTGCATCATCTGTATTACCTGGGTGTTTTTCAGGGCCCAGGATACCGGCGCCGCTTTCATGCTGCTTACAGCCATGACCGGCGGCCAGGGAGGCGATCTCCTCTCAGCCGCGGCCGTATCCCGGATATGCCTGCTCACCGTGTTCATGCTTGCCGGGCAGTGGCTCCTGCGCGACCTGGACTTCAGGGCGGCTTTATCCCTGATTCCCTGGTGGCTGCGAAGCGCCGCCCTGGCGGTTATATTGCTCTCACTTGCCCTTGCCCCCGGAGAAGAACGTGCCTTCATCTACTTCCAGTTCTAAACAGCGCCGCGGCTATGACGGCTGGCTTCGCAGCCTTGCGGTCGGTCTGCTGGCAGCCCTTGTCATACTGAGCGCCTGGGAGGCTTTCTGGCGGGGCGCGGGTTTTGCTCCGGTTATCGAGGATGATCTCGGGATATGGACGCTCAAACGCCGGAACGTTCAAAAAGGGGACGGCCGGACAGCCGTTCTTCTCGGCTCCTCACGGATGCAGCTTGATGTCGATCCGCAGGTTTTCCATGAAGCGACAGGCGTCGAAACCGTGATGCTCGCCATTGACGGCAGTTCTCCCCTGCCGGTGCTGGCCGATCTTGCCGCAGATCATTCCTTTGCCGGACTGGTCCTCTGCTCCCTTCTCCCCCAGTGGCTTGCTGACGGTAGCGCTGACCAGGGGCGCTCCGCCAAATGGGTCCGCAAATTCCATCAGCAGAAGTGGTCATCCAGGGTCGAAACCCGCCTTTCGCTGCTACTGCAGTCTCATTTTGTCTTCCGTTATCCCGGGCTGCTGCCGGACAAGTTGTGGGAGAAATTGACGGGGGGTGAGGTTCCGCGGCCACCCTATGCGCCCATGCGGGAAGACAGATACCGGCCCGCTGATTATTCCCGGATAGACATTGCGCAACTTCGCAAGGCACGGATACAGAGGCAGCGCCGGATCGTCGAGGAGGCGGCCCCGCTGGCCGGGGAAGCATTTGCCGCCCGTATCAGCGAGATCGAGGCCATGGTGAGCCGGATCCACCAACGGGGCGGTAGGGTCATCTTTCTTCGTATGCCGTCCTGCGGCGAAATTCTCAAGCTGGAGGAGAAGACCTGGCCACGCCGTGGGTACTGGGACCGTTTCGCTGCGACCACCTCTGCCCGCACTGTTCATTTTGCCGACTATCCCGCCCTTTCCCTTTTTGACTGCCCGGATGGCTCACATCTTGATTTCCGCGACGCCGGATCGTTCACCCGGAAATTGACGGATGTGCTTGGCCTGCAGAGGTAGTCGACGTATAATTTGAGGAGACCATATTCATCAATTTGTATTTTCGAAGCTATTACTATATAATTTTTGTTAGATTAATTGAAAACTTACTATCGTAAGCAACAAAAACACTGACAACGGGCAGCTCATTGGAAAAAAACGCTGGACAATACCTTGAACAGGGACGGCAGATGCTGCAGGCCGATAAGCTGCGCGAGGCCCTGGAATTCTTTACCCTCGCCATTGAAATTGATCCTCATCATTCTGAAGCATACCGTAACCGCAGTGCTGTATTTTCCAGGCTCGGACACACCGATGAAGCTGCCGCCGACACCAGAATGGCTCAAGCCCTTAACTCCTCCGGAATTCCCCGCCGGGACAAGCAGAAACGCCCTGAAAACGTACAGAAAATCGATCTTAACAATGTCGACAGCATTTACGATGATCTAACCCAGGACGGAGAGGATGACATCGACTTTGATACTAATCTCTTTGATTATGCCTTTTCCGACGACATCCTGGAATCCGACGCCATCCTTCAAAGTCCTGCTAATCCGCAAACAAAAAAAACCGGTTTTGCAACTATCCTGGAATATCTGAACGGCAGGCGCGAGGAAGTTCCGTGGACCCACCTGTTCGAACCGAGCAAGGATCAACTTACCCTTATCCGCGATGAGGGCGCGGAGCCCGGAATCATATCGCTTGAGCAGCTGAGCAGTATCCGGTCCACCAGGGCGCCCACCGGATTTGCCCGCAATAAGGATGAGGCCTGCCATGTAGAAATAATTGAAACCATCGACGGCAACATCTATTACGAGGCCATTCACCCGCTGCAAAACCGGGACAATGTCCTGTATGGCTTTTCAACCAAAAAGGAGACCCGCTTCAAATATACCTTCATTCCATTGCAGAATATAAAGAAACGCTACCAGCGCCGGCACCTTGGCCAGATCCTTCTCGATAAAAAGCTGCTCACCGGAGATGTCCTCCAGCATGCCCTGGACGAACATAATGAATTAAAAAAAATCAAGTTCGGAAGAATTATTGCGGAGCGGGCCAAAATTCTCTATTCCGCTGTGGAATCAGAGATTCAGCGGGCATATGAAAACCCGCTGCAAAAGCTCAAGGTAGGGGAGATCCTGCTCAAAGCCGGGCTGGTGAGTGAGGAACAGGTGCTTGAAGCGCTGGCGTACCAGAAAAAACTCCATAACAAAAAGTTGGGCAATTTCCTCATCGAAAAGGGAATTCTCCAGGAAAAAGAAGTCTATATGGCTCTGGCGGAAAAATTTCGCATCCCTTTTGTTGATTTACGGCAGCAGAAAGGGTCCAGGAAAATTCTTTCCCAGCTCCCGCGCGAGTTAATCGAAAAACTGAAAATCCTGCCGCTTTCCGCCAACGACAGCACCATGGTCATCGCAACACTAATGCCCGATCCCTCGCCGATATGTGAACTGATCCTCAAGTATTCACCATTGAAAAATGTTGAATTCGTGCTTGCGCAGCCCAGTCATCTCAGAAATGTGATCAAAATCCTGTTTCAGCAAAAAAAATAGCCCGCAAAGACCTTTGTGCAGACAGGCAGGGCTCTTAAATGGTGCGCGAGTAAAAAGTCTTCTGACTCCGTGATCTTCGCCCGTATGCCCATTCATTTCGCACCAATACAGAAAACCTTTACCCTGGCGGGCAATTTTTTCCCATGGTCAACAAGATATCCGGCCTGCCCCTGCGTTCTATTTCCGGGTCAGCAAATATCCTTCTTCAATAAAATGTTTTGCTCCCTTGCTGTTCAATACGCTGGAATAGAGAAAAAATTCGTTGACCGGGAACTCCTCGCTCCTGAACATGCCATGATGGGCGAGAAAAGCCCCGGCTTTTGGACCGGGAGTGTTCTTCAAGCGGGCCAGAGTGATATGCGGAGAATATTTGCGGCCCTCCGGCTGGAGGCCGGCGCGAACCAGAACCGTTTCAACCTGGTTGCGCAGAAGGATGAGCTGTTGGTTTTTTCTGACTCCAACCCAGACCACCCGCGGCTCTCCCCGGGGAGGGAAAAAACCGATGCCTTCAAGCTGCAGGGAAAAAGGTTCTGAACATACATCAATCAGCGCTTCCCGGACATCCGTGAAAACGGCGCTGTCCACATCCCCAATGAATCGGAGGGTCAGGTGCATCTGGTCCGGATCAACCCATCTGGCCCCCGGCAGACCACAACACATGGACGACAACCGGTCTCTGACGCCGGCCGGAAGGTCAATGGCAACAAACAATCGGGGCATTCTATTTTCCTGAGAATATCTTCTGCTCTTTACAGAAAAAATTTTTCCCGGCGAATCTGCTCATATGGCTTTGAATAATTACGATTACAGTTCAGTGTCTCTTTAGTCAGCCGCGGTGGGGGGAGAGAGAAATATCTGCTTCAGCTTGTAGAAGTAATCAAGTCCTGACCAGACAGTCAGCACCAGAGACAGATACAGAATGGCCAGTCCGAGACGATGGAGAAAAGGAAGAGGCAGGAGACCCAGAGGAAAAATAAGGGTACCGATACCAATATACTGGATGATTGACTTGATCTTTCCCAGACCGCTGGCGGCAACGACAATACCGGAGGAAGCAGCAATACCCCGCAGACCGGTGATGATTATCTCGCGACAGAGGATGATCAGGACCAGCCACGCGGGAACGCGGCCAAGGGGGATCAGCATGATCAGGGCAGTGGCAACCAGCACCTTGTCGGCCAGGGGGTCCATGAGCTGTCCCAGCACCGTTTCACTCTTGTAGAGGCGGGCACAATACCCGTCAACCCAGTCCGTGCAGGCGGCGACAACAAAAAGCAGACAGGTGAAAAACCCCATCCAGACGGTCTGCTCCATCATAAGCATAATCGCCAGCGCCGCCGCCAGAACAAAGCGAATACCTGTTATAGTATTGGGAAGATTGAATATATGATTCACGATGAGTCAGTTCAGGGTTACCAGTTTCTGCAACCTGTTCTTTGGGGAGACACCGGCGGATTGATCCTGTTGATAGACCCGGTAATACCTGGTCACCCTCTGTACGTAGTCCAGCGTTTCCTTTATCCTTGGCAGGGGACCATTCTTTGCCACTCTTCCCGGGCCGGCATTATAGGCGGCCAGACTCCGGGCCATATCACCATCGTAGGCATCGAGAAGTTTTTTAAAGTATCGGGTGCCGCCGTTGATATTCTGGACGGCGTTATACGGATTTGCCACGCGCAGATCCCGTGCTGTTGCCGGCATCAGCTGCATGAGCCCCTGGGCGCCCTTTGATGACGTGGCAAACTGGTCAAAATCCGACTCGGCCTTGATAATCGCCTTGATGAGCAGAGGGTCGACCATATGCGTGTATGCGGCTTTTTCTATATGCTGGTCATATCGGGCAGGATTGCCTGAGCCGGAAGGCATCCGGACAGATCCCCTGTCCATGCTGCCGGATGCATTGCCGGTGGGCGTATTCAGCCTGGGGAGGGTCGCAAGCTTGTAGTGCTTGCCCGTGGGGGTATTTGTGTAATGCCTGACCCCGTTTTCATCCTCGTAAACATAAATTTCGGCGCCGGCCTGGATCGGAATGACCAGGGCAAAAACCACAATGCACTGCCGACATAATCGTAGCATACCCATGAGATTACTTCTGCCGCTTCTCCCAATCGGCGAGGAATTTTTCCATCCCGATATCGGTCAGGGGGTGTTTGGCCAGCTGGGATATAACCTTGTAGGGTATGGTCGCAATCTCGGCTCCGATCAGGGCTGCGTCGAGCACATGCAAAGGGTTGCGGACCGACGCGACAATCACCTCTGCCGAAAATCCGTAGTTGCGGTTGATACTCATGATATCGCTGATGAGCTCCATGCCGTTGTGAGAAATGTCGTCCAGGCGGCCGATAAAAGGGCTGACAAAAGAGGCGCCGGCCTTTGCGGCCAGCATGGCCTGGGTCGCGGAGAATACCAGGGTGACGTTGGTCTTGATATTTTCTGCGCTGAACATTTTGACCGCTTTCAACCCTTCTTCGATCATCGGCACCTTGATGACTATATTATCAGCCAGCTTGGCCAGTTCACGGCCTTCTTTCACCATACCCTCGGCATCGAGACTGACAACCTCGGCGCTGACCGGACCGTCAACGATTGCGCATATATCCTGAAGGATATCCTGGAAGGGTCTCTGCTCTTTGGCCACCAGTGACGGATTAGTGGTAACCCCGTCCACCATGCCGATTTCCAGGCCTTTCCTGATTTCGTCGATATTCGCGGTATCAATAAAAAATTTCATTCCTCTCCCCTTGCTGATTCACTGAATTTATCACAGCATTCATCGCTGCAGAAATAATAGGTTTTCCCGTCCCGGCGCAGACGGATGGCCTGGTGTTTAGGCACAAGGGTGTGACAGACGGGATCCTCGACCAGGACGTCCTGCACCGGAGAATCTTCAGCCGTCTTCCCTTTTACTTCCGTCTGTTTACCGGAACCGCCCATGATCCCGCGGATCAGCCGCCAGCCGACATAAAACAGCACGGCCAGTGCCACCAGACGAATTACGAACATTGCCACCCCATTTTAACGCCGATCATGTACACTTTTCATTATATCCCTGAACGCATAAAAGTCTAACCTAATCTTTTTTCAGATAAGCTGGATGCAGGTTATGCCGGCAGTCCATTCAGTGATGGACCGGGAGCTCCAGCAGGCCCGGCCATTCAAGCATTTCCACCACCGGATTTTCTTTTTCAGCCTGCAGAACAGCGAGCAATTCCGCCATGCTCCTGCCCAGGACAGGGTGCTGGACATCAGCGGCGATTTCACACAGAGGCAGAAGGACAAACAGGCGCTTCTCCATGGCTGGATGAGGAACATGCAGATCGCTCTTCACCACTTTCTCCCGGCCGTACAGCAGCAGATCAAAATCCAGTATCCGGTCCCGGTATCCGCCGCCACCGGAATCTCTCCTCCGGCCGAACTGCGCTTCAACCTGGTGCAGGGAATAGAGCAGATCCCCGGGAGGCAGAGTTGTTTTCAGCTCTCCGGCTGCATTGATGAACCAGTTGTCACTGACCATATCCACAGGTTCCGTCCGATAAGGATGGGACAATCGTCCGGCACGGATGCCCGGCATTGAGCCGAGCGCGGCCCAGGCCTTTTGAACAATCAGCAGCGAATCGCCGAGATTGGAACCAATGCCGATATATGCGGTTTTCACAAAAACAGTCGATGCAGGAAGGCCGGAAGTATCGCGCGCCGCCAACCAATGCGCGGCCGGCGCATCAGAAATCGGTCAGCCCGAGGACATCGAACATTGTGTACATGCCGTTGGGCTTTCCCGCAACCCATCCGGCAGCCAGCGTCGCGCCCCGGGCAAAATTATCCCGGTTATGAGCCCGATGGGTAATCTCGATCCGTTCACCGGCGCCGGCAAAGTACACCGTGTGCTCACCGACAATATCACCGGCCCGGATGGTCTGGATACCAATCTCATTGTCTGTTCGCTCTCCAATGATGCCGTTACGTTCATATACTCCGACCTGGGCGAGGTCGCGGTTCAAAGCCCCGGCAGCCATTTCGCCCAGCTTGAGCGCTGTTCCGGAAGGAGCGTCTTTTTTCATGCGGTGGTGGGCTTCAACGATTTCCACATCGTATGCATCTCCCAGAATTGCCGCTGTTTTTTCAACCAGCTTGAACAGAACATTCACGCCCACAGCCATATTCGGCGCCTGCACACAGGGAAAATTACCTTGCGCCAGCCTGCGGAGCTCAGCTAGATTTTTCCGGGTCAAGCCGGTGGTTCCGATGACCATGGCCCGCCCATGTTTGGCGGCAATGGCCGCGAATTCCATGGTTGCCTCATGAAAGGTAAAATCAATGATCACATCTCCCTGATCGATCACCGACTCCAGGCCCGGGGAGATGGCAACGCCGATAGCGCCGACCCCGCAGTTCTCTCCGACATCACGTCCCAGCGCAGGGCTGTCTGGATGTTCAAAGGCGGCCGCCAGCTCAAGGCCGGGATTGGTATGAACCATATAGCTGATGCGCTGACCCATCCGGCCGGCAGCACCTGCAACGATTACTCGTGTCATTATTTTCTCCGGTTATAAACAATGATGGCGTCGTAAAAAGTCCGATCTACTGCGTCATAGCGGGTACGGCCAATGCTCGACGTAACATATGTACGCCTCCGCTTGGCCGACACCACTATTCCTTGTACATCGAATTTTTTACTTAGCTATCGTTTAATATGTGATGGACTTTCTGCGAGTTCACCAACAATAAAAGTACGCAATCAGCAGGCACCGTGCAGAACTGCTGGTAAAAGCACCACTGGTGGTTGCCTTGCCGGGTGTACGTTTACCGATAAACGGGCATGGCAAATTCCATGGCAAAAAAATTTTCCTTTATTTTCCTTTAATCACCCGCCGTTCAGATCAGGCCGACCTCATGCATGATCTTTTTCAAAACATCTATGCTGTCATTATCCATGGAGGTCATGGGCAGCCTTACTTCGGGAGAACGAATTCTGCCCATGAGCTCCAGGGCCTTCTTGGCCGGAGCCGGGCTGGGATAGCAGAACATGGCCCCCATCAGGGGAAAAAGCCGGTAATGGAGAAAATTAGCCTTTTCAAGGTCTCCGGCCAGCGCCGCCTCCATCATTTCGGCCATTCCCCGCGGTTCAACGTTGGAGGTCACGGAAATCACGCCCTGGCCCCCGATGAGAACCGTGGGCATGGCGGTAAAATCATCGCCGGAAAGAATTATGAAATCATCGGGACAAAGCCGAATGACCTCGCTGATCTGGTTGAGGCTGCCGGTCGCCTCCTTGATGCCGATGATATTCTTCAGCTCTTTGGCGCACCGGGCAACCGTGGCCGGCAGCATGTTGGTAACGGTCCTGCTTGGCACGTTGTACAGGATAACCGGGATGTCGACGGCTTCGGTAATCGCCTTGTAATGCTGGAACAACCCTTCCTGGCTCGGCTTGTTATAATAAGGCACCACCGACAGGGTGGCATCAGCGCCGCTGGCCTTGGCGCTTTCGGTCAACTCAATGGCCTCGAGGGTATTGTTGGCGCCGGTTCCGGCGATGACCGGCACACGTCCTTTAACGGTATTGACCGTCAGCTCGATTACCCGTTTGTGCTCATCAAAATCAAGGGTGGCCGATTCCCCGGTCGTCCCACAGGGCACAATGCCGCGGGTCCCATGGTCAATTTGAAACTCGATCAGGTCCTTCAACCCCTGCTCATCCACCTTGCCGTCGATGAACGGGGTGACGATGGCGACAATTGCGCCCTGGATCTTACTCATAAATACCTCCTGAACTCTCCATATTATTCCTCTGGGGGATATTGTTATTTATCAATCAAGGCTTCAGCAGTCAGCTCGCCGTTGTAAATTACATGCGCCGGTCCTTTGAGAAAGACATTACTGGCTGCCGGCCCCTCATGCAGATCAAAAATGATCGCCAACCGGTCACCACCGGAGGTGATGATATCAACCGGCGATGCCGCCTGCCCGGTCGCCGCTGCCATAAGAGCGGCAGCAACCGCTCCGGTGCCGCAGGCCATGGTCTCGTTTTCCACGCCGCGTTCATAGGTGCGAACCTTGAAGGTGCCGTCTCCCAGCGGCATGACAAAGTTGACATTGGAGCCGGCGGGCATGAATTCCTGGTGGTGGCGGATAGCGCTGCCCAGCCGGCAGACATCCACCTGTTCATAATCATCAACAAAAACTACTGCGTGCGGCACACCGGTGTCCACCGAATGCAGCAGAATGGACTGGCCGTCACAGTTGAGCTTGATATCATGCCTGAAATTTCTGGGAACGGGCATCAGCACACTGACATTGACATCCGCCACATTGGCTTCAATGATGCCGGCCGTTGTTTCAAACCGCATGTGCGCCGGGGCAATGCCGTTCATATAGGCAAACCTTGCCGCGCACCGGGCTCCGTTGCCGCACATTTCAGCCTCGGATCCGTCGGCATTGAAAAAGAGCCACTTGAAATCAGCCCGGTCGGAATCTTCGATGAAGATCAGGCCGTCCGCGCCGGCGGAAAATCTGCGCCGGCACACCAGGCGGACAAACTCCGGCATTATCTCCCTGGCGATCCTTGGCTGCCGGTGATCGATCAGGATGAAATCATTTCCGGTTCCGCTCATCTTGACAAACGGCAGCGGCATCTGGGTAAACTGCATTTTCATCCCACCTCAGGAATGGTTTCACCCTTGACCAGATCCTGGTAATCCTCCCTGGACCTGATCACAAAATAACGGTCACCCCGGACAAGAACCTCCGCCGCCCTGGTCCGGGAATTATAATTCGACGCCATGGTAAAACCGTATGCCCCGCTGCTCATGATCGCCAGCAGGTCACCCTGCTCCACCTTCGGCAGCTTGCGGTCCCTGGCCATAAAATCCCCTGTTTCGCAGATGGGGCCGACAATGTCGACCGTCTCCTCGGCGGCGCCGGTTTTCCTGACAGGAGTGATATCATGATACGCTCCATAGAGGCTCGGCCGGGTCAGGTCATTCATGGCCGCGTCAACAATAACGAAATGCTTGTCCTCTGAACCCCCGGTATTCACCTTGGTATACTGTACCTCGGTCACCAGGATGCCGGCATTGCCGACAATGACCCGCCCCGGCTCAAGGATAAGGGTACAGTCGAGATCGCCCAGTTCATCTTTTATGGCCATGGCATAATCATGGGGATGCGGCGGCTGCTCATTATCATAGGTTATACCCACCCCGCCGCCGAGGTCAAGATACGATACCCTGATCCCCTCGGCCTCCAGTCGGGTGATAAAATCCTTGAGCTTGCGCAGGGCTTCGACAAAGGGATCAATCCGGGTAAGCTGGGAGCCGATATGGCAGCTCACGCCGCGGATAACAACCCCCTTCATGTCCCTGGCCCTCCTGTACTCCTGCAGAGCATCCTCAACCGGAATCCCGAATTTGTTCTTGGCCAGCCCGGTGGAAATATAAGAATGGGTCTTGGGATCCACATCCGGATTCACCCTGAAGCCGATGGGCGCCACCGCATCAAGTTCAAGCGCAACCCGCTGCACCCGGTCAAGCTCCTGCGGCGACTCAATGTTGAACATCAGGATGCCGGCCTCCAGAGCTTCACGGATTTCTTTTTCCGTCTTCCCCACCCCGGAATAAATAATGGAATCGGCCGGGATGCCGGCATTCAATGCCCTGAACAGTTCGCCGCCGGACACAATATCCGCCCCGCCGCCCATACGGCCGAACAGGTTGAGGATCGCCAGATTGGAACAGGATTTGACCGCAAAGCATGTCAGGTGCGGCATTCCGGCAAAACCGCTGTCAAAAGCCTGAAAATGCCTGGTCAGTGTCGCCTCGCTGTAGAGAAAAAAGGGGGTTCCCACATCCCGGGCAATGTCACTGACCGGCACTTGCTCACAGTAGAGTTCGTTATCTTTATATTGAAAAAAATGCATATCCGTTTGGCTTCACTGGCCCCCCGTGGCAGCGGGACATTTCATGTTAATCAGTTTCTGACTGCCGCTTCCGTTGACCGTTGACTTTCATTGGCCGGTCTGGCCCGGTCAATGGTTGAAATGGAATAGAACCATTTATCGGCTTCCGGCACAGCGGTATCCTCGAACATGGCGGCAGGAGCATCCACCTCGCCGATCATTACCGGTTCGGTCTGCCCGGGCAGCCTGCGGTATACCCTGTACCCTTTCAGGTCAACGGCTTCGGCCCGATCCCAGACGACCTTGACCCCGGCTCCGGTCCGGATGCCCTGGACTCCGCCCGGAACGGGAGGCGGTGTCTGATCCACAGGAACAGCGGCAGCCGTCGGCGACACACCACCGCCGACCTGGCCCTTGTCATACATGGTCACCGCCTGAACCCTGTACTGATATTTCCTGCCGTTGATCACCCGGCCGTCAATATACTCGACCCCTTCCAGGAGGCCTCCGATGGGCAGAAAAGCCCCTTTGCCGGCGCTGCGAAAGACCTGGTACCTGACCGGCTCTTCAATCACCGTTCCATCCATATGGGTTGTAACCGGCGACCAGTGGAGATCAACCTTCCCGTCGCCGGCCTGGACGTTCAAATCCTGTGGGGCCGCCGGGGGTATATCCCACATGAAAGAGACAATATTGGAATCATCGCTTTCCGCCCACCAGCCGGATGAAGATCGAACCTTGAAAAAATAAAGATGGCCCGGTCTGAGCAGCGTCG
Source organism: Desulfobulbaceae bacterium (assembly GCA_023544645.1). Taxonomy (GTDB): domain Bacteria; phylum Desulfobacterota; class Desulfobulbia; order Desulfobulbales; family Desulfobulbaceae; genus UBA10518. The sequence goes on along the minus strand of JAMJFO010000003.1, from coordinate 87,505 downwards.
CCTGGTACTCGGCGGTTTTCGGATTTCCGGCAACCACTGCTCCGCCCTCGACCAGGATCGGTTCACCAAACGGGATGGGACAGTTTTCGCAGTACTGTTCCGCGGGCACAACCCCACGGAACAGGGAGAATGAATCGATATTCTCCAGGGCGTCACCGTTGACGCTCTGTTCCGGATATGTCCATTTGAGCGTTACCCCCTGGTCATCGAGCTCATAGCGCAGGTCAACAATTGCTCTGGGAACGATCTCTGCCGGAGGAACCGGCATTGTCTTGTAACCGCAGCCCGTTGCTCCGGCAACAACCAGAAGCAGAAGAGCTGTCAGGCCATATACGACATTTTTCCTTACCGTCATTGTCTCAGAACCCCCCATCAGGCTATTCCCAATTGTTTTTCAATTCTTTCCAGGGCTTCCTCCACCCTTGTCCCTGCCGTACCGCCCATGGACGTTCGGCTGTTCACCGATCCCTCCACGGAAAGGCACTCCATTACATCCGCCGCGATAAGATCGGAAAATTTACGGTACTCTTCAATGGGCAGCTCAACAAGTTCGATATCGCGCTGCTGACAAAGCGCCACAATACGACCGACCACCCCGTGCGCCTGCCGAAACGGCATCTTTTTCCTGACCAGATAATCAGCCAGATCGGTGGCCGTCATAAAGCCGCCCCTGGTGGCTTCCCGCAGGTTTTCCGTCCGGAACGACAGGTTCTCGAGGAGTTCGGCAGTAATCGACAGGCTGGATTTGACCGTATCCAGCGCATCGAAAACCTGTTCCTTGTCCTCCTGCAGATCCCTGTTATAGGTCATCGGCAGTCCCTTGACGGTCATCAGCAGGGCAACCAGTGAGCCGGCAACGCGGCCGGTTTTGCCCCGGATGAGTTCAGGGATATCCGGATTTTTCTTCTGCGGCATGATCGATGAACCGGTACAGTAGCGATCACTGATCTCCACGAAATCGAATTCCTTGCTGGACCAGAGAACAAGCTCCTCGGCCAGACGGCTGAGATGAATCTGCATAACCGTACAGCAGAAGAGGAATTCCATGGCAAAATCGCGGTCCCCCGAGGTATCCATTGAATTAGCCGACACCTCGGGAAAGCCAAGCTCACGGGCGACAAAATCCCGGTCCACCGGCAGGCCGGTACCGGCCAGGGCCGCAACCCCAAGAGGCATGACGTTCAGCCGCTTGACACAGTCGGCCATCCTTCCTTTATCCCGCTGGAACATCTCAACATAGGCCAGCAGATGGTGCGACAGCAGAACCGGCTGCGCCCGCTGCAGATGCGTATAACCCGGCATGACGGCGCCAAGGTATTTCCGGGCCAGGCCGGCGAACATTTTCTGCACCCTGGTCGCCAGGTCGATGAGCTTTCCCCCTTCCTCACGCAGATAGAGCCGCAGGTCCAGAGAAACCTGATCGTTGCGGCTGCGGGCGGTATGGAGCTTTTCCCCGGCCGGACCGATCAGGTCGATCAGGGCTTTTTCGATATTCATATGAATATCTTCCAGTTCCGGGCGGAAATCAAAGCTGCCCTGTTCTATGGCCGAGCCGATTGCTTCCAGTCCCCGCAGGATCTCATCACGTTCCTGGTCCGTGATCATTTTCTGGCGGGCAAGCATCTTGGCGTGGGCCATGGACCCCTGAATATCATGGCGGTAGAGCCGCCAGTCGTAGTGAACCGATGCGGTGTATTGTTCCACCGAGGCCTGGGTGGATTCGGAAAACCGTCCTCCCCAGAGCTTGGTCGACGGCGTTGATTGAACGGTATCGCTCATTGTTTGTTTTTCCGGGTCAGCGCCTGAATCTGCATGCGCAGGCTGTTGAGCTTGATGAATCCTTCGGCATCCGCCTGGTTATAGACCTCGTCTTCCTCAAAGGTGGCAAAACTTTCGTGATACAGGGAATTATCGGATTTACGTCCCACCGGAATACAGTTGCCTTTGTACAGTTTGAGGCGTACAATTCCATTGACTGTTTTCTGGGTTTCATCCATGGTTTTCTGCAGAAGTTCCATTTCCGGAGAAAACCAGAACCCGTTGTACACCAGTTCGGAATACCGCGGCACCAGCGAATCACGGATGCGCAGGACTTCCCGGTCCAAGGTGATGGTTTCCAGGTCACGATGCGCTGCCCGCAGAATCGTGCCGCCCGGTGTTTCATAGACGCCGCGGGACTTCATGCCCACGAACCTGTTTTCGACCATATCCAGCCTGCCGATACCGTTGCTGCCGCCAAGCTCGTTCAGCCTGGTCAACAGGGCCACCGGTCCGAGACGCTCACCGTCAATTGCCACCGGGGTGCCCTGGGCAAAGGTTAATTCAACATAGATCGGTTTGTCCGGCGCCCTTTCCGGCGCCACCGACAGCTTGAACATGCTTTCTTCAGGCTCGCTCCAGGGATCCTCGAGGATTCCCCCTTCAAAACTGATATGCAGAAGGTTTTCATCGGAACTGTACGGTTTTTCCTTGGTCACCGGCACCGGGATATCATGCTCCCTGGCAAAAGCCAGCAGTTTGTTGCGGGAATTCAGATCCCACAACCGCCATGGAGCAATGATTTTCAGCTTCGGATTCAACCCCAGATAGGCCAGCTCAAAACGGACCTGATCATTTCCCTTGCCGGTGGCGCCGTGGCTGACCGCATCCGCGCCTTCCCGGGCGGCGATCCGCACCTGTTCCCGGGCGATGACCGGCCTGGCCAGCGATGTGCCCAGAAGGTAGGAGCCTTCATATATGGCATTGGCCCGAAAGGCAGGAAAAATATAATCCCGGACAAACTCCTCCCGCAGGTCTGATATCACGACCTTTTCCGCCCCCGTTGCCATGCCTTTTTGCCGGACAGCCTCCCAGTCTTCCTGCTGCCCGACATCCGCGGCAAAGGCGATAACAGGGCACTGATATTCTTCACGCAGCCATTTAAGGATGACCGAGGTATCCAGCCCCCCGGAATACGCCAGTACTATTTTCTCAACACTCATAACGTCCTTTACAAAGCACCCGTCACTCCCGGCGGGAGCAAGAGCTGGTTAACGCGTATCGCATATCCCCTCAGGGGATGGATTTACTTGATAAAATGCTCCAGAATAGCCTTGTGAATATGCATCTTGTTCTCGGCCTGGTCAAACGCCACGCTCTGCGGCCCTTCCAGCACTTCATCGGTGATCTCCTCCCCCCGGTGAGCCGGCAGGCAGTGAAGGACGATGGCATTGTTGTCGGCCATCCCGAGCAGATCGGTATTCAGCTGGAACGACTGAAATATATCCAGCCGCTTGTTCTGCTCGTCCTCCTGCCCCATGGAGGCCCAGACATCCACATTGAGCACATCGGCATCGCGAACCGCTTCAACCGGATCGTGGAGAAGCACAATGGGCTTTTCGGCGCTGGCCTGCGCCTGTTGAAGCACATCGGCATCGGGTTCGTAGCCTTCCGGACAGGCAAGCGTTAGAGGAAATCCAAAGACCGAGGCGGCTTCGACCCAGGAATTGGCCATATTGTTGCCGTCACCGAGCCAGACTATCTTCAGCCCTTCCAGCTCGCCCTTATTCTCGACCACGGTCATGATGTCACTCAGCACCTGGCATGGATGGTACAGGTCGGTCAGGGCATTGATCACCGGTACCTTGGAGTAACGGGCAAGTTCTTCAACCACATACTGCCCGAACGTCCGGACCACAATGGCATCAACATACCGGGCCAGAACCCGCGCCGTGTCCTTCAACGGCTCCCCCCTGGTCAATTGAGATTCCCTGGAGGTCATATGGATCACCTGTCCCCCAAGCCCATACATAGCGGCTTCGAAGGAAACCCGGGTCCGGGTGGAAGGCTTGTCAAACAGCATACTGATCGTCCGCCCGGCCAGATTCAGATGACGCCTGCCTGCCAGTGCGTCTTTTTTCAGGGCCAGGGCCCGGTCAACCAGCGAGGCCAGTTGCGGCTTGCTGAAATCCTTCAGTGCTATCAGGTGGCTAGTCATAATCCCTACTCATTTTGCGCAAAACGGCTCGGCAGAGAGCAGAAAAACAGGCCGGATCCGGCAGATTTCATTTCCTGTCGAGCCAAAAAATATAATTTATACAAAAAAACACCGGCATTGCAAAGATTTTTCCTCGACTTCCGGTCGGTAAGGCAAAATGTTCGGTCAATAATTTTACTCCAATCATGCGATTCCATCCCTCCGCGCCCTTGGGGGACAACTCTCTGCGCCCCGGAAAAAAGCACACCGATTCAATCAATTTTTGCATGATAACCATATTGTGATATACTCATCCATAAATAATGCTCACCCAATTCGGGTATCAGGCGCGTTAAAATTCGGGTATCAGGCGCGTTAATAACGGCAGGGATAAGACCAGTTCAGCAAGGAAGCCGGCATGAATTCAGATAATTTGTTTTCTGCAGCAAAGATCTTGTTCGCCATCACGTCCGGCGCAGCCATTACCCTTATGGCGCTCCCTCTACCGGCCCGGGGGAAAATCACCATCGGCCTGAAAAATGCGCGCTAAGATCATTATTGCCTTTGGCCTGATCTTTACTCTTTTTCTGGCAGGCTCCGGAATCACGGTCTACAATCTGGTCACCACTTCCAACAGGCTCAGCTATCTGATCGGACTGCACGAAATTGAAGATATCCGCCAGGAGCTTTTCAGCAGCATCCAGCGAGTCTCATCATATGTTTTTGCCACCCCGGATGTCTTTGCCGATCATCTTGATGAGATCCTCCTCAACACCAACACCATGCATAAGGCGATACGGCGCTGCAACGACTGCCATCACGCACCCGGCGTGCAGCAGGATCTTGATGAAACACAGCAGCTGGCTGATCGTCTCGAAAAGCAGCTCGGCCATCTGACCACCACAGTTGCGGACAATGAACAACGCCACGCAATCCAGACAGACGCGTACCATGCCAGTTCGGAAATTCTCGACAAGGTCCAGACAATGGTCAATGTTGCCGCTCTCACCATTGACCGGCGGACCGAAAAAGCCATGAAAGAACTCCACCGGGTTTATTTTCTGGTGGGAGCGACCCTGCTGGCCGCACTCATTCTGGCGCTCCTCATTGCCCGGCACCTGACCAAAAGCATTACAGCGCCCATTGATGAGCTGGTGAACAGCACCCGAAAAATAGCCGACGGCCACTGGGGACACCAGACCGATTTTCAGACAACAGGAGAATTCCAGGAGCTCATAGAAGCTTTCAACCGGATGAGCGAGTCGCTTGCCCATAAAAGGGAGCAGGAAAAGCTTCATATCAAGAGACTGCAGGACACCCGGAAGCAGTTGGTCGAAGCAGAGAAGCTCACCGCCCTGGGCACCCTGGCCGGCGGCATTGCCCATGACTTCAACAATATTCTCTGCGCCATGATCGGCCACCTCAACATCCTTGCCAAACAGATTCCCCAGGAAGAAAAATATCTCAAAACCATTGCCACCATCGAAAAGGCCGGATTCCGGGCAGCTGATCTTGTCAAGCAGCTGCTGACCTTTGCCCGTCAAAAACCGATGGTGCGGCAGGATACCGACATCAACAAGTGCATCAATGATGTGGTGCAGCTGATCAGCAACACCTTTGACAAGCTCATCAAGCTGAACCTGGACCTGAGCGAACAGCTTCCCGCTGTTTCAGGCGACGGGGCGCAGCTGGAACAGGTTATCATCAACTTATGCGTCAACGCCAGGGATGCCATGCCGGAAGGAGGCGAGATATCCATCCGTACCGAACTGTTTGAACCGGACCAGGCCTTCCGCGACCAGCACCAGGAGGCCAGGCAGAGGCCGTATGTGCTGCTGACCGTGCAGGATACGGGATATGGAATTAACGAAAAAATCCTCCCGCGCATATTCGATCCCTTTTTCACCACCAAGGAGGTGGGCAAGGGAACCGGTCTCGGCCTGGCAATGGTCTACGGCATAGTGCAGAACCATGAAGGGCTCTGCACCATTGCCTCGGTCCCGGGACAGGGAACGACCGTTAAGATCTATCTGCCGGCCATCGAGCCGCAGACGGGAAAAAGCGTCCTCTCTCCTTCTTCTTCACTCACGCCCACCGGCAAAACAATCCTGATCGTCGATGACGAGCCCATGGTCGCGGCCATGCTGAAAACCCACCTGGAAAGCCTGGGCTGCAAGACAATGACCGCCGAAAACGGCAGGATTGCGGTTGACCTGCTCCGGGACAACAAGGACCGCATCGACCTGATCATCCTCGACATCAACATGCCGGTCATGTGCGGCCGGGACGCATATCAGCACTTCATGCGGATAAGGCCGGATATCCCGGTGCTGGTATCCACCGGTTACATCATGGATGAGGACACCATGGAAATACTGAACATGGGGGCGCAGGGGTTGCTACAGAAGCCTTATACAATGAAGGACGTCAACGCCCGGATCATGGAGATCTTCAGTCGGGATTACGGAGGCTGACCAAGCCCCTCAGGAAGAAAGCCCTGCCAGGACTTCGGCAAGCCTGTCGATCAGGGCATCAATTTCCGCCCGACCGACAATAAGGGGCGGAATAAAACGCAGCACCCTGTTGCCGGCAAAATTGATCAGCACTCCCTGCTGAAAAAGCTGTTCGACAATTTCAGCTCCCAGATTTATCCCTTTCTCGGTCAGCACCAGGCCGAGCAGCAGTCCGCTTCCCCGGACACCCGTGGCCAGATCGGGAAACCGCGCCGCAACTCCGGTCAGCCGGCCGGCGAGATATTCCCCCTGTTCCCGCACTCCGGCAAAAAAACCATCTTCCAGCATTATCCGCATGACCGCCACCGCGGCAGCTGCGGCCACCGGATTGCCGCCAAAGGTGGAAGCGTGGGTGCCGACCCCCAGAGATACCGCTATATCCTCCCTGGTCAGCATGGCGCCAATGGGAAGGCCATTGCCCAGCGCCTTGGCCACCGTCATTATATCCGGAACCACTCCCAGCTGCTGGTAGGCAAACAACGTGCCGGTTCTGCCCATCCCGGTCTGAACCTCGTCAAAAATAAGCAGCAGGTCATGCTTGTCGCACAATTTCCGGATCGTCTGGAGGTACTCGGGCTCAAGCGGCCTTACTCCGGACTCGCCCTGCAGCGGTTCACACAGTATGGCACAGGTCTTTTCGTTGATCAGTCCTTCCAGCGACAAGGGGTCGCCGAACTCGGCATGAACGAATCCCTGTGGCAGGGGATCAAATCCCCGGTGAAATTTCGGCTGCCCCGTGGCGGCGACTGTTGCCAGGGTTCGGCCATGAAAGGAACCGGACAGAGAAATAATCTCGTAGCGGTCCGGGCCGCTATGAATCCTGGCCAGCTTGATTGCTGCTTCATTGGCCTCTGCGCCCGAATTGGCCATGAACACTTTATCGGCAAAGGAATTGGCCGTCAGCATCTCGGCAAGCTCTATCTGGGGCGCGGTATAGAACAGGTTGGACACGTGCATCAGCGTGCCGGCCTGGGTGCAGACCGCCTCGGTAACGGCCGGATGACAGTGCCCCAGGGAGCACACCGCTATGCCCGAGAGAAAATCCACATACTCCCGCCCATCCGCGTCCCAGAGCCTGCACCCCTTTCCCCGCACCATGGCAGCGGGAAATCTGCTGTAGGTTCCTATAAACACTTTGTCACCTCGCTCTTTCCATTCGCTGTTGCCTGTCATTTGATGATCTCCGTCCCGATACCTTCATGGGTAAAAATCTCAAGCAGGATGGCATGCTCCTGCCGGCCATCGATAATATGCGTTTTGGCGACCCCGCTTTCGAGAGCCGACATGCAGCACCGCACCTTGGGAATCATCCCGCCGGAAATGACCTTTGACGCTATAAAATCCTCCACATCGTCTTTACGGATGGTCGACACCAGATCGCCGGACCTGTCCTTGACCCCTTCAACATCGGTCAGCAGGATAAGCTTCACCGCATTCAACTTCGAGGCGATGGCCCCGGCCACCAGATCGGCGTTGATATTATATGCCTGGCCATCCTCCCCCACTCCCACCGGGGCGATGACCGGAATAAAATCCTGCTGGTCCAGGGCGTCCAGGATATCGGTATTTACGTGGGTTACCTCCCCTACCCGGCCGAGATCAATCAGCTCCGGAGTGCGGGCCGGATCATCCGGCCGGATCTCCAGCTTGAGCTTGCGCGCCTGCAGAAGATCGCCGTCACGGCCGGAGAGGCCGACGGCCTTGCCGCCGCAATGATTGATCAGGCCGACGATCTCCTTGTTAACCTTGCCCACCAGGACCATCTCAACCACATCCATGGTCTCGCCGTCGGTAACCCGCATCCCCTGGATATAATTCGAGGTAATCTGCATTTTTTCCAGAAAACGATTAATCTGCGGTCCGCCGCCATGGACGATTACCGGATTGATGCCGATATATTTCATCAGGATCACATCCAGGGCGAAATTGCGTTTCAACTGTTCATCGACCATGGCGTGGCCGCCATACTTAATAACAACAGTTTTGTTATTAAATTCACGGATATACGGCAGTGACTCAATGAGCACCTTGGCCTTGGCAACACTTTCTTTCATTTTCCTCTCCGAAGCGGCGCAGGTTACACCAATATTGACATTCAGATCATTTATATTACTCTCGCCGCAGACAGCTGTAAACAGTTCTCTTCCTCCTTGCGGGGAGAGAATATCCTGTTATATGCTCTTTACATTTCCCATGGGAGCAAGTAAGATTTATCCATATGCAAGAAACAAACCTGAAACGCCGAAAGGACGTTTTTTAGCGGAGCTTTTCATGAAATTACGACCTCGTTTCAATACGATACATTCGGCACTCCTCCTGTTCGCGGGAATCCTGGTGTTATTTTCGCCGGCTAGCGCTGTGGAAAATCAGCAGGTGCCGATCCATATCGAAGCCGACCGCATGGTTTCGCAGGAAAAGGACAATTCCGTCATCTTCACCGGCAATGTGGATGCCCGCCAGGGCGACCTGCTGATCAGGACCGACGAAATGACCGTCTACTATATCCAGGACGACAGCGCCGGCGGAAAAAAGGCGGCAAGCGAAGTCCACAAACTTATCTGCAGGGGCAATGTCCAGATATCCCAGGGCGACTGGCTGGGAACCGGCAACCGCATGGACTACTACGCCCGGGACCGCAAAGTCATCCTGTCCGGTGACGCCAAGGGGTGGCAGGGACAGAACATGGTAGCCGGCAAAACCATCACCTATTTCCTGGATGAGGGTCGCTCCATTGTTGAAAGCCCGGTAACCGCCGAGGGCAAACCGGACCAGGGGGAAGGCAAAGCGGGCAGGGTCAAGGCGGTCATCCATCCTGATGCCGCAAAGAAATAAACGCCCATGCCTGCTCAATCGATCCTGGAAACGAAAAACATTATCAAGGAGTACCGGAACCGGCGGGTTGTCGACCAGGTCAACCTCCAGGTGCGGGACAGCATGGTTGTCGGCCTGCTCGGTCCCAACGGAGCCGGCAAGACAACGACATTTTACTCCATTGTCGGTTTTATCCGCCCGGACGGCGGTCATATTTATCTTAACGGCGAGGACATAACCAACCTGCCGATCCACAAAAGGGCGTGGAAGGGGATCACCTATCTTGCCCAGGAGCCATCGGTGTTCAAGAAACTGACCGTTGAGGAAAATGTCCGCATTGTCCTCGAACCCCTGGGACTGGCGGCAAACGAAATCAACAGCATCATCGGAGAACTTATGGCCGACCTGAAGATCGAGCACCTCGCCAGCAACAAGGGTCACGCGCTGTCCGGGGGGGAGCGCCGGCGGGTGGAGATCATGCGGGCCCTGGCCACCAGGCCGAGTTTTATTCTGCTCGATGAACCCTTTGCCGGGGTTGATCCGCTTTCAGTCGCCGATCTGCAGCAGATTATCCGCGAACTCAAACGAAAAGGCCTGGGCGTGCTTATCTCCGACCACAATGTCCGGGAAACCCTCCAGGTCTGCGACTTTGCCTACATCATGAACAACGGGCAGATCCTGACAAGCGGGGTGGCGGCAGATATCATTGAAAGTGAAGTGGCCCGTAAAATGTATCTTGGCGACAACTTCAGCATGTGAAACACGAAATGACACCGCAGAACAGTTTTACTCCCATCAACCGCAGGACTAAACAACCGCAGACACCTGATCTGCCGGTACGGTAAACGACTATGGCTCTTGAAATGAGGCAACAGCTCAAGCTGGCGCAGAAACTGGTGATGACACCCCAGCTGCGCCAGGCGATCAAGCTGCTGCAGCTCAATCGCCTGGAGCTGACCGACGCCCTGCAGGCTGAAATAGAACAGAATCCACTGCTCGAAGAATTTACAGAGGAGGCCAGCCCGCTGACCGAATCCGACGCCCGGCAGGTGGAGGAAAACCGGGAAATTCCGGAAGCCGATGTCACCACCCAGGTTCCGGGAGACGACCCGTCCAGCATCGGCGAGGTCAACTGGTCCGACTACGAAAACAGCTTTGACACCGACTTCTCCTTTGCCCGCGAAAAACCCGCGGCAGACGCTCCGTCACAGTTTGACTTCATCTCGGCCAAACCAGGGCTTTCGGCGCATATGCACTGGCAGCTGGCCGACCTGGAGCTCGACGACCGCCAGATGGACATTGCCATGTTCATCATCGGCAATCTTGACCGGCACGGCTTTCTCCAGGCGGACATTTATGATATCTGCGCATATGCCGGCTGCTCCGAGGAAACAGCGGAGCAGGTGCTGGGGCTGATCCAGGGACTTGATCCACCGGGGATAGCAGCCCGCAATATCCGCGAATCACTCCTCCTGCAGCTCCAGCGCAAAGGCCTTGAAAACACGCTTGCCTACCGCATTGTCGATGAACACATAGGCCTGCTTGAAACCCGCAACCACGCGCTCATCGCCAGGAAGACCGGAACCACCGTCCGCAGCGTGACCAAGGAAATTGAAATAATCACCAGCCTCACTCCTTTCCCCGGCAATGAATTCTCCAACGATGATATCAACTACATTGTGCCGGATGTCTATGTGTACAAGGTTGATGGCGAGTTTATAATTCAGCTCAACAACGACGGACTGCCCCAGCTCAAACTGTCCGGCGATTACCTGGCGCTGCTCAAGCAGAAAAAAAACCTGACCAATGAATCGGTGGGATACCTCAGGGAAAAACAGCGCAGCGCCGAATGGTTCATTAAATCCCTGCAGCAACGGCAACGAACCATCTACAAGGTCATGGAAAGCATCCTCAAATTCCAGAGAGATTTTTTCGAATACGGACCATCCCATCTTAACCCGTTGATCCTTCGAGATGTTGCGGACGACATCGACATGCACGAATCAACGGTCAGCCGGGTTACGTCACACAAGTACGCCCACACCCCGCAGGGCATCTACGAACTGAAGTATTTCTTCAGCACCGCGGTGGCCACCATGGACGGAGAATCGGTCGCCTCGGAAAGCATCCGCAACAGGATCCGTCAACTGGTCCAGGCGGAAAATCCGGTAAAGCCGCTGAGCGACAACAAGATATCTGAAATGCTGGCAACGGAAAATATCCAGGTAGCGCGCCGGACCGTGGCAAAATATCGGGACCAGATGGGGATCCTGCCGGTCAAATACCGGCGCAAAAAATGAGCGGAAGCATGATCCAGCTGCAGGAGCAGGACGTCCTCCTTGACCTCAAGGCCCGAAATAAGGAAGGAGCTCTGAAGGAACTGGCCGGGGTTCTTCATAAACACTGTCCGCACCTGAAGATTGCAACCCTGTATCAGGTCCTGCGCGATCGTGAGCTGATCGGCTCAACCGGGGTGGGGAATGGCGTGGCCATCCCCCATGGAAAGGTTGAAGGGCTTGACCGCATCCTTCTCGGTTTCGGACGCAGCCGCAACGGCATCGGTTATGAATCCATCGACAACCAGCCGGTACACCTCCTGGTCATGATCCTCTCTCCCGTGCAGGTGATTGACGAATACCTGAAAACCCTGGCCGGAATCAGCCGCCTGCTGAAACAACCGGAAAAACGAAGGGCTCTCCGTACAACAGAGAGCCCCGGGGAAGTCATCGATATTTTCCAGCAAGCCGAGTAACCTGCAGACATGCAGCCCACCGGGCTTCCCAGGCAAAACGACCCGTCAGGATCCTACCGACGGATCATTTCCGCAATCTGAAACGCCATCTCCAGACTCTGTTCAGCGTTAAGCCTGGGATCACAGGTCGTCAGGTAATTGAGGTTGAGCTGCTCGTCAGCCAGCTGCCGGGCGCCACCAATACATTCGGTCACATTCTCGCCGGTCAGTTCAAAATGCACGCCGCCCGGAACCGTGCCTTCGGACCAGTGCAGTTCAAAAAAGCACCGCAGCTCGGAAAGAATGTCATCAAAATTCCTGGTCTTCGGCCCGCTGGCCGCGGTAAAAGTGTTGGCATGCATGGGATCGCAGCTCCACACCACATGGAATCCGGCCTTCTTCACTCCCCGTATCAGCGGCGGCAGGAATTTTTCAATCCCCTTGGCCCCGAAGCGGGTGATCAGGGTCATCCGCCCCGGTTCATTGTCCGGATTCAGCCGTTCAATAATTGCCAGGATATCAGCCAGTTCGTATTTCGGACCGATCTTCATGCCCAGCGGATTAAGCACCCCGCGGAGAAATTCGATATGGGCGCCGTCGATCTGGCGGGTACGGTCGCCGATCCACAGCATATGAGCAGAACAATCATACCATCCGCCCGTGGTCGAGTCCTCACGGGTCAGTGATTCTTCATATCCCAGGAACAAGGCTTCATGCGAAGTAAAAAACTGGGCCTGGTTCATCTGGGGAATATCAGTGGAGATGCCGATGGTCTCCATGAAATCGAGCGCCTGGCTGATCTGCCTGGCCAGTCGTTCATATGATCGTCCCATGGGCGACTGCTTGACAAACTCCTGGTTCCAGGCCTGAACCCGGTGCAAGGCGGCAAAACCACCCCTGGTGAAGGCTCGCAGCAGGTTGAGAGTGGCAGCGGAAAGATAGTATCCCTTGAGCATCCGTTCCGGATCCGGAATTCGGGCTTCAGGGATAGGTTCGGCCGAGTTGGCCATATCGCCCCGGTAGCTTGGAATCTCCACACCGTCAACGATCTCGGTATCACTGGAACGGGGCTTGGCGTACTGGCCTGCGATCCGGCCGACCTTGACCACCGGCTTGCCGCCGGCATATGTCAAAATAACCGCCATCTGCAGCAAAACCTTCAATGTTTCACGAATACGAGGGGCGGTGCAGTTGGTAAATTCCTCGGAACAGTCACCTCCCTGCAGCAGAAAGGCATCGCCGGTGACAGCTTTGGCGAGCATCTGTTTGAGAGCCCGGATCTCCCCGGCAAACACCAGCGGGGGGAGAGTTGAAAGATTGGACAGCACTTCGTCATATTTCATTTTATCCGGCCAGTTCGGCTGCTGAAGGGCCGGACGGTTCTGCCAGCTTGATTTGTTCCAGTCCCGGGCATGTTCTGTCATGATCGTATTTTCCTCACCTGATCCAGTAATTTTTGTACAAAATTTTATTATGTATTTTTATCAGTTCCGCCGCCATCCGGCGGCAGTTCACACGAGTTGTTGCGGCAGCAGACTTCCACATCAAACACATTGAGAATCCTGGCCTCCCGTTCCCGGGCGTGCTCGTCTACAAAAGGTTCAAATTGTAACGTTGCCAGCATCCCCGCCAGTTTTTCGCGGTCCGGAATGCCGCCCATTCCGGAATCGAGCACCTTGCCGGTCCCGGTGTCCAGCAACTCGGCGTCACGGCAATTCGTCACCACTGCCAGAGGGATCCGATAGGCAGGATCAAGAATCCTGGCGGCGGCAATTGCCGGTCTCTCCCTGGTGACCAGCGATCCCGGCCCATAGCGGACAAGCATCACCCGCCGGTCTGCCATGCGGACGGTGAGCTCAATAACCGACCTGACAAACTGATTATTGAACTGCGTCTCTACTGTGAGCCGCGGCTGCAGCTCACCGGCCGCATATCCTTTCTCCTGGACGAGGAAACGGGCCAACTGCTGCCGGTATCGTTCATCATCGGTATCAGGCAGTTCCTCGCCGGTCAGAAAATCATGCAGCGTACCGTATACAATATGATGGCCGGAGGTATCGATCATTGTTCTGAACCAGCCTCAATCCGAGGGTTGCTCCTGCCGCAAAATCGACGAGAGGCGGCTGTCAGGCCGCCTCTCGTCGAGAAAAACATGTTGTGGCCTGCTGTTATTACAGTTGGAGCCAGGACTCGGAAAAAACCATCTGACCGGAAAGGGCCTTGTAGGTTTTATAATGTTCAAGAGCCGTCCCTTCAAGGGTTGAAGGATCAGGATCATTGCCGTCCATCATCCCGTGCACCAGGTCCACCAGTTCCTGCCGCTCACCCTTGCAGATCGCCATCAGTTCACTGTCATAAGAATTGACGATGGCCGTGCTGATACCATACTTCATCAACATGATCAGGTAGGTCCGATCCAGGTACTTCCGCAGATGCTCGGCCACCCCGTTGGACACATTGGACAGACCCACTGTAGATCCGGCGCCGGGCGCTATATCCTGCAGCATCATCATGAACTCAAGCCCGGAAGCGATCTGCTCGGCGCCAAGAGTGATCGGCGTGCCGATGGGGTCGAACAGAATTTTCTCATTGGGAATGCCGGCCTCGTTCATGGCCATCATCAGGTCAACTGACATGGAGGCACGTTCATTGGAATCACGCGGCATACCATCAGGCCCCCAGAGCAGGGCAATAACGTCGCAGCCGGCCTCGGCGGCCACCGGAATCAGCTTCTCCATCCGTTCCGGCTGGGCGGAAATGGAGTTCATAATGGCCTGGGTTTTATTGGTGACAACCTTAAAGCCGGCGGCCATTGCATCGGTATTGGTTGTATCAAGACAGAGGGGTGTGTCAACAACCGCCTGAACAGTCTCCACGACCCAGGGCATCAGTTCCGTGCCGTCCTTGCGGGCAGGACCGATATTGAGATCCAGATAGGCGGCTCCGGCATTTGTCTCCTCCTTGGCCATCTCCTGCACAGGAGCGGGATTACGCTCTTTCATCGCGCCGCCGCTTCTATTGCCCATAATATTAATACTCTCAGCAATTGCTTTCACCGTCATCGCCATTTGTTTTCTCCTTTAAGAATAATAATTGATAGCCCTAAAAGGTTATTTCATTTTTTGTGAAAAGATGTTAATTTATCGTACTTTAGCATAGTTGTCAATCCGCAAAATTATATTGGATTACCGGAATGCCGCGCAGGTCATCCGGACGCAACTCTGCGGTAAACACTGACCTGCAGAAGGAACCCGCGACGCCGGACCCCTTCTCGACAATTATAACGGAGCAATTATGAACGTACTTCGCATCGTGGCAATCTGCCTGGCGCTCTTTGCACTGCCGGCCAGTGCCGGAGTGATGCCCACCGACTTTGATGCCGGCCGCAACCGCCTACTGGCCTACATGCTGAGTCACCAGTTGACCTCGCAGCACTTTGCCCACAAATCCCTTGACGACGTATCACCAGCCGCCTTTGACCTGTACCTCCGGCAGCTCGATCCGAGAAAACGTTTCCTCCTTCAGGAAGACGCGCAGGAACTCCGCACCTTTGCCAATCGCATCGATGAAGACCTGCGCAAGGGGTTAACCCCCCTCCCTGATACCGGTCTGGGTATTCTTACCAGGCGCGTAAAGGAAGTGGAGATCATCACCGAACAATTACTCGATGCCGGCTTTGATCCATTCCGCATCGACCACCTGGAGACAGATGTAAAAAAAATCGAATATGCCTCCACCATGGATGAACTGCGCGACCGTTGGCGGCGAACTCTCAAGATGCAAGCACTGGAAACCTACCTTGACCTGCTGGAAAAACAGAAAAAGACAGAATCGGCCGACGACCAGGATGACAGCGAAGCCGGCCCGCCCGAAACATTGCTTCCCACCGACACCATCAATGATTCGCTCTGGGCAGAGGCCATGGAGAAAACCCGCGACCGAAACCGCCGCTTCTTTGCCAGGCAGCTGCAGGAAACCCGCCAGGAGCATTATAATCGCTTTTTTGATTCCGTTGCCAGGGCTTTTGACCCGCATACCTCCTATATGGCGCCAACCTCCAAAGAGGATTTCGACATCCATATGAGCGGCTCCCTTGAAGGCATCGGCGCCCTGCTCAGCGAGGAGGACGGCAACATCAAGGTTGTCAGGATTATTCCCGGCAGCGCCGCTGAACGCCATGGCCAGCTGCAGACGGAAGACGTTATCCTGGCGGTGGCGGAAAAAGGAGAAGATCCGGTGGACATCCATGACATGCGGATACGGGAAGCGGTAAGCTACATCCGGGGCGCCAAGGGCACCGAAGTTGTCCTGACCATACAGAAACCCGACGGCGCTAAAAAAACCATCTCCATTGTCCGCGACGTGGTGCAGATAGAGGAAACCTACATTAAATCAGAAGTCCTTGAAAACAGCGAAGGACAGAAAATCGGATACCTCCGCATTCCCAGTTTTTACCGGAACTTTGCCGATTCAGGCGCAAAGAGCCAGTCCAGAAACGCCACCCGCGACATGATCAAGGAACTCCATAAACTGAAGAACGAAGATCCGGTGAACGGCCTGATCATCGACCTGAGAAACAATGGCGGCGGGTCCCTGTCCGATGCAGTTACCATTTCCGGTCTGTTTCTGGCCGGCGGGCCGATTGTCCAGGTAAAAAGCTCCCAGGGCGAGATAAAGGTGCTCGACGATACGGATAAACATATCTATTTCAAAGAACCGGTTATCATCCTCATCAACAAATTCTCCGCCTCGGCTTCCGAGATCCTCGCCGCCGCCCTCCAGGATTACGGTCGGGCCCTGGTCATCGGCGGAGACCATACCCACGGCAAAGGAACAGTGCAGACAATCCTGGACTTGAATCACAATCTGCCCATACTCCACCGGAGGCAGTATGAGGACCTGGGCGCTCTCAAGCTGACCATCCAGAAATTTTACCGGATAAACGGCGAATCGACCCAATACAAAGGGATTGAGCCGGATATTGTTGTCCCCACCACACTGGATCATTTACAAAGCGGAGAAAAATATCAGGACTATTCCCTGCCTTGGGACAAGATTGAAACCGTGAAATTCACGCCGTGGCAGTCCTACCGGTTCGACGTACGAAAAGCCAGGCAGCTCAGTGCGCAATGGATAGCTTCCAGCCCTGAATTCAATAAGATAAAAGAGCGAACCGCCAAAGCCGCCGAGCGGATCGAACGCACGACCATGCCCGTCCACCTGGAAGGCGCGGTAAAAAACCGGCTGGAGCTCGCCGAGCTGACCAGGGACGATAATGGCTCACCGGCACACCTCACAGGTTCCGATGAATCTGCCGGTGCCGACGACAAAAATGTGCCGCTCAGAGAACAACTGGAGGAAGACCCCTACGTGCAACTGGCCGTGTCGCTCATGAACGAAATGGTCCCACCATCCCAAGGCATTAAAACCTCTCAGTAAAAATTTTTGTTGAAAAGAAATTTCAATCATGATAGATGACTACGAATGCATGAATCTTCATTCATTTTTATAAGCATACGACTGACCGAGGGGAAATGAACCTGTTCGAAACTCTGCAAGAGAAAAAAAAGCAGATCTTAAGCGTCTGGGCGGAGCGAACCCTGGACAGCTACACATCGTCGGGTTTTTTCAAAAAGTCTCTGGACACCATAGCCAATCCCACTGGCGCCAATATCCGTGAAGGCCTTTCCCGCATCATTGATCTCCTCCTTGCCGGCGGGGACCAGCAGGAATACGCAGGGCCGCTCGATCAGATTATCCGGATCCGCGCAGTTCAGGATTTCTCACCTTCCCAGGCCGTTGTCCCTTTTCTCGAATTAAAGTGGATAATCCGGCAAATTTTGAATGATAATAAAAATACCAGACACCTGACTCAGGAACTTACCGATCTGGACTGCGAAATAGACCGCCTGGCGCTGGCTGCCTTTGACAAGTATATGGAATGTCGGGAGCAGCTGTTCCAGGTAAGGATAAAGGAACTGAAAAGCGGAAGTTATATTTTGTCTGATTCCCCGTGCCCATCTTCCCTGCTGGAGAGGACCCGGGTGGATGATAGCGGCAAAATAAACTGACCTTTCAGGATAGATTACAGGGCGGGATGACCTGCCTTGCGCCGGCGGACGAGGGGACTGCCGGCATTTCGCGTACTATGCAATCTCTTGTTGATTGCGTGTTCTGTTTAACTTGAAGCGAGGGAGTGATCGATGAAGTACACCTTCCCGTTGGCGGCAGTCATTGCCTTGGTGTTGATTGCGTGGATCGGGTCCAAGATTCCCGGCATGCAGTATCTGTTCGGTGTGGTTATTCCATGGTTAGCCGTGGCAACCTTTATAATCGGATTCTGCTACCGGGTCGTCCACTGGGCAAAATCACCAGTACCTTTTAAAATTCCGACGACCTGTGGTCAGGGATACTCGCTGCCCTGGATCAAGCATGACAAGCTTGAATCCCCGGCAACCACCTCCCAGGTAGTGGCCAGGATGTTCCTGGAAATCTTCCTTTTCCGTTCACTCTGGCGCAACACAAAAGCTGAGGTGCACGAAGGACCGAAACTGACCTATGAATCGAGCAAATGGCTGTGGCTTTTCGGCATTCTCTTTCACTACAGTTTTCTGGTTATTATCCTACGGCACATACGGCTGTTTGTTGATCCCGTGCCCGGGTTTATAAATGTCCTGGAATTTGGCGACGGCATCCTGCAGATCGGCGCCCCGTCAATATATCTTACCGATGTCACCATTTTGCTTGGCCTCATACTTCTTTTCGGCCGCAGATTGATCAACCGGCAGGTGAAATACATATCCCTTGCCAATGACTATTTTCCCCTGTTCCTGATTTTCGGCATCGTTGTGACCGGCATTTTGATGCGCTTCTTTCTGCGCACCGATATTGATATCGTAGCCATCAAACGGCTTGCCATCGGTCTGGCGACCCTCCAGCCGACCATACCGACGAATATCGGCTCTATTTTTTATATCCACCTCTTTCTGGTCAGCGTGCTGCTTGCCTACTTTCCATTCAGCAAACTTATGCATCTGGGAGGTGTATTCCTCAGCCCGACCAGGAATCTGGCCAATGACTCCCGCATGCGGCGGCACATCAACCCGTGGAACCCGGACATCAAGCCTCATTCATACGCCGGATATGAGGATGAGTTCAGGGAGTTCATGGTCGATGCTGGCATCCCGGTAGAAAAAGAGTTGCCCCCAAAGGCTGACGAAGAATAAGTCGGCTTGGAATCAAGGTGAGAAGGATAGAACAATGGCAATTGTAAAGGTTGATAAATTAGCAAAGAGTGTTTTTCAGGGACCTTCCCTGATGACCGGCTCCTACCCGACCAAAGATTGGATGGAGGTACCGGCGGTATTCAAACCTGGCAACTTCGCCTACCCGGCCAAGAAGGAAAAGGTTGAATACATGAACAGTCAACAGGGGTTGAGCTTTCCCAACGCCCGCGAATGGTGGCCGGAAGATGATGACTGGAAACTTCCTGAAAACTGGAAGGAAATCATCATCAACGGCCTCAAGGACAGGCTGGACAAGTTCCGCTCCCTGAAGATTTTTATGGACTGCTGTGTCCGATGCGGTGCGTGCGCCGACAAGTGCCATTTTTTCCTCGGCACCGGCGACCCCAAGAACATGCCGGTCCTGCGGGCAGAACTGCTCCGCTCAGTCTACCGCAATGATTTCACGCTGGCCGGTAAACTGCTCGGCAAAATGGCCGGGGCACGTGAAATGACCGTGGGTGTGCTTAAGGAATGGTTCATGTACGCCTACCAGTGCACTGAATGCAGACGTTGCTCGGTGTTCTGTCCTTACGGAATAGACCAGGCCGAAATTACAATGATGATGCGCGAGATGCTGCATCTCGTCGGGGTCGGCATCAACTGGATCCTGGAACCGGCATCCAACTCGAACCGCACCGGCAATCACATGGGTCTGCAGCCGCACACCTTTAAAGACAACGTCGATTTTCTGGTCGATGATGTTGAAAACCTTACCGGTGTGCGCGTTGAGCCCACTTTCAACCGAAAAGGGGCGGAAATTCTTTTTATCACCCCGTCAGCTGATGTCTTTGCCGAGCCCGGATTATACACCGCCATGGGGTACCTGATCCTGTTCCATGCCATCGGCCTGGACTACACCTGGTCAACCTATGCCTCAGAAGGCGGCAACTTTGGGCTGTTCACCAACAATCAGACCATGAAAAAACTGAATGCCAAGATGTATGCCGAGGCAAAACGCCTGGGCGTCAAGTACATCATCGGCGGGGAGTGCGGTCACATGTGGCGCGTCCTCCACCAGTATATGGATACCATGAACGGGCCGGCGGATTTCCTGGAAGTGCCTAAATCACCGATCACCAGCACTGTTTTTGACAACGCGGCTTCGACCAAGATGATCCACATCAGTGAGTTCACCGCCGATCTGATCAAGAACAACAAGCTGAATATCGATAAAAGCCGTAATGATCACGTCTACGCAACCTGGCATGACTCCTGTAACACATCACGCGGCATGGGCCTGTTGGAAGAACCGAGGTATATCCTTGACAACGTGGTCAACAACTGGGTCGATATGCCTGAAAATGCCATCCGTGAGAAAACATTCTGCTGCGGCTCAGGCACCGGCCTGAATACTGACGAGATCATGGAAATCCGGATGCGCGGCGGCCTGCCGAGAGCAAACGCCGTCAAGTATGTACATGAAAGGTATGGCGTCAATACCCTGGGATGTGTTTGCGCCATTGACCGGGCGACCCTTACATCCTTGATGAACTACTGGGTGCCTGAGGTTACTGTGGCAGGTCTGACAGAACTGGTCGGCAACTCTCTGGTGCTTGAAGGCGAACAACGGCAGGAACTTGATGAAGGTCTACGGACTTTGGTTTAACTCTCTGGCTGAAGTGGAGGAAGAGTGATGTACGACAGAGGTATTATTATTCCGGGACTGATCATTTTTGTCCTGCTGGTCACATTTCCCATCTGGTACAACCATGGTGTTGCAGGAGATGTGCCTAAACCTGAACTGCCGAAGGACTCCAAGAAATGTGTCGATTCGGTTAATGTAATGCGATCAAAGCATATGCAGTTGCTCAATGAATGGCGCGACGAGGTTTTGCGCACCGGTGACCGCGCATATTTTGAACTGGAAGGAAAAAAGTATCAGAAGAGCCTGCAGAACGCGTGTATTACGTGTCACACCAGCAAGAAAAAATTCTGTGACACCTGCCATGAATACGCGTCAGTAACTCCCTATTGCTGGGACTGCCATCTGGCTCCTGTCGAGAGTGAGTAACCAAGGAGGATATAAACTGATGGACAAAAAGAGAAGAGAGTTCCTCAAAATTGCCGGCATTTCCACCCTGGCTGGTCTTGGTGCTCCGGCGGTGGTTGACCGCCTGATAACCGGTTCCTATCCGCTTGCGGCCAGGGCAGCCCGTGAGGTAACCCCGGGCGAAGGCGCTGGAGATCAAGCTTCAACAGCTGGACACGGCAGCGATACAGTCCCGAGCGGCACCCGTTACGGCATGGTCATTGACGTCCGCAAGTTCAATGAAAATCCGGCCATGGCCGAAGCCTGTATCAAGGCTTGTCATTCCGTGCATAATGTTCCGGACCTGGCGGAAAAGAATAACGAAATCAAATGGATATGGCTGACCGGTTATGGAAATGCCTTCCCCGATCACAGCCACTATCATAAGGATGAAAATCTGGAGAAGAACCAGGTTCTCGTTCTTTGTAATCACTGCGACTCGCCACCCTGTGTCAGGGCCTGTCCGACCAAGGCCACTTTCAAGAACAAGGACGGCATTGTCGCCATGGATTACCACCGATGCATAGGCTGCCGGTTCTGCATGGCTGCCTGTCCCTACGGCGCCCGTTCCTTTAACTGGCAGGACCCGCGCAACGGTCTGGACATGAACAAGATAAATCGCGAATTTCCCACCAGGATGCGCGGTGTTGTTGAAAAATGCAATTTCTGTGTCGACAGGCTTCCCCGCGGACTCCAGCCCGCTTGCGTTGAAGCCACCGGCGCCAGCAAAGCCATGGTGTTCGGCGACCTCAACGATCCCAACTCGGAGATCAGGCAGGTATTGAAGGAGAACTTTACGATACAGCGTAAACCCGCTCTTGGTACACAACCATCAGTCTTTTTTATTGTATGAGGTAGCCATGTTTGAAAAAGCGCTAAAAGGAAACAATTATTACTGGATCTGGCTGGCCTTTCTCGGCACGTTCATGGCCATCGGTGCTCTCTGTTACATCAGACAGTACAATTATGGTCTCGGTTTGACCGGGATGAGCCGATCCGTATCCTGGGGGCTGTACATTTCGCAGTTTACCTTTCTGGTCGGTGTGGCCGCCGGAGGGGTTATGCTCGTGCTGCCATATTATATTCACAACTACAAAGCGTTCGGCAGGATAACCATTCTTGGTGAATTTCTTGCCATTGCCGCTCTGACCATGTGCCTGATGTTCATTATTGCCGACCTCGGGCAGCCGTTGCGGGCTTTGAACGTCCTCCTGCACCCCACTCCCAATTCCATGCTTTTCTGGGACATGATTGTGCTCAACGGGTACCTGTTCCTCAATATTCTCTGCGGCTGGGTCATATTGACCGCGGAACGCAAACAGGTTAAGCCGCCGAAATGGATCTATATTTTCGTCTATATTTCCATACCCTTTGCCATTTCCATCCATACCGTCACCGCTATGCTGTACTGCGGTCTGCCCGGAAGGCACTTCTGGCTGTCCGCCATCATTGCCCCACGCTTTCTGGCCTCTGCTTTTGCCGCGGGTCCCGCATTAATCCTGCTGGTTGGCCTGATTCTTAAAAGGGTGGCAAACTTTGATGTCGGAAAGGAGGCAAAAGACAAAATCGTCACCATCATTCTGTATGCAGCCATAATTAATGCCTTTTTTCTGATGCTTGAATTCTTTGTCGGCTACTACAGCAATATTCCCGGCCATAAACACACCCTGGAATACCTGTTCTTTGGCCTTGAGCATGACGGGCATGTATACAACAACCTCGTTCCCTATCTCTGGGGGTTTGTCGTTCTCTGCGCGTCAGGTATCGCTCTGCTGGCAATTCCCTATACCCGGCGCAATGATCTGTGGCTCGGCATCGGCTCCGCGGCTATCTTCTTCGGCCTCTGGCTGGATAAAGGCATCGGTTTTGTCCTGGGCGGTTTTGTTCCCACTCCTCTTGAGGAAGTCGTTGAATACTATCCGACCCTTAACGAAATCATGATCACCATTGCCGTCTGGTGTACAGGATTTTTCATTCTGACTGTTCTCTACAAAATCGCTATCAGCGTGGAACACGAAATCGAATCCTGATTTAGTCCACATATCAATCCAAGCCCCCGGTCAAAATTGACCGGGGGCTTTTTTTTGTCCCGCGCATGTGCTATATAGCGTCTACTGAAATTGGTGAACGCTAACTGAAAAAAGATCTTCCATGGAATCATCTGCGGGCAAGAAACGCATTCTGCTCCTTTATTACTCCTTTTCCAGCCAGACCAATAATCTGGTCCAAACCCTTGTTACCGGTCTGGAGGAGTACCGTGTTGAAGTTTTCCGGGAAAGGTTGATTCCGCTGGAGCAGCTTCGTTTTCCCATAGGCACCATTTCCGGGACCATGAGCATGATGGTGGAGACGTTCTTTCGCAAGCGCATGCCGATCCTACCTTTATCCCCCCAGTGTTTTGAAAACTATGATCTGATCATTCTGGCAGGCCCTACATGGTCATACAATCCCAGCGGACCCATTCTTTTTCTCATCAACCGGGATGGCAATAAACTTTTTCCCGGGCAGGAGGTGCTGCCGCTGATATCATGCCGCGGTTACTGGCGCCTGCACGCCTGGGGTCTGAAACGGCTCCTGCAGAAATGCGGAGCTCGGGTCGGGAACTTCATCGTATTCTCCCACCCAAGCATTGAGCCCTGGCGGACCATTGGGGTCTTTTTGAAGCTGGCCGGTAAAATACCGGAAAAAAGATCCTGGCTGCGGAAAAAATATCGGAAATACGGTCACAGCAGAAAGCAGCTCGAAGAGGCTGAACGATTCGGACGGATGATCGGCAGGGAGATGAGCGAAGACGACGGCGACATTCAGTCGCTTGATTTTAACACCCCTCTTTCACGGCCATAGAAATATCCCTGAATCCGTGACGGCTTCGTGCTGTTTTCACAGGTAAGTATAAGTTATTTAAAAAAATAACTTGAATCAACCGTTGTTATCCGGGTTCACCCCGCCGCCCTGCGGGGCGCCCGATAAGGGCGCATCTGCTGTGTTGACAACTCGTTGATATACCATCAGTATTATCAACATCGTTGCCGCCTTGTTTATGCCCTTCTCGAACGCTCACGTATATGGTCTCCCCCCTTTTTGCAAGGGTTTTTAAGTTAAAATGACAGGGACAGGATTGCTGCCGTATATCCGGTCTCATTTTGAGAGAATGTGATGCTCTCGGACCTTGATGAAATCTGCTCATATCGTCCTTATCGGATTCCCGGTCTTGGGGACCTCCGTGAGTGTCAGGTTTTCGATATGCTGGTCTGACCTGTTTCGTCATCGTTACTTAAAATGCCTTCGCAATTTTTGGCGGGATATCTCCTTCTCGTTTTGTTGTTAAGTAAGACTCTGTTAATGAACAGGACTGCCTACAACAGGTTGATAACTGGTGTTATATCGCAAGATGGCCCAACCCATACGAGTCATCTTGTTTGCCATGGCGACTACCGCTTTGTTCCATCCGCGCTCTTCGCATATTCGGTTGATCCATCGGCTCAGCTTATCCTCTTTGCCGGCCGCTTGTTGAACGACCGCACGTGCTCCGTGAACGAGCAGGCTACGCAAATAGCTATCTCCTCGTTTGCTTATGCCGAGAAGGACGTTTTTGCCGCCGGTGCTGTGCTGGCGGGGAACCAGCCCCAAAGATGCAGCGGCATCTCGCCCACGGCAACAAGCACGGCCATCTCCGATGACTGCGCAAAAGGCACTGGCAACAATAGGGCCAAAGCCTGGTATCGTCTGCAAGCGTTGACAAGAGTCATTCTGCTGAGCGAGTATTTTAAGTTTGCTCGTAAAAAACTCTATATGAGCATCCAACTCGATCAGTTGCCCACATCCAACTCGATCAGTTGCTCATAGCGACGGGCAAGCAATTCACGGAAAAGATCGCTCAGCCCGTTCTGCGCATCTTCCAAAAGCCGGGGAATGAGGCTCCGCAATTTGCTAACGCCTTTAGCCATGGCAATACCGTATTCACCCAAGAGTCCTCGGGTGGAATTGCATAGCGCCGTGCGATCCCGAAGACACTGGGAACGCATTCGGTGAATGGCTTGCATATCCTGCTCTTCTGGTGTTTTGATTGCGACAACCGGCATAGATGGTCGACTTGCTGCCTCGACGATGGCGCGAGCATCGTTATAATCATTTTTGTTGCCTCTCAGATAGGGCTTCACATGTTGAGGAGGTATAAGTTTCACTTCATGGCCCAGGGCACGTAATTCGCGCCCCCAGTAATGCGAGCCGGCGCAAGCCTCCATGCAAACCAGGCACGGTGGCAATGTACAAAGAATTGCAGGACCTGATTACGCCTGAGTAACGCTTCTTGACCTCTTTGCCGCGCTCGTTGAAGCCGATGAGATGAAAAACATTCTTTGCCAAATCCAAACCAACTGTTGTAATATTCATCCTGGTCTCCTCTTGCTTTTTGTTTGATGGTTAAAAAAACATTCTTCCATCGTGGCACAATGATGCCGATTTGAAAAGCGGGGGGAGACCATCTCATCGGATTCAGGATATCGTTAAAAAATGGCGCCGGTGTACAGGTAATTGGACCACCAGATCACGATTTCCTTTTGAAAAAACAGATATACCATTGCGGCCATGGCCAGAAATGGTCCGAAAGGTATGCGTGTCCGCCCTCCCTTGCCTTGTCTGATCATGGCGATGATCCCAATCACGCTGCCCGACAGCGAACTGGCAAAGACAATAAACAACAGGCTCTGACATCCCAGGAATGCGCCTATCATGGCCAGGAGCTTGATATCACCGCCGCCCATCCCCTCTCTTTTAGTCAGCAAATAATAGACTTCGGCAATGGCATAGAGAACCCCGCCGCCCAGCAGAATACCCAGCCCGGATTGCTGCCAGGTAACCTCGGTACTGAAAAACGACCCGGCAAAACCGATCACAATACCGGGCAGAGTGATCTTGTCAGGAATTATCTGATGCGCTATATCGATAAAAATAACTGCCAGCAGCGCCCCGAGAAAAAGAAAATAGAAAAAAAACTCGAAGGAAAGGCCTGATTTGGTGTATAACGCCAGAGACAGCAGGGCCATACAGATCTCGACCAGAGGATACTGAAGAGATATGGATGTGCGGCAGGCGCGGCATTTGCCCCGTAACATAATATAGCTGAGCACCGGAATATTATCATACCAGCGGATGGCTGTTCTGCATGCTGGACAGCGGGAAGAAGGAAAGACGATGGATTCTCCTTCCGTAGGCAGCCGCAATATAACCACATTGAGAAAACTTCCGACAACGGCTCCCAGCAAAAAACTGGCTACACTGAATACAGGATCCACAACACACTCTTGATGATGGTGAGAAGGATTGCTCGACCAGGGCTGAATATGGCCGATATAAAATAAAAAATGTTCTCCTATTCTTGTAGCGTTTTCCATGACTGAATTCCAGGAAAAATCAACAATAACCCTTCGCGAGACGCTGACACCGGAAGTTATCCGCCTGACCCTCAAGGCGCCGAAAATAGCAGCTGCGGCAAAACCCGGTCAGTTTGTCATGGCCAGGACAGGTGAAGGACTGGATCCGCTGCTGCGGCGCCCTTTTTCCATACACCGTGTCCATTCCGATGGAACGCTGGCCATCCTTTTCAAAATTATTGGAAAAGGCACCCGCCTGATGGCAGAGATGAATCCCGGCACAGCGTTGAGCCTGATCGGACCGCTGGGCAAAGGATTTAACCTGGATCCCCAGGGACCATTCTGCATGATAGGCGGGGGAATGGGCATTGCGCCCCTTTACTTCCTGGCCCAGACATTTCGCCAGTCTGAATACCGTGAAAACAACCAGCCGGTCCTGCTTGGCTCCCAAACCCAGGCAGAGCTGCTGCTGCTGGCGGAAGAATTCTCCGAGCTCGGCTACTCGGTGCTGACGGCCACGGATGATGGAACGCTGGGACACCAGGGATTTGTCACTGAGCTGCTCGACGAAATTCTGCGCAAAATCAAACAGGTCTATGTTTGTGGTCCCATACCGATGATGCGGACAGTGGCGTTAAAATGCCGGGATGCAGGTATTGCCTGCCAGGTTTCCCTTGAAACCCATATGGCCTGCGGCCTGGGAGCATGTCTTGGCTGCACCTTCCCGGCCACCGGCGGCGGCTATAAGCACGTTTGCAAGGACGGGCCGGTCCTCTCGGCTGATGAGGTGATATGGACCCTATAAATACCAATCATAGCGTCGACATGCGTGTTACCATCGGTGACCTGCAGCTCGGCAATCCGGTGATGACGGCCTCGGGGACCTTTGGATACGGCCGCGAATTTGCATCCCTGGTCGATCTGAACCGCCTGGGGGCGATTATCGTCAAAGGCATCTCCCAGGAACCCCGGCCGGGCAATCCGCCGCCACGGATCATCGAAACCGCCTGCGGCATGCTCAATGCCATCGGCCTGGAGAACGTCGGGGTTGAGCGGTTTATTACTGACAAACTCCCGTATCTGCAGCAATTTGACACCCCGGTGATTGTCAATGTCCTTGGGGAAAGTATTGACGATTATGCAAACCTGGCCGCGCGGCTGGAAAGGGTTGAAGGAATCGCCGCCGTGGAGGTGAATATCTCCTGTCCCAATGTCAGGAAAGGGGGTGTCGCCTTTGGAACGGATGCGACAATGGCTGCCGCGGTAACCAGCGCAGTCCGACAACAGACACGATTGCCGGTCATTGTCAAACTTTCTCCCAATGTCACCGATGTATGTGCCATTGCCCGGGCCGTTGAAGATGCCGGCGCCGATGCTGTTTCCCTGATCAACACCCTGCTTGGCATGTCCATTGACATCAAGACCCGGAAACCGCGGCTGGCAAACGTTGTCGGGGGTCTTTCCGGGCCGGCCATCAAGCCGGTGGCCCTGCGCATGGTCTGGCAGACCGCCAAGGCTGTTGCCATTCCGGTCATAGGCATCGGGGGTATCGGCACAACAGAGGATGCCCTGGAATTTCTCATGGCCGGTGCAACTGCTGTGCAGGTCGGCACGGCCAATTTTTATCACCCAACTTCTGTCATGGATATCGTTGACGGACTGGAACAGTACGTTCATGAGCAGGGGATGGCAAGTGTCCGTGCCGTAATCAATTCACTGCAGGTATAATAACAGTGAAGCAAAAGACTCCAGACAGACCCGGGCTCGATGGCGGCATCTGCGTTGCAGTGGCCCTGCCGGATACCGACAGCGCCATTGCCGCGGTCAAACCGCTGGCCGGGGATATCGATGTCGTTGAAATACGGCTTGATGCCATGCAGCAGTTTTCAATCCCCGTGCTCTGCCGGGAAATGACCCATCCCCTGCTGTTCACCAACCGTGCGTCATGGGAAGGAGGACTCTGCCGCGATTCGGAAGAGGAGCGCCTCAATCCTCTCCTGGAAGCGGTCCGGCAACAGGCCGCATTTGTCGATCTGGAACTTGCAACGCCGCTTCAGTACCGGGAACACCTTCTGGCGGAAATATCCGGCTCCACCACACGCCTGATCATCTCCCATCATGATTTCACAACAACCCCTGATGCAGCCGCCCTGTCGGCCATACTCCGGGATCAGGTTGCCAGCGGGGCCCATGTCGGCAAGATCATCACCATGGCCCACTCCCATCTCGACGTTCTCCGGGTCCTCCATCTGCAGTGTGAGGCACATAGCCTTAACTTCCCCTTGATAGCTTTCTGTATGGGCGAGGCCGGGAAATTGAGCAGGATAATCACCCTTCTTCTGGGCGGCTTCATGACCTATGCGGCGCTTGATGAGGAGCAGGCTACCGCTCCCGGTCAACTTACCGTGCACCAGCTCAAAGAGGCGATAGCCTGTCTTTCCGGCAGGGCCTCCATAACCTGAACACTATTCAGTCCTTCTTTTTTTGCCGAACCGGTTGTCCTTTTCCTGTTCATTCTTCCGCCGGGCGGATGATCTCCTCTCACCATTGTCCATGAAACCTGTCCCACAGCAATGCGGGCATTCATCCCAGGACAACAGGAAACGGCTGACTCCCTGAAAAAAACCGATCTGTCCGGTACCGCCACAGGCGGAGCATTCCTTCTTCATTTTCCTCTGCAGCCCACGAATTAAGGGGGATGGAACAAAAATAACAATCGCTTGCTGATTAATGGAAATATATCCGGACCAATGATACAATAAAATTGACAGGAGGCGAAAGACTCTTATTAAGAATAAAAAACATTTCTTCCTTAACCAATCTACACAAGGAGAATTATTATGGCGCAGATTACCCTGCAGGGCAACCCCATTGAAACTGTTGGCAGCCTTCCCGGTATGAATACCCGGGCCCCGGAATTCACCCTGACCAGAACAGATCTTTCCGATTGCCGCCTCAGCGATTTTTCCGGCCAGACAGTGGTGCTCAACATATTTCCCAGCATAGACACTTCTGTCTGCGCTGCCTCGGTGAGGCGCTTCAATGCCGAAGCCAGCAATTACGACAATACTGTGGTTCTCTGCGTTTCGGCTGACCTCCCTTTTGCCCACCAGCGATTCTGTGAAGGTGAAGGGCTGGACCGGGTCATTCCCCTGTCTGTTTTCCGGTCTCCCGACTTCGGCAAAAATTATGGCGTGACCATAGCCAGCGGCCCCATAGCCGGCCTGCTTTCCAGGGCAATTGTCATCATTGATAAAGAAGGCAGGATTGTCTATACCGAGCAGGTACCCGAAATTGCCCAGGAACCTGATTATGAGGCAGCTCTGCAGGTTCTCGAAAAATAACGGCGCCATCACCGGTCAATGACCAGGTTGGGGAGGCATATTCAGGAGAATTTATTGTGAGTGCTGCATGGTTTTCCGGTCTTCATCCTGTTACCCAGGCCCTGATAGCCGCACTTTTCACCTGGGGTCTCACCGCCCTGGGCGCCGGACTGGTCTTTTTTTTCACAACCATTAACCAGAGGGTCCTTGACGGCATGCTTGGTTTTGCCGCCGGCGTTATGATGGCTGCAAGCTGTTGGTCTTTACTCATCCCGGCCATTGACATGGCGCAGGAGACAAGCAGGTTTTTCTGGTTCCCGGCGACATGCGGCTTCATCCTCGGCGCCTGGTCCCTCTGGCTCATCGACAAAATTCTCCCCCACCTGCATGCCGGATTTCCCATGCGGGAGGCGGAAGGCGTCAAAACATCCTGGCATAAAAGCACCCTGCTCGTTCTGGCCATTACCCTGCATAATATCCCCGAGGGGCTGGCTATAGGGGTGGCCTTCGGCGCCCTGGCCGCAGATATTCCATCTGCTTCCCTTGCCGGGGCAGTTGCCCTGGCCATTGGCATCGGCATACAGAACTTTCCGGAAGGGACGGCCGTTTCTGTTCCCCTCCGCCGCGAAGGCATGTCCAGACGAAAAAGTTTCTGGCATGGCCAGCTATCGGGGGCCGTAGAGCCGGTTGCCGCGGTGCTCGGCGCTTTCGCGGTTATCGCCATGCGGCCCATGCTTCCTTACGCCCTTTCTTTTGCCGCAGGTGCGATGATTTTTGTCGTGGTGGAAGAAGTCATTCCTGAGTCGCAGCGGGCAGGCAATACGGATCTGGCAACCATGGGAGCGATTACCGGGTTCGCCGTCATGATGACCCTGGACGTTGCCCTTGGCTGAACTCAACCTATTGTGAACTACATGCATATTATAGCAAGATCAGATGTCCTCAAGATTATCGCCGCTCCCCTGCTGGCCTGCATCCTGTTCATAGTCACCCTGTTCGGCCTGGTTCTGCCGGTCTCAAAGGACAACCTGCTGACACAGAAAAAAGAATCAATTGCGATTTTAACCCAAACCGCAGCGAATATTCTGCGCTATTACAATGAACTCGTTCAATCGGGCGAGCTTCCCGACGAAACAGCCCGGACAATGGCCGAACAACAATTCCGGCAGCTGCGCTACGGGTCCGACAACAAGGATTATTTCTGGATCACCGATCTCCATCCCCGCATGATCATGCATCCCTACCGGCCGGACTTGGAGGGACAGGATCTTTCCGGTTACGCCGATCTCAACGGCAAAAAACTTTTTATGGAATTTGTACACAAGGTCAGCCAGGACGGCAACGGCTATGTCCCTTATCTCTGGCAATGGAAAGACCTGCCCGAACAGATCGTTCCCAAGCTGTCTTACGTCATGCTTTTCGAGCCGTGGGGATGGGTTATCGGTACCGGCGTCTATCTCGATGACCTTCACCGGGAATTTACCAGGACATCGAGGAAGCTTATTTTTATATCCGCCCTGATCCTGATCATGATCTTTATCCTGTCGGCGATCATTATTCATCAGGGTGTTAAGGAAACAGGGAAACGGATCTTCGCTGAACAGGAACTGCGGGAGCATAACGCTCACCTCGATGAGCTGGTCAAACACCGGACAGCGGACCTGGAAGAAGCACTTTCGAAAGTCAAGCTTCTCAGCGGGTTCCTTCCCATCTGCGCCTCCTGCAAAAAAATCCGCGATGACAAGGGATACTGGAACCAGATCGAATCCTACATCCGGCAGCACTCCGAAGCAGAATTCAGCCACAGCATCTGTCCAGACTGTGCGGAAAAACTCTATCCGAAATTTACCGTAAAACAGAACAGGAACGAAAAATAAGCCTCCCTGCTCCGCACAAAAAAAACGGCCCGGAAGAATATCTTCCGGGCCGTTTTTGTACTGCAATTTCCAGGCGTATCGCGAGAAAACTATTGGTTATTCAGTGGCGCACCAGCTGATCCACGAATCATCATGGACCTTGACATCGTCAAAGCCGAGATAGCGCAGCATGAAAAAGGCGCCTGCAGCCAGCTGACCGGTGTTGCAGGTGGTAATGACTGTCTTGTCCGGAGTGATTCCGTACTTCTTCAGCATCCAGAGCAATTCATCCGGTGATTTTAAGGCTCCATTATCCATATACAGGGCGGACAATGGCAGGTTAACGGATCCGGGGATATGCCCGGCGCGTTCTGCAAGACCGTGGCCGATCATGCCTTTGGCCTGGGTAATAATCCTGGCATCCAGTACCACCACATCGGCATTATCCAGGTTTGCCCGGACAAAGTCATTGCCGGTGACAAACTGTGGATTTGCCTTACCGTCAAACTTCGCCGCCTTGGCCTCGGTGGGCTTATCAGTTACATGATATCCGGCTTCATGCCAACCCTCGATGCCGCCTTCCAGATACGAGATATTTTTTACCCCGGCATACTCAAGGATCCAGAGCAGGTACCCTGAGATGGGGCCGGCCTTATCGTAGACCACAACATGGTCATTGACGCCAATACCAGCACTGCCGAGGATTTCGGCAATGTTTTCAAAGTCGACCAGGGTCAGAGGATTGTCGTCATCAGGATCGGTGCGGAAAGCAGCGGCTAGAGGATTAAGCGAAATCGCACCTTCGATATGACCATTGTCATATTCGTCTTCCGACCGGGCATCAATCAGAAGTACCTTGCCCATGTTGTCATGCAGCCACTTGGCATCAACAACCATGGACTTTCTGACACCTGAGGTATCGACACTGAACGGCGTCGTTTCTTTAATCGCCTCGGGCACCTTGGCAACCACAACAGGCGCATTGGCCTTTTTCTCGTAATCCAACAGATCATCATTGCTCAGAAAAAGTTCTCTCTGACCATGGCAGTTGTTGCAATTTGCATTCTGCCAGGTTTTTCTCTGGATGTTATGCGGCGAGGTGCGCTTCCAGTTCGGCACCTGGTCGAAATTTTTCAGAGCATCCTCTATATAGAACTTGAACAGATCAGGATCCACCGGGATATGGCGCACCAGCATGTAATCATAACCTGCTTGCGGGGCGTCTTTATCATAGTTCATGCCGATCTTCATGGATTCGACTTCTTTCTGGTTGACAAAGTAGTAGAGACCTTCCTCATCCCGCCCGGTATGACAACTGTAGCAGTTGACATAGGTCTGGGAATGACAGACCTGGCACTGGACCTTGCCGATATGAATGGCATGATCACGCACGGAACCGTGCTCAAGTTTCGGATGGCAGTCTTCACAGTGGACCATCTCCTGCAGGTGATAACGGCCGGGCAGACCTGTACCGTCGGCATGCATTTCTTCCGCCTTGTGACAGGATACGCAATCCATGTTGTATTTGGCGGCATGCACATCTCCCTCTCCCCGCGAACCGTAGTATTCCATGCCGACACGGCTGCCGTGACAGGCGGTACACTGGTTGACGGGATCAGTGTGCTTCTGGAAAACATGCCCATTGATAAAACCCTTCTTGGACGCCTTGGGCCTGCTGATATGACAGGCGGCACAGCTGTTGGTATGACAGGCCGCGCAATGGTTGGAGCGGGCCTCATCGATCTGGTCCCACAAAGCCATGTCAGCCCTGGACTTCAGCACTGTCTCAAAGGTTGAAAGGGTTGCATGCAGTGAATTTTTCGCTGTCTTGACAATATCCTCGTGGCACTCGCCACAGGCCTTTTCCGGATTTTTCAGCGCCGGATAGGGTTCCATACCGTCATGGGCCTTGGCTTTGTCAACCTCTGCCGGGTTGCCGCCATGGCACTCTTCGCAGCTGATCTCGCCATGGGTTGAATTTAAAAATTCTTCTGAGACCAGGACTTTTGTCTGCGGCTCCAACGGAGCCACTTTCCCGCCTCAGCCGGAGCCCGACTGCTTTGCCGAAGCCTTTGCCTTGACGACAGCAAGGTTATCGGTCAGCATGTCTTCATCAAGATGACAGGTAACGCAACTTGAAGATGCAGCCGCGCCAGCCTGCGTGGACCACGCCAGTATCCCGGCGCAGGCCAGGAGAAATGGCGTGGTGATAATCCACCGTGAAACAATCATAATACCTCCTTTTTGAAAGAATCAGCAGCCATTTCCCCTTAAACCCGCATTTCTCACCGCTTTCATAACGAAAACTATTGGGAAATGCGGGTTAACAGCTGCATTTTTAAACATATAAAAAGAACTTTATAATATCAGTGGAAGCAAAAGAATGTGGCAAATTGTCGCACGGCCACATCGTAGGCTGGCCAGCGGGAAATACAGTCCTCCGCTTCTATCGCATCCCTTGAATATCAAGGACTACAGGCCTGATGATGGCAAACTGGTTTTCGCCCGTTCGGGAAGGTTATGGTAGAGATGAACCATCCACACAATTGCGATGATCGGCGCAAAAAGATTGAGAACCGGCACCAGGCTTACCAGGGTTATCAGCAACCCGCTTCCATACACCATTTTTCTATTACGACGGCCCAATTGCTGCGCTTCTGCCTTGCCGAGATGATATCCGGCAGCGCTTTCAAAAAATTCACGGCCAAGGAGGTAGCTGTTAAGCAGGATGGTGAGAAGAAAACCTATTCCGATAAAATAAAACGGCAGAATACTTATATTGAGCACTAATGCTTTCAGGGTAAAACGGATATCGTGTACAACATCCGGCCAGAAACGCGGTTCACCCTGCCGGACCTCATCGGGATATTCCACGCTTTCAACCCTGTGAATGGTCACATCCTGAAAGGCGCCCGCAATCAGGATAACAAGAACCGGGAGCATAAACCAGCCTCCTGCCCCCAGAACCACGCCAACCATCCAGTTCATTAATGTATCAAGCCATCCCTGCTCAAACGTTATGACATGAGCGGCAAGCCAGGTGAAACCTATGACCGTGACAACAACCAGCACCAGGGCCAGGCCGGCGCACAGCAGCATCAAGACCAGGAGTCTTGCCCGGGTGATGGAGTGCAGCGTTTTTTTCAGCAAGGACATCAATGCCATGAGGGCTCCTCCGCGCATGGTCCACATGTTAACAATGAACGATACTTCCTGTTTTCCGGGATGAAAAAATAAAAAATAACAGAAAATTAACGAAAAGAAAGGAAGAAAAAAGACAGGGCCCGGATCGACATCTCGTCCCGGGCCCCTTATCAAGGAGAAACAAGCTGAAGTGCATTCAGGAAGGCGTGCAATTATTTTTGACTAGGTCGGTCAGGCTGACGCACTTTCAACTTATTTAACCGTATCACACCGTGGTACCAAAGTCAAATTTTTGGACTCCTTTTTTTAATGATGACAACCTGCTGATTTTTAAGGGTATATGCCAAAAATCGCCCGGGAAAAATGTATTACCGGTTTCAACCGGTTAATATGGTTTTTGACCGAGAAAATTGCCGGCCGGATCATAATTGCATACCCAGACCTGGCTTTTATCGGCGCACACGGCCCGTCCACAACCAACTCGGGCTGTCTGCCTCCAGACAACCTGGGTGTAATGGCCGCAAGTCATCCCCGACCTGCAGGAATTGCTCTCGTATTCATAGTCTGCAGCTTCTCCTGCCCAGCTTTTCACCACTTTGTCGGGAGTTACCTGCTGTATTTCCTTTTGGCCGCCGGACATCCTCAAGGGGCCGGCCCAGTAGAGATTTTCGCCATAACCATGGGCAAATATGCCATCCCGCGGTCGATGCCGCAGTGTACATCCGCTGTTCTCCTCGAGATGGTCAGCCCATTCCTGAGCGGTCCCGGCCAGCTCATCGGACCAGACGAGTGGCTGGACGCCCACCCCGGATCGCACGCTGTTATGCGCTGCCGTCATGCCCCGCATAATCCCTCTCTCGCCGGCGGCAACATTATTGAACGTCGCCGGCAAGGCAAAGAATAAAATTATGAGAATAATGCAGTTACGATTACACTGAAACACGGTCAAAAATCCTGACAAAAAAGGGTTAAGCCCTGAAGACCTAACCCGTTGATATCTAATGGTGCCGGAGGTCGGAATCGAACCGACATGGGCGCAAGGCCCGCTGGATTTTGAGTCCAGTGCGTCTACCAGTTTCACCACTCCGGCAATTGACAATGTGGTATGTGCAGGTTTCCCTGAAACTTTCAGCAACAAGGATCAGCTTCGCAACTGCTTGAATTAGTTTAAGGCCCGCCCGTTATTGCTTCCTTTTTCGCGCTCATCATATTGCTTTTCAAGCAGCACGATGGGTTTGGTATGACGGTGGTATATACAGCAACACGTACCAAAAAACAAGAGCATTGACCAAGAGCAATAAAGCTGGAGTCGGAGTATACTTTCATTATGAAGTTAAGGCTGCGCCTGATTGTAGCAAACTCTCTGCCCAGACGGGGAAATTGCCGGGACCGGCGCATGAAAAATTGTGCAAGTCGGTTTTTTCCGTTTCAATCATCTCCCTGGGAAAAAAATTGTCGGGCATTTTGCATATTTTTGAAAACGCGAAAATGAAAGGCGACTTTCCCTTCACTTAAAATATCAAACATCCGTGATACGCCAAAATCGATTTCTCTGGCAACGACCCACGCGGCTTTCCCTCTTCCTCTTTTTTCCTTGTATTTTAATGTCATAGTACCGATGGAATTCAGATCCTCACTGTCCAGATGATCAAAAATGCATTGCTGCGCATCCCAAAGAATATCAGTATCCGGCTTCCATTGAGGATGATTGATTATTTCAACATAGCACTTTTCGAGTTGGTCAAGGCACAAAGGACCTGATAATTGAACCAGGTAGTATGGCAGGTTATCTTCTTTTTTGATCTGGTATTTCATTTACCGGGATGCGCTGACATCGCTTAATAGGTTATTATACATGCTTTTTCCGCAATCATGTGCAAGGACGGACAGAAATCAGGGGAAATAGTAAAGTTCAGTGGCGCCTGGGTCCAGCGTGCCTGCCATTATCATCTCGCCGCCACTATGAATCCTATATTTATTTTACCGCTTTTATTTCGTTGGAATCAAGTACTTTAGCTTGCGCACCCTCCAACTGCTCGATCAACACCCGTGCTTCACCAGAAAATCCCTGACTGCCTCCCGCATAATGTCATGTTTATCGCGGCCTGTCTCGTTAATCAGTATCCAGACACACCGCTGAAATGCCCTGCACAGATCTTCCTCGACGAACAGTTTCAATTCCGCCAATTCGCTAGGCGCCGGATCCTGCTGTCGATTGAATTCGTTCATTGTTCAGGAAATTTCACCGGTTCATGGAATTGTGCAGCGCCACAACTTCAGCGTAGGTCAATCCGGTGCCGCCGAATATATCCAGCGCACTGCCCACTGTCACATCGAGCCTGCCGTTGCCGGCATCCCTTATCAATTCAAGGTCTGCCATGGTCGACACCCCGCCGGCATATGTAGTCGGAATCGTGGTATATTGAGCGAGCAAGCGGATAAGGGGTTCATCAACACCCATGCACTTTCCCTCAACATCCACCGCATGCACCAGAAACTCGTCGCAGAAACCGGCCAGCCATGCCAAGGTCTTTTCAGACACCTGCAGACCAGTAAACTTCTGCCAGCGGTCCGTGACGACATAATAGCCGTCCTCACGCCAGCGGCAGCTCAGGTCAAGGACCAGCCTGGTCCGGCCGACAAGGTCCCGCAAAGAGGTCAACCGCTCCTCATTCAGAATGCCGTTATGAAAAACATGGGAAGTGACTATCACATGCGAGGCGCCCTGCTCAATCCACCAGGAGGCATTATCCGCACTGATACCGCCGCCGACCTGCATTCCTCCCGGCCAGGCGTTGAGCGCATCAATGGCGGCAGCTTCATTACCCCGGCCGAGCATGATGATATGGCCACCGGTAAGACGGTCTTTACGGTAAATTTCTGCGTAGTGGGACGGAGGGAAATCCGAGGAAAAATTCGTCTGCAGGGAGTCGGCACGATCATCCTGGAGGGTTGACCCGACAATCTGCTTGACCCGGCCTCCATGGAGGTCGATACAGGGTCGAAATCGCATAGAATTCTCGTTAATGCTGAATGCCGGAGTAACAGCCCGGGAGAATTTTCTCCCGGGCCGGGAAGCTATGGAAACAACGGGGGTTTATCCCTTTTGAATCATCATGGTTGTCGGGTCGAGATCAAGGTCAACTCCGGCCTCAGGCGCCTCACCCTTGTTTTTGACTATATCGAGACGGATCTTATTCTTTTCAGGCTTGAGAAGGATGACCGTATCAAAAAGATCATCCACCTCATGACAGGGCGCAGGCACACCTGCGCTGGATACCCTGGTATCTTCACGATGACTGACCGCTGAAAACCAGACATGGAGGCTCATGGTTTCCGCCATTTCCCTGATATCTTCAAGGGTGGACCGGTCAGCGGTTTCAAAGTCAAATCCGTCGATCACCAGACAATTCGGCTTGAAAATATCCTGCATGATCATGTCATTGAGCCGCTCCTCCAGGCGTGGCCGGGTGAACGCCGATTCCTTGAAGGTCATGATCATCCGATGACGCTGCACCATATCGATCAGCTCGTGCGGCCTGGTTACGCTCTCCTCCTGGAGAATATGCCGAAGGATATCGTCATACCAGACCCTTGTTTTATCGATGGATTCTCCGATGCTGACATGGATAACCCTGTTACCCAGCAGGATCGAATCGAGCGCTATCTGGACCAGCAGGGCGGTTTTGCCCAGCCCGGCCCGGGCCATGACCAGACCCATTTCACTTGTTCTTTCTTGTCCTATTTTCAGAACCCGGAGAGGATTCTTATTCGCCAGAGGCTCATATCCCATTGCCACACCCCAAATATGTTATAGATGTATTTTTATAATAACGCTATGGCGCACCACAGTCTATTGATTTTTCTTTTCTTCCTGGTAAGCCTTGATCAGCTCTTCCGAAACACTTTTCGGCACCTGCTTGTAGGAGCTGAACTCCATGGTGAATTCGGCCTTGCCCTGGGTCAGCGAACGCAGAACCGTTGAATAGCCGAACATCTCGGCCAGCGGCACTTCGGCCTCGACCACTGTATAATTACCCTCCTCAAAGGTGCCGACAATGATACCGCGCCGCTGGTTGATGCTGCCCATGATAGCGCCCTGGAATTCCGACGGCCCCTCAACGGCCACTTTCATGATCGGCTCCTTGACAACGGGACTGGCCTTGGCATACGCTTCTTTATAGCCCCCGATAGCCGCCAGCTGAAAGGCGACGTCCGAGGAGTCGACAGTATGGTAACTGCCGTCGTTGATCACCACCCGCACCCCGGTGATCGGCGAGCCGGTGAGAATTCCCTTTTCCATGGACTTCTGAAAGCCTTTATCACAGGAAGGAATGTATTCCCGGGGAATCGAACCGCCAACGATCTGGTCGACAAATTCGTATTCGCCCTCTTCCAGCGGCTCCAGATAGCCTGCAACACGACCGAACTGGCCGGAGCCACCGGTCTGCTTCTTGTGGGTGTAGTTGAAATCGGCCCGCTGGCTGATGGTCTCCCGATAGGCAACCCGCGGGGCGCCGACCTCGACCTCGGCCTTGTACTCCCTTTTCATCCGTTCAATATAGACTTCAAGGTGGAGTTCGCCCATTCCGGAGATAATTGTCTCGTTGGTCTCATGGTCAACAAAGGTCTTGAACGTCGGATCTTCCTTGCCGAATCGGTTCAAAGCCTTGGACATGTTGTTCTGCGCCTTGTTGTCCACCGGCCTGATCGCCAGGGAGATAACCGGAGTCGGAACATGCATGGAGCTCATTGAAACATTGATCCGCTCGTCACAGAACGAATCACCTGACGCGCAATCAATGCCGAACAGGGCGACAATATCCCCGGCACCGGCCTCCTCGATCTCCTCCATCTGGTCGGCATGCATGCGCACCAGACGACCCACCTTCACCTTTTTGCCGGTGCGGGCATTGACGATGGCCTCACCTTTCCTGATAGTCCCCTGGTAGGTCCGCACATAGGTCAACTGACCATAGCGCCCCTCTTCAAGTTTGAAGGCCAGGGCAATCAGCGGATCATCGGAATTATTGGTAACCGGCTGTTCAGCCTCATTGTTGTTCAGGTCCAGGGCTGTGCTTTCAAC
Source organism: Desulfobulbaceae bacterium (assembly GCA_023544645.1). Lineage (GTDB taxonomy): Bacteria > Desulfobacterota > Desulfobulbia > Desulfobulbales > Desulfobulbaceae > UBA10518. Next base: position 47,399 of record JAMJFO010000003.1, on the reverse strand, counting down.
ATCGGTGGGGCAGGGAAGATAATCGTTGACCGCGTCAAGCAGGGGCTGGACCCCTTTATTCTTATAGGCTGAACCCATCAGGACCGGGGTAAATTCAAGGTTCAGCGTTCCCTTCCTGATGGCATCCATAATCATTTCTTCGCTGGGCGCCCTCTCCTCGAGTATAGCCTCCATCAGTTCATCGGAAAACATGGAAACCGCATCAAGCAACTCTTCGCGTTTTTCCTCGGCTTCCGCTTTCATGTTGTCGGGAATCTCCTCATAACGGATGGTCTCACCCTGGTCCCCGTCAAAATACACTGCTTTCATGCTGACCAGGTCAACAATGCCTTCCAGCTCGCTTTCCAGGCCGATGGGCAGCTGCAGCATTATTGCATTGAGGCCCAGTTTGTCACGGAGCTGCTGGGTAACCCTTTTCGGATTGGCGCCGGTCCGGTCACACTTGTTGACAAAGGCAATACGCGGAACCTTGTAGCGGGTCATCTGCCGGTTGACCGTGATTGACTGGGACTGAACCCCCCCCACAGAGCAGAGGATGAGCACTGCGCCGTCGAGCACGCGAAGGGCCCGCTCAACCTCAATGGTGAAGTCAACATGACCGGGGGTATCGATGATATTGATATCGTGGTTCTTCCAGCTGCAATAGGTCGCTGCCGACTGAATCGTAATGCCGCGCTCTTTTTCCAGCTCCATGGAATCCATGGTCGCGCCGACGCCATCCTTGCCCCGCACCTCGTGAATGGCATGGATCCTCTGGGTGTAAAAAAGAATGCGCTCGGTCAGAGTTGTTTTACCCGAATCTATATGGGCGCTGATCCCAATATTACGTACCTTGTTCAAATCCCTTTTCATCTCGCTGTTCCTCAATGAATAACACCGGGCACCATATCTCCGAGTCCCGGCCTTAGCGTTGCTTTGTTATCTGTAAATAAAAAAAGGAGTTACAGTGAGCTCTGCAACTCCTTACCATGCTTAAATGGTGCCGAGACCAGGATTCGAACCAGGGACACACGGATTTTCAGTCCGTTGCTCTACCGACTGAGCTATCTCGGCACCGTAGCTTTAAAGCTGTTTAATAGCCTAATTCGGAGCAGCCAGTCAAGAAAAATAATTCAACTTTCCCCATACGTTAGAATCACCCGGCAGTTAATAATCACTGGGGGCAAAGGAAGGTTAAATATGGCCGGCTCCGGCAGAATTATGTGCAGCAAAAATTTTAAATAATAAACGAAAAAAAAGATCGTGTCAAGCACAAGTAGACAGCGGGCAAACCGGATTACCCATAAAAAAACCCTCGGGCGCGGAACAGGACATTCCCCGCCGGAGGGCTTGCAACAGGATAAAGAAGGATCAGTCTTTTTTGCTGGTGATCAAGTCTCCCAGGTCGATATCAAAATCATCAAGAGCGGTACCGGTCTTCACCGACGGCATGACTTTGCCCGAATCAGGGGCCCCGGGGGTGCTCTCCAGATCGATCCCTTCAACCTTCAGGTCTTCCAGCCCCTGACCGGCACCGGCGGCAGCGGTCTCTTCGACAGTCGCTTCAGGCTCTTCTTCAAGGAATTCCTGAGACGGCGTCTCTTCGACTTCCTCGGAAGGCCCCAGATCAGAGATATCGATAGACTCCTCTGTTTGCGGCTCCTCAACAACCTCTTCATCAAAACCCAGGTCAATCTCAGGAGCCTCCTCATCTCCTGCCGTCTCGCCGCCAAAGTCGATTTCAGGAGCAGTGTCATCCATCTCTCCGAGATTCAACTCAACCTCTTCGCCTTGTTGGCCGGATGACTCCTCGTCAAAAGAAAAATCCACTGTTTCTTCTTCCGTATCCGTACCGAAATCCAGCGGTTCTTCAGCATCGACGACTGTTGCTTCCTCGCCGGGCATCCTCAAAAAAACAGGAGGCGCCACGCCGGCAACAGTACCGTGAAGTCCTGTTGCCGCATCAGCAATATTTTTTCCACATTTGACACAGCTTTCAATCAGATCGAACGAAATAAAACCGCACTTTGGACAACGCATGATACTCGCCTTTGCTGGAAATTAATTTCTCGCAATCACCTTTAAAAGTAAGGTGAAACGACTTAACAACTTCTTCAATTTTCATATTATCGCACAACGGCAGCCAAAAAATCAAGGTTCATTTTCACGGAACCGTATGATTATCCTGAAAAATTTCATCATGTACGCTGAAAATCCGATCTTGTTCCGCCAATATCTCCATGAATTATGATATAATGCATATTAACCGGCAAACTGAAGAGGATACATGACCGATACAACCCGATTTACCGTGCTGGAGGGCGGCAGGGGTAAACAGCCAACCGTCAATACCGTTTCCCTCGCCGTGGTCCCCGACTCCCTCTCTCCCCTTCCGGCCGAAGTCCGCGTCTTCGAGGAAGATACCCACCTGGTGCTCACTGTTGACCCCGTCATACGCTATACAGAGGAACACCCGATACGGCTGATGACCAGTGTAATGGAAGCAAAACCCCGTAAACCGGGCTCGGTTGTGACAAATAGTGGCAGCTGGTACGCTGTTGTCCACGATCTGGACAGGGAGCCGACCTGGAGACAGGCCTGGATTGAAAAAGCCTACCGGGAAATCCTCCTGCTCGGCGAAAAAAAGCGAATACGGAAAATCGGTGTTCCCCTGCTGGGAAGTGTGCATGGCAACTTTTCCCCAGACGCAAGCATGAAGATGTTGCTACAGGCCATTGACGCAGCAATACTGAAACAGCTCAAAAACATTCTTATCCTGGTCCCGAGCCGCGATTGCAGCGCAGCCGGACAAATTCTGCAGAAGCTGATCAAAGGGCCTGTACAACAACCACCCCATGGCCAGTGAAATCTGCCGGGTTTTTACCGGCTCTTCGATGAACACCGGCACTGCAGAGAGATGCGGCAATCTTTTCCCCTGAACCACAGGATTACCCGCTCTCCCCACGGCAACCAAGTTCGCATAACAGGGGATGCTCCAGGCTGAAAATGCCGGTAAGATTGAGAATAAGCGGCAAACCGGGTACTCTATTTTTTCCCATCTCCGGATGTCATCGTCGATCCATCCTGATCAACGTCATCCCTGCCGATGAAATTCCAATGCCACGACTCCCACGGTATCTTCATGAGGTTGAATCGGGAATAGGTCTCCGCGAACCCAAAGCGCCGGCCGTTTTCCTGGAGCCAGGTGTAGGCAGGGGTGCCGGCAAAGCGCCAGTTGCTCGGAAAAAAATCGACAGCCGTGCCGAGTATATGCTGCGAATAGCCAGGTGGAGCGACATAACGAACGATATCATCGAAGGTCCGGCCTTCGGCAAGCATCCGCCTGAAAATACGCGTCTGATACCCTTCGCTCCGGTAAGCTGATTCAACCTTGAGAAATATCCCGTCCTTTTCCGCCGCCTCCAGTAGAGCCACCAGTGGCTGATGCGCTGTGGACAGAATATAGATTTTGGTGCCATTGTGTGTATATTCAACGGGGATAAGGCGAAAATCCGAGTAATCGTACTCCGGTGCAATGAATCTGTTTCCCCTCCAGGGCGGAGGAATTATGTAGGATTCACCCTCGATAATCAACATTTCCCGCGATTCATCCAGCTGTGAAATGTCTGATTCCAAAGACTGCGGCGAAGAGGTGGATGGCTGGGAGCAGCGAGCCGGATGCGGCGCACAAACCAAAACCAGCACAACCTGAAAAAAAATTGTATAGAGGAAGGTATGAAATAATTTAAAAATCATAGTCTTGTCAACGTTGGCAGTTACCCCGCATTTCTCACAAGAATCTACTGCGAACCCGTAAAGCACCATGTCTACTGCGTTGCAGCATCGAAAACATTCTCGACATACGTACAGTATGTCTGTGAGTGTTTTCGGTACAGCGCCTTGCATCCATAGCACTTTACGGCTTCTCGCGACGACCCTTGCGATAAATGCGGGCTTAATGGTAGCAAAACTCCCGGGTACCGGCAACAACTATTACCGAAGCCGTTTTTCCCGAGTACGGGATATTTGCCATGGGCAGGATTTTTTTACAGAGATGACCAGCTATTTTTGTTATAGTGGTTGGCAGCATTGTATTGATGATTAACTAATCAGAAAGGGATCTGTACAAAAAAATGTTTGCCAGAGTAATTTTTTTGCTGTGTTTTTTAGTGCTTCCCGGGCAGGCATTTTCCCAACCCGGTCAATACGACCTGGCCTATTTATGGGACAAAAGTCTGGACAACGTGCTTGATTACCAGAATCAGCTCGAAGAGATCCTGGAACCCGAAATTGCCCGAAACCTGCGTATTGTCGGCCGCCGGCAGGGAGATTTCGGACTTATCTATGATCACAACGGTACAGCACTCAGTTCCGCCCAGCTGATGATCCAGCAAAACGAAATACTCAGAAAGGCCGGACTGGCCGATTGTTTGGTCGTCGAGGATAAAGGGTATTACCAGCTGTACAATGTCAGCTACGGTCTGGGACCCAACCTCGAGAGCCTGAAAAAAAAGTATAACCGGGTGTACAGTTATCTTGGCAGCGAAGTCGGCAAAAATCTTTTTATCGAACAGACTACAGGTGATAATTACACACTTATCTACCGGCGCCGCGGCGACCGCTCATCCACCTACAAGGTTGCCCAAAAGCATGCAACACTCCTGAAACACAAGGGAATCTCCACAACCATCATTGTCGAGAAAAACAATCCCGTCGTTTTCGGAGAGTCTTCTCACCTTAATGATGACGCATCATTTGAGACCATTACCATCGCGGCGAAAAAGAAGCCTGCGGCGGCAAAGGGCATCATACCACCCGAGCCCGCATATAAAAACAACGCCGATCCCCCAAAGATTATCAAAGCGTCTTCGAATGCCGGGCGAAAAGAAGTTGAGCAGGCCATAGAGACATTTATCAAAGAATTGCGCAGCAAAGGAAAGATTTCCAGTGACGAGCGAACAGGCTGGATGGTCTATGACCTGACCAAAAGGGAGAGCCTGGCTGAAATTAACGGCGATATGCGGTTTCAGGCGGCAAGCATGATCAAGCCCTTTGTGGCGCTGGCTTTTTTTCACCGGGTGCAGCAGGGTGAATTGATATATGGCCCAAAGAGCCGCAGGAACATGGAACAGATGATTCAGCGCAGCAATAACGGGGCCACCAACTGGGTGATGCGCATGGTCGGAGGTCCGGCCCGGTGCGAGGAGATTCTGCGGACCCATTATGGAGATATCTTTAAAAACACCGTCATAACCGAATATATTCCGCCCGGAGGCAAAACCTATAAGAACGTAGCCCTGCCGTCCGATTATATCCGCTTCCTGCAGGCTCTCTGGGATGATCAGCTGCCCCACAGCAAGGAGATCCGCCGCCTGATGTCCCTGCCCGGCCGCGATCGACTCTATGACCGCACCCCGATCCCGCAGGGCACCCTGGTTTACAACAAGACCGGTTCGACCGCTTATCTTTGCGGGGACATGGGGATCCTGGTTCCCCGTGATAAATCAGGCAACCGGTATCCTTATGCCCTGGTAGGCATTATCCAGCGCAGTTCCAGGCCGAGCAATTACGGCGACTGGATGCTTACCCGCGGCAACGTGATCAGGGAGGTATCCACCCTCGTTTACCAGGAGATGAAAAAGCAGTACCGGTTATTGTGACCAGCTGGCGTTTGTCCGGAAATGAAGACTTTTGTTCAGGAAAAAGACGGGAAGGCTGCTGCCCAAGTCCCGACCGAAGGGTGAGCAAACCCCCTCAACGCCCGGCACGATGTAGAGCAGAGCTGAGGAATCAGGTGGTCGCCCCTCCTTCTTCTTCGCCGATGACCTCCTGGATGGCGGTGATCAGGTTTTCCAGAGTATAGGGCTTCTGCAGAAAACCATTTCCGCCCAGGGCCATCACCTCTTCTACCCGGGAGTCCTTATGGAATCCCGAGCTGATAAGCACCTTGACCTGCGGATTGATCTTCTTCAATGCAGCATAAGCCTCTCGGCCGGACATTACCGGCATGATCATATCCAGCAGGACCAGCACCACCCGCTCCATGTTTTCCCGATACAGCTCCACCCCTTCCTTACCGTCCCTGGCGATCAACACGGCGTAGCCGACGGATTCAAGAATAGAGCGCGCCGTTTTGCACAGAATCTCATCGTCGTCAACCACCAGGATACAGCCTCCGCCGCACTGGACCATGGACGGCGTCTCATTGACGGCTTTCCCGGCACCCCGATCAACCAACGGGATAAAGACATTGAATGTGGAGCCATGCCCAGGCTCGGAATAGACATCGATAAACCCGTCCAGCTGTTTGACGATGTTATAGACCATGGTCAAGCCCAATCCCGTTCCCACGTCTTTTTCCTTGGTGGAAAAAAAAGGATCAAAGATTTTGGAAACCGTCCTGGTATCCATGCCAATCCCGGTATCGCTGATAACCAGCTTCCAGTAAGGAATTTCCCGCGCTTCCGGGTGATATTTGCAGAACATTTCGTCCGCGACGACCTTTGCCACCTCGATGGTCAGCACTCCGCCCCAGGGCTGGTTCTCATGCATGATGGTCATGGAATGCACCGAGTTGAGGCAGAGATTGAGCAGCACCTGCTCAATCTGGGTGGGATCGCCCATAATCAGCGCCGGGGATCCGGACGGCCTGGTAACAATCTCCACGGAGCGGTCAAAGGTATTTTCCCCGATCTTGCGAATATGCTTGATGGACAGATTCAGATCCACCGGCACCAGGTTCATCTCCTGGGTGCGGGAAAGAGTCAGGAGTTGACGAACCAGGTCGGCCGCCCGGTGGCCGGCCGCCGACATCTGTTCCGTATATTCACGGAGTTCCCCTTCGGGCAGATGCTCCCGATGATCAAGCCGGAACCGGATAAGAGATAGATTGCCGAGAATGACCCCCAGCACGTTGTTGAAATCATGGGCCAGACCACCGGCCAGGTTCCCGACGGATTCCATTTTCTGCGCCTGGCACAGCTGCTTTTCCTTCATTTCCAGTTCGGTGATGTCATCGAGCCTGATGGCCGCACCCGAAGCGTTGTTGGCCACCAATGGGAAAAAAGTGATGTTATAGGTTCGGTCATCATTGATGGCGATGACTTCGCGGTGCAGCTTAACGGACTTTCGGTTCGTCTGGGTGAATTTCAACTGGTCGCTGTATCTGCTGAAGAAAGGAGCGATATCCTGCAACTTTCCGCCCTTTGCCTCGGCGGCGGAAATACCCGTGACGTGGAAGACGGCGCTGTTCCACTGGGTGATCCTGGACTCCTCGTCCACCGCAATGAGCATGGATGGCATGGATTCAATAATATTGTTGAGATAGTTGCGCATGCTGGCAATTTCCTCCGCCGCATTCTTCTGCCTGGTGATATCCCGCAGCATCCCTTCATAGCGGAAGATCTCGCCCTGATCATTCACCACCGCGTGACAGGACAGGGAAACCGTGATCGGGGCCCCTTCCCGGCACAAAAGCCTGAGTTCGTATCCCTGCAGGACCATGCGGCGGGAAAGGTTCTTGTGAAAATCGGCGACTTCTTCGGGATCCGCAACTAGATCATTGAAAAAATTACGGGCGAGCAAATCGCCCTTGCTCGTGTACCCAAGGATATCAAGCAGAGCCGGGTTGACATCCTCAAACACGCCCTGCCGGTCGCAGACAAATATCCCATCCATGGCCCGCTCAAACAGGTTTCGCAACTTGTTCTCCGATTCGCGCAGGGCCTGTTCGCGTCCCTCAATGGCCCGGACCATGACTTTGAGCGCCCCGGAAAATCTCTCCAGTTCCAGAACCATCCTGGGTGACGGCAGGGCGACATTGAAATCCCCGTGACTGATGCGTTCAGTCGCCTGGGCAAAACCCTGCATCGGCCGGGTCAGATAACGGGCGGCAAAATAGCCGGCTACCACGGCGGCGAACCAGAAGAAAAAACCGGTCAAGGCTCCTTTTTCCCGGACATCCCTGATATGCGCCACCATTGCCTCCAGGGAAATAACGACTCTGGTATGCCCCATCAGGTCACTTGCCACACGAACAGGAACCGTGATGATGAGGTGACCGGCAGCTCCGTCGAGATGGACATAGTGCGTGTTGCCCTGCAGAACTTGCTTCCCGGAGGGATCCCGGCTCATCATTGTCCCGAGCCTGTCAATCTGCGTGGCAGCGAGCATGGTCCAGCGCGGATCACTGATTTCGATGGTGACAACATCGGGCAGCTTGGCAAATTCCTGGACTATCTCCTGCAGAGATCCGTAATTCTCGGCAACAATATGCTCGGCCGCGACAACCGAAATATCCTGTGCAATGGTCAGGCCGTACCGGGACAGATTGGTCATCGCATAATCCCGAAACCGGGCCGTATAGAGAAAAATTATCGCCGTGGTGAGCAACAGGGTAACCACCGACAAGTACACAATCAGATGGGTGCGGATTCGGAAGGAAATCATTTCTTTTTGTTACTCTACCTCTTTGATGACTCGCCGGAAAGCATCATAGTCAGAGTCACGGGCAGCAACTATCCGGTCAATCTGAAGGCTGGTCAGGATGTTACTGCCTTCCAGGTTTTCCGGGGAAATCGCCGTCATCACTTCCAAAATCAATTGCACGGTGGCCTCCGACAGGTTGTTCATGACAACAAAAGGAAACTGGGGAATTTCCGGCGACCTGGAGATAATGCGCACCTTGTCGCGTATGGCGATAAATTCCGGGCGGTTCAAGGTATCTATCCTGAGAATGCCGGCATCATACTGTTTATTGAGGACGCCGAATATGACGGAATTAACTTTATCCAAAAAACTGAACTGCACGTCCCGGTCAGGAGAAATGCCAAGACCGGCAAGCTCCTGGCGAAAAAAAAGATAGCCGCCATAGGAATATTGGCCGATAGCGGCAACTTTTTTCTTTCGCAGCTGCTCTGCTGAGGTAATGCCGCTGTCGCTTCTGACGATCACGCCCCCGTAAAACGAGGGTTTTCCACGGGCAATGACATGATAGCCCGCATCCTGGACCTTGAAAAAACAAACAGGTGAAACCAGAGCCAGATCATAGGCGCCCTGACGGGTCCGCTCAATAAAAGTTTCCTGATCTGGCGCGGAAACGAGCTCTACCTTTTTGCCCGTTTTTGCTTCAATGCGCCTGGCCAGTGGGGCGTAAAGAGTGTAGACCGACCGGGGGGATTCGTAGGGATATACCCCGAACTTGATGACATTGCTCGAATCATGGGCGAAACACCGCGGCTGCCCCTCTATGAGGGCCAGCGGAAACGCTGACAGAACCAGAACCGACAGAATGAAAAATATTTTCCGCATTCCAATTCCCCCTGACAGGTATTGTTGAAGACCAATCCCCACTTCCCCCCGGCAATTCAAACATGCATCGGCCGAAACAGAGATAACCACGGTTGCAGGGGGAACTGTATCATTGCAACTCCGCAAAACGAACCGGGAGAACGAGTGCGTTTAAACCGGAAATGGCGGCAGACACAGTTCCAATCTTCTTCACTTTCAGTTTAGGCCTTCAGGCCTGACAAAGTCAAACCATTCCTGCTGAAAGGTTATAGGGAAAACTTTCGCTGAGCTGGAGCGGCTTTTTTTTGTCAGCCCATCCGATGGTTTGAACGGATAATAACGGCAGACCATGGAAACAAAAAACCCGCAAACCGTTTCCGGCTGCGGGTTTGGTTGCGCTTAACGGATACTCCCGGATTTAAAAATGAGGCAAAGGCGGGAGCCGAATAAATCTATATTTTTTAATACTGTTATTTTTCCGGCTTCACCACACTAACCGAGCACGTGGATTCATTAACATTACCGCAGTTGTCATTTGATCGAGCAGTCCAAACTATATTATCACCTACTCCACCGGAATCGGTAATGATGACTGTGTCGCCGGACACCTCAACCATGCACGAATCCGTCTTGTCGACCCTTAGGCCTTTCCTGGTGAATTTAAAGCAGTCATAGCCAATGATTTCAACAGAAGGATAGGCCGCGCAGTTATCGGTTGCGGTAGCAGTAAAAGAAACAGGGGCGCCTGCGGGTGTAATGGTGGCGGAGTTGTTGCAGCTGATAACCGGACCCACCGTATCCTGTACAGTGATTGTTTGTACGGCGCTACTGCTATATCCGCAACCATCGACACCGGTCCAGGTCCTCGTCAGCAAATAGTTGTCTGCACAGCTCCCGTCTACCCGTGTTTCCTCAAAACCCGGGATGACACTTGCATCGCACGTATCTGTTGCGGTTACTCCGGCGGGCGGCGGTACCGCGTCGCACTCGACAGTTGTATCGTTGGGAACTCCGACAAGGGTCGGCGGAGTCGTGTCAACGATGGTGACGATCGCGGAGTCACTCAGACCCGAAAGCCCTTCATTGTCCGTTACTGTCAGCAAAACGCTGCAACCGTAATTGCAGATGTCCGAAGTCTGGACGGTCAACGTCGGCTGGGCGAGTGTGGGGTCACTGAAGGTTCCGTTACAGGTTGTGCTCCAGGAGTATGTCAAGGGGAAGCCCTCTGGATCGCTGGATCCATTACCATCCAGCGCCACAGTGGTTGTGGATCCCATACATTCCTCTGTATAAGGCCCGCCGGCTTCGCTTGTGGGAGGGAGGTTCCCGTTTGATATCGTCACTTCAAATCCGGTACCCGTGTCAGCGTTCACCATTACTGCGATACTGTTGGTTTCGTCGATAAAGATCTCTCCCTCACTCCATGGATCAGTTCTCGCTCCATCAGGAACCAGCATCGCCGGTATGCCTTCTGCCTTATCGACATTGTGGATAACCACTCCTTCGGCAGGCAACTTGGCGTCATAACCGGTAAACCGCCGGGCTTCCACGGTATAAAAATTGGTGGCAGACCCGCCTATGGGGATACTTGCCATCTGATAGTTGGTGGATGTCGGGGCGGCCAGGTCCTCCAGCGTAATCGTAGAGAAAGCGCCTGTTGCTACCGTTGTTTTTTGCGGGCCGGGGATCCAGTCCAGCAGGTCTTTGTGATAGGAAATTGTGTGCTGTGCCATGCAGCCGTATGTAGGATCGGTGGCCGCAGCGCAATTATAACGATCCTGACTCATAACGTCCCAGGGATTATCATAAACCGCTGCCCGGTCGTAGGAAGAATGCGGTAAGCCGAAACCATGCCCCATTTCATGGGCTATAACCGAAATGTTATGATATGACCATGGCGGCTCCCAGGTTATACTCCAGGTTTTGGTGACACCATCAAGAGTATACGTTCTTGATCCCCCCCAGGCCCAGCCGTTATCAAAATCAGAGTTGAACATCATATTTATGCCGGAGTAGAGCGAATAATCCACATCAGCATCCGCTGCGGCAACGCAATCATCGGCTAACGCGCTTAGATCGGTTCCTTTTTCCGTATCGGTGGGGTTGTAATGCAACTCGGTTTCGGGCAAAGTATACCAGCCTGTTCCTCCGACCGTGCTTCCGGTAATATCGGCAGTGTTAAAAGACAGCTCCTTCCAGTAATGGTTGAGTCCTGGTTGGGTATCACTGTACATCCCCTGAAAATACGCGACATCATTGGGTTCATTGGCAATATCGGAGAATTTGCACATAATGGTGACCCAGGGATGTGAACCGCTTACCGCCAGGGCAGTGATACCGTTTACAGTCAGTGCTTGGAATTTGGCAGATGGAGCAATGGTTATCGAATCTACCTTAAGCACTGCCGGAGATTTTTCCGCAGAATCGACAGCCCCATTGGTATCGAAAGTCGCATTGTTCTCCGGGGGGATGGCTGAAGTTCCCTCCACATTCACATACTTTCCATTGAATTTCAGAACCCCTCCAAGCTTCCTGACCACTGCCTCGTCCACCTGCAATAAGATCTGCTGTCCCTTTTCATCGGTCAGGGTGTAGATCATGCTTGATTTTCCATCCTTGCTATCCCCCCAGATAATTGAGAACCAGCCTGACATCGATAACTGGGCAGCAGCATTTTCTTTCTCGTTGTCCTGTGCATATGGCTGGTTCAACAAGGTACCGAAAAGTAGAACCGTGGCCACGAAGACGCCTGCCACAATACGAAGATAGTGATTTTTCCCTAGTTTTTTTTGCATAATTCCCCCCTTTATTTATTTGCAACTCTGCATACCTGCTCCCCCAAAAAATGATAATTACATGCAAAAATTCTTATCTCTACAATCACCTCCTTTCCTTTGATTCAATAAAAAAAACCGGGTTGCCTTTATGCAAGGCAACCCGGCTGTCTTAAAAGATCCGTGGCTTTCCGTCCCTGTCTTACGGCAGGTTTGGCATTTTCTTGTTCAAAATATCTTCTTATATTTTACATTTTCACGACAATGAAAGTCAAAGCAAAAAAACATGGCTACCGGCAATCACCAACCTTCAAAGGATAGGGGCCTGAGGTGTATTGCAAAGGGGACAAAGTCTGGACCGAGTTACTGGTCGACATTTTAAATAATGGAACAGTGGGCAGCAGAAAGTCTAGCCCTATGACACCTGACTTCCTTCAAATAAACGAAATATCTGCGCTTGAGCCGTTAATTATTTGCCCTTTGTTTTTCATGGTAGGCCCACCTGTCTCACGTCACTGTGCGGTTGGTTCAGTATTTTTCACCTGAACACAAGCCCATGAAACAAAAAACCCGCAAACCGTTTCCGGCTGCGGGTCTGGTGGAGCTTATCGGATGCTCCCGGACTTGAAAATGGTGCCGAAGGCGAGATTCGAACTCGCACAGGCGTAGCCTACTACCCCCTCAAGATAGCGTGTCTACCAATTCCACCACTTCGGCAAACTTGTTGACTTACTGTTGCGGCGCGCTTCTCTCCACCGGCATTTCCTCAGGAATTGCAGCAGGCTCGGTGACAGCTTCCGGCGCCGGAATGGTTATAGGCGCATTGGGATCGACAGGCAGCTCCTGAGACGGCAACTGGGGAACTTTCTCTACCTGCACATCTTCCATGACCGTACCGGTGCTTTTATGGGCTGAAATATACGCAAGAGAAATTGATGTTGCCATGAAAATAATAGCGGCCATGGTCGTAACCTTGTTCAGGAGGGGCACCGGCCCCTCGGTTCCGAACAACGACTGGCTCGATCCGCCGAAGGTGGCGCCGACATCAGCCCCTTTGCCATGCTGCAGCAGGACAATGCCGATGAGAAACAGGCAGACCAGAATATGGATGATTATGAGTATAGTTGTCATTTACTAAAATGAATAATCCGGTCAAACGACTCGGACTGCAATGCAGCACCGCCCACAAGCGCTCCGTCAATATCGGGCTCAGCCATCAAACTGTCGATATTATCTGGCTTAACCGAGCCACCATACAATATCCTTACTTTGTCAGCAAGTTTTTTCTCGTAAAGTCCGGAAAGCACCCCGCGGACAAAATAATGCGCATCCTGAGCCTGCTCCCTGGTCGCTGTTTTCCCGGTCCCGATAGCCCAGACCGGTTCATAGGCGATCAGCACCTTTTCGGCATCTTCCAGACAAACATCGGCAAACCCCTTTGCGAGCTGCTGCTCAAGAACCGCAAAGGTTTGCTCCTCTTCCCGCTGGTCAAGAGTTTCCCCGATGCAGAGAATCGGTATGAGATCAAACCTGAGGGCCCCAAGAAGACGTTTATTCACCAGTTCATCGCTTTCGTGAAAAATATGGCGGCGCTCGGAATGACCGAGAATGACCATGGCCGCGCCGGCATTTTTCAGCATGACCGGAGAAATCTCGCCGGTAAACGCCCCTTCACTTTCCCAGCATACATTCTGCCCGGCAACCATCACAGGAGAGTCCCGCACAGATTCAGAGACAGCCTGGAGAAAAATAGACGGCGGAGCAAGCATGACGTCCCGGTCATCAATTCCCCGACAGCTTGAAGCGATGGACGAAGCCAGCTGCACCGCTTCATCCTTGGTGAGATACATTTTCCAATTCCCGGCAATCAACGGTCTTCGGCTCATCCTTTTCTCCTTTGTGCGGAAATTGACGATTAACCCGCTTCCAGGGCTGCCACCCCAGGCAGTGTTTTCCCCTCCATCAACTCAAGGAACGCTCCACCCCCGGTTGACATATAGGTAATGTTGCCTGCCTCACCCGATTGTTTGACCGCAGCGTTTGAATCGCCGCCGCCGGTGATACTCAGCGCGTGGGAGGAACCCACAACCCGGGCCAACGCCATTGTTCCCATGGCAAAGGCATCCATTTCAAAAGCGCCCATGGGACCGTTCCAGACAATGGTTTTGGCATCGGACAGGGCCTCCGTGAACAACAGAACCGTTGCCGGTCCGATGTCCAGGGCCATCCAGCCATCGGGGATATCCTGTACCGTTACCTGTTTACTGACCGCATCGGGGGCAAACCGGTCCGCGGCGATCACATCAACCGGCAGGTAGACCTTTACGCCTTTCTCCCTTGCCTTGACCAGCATCCTGGAAGCATCGTCCAGCAGTTCATCTTCCACCTTTGATGCGCCGACTGCGTACCCCTGGCTCTTCAAAAAAGTGTTAGCCATGGCCCCGCCGATCAGCAAACGATCCACCCTGTCCAGCATATTCTCCAGGGCGCCTAGTTTGCTCGAAACCTTTGCTCCGCCGATGATAGCCACGAGCGGACGAACCGGCTCATCCATGGACCGGTGAAAGTAGTCCATTTCCTTTTCCAGCAGAAAGCCGGCGCTTTTTATCGCAAAGTGGGCGGTCACCGCTTCCACCGAGGCGTGGGCCCGGTGGGAAACGGCAAAGGCATCATTGACATAGACATCAACCAGCGCCGCAAGTCCTCTTGCAAATTCCGGGTCATTGGCCTGCTCGCCTTCATGAAAGCGAAGATTCTCCAGCAGGACGATGTCGCCGTCTTGCATCCGATCGACAACCGCTTCGACCTCAGGACCAATGCAGTCCGGCGCCATGGCCACCGGCTTCCCCAGCATTGCCGCCAGGGCTTCCGCCACCGGGGCAAGTGAAAACTCGGCGACTTTTTTTCCCTTGGGGCGGCCCATATGTGAGCAGAGGACCACCCTGGCATTTTTTTCCAGAGCATACTTGATTGTCGGCAGAACCATCCTGATCCTGATGTCATCGGTAATGCTCCCCGTGTCATCCATGGGAACATTGAAATCCACCCGGATAAGAATTTTCTTTCCCTCAATGTCCAACTCGCGGATCGACTTCATGAATTTCTCCTGGGATTTTTCCGACGAAACTACACCATGCTCTCGGCAACAAAGACGGTGAGGTCACCCAGCATATTTGTATAGCTGCCGAGCTCGTTGTCATACCATCCATAAATAACGGCCTGGGTGACCGGCACCTCCAGGATAGGCGGAGCCTGTCCCGGCTCAAAATTGCAGCTTTTGATATTTTTCAGGTTAACCTTGATGGACGCCGTGCGGGTATGGGTTTCCGTAGATTCAATGACCGCCGCTGCCGCCGGATAACCGATGATATCGGAAGATACATTCTGCTCCTCGGAATACTTGAGATATGGTGAACCGGCGGCATAATCCTTGTAAATGGCGTTGATCATGGAACGCCCGACAGCGTTGTCCAGGTCATCCTGCAGGTTCAGGACCAGGACGATCAGGGAGCCGGTGGAGGTCGGAACCCGCACCGACTCGGCGATGAAACCGATGGACTTCATCTCCGGGATGACCAGCCCCAACGCCTTGGCAGCGCCAGTGGTGGTAAGGATAATATTATTAAGGGTTGATCTGTTTTTTCGCAGATCAGAAGCGCCGGCCCCGGGCAGGCGGTCAAGAACCTGCTGGCTGCCGGTGGCGGCATGCACCGTTACCATTGATGCCGACAGCAGGCGGTCGGCGCCGAATTGATCAATCAGCGGCTTGATCATATAGGACAGGCATGTGGTGGTGCAGGACGCAGCTGAAATAACATTGTGCCGGGTCGAGACGTAATCGTCGTTGTTAATGCCCATAACCGTGGTTACGGCATCTTCCGGCATATCAATGCCCTTGGACTTGATCTTGAAGGGTGCGGACAGGAGCACCTTTTCCGCCCCGGCCTGTAAATGGCCGCGAATGGCCCCGCCGGCAGCCTCTGCATCCGTGGTCGGATCCTTGAACACTCCGGTGGTGTCGACAACCAGGCGCACATCGTTTTCCTGCCACTTGATATCCTTGGGATTTCGTGCTTCGCGGAGGATGGTGACCGGCACGCCGTTGACGGTCATGGTCCCTTCCTCCTCGCGCAGGTTCTCAATAACCCGGCCTCCCCGGTGCCCATTCAGGTAAACCGGGAGACGGCCGTAAGTCGAGTCCTTTTCAATGGAAGCGGCAATATCCTGCAGGCCGTTTCCAACATTGCGCCCCAGATTGACGACAATTTCCGGAAAAAATTTACGGGAAACATGGTGCCACAGCGAAAGTTTGCCTATCCTGCCAAGGCCATTGATTCCGAGTTTCATTATGCAAAATCTCCTTTCCAGGTTTTGTTTATCAACGTCGATTATTCATGGTAATGCATCCCTGGCGCCAAGTCCGGCACCCATTGCGTTGAAAAACAACAACCAGAAGGATGCGTTGAAAAAAGTCTCGATAGACATTTTCAAAAACGATGGCTAGTATAGTCGATAATCCCATTTGCGGAAAGACTAAACCTGTAAAACAGACGCAACAATTTCGCCAAACCCGTTCATCATAAATTTATTTTAATCTGAGCTCGTGCAGATCCCGGAGCCAAAACAGCAAGGCTATCTCGTCAAACGCTACCAGCGGTTTCTGGCGGACATCCGCCTTTTGGACCATACCACAGTGACCGTCCACTGCCCCAACTCCGGCGCCATGAAAGGATGCTCCACCCCGGGCAGTGAAGTTGTCATCTCCCGATCTCCCAACCCCAAGCGGAAATACCCCTGGACACTGGAAATGGTCAGAGAAAACAACTGCTGGATCGGGGTCAACACCTCCCTGACCAACAAGCTGGTCAGGGAAGGCCTTGAATCAGGAATAATAGACGATTTCGGCCCCATAGACACCATCCAGGCGGAGGTGAAGGTTGCAGATAAAAGCCGCCTTGATTTTCTCGTTCATGCCGGCGGCAGCAAGTGGTATATCGAGGTCAAAAACTGTTCTCTGGTCGAAAACGGTGTCGCCCTGTTTCCCGATGCGGTAACCAGTCGGGGCACCCGGCATCTTCGTGAGTTGGAGCGGCTGAGACTGGAAGGAGTTGACACAGCTGTTATTTTCTGTGTGCAGCGCGCCGATGCCGCGCGCTTTATGCCGGCGCGGTCCATTGATCCCGAGTACGCGGATACCCTGTACAGGGTGCATGACAACGGCGTCAGGGCCCTGGCCTACCTGGCCGATGTCAGTCCGGACGGCGTTACCATTGTCAGAAAGATCCCTGTTTTTGATACCGCTCAACCCTCTGAACAATAATGGATCAGACAATGCCCGGATCAGATAAACAAGCCGTGGTCCTGCTCAGTGGCGGCCTTGATTCAACAACCGTCCTTGCTATTGCCCTTGACCAGGGATATACATGCTCCTGCCTCAGTTTCAGTTACGGCCAACGCCATGCCCGGGAACTGCGGCAGGCGGAAACTATCTGCACCACCATGGGAATACGCCGACACCTGGTCCTGCGCGTGGATCTCGATGCCATAGGGGGCTCAGCCCTGACTGATACTCTTGCTGTGCCGAAGGACCGGCAGCGTGAAGAAATTGAAGGAGAGATACCCGTCACCTATGTCCCGGGACGCAATATAATCTTTCTTGCCTATGCCCTTTCCTGGGCCGAGGTTCTGGGCGCCTCGGACATTTTCCTCGGCATCAACGCCGTTGATTACAGCGGTTACCCGGACTGCCGGCCGGACTTTCTGGCCGCCTTTGAAAAAATGGCCAACCTGGGTACCAGGGCCGGCAGCCATGGCAGGCCGTTCACCTTCCATGCGCCATTAATGCATTTGAGCAAAAAGGAAATAATCAAAAAAGGATTAGGCCTGGGGGTGGATTACTCATTGACCCACAGCTGTTACGATCCCGAGGGTGAACTGGCATGCGGGCGTTGTGATTCCTGCAGATTGCGGCTGCAGGGCTTTTTCGAAGCAGGCGCGGTTGATCCCTTACCCTACGCGGGTCGGATCAAACCCGGCCAAGAAGATCAAAGGTAATCCGGCCGCCGACCATGCTCAGGACCGCTCTTCCCCGCATGGGCCATCCGAAAAACGGGGAATTTTTGCTCTTGGAAACCACGGACTCCTCGCGATAGTCAAACTCCAGTTCCGGGTTTATCACGGTCACATCGGCCGGTTCACCGGAAGCAAGGGATCCGCCCGCGACGCCAAGAATCCGGGCGGGATTGACGGAAAGCAGCTCAACCAGCCGTCCGGCATCAATCACTCCTTCCCGGACAAGAGCCAGGGTCAGGGACAACGAAGTTTCCAGGCCGATGATCCCGTTGGCAGCCAGGTCAAACTCCACTTCCTTTTCCAGCATGGAATGAGGAGCGTGATCGGTGGCGACGGCATCAAGGGTCCCGTCCGCCAGGGCGGCATGGATCGCCCGGCGGTCGGCCTCCGTCCGCAGAGGCGGGTTCATCTTGGCGCTGGTATTATAATCCTGGACAGCCTCATCGGTGAGCGTAAAGTAATGCGGAGCTGTCTCGGCCGTCACGTTCACCCCCCTGGCCTTGGCCGAGCGGATAAGGTCAACAGACATGGCAGAACTCACATGGGCAATATGCACCGGTTTACCCGTATATTCCGCCAGGGCTATGTCCCGGTACACCATGATGGATTCCGCCGCCGTCGGAATGCCTTTGAGACCGAGGCGGGTGGAAACAATCCCCTCGTTCATGACCCCGTTTCTGGCCAGGGCGCTCTCCTCGCTGTGCGAAATGACAGCCAGCCGATGATCTGAAGCATACTCAAGCGCCCGGCGCATAAGCTGACTGTCGTGCACCGGCAGCCCGTCATCGGAAACAGCAACAGCGCCGGCGTCTTTAAGTTCTCCGTAACCGGCCAGGCTCTCTCCCCTGCTGCCACGACTGATCGCCCCGACAGGATACACCCTGGCAAACCCCTGTCTGGCCCGTTCGAGAATTGTGGCGGTGACCGAGGCACAGTCATTGACCGGCCGGGTATTGGGCATACAGGCCACAGCAGTGAAACCACCGGCAGCGGCAGCCCGTGTGCCTGTGATAATATCTTCTTTATACTCCTGTCCCGGTTCCCGAAGATGGACATGCATATCGATCAGCCCCGGAACAATCCAGCACCCCTGCACATCGATGGTCCGGACGCTGTCCGGCCCGGCCTCGCCGGCAGGTGCAACGCGGCCATCGACAATGAGCAGATCGCCCTGCCGGTCGACACCGTTGTCCGGGTCTATTATCCTGCCGTTCTGAAACAACCAGTTGTGCGACATAGTTCAGCCCTGTCTGAAGGATCAGGAATTGCCCATGACCAGGTAGAGCAGCGCCATCCGCACCGCGACACCGTTGGTTACCTGGTCAAGAATAACCGACTGCGGCCCGTCCGCCACATCAGGCATCAGTTCAACGCCACGATTGATGGGACCAGGATGCATGACAATGGCATCGGGCTGCGCTAGTTTCACGACCTCGCGGTTAACCCCGTATTTCTGCGCATACTCCCTGAGCGAGGGAAACAGCGGATCATTCTGCCTTTCCAGCTGGATACGGAGCGTGATGATGACATCAGCGTCCCGAACAGCCTCTTCCAGGCTGGAACAGACAACGGCGCCGAGTTCTTCAAGCCCCTGCGGCAGAAGTGTGGCAGGTCCGTATACATGAACGCTGGATCCCATCCTGGTAAAACCAAGTATATCGGAATGGGCCACCCGACTGTGCAGAATATCCCCGATTATTGCGACCTTGAGTCCATCCAGCCGGCCTTTGTGCTCGCGGACGGTCATCATGTCCAGCAGACCCTGGGACGGATGCTCATGGGTCCCGTCGCCGGCATTGATAACCGATGCGTCTATATATCTGGTCAGCATCTGCGCCGCCCCTGAGTGAGAATGACGGATAATGATTATATCAGGCTTCATCGCCGCTATATTCCTGGCGGTGTCGATAAGGGTTTCACCTTTGGTGACGCTGCTGGCTGATGCGGCAATATTGAAGGTGTCGGCGCTCATCCTTTTGGCGGCAATTTCAAAAGAAAGACGGGTTCGGGTGCTGGGCTCGTAAAATACGTTGACAATGGTGTTCCCACGCAAGGTGGGCACCTTTTTGATCGCCCGGGAGGAAATCTCTTTGAATGAATCCGCGGTTTGGAGAATAAAATCGATGTCTTCAGGAGAAAGATCCCGAATGCCCAGAATATGTTTCTGTGAGAAATGGTACCCGGAGCTCATCGATTTCCCCGAGATCAATGGATGATATCCCCGATCCTGTTCCAGCGGACGGAGTTGATCCGCTCAATGGACAGCAGCGATTTATTCACGTCCCAGGACCAGTAAATTATCAGGGCCTTTCCCAGGATCGCCTTTTCATCGACAAATCCCCAGAACCGGCTGTCAAAGCTGTTGTCCCTGTTGTCTCCCATGACAAAGACCTTGCCCTCCGGCACAGTCACGGGCCCGAAGTTGTCCCTGGGGCCGTCGACGACAGCATCATCCAGATGAAAACCGTATGGATCATCAAAAGGCTTGCCATTTATATATATGGTCTTATCGCGCCCCTCAACCACATCACCGCCGACGCCGATCACCCTTTTTATGTAATCGAGCTTCGGATCCTGGGGAAATTTGAAGACAATGATATCATTGCGGTCCGGTTCACTGACAGGGATAAGCACCTTTCCTGAAAAAGGTAGCTTAACCCCATAAATAAACTTGTTGACCAGGAGATGATCACCAATTTGCAACGTCGGCAGCATGGAACCGGAAGGTATTTTGAACGCCTGGACGATAAAGGTACGGATAAACAGGGCAAGAACAAGAGCAATAATAATTGCTTCAGCGTATTCCCTGACCGTTGACTTGGGATTTGAAGAGATATTTTTTGACACTATCGTAAACCTGCAGGAATATTAGTATGCTGAAACCCTCAAAAAACTACTTGAAAGTAAAAGAAAATTCAAGCGGGATCGAAAAAAACTGCAGAATTCTCTAACCCCTCTAAACACACAAAATAAGCTACTGAAAGAAAAAAAAGTACAATATCTTGTACAAATTCGAGCTATGGAAATCTTTATCTCACTGTAATTTAATGAAATAACATAAAAAAAAACACCGATTTGCTTGACAAAGTATTTTTTTTATGCGCTTAATATACTTGTTGGAAGAAAAATTTTTGTACTAAGCGCTGCAAAATCGTACAATAATTTATATGGATTGTTGAGGATCAGCTAAAGGCAAGAGAACCTTTTCATGGCAAAAAAAGAAAAACTCCTTGTTGGCGTAGATATTGGCTCAAGTGCTGTAAAAGCTTGCCAATTGCAGAAATCGGGCAACACCTATACCCTTGTCGCTCTTGGCAGCGTTGCCCTGCCCCCTGATTCCGTCGAAGACGGGGTGCTCCAGGAACCGGAGGTGGTGGGCGAGGCCATCACCAAACTGTTCAAAAACCTCAAGTTCAAAAAAAATACCAAGGTTGCAATCTCCATATCCGGATTTTCCGTCATCGTCAAAAAAATCAAAGTTGATGTCATGAAAGAGGATGAACTGGAACAATACCTGAATGCCGAAGCTGAACAATACATCCCGTTTGACATTGAAGACGTCTACCTGGACTTTCAGGACCTGAAAACCGCCAAAGAGGAATATGACCAGACAGACATCATGCTGGTGGCGGCCAAAAAGGAAGTGGTTGACGGATATCTTGATATGTTGCGGGATGTGAAACTTGTCCCCCTGCTCGTGGATGTAGACGGCTTTGCACTGGAAAACATATGGACCACCGTTGAGAAAAGCGCAGAAAATGTGGCACTGGTTGATATCGGCGCCGAAAAAATGAACATTAACATCATTGTCAACGGCACCTCCGTACTGGCAAGGGATATCGGTGTCGGGAGCTCCCAGTTGACCAGCCTGATCGCCAGGACCTTTGATATTGATGAAGAAGAAGCGGAACAAATAAAAATCGGCGTCATTCCTGCAGGAGAACGGCAGGCAGAACTGGAAGAGCTGGTTACCCAGACCTGCACCAACTGGGTCTTTGAAATCCAAAAGGCTGTAGACCTGTATCGCTCCAAAAATGCCGACAGACCCCTGACCAGGATCTTTCTAAGCGGGGGCGGCTCCAAGGTCAAAGGTCTTGCCGAATTCATCGGCAAAGAAGTTGGTATTGAAGTGACTCCTTTCAACCCTTTTGCCGGGATGAAAGTTAACGAAAAGAAGATCGACCGTGACTATATAGACGCTATTGCCCCGCAAATGACAATTGCGGCTGGATTAGCAATAAGACCATCAGAAATATAACGTAACAGGACATGGTTTATATAAATCTTCTCCCTATACGGGAAATCAAAAAGCGCGCTAAGGCCGTACAGCAGTTGTCCCTGATTGGCGTATGTTTCATCGCAATCCTGGTTGCAATCGGCGCCTTCTGGTTTTATCAGGCAAATATTGTTTCAGCCCTGGCGAGTGAAATCACCTCACTCAACAAGGAAAAAACACGATACAACGAAATTCTCAAAGAAATTGCGCAACTTGAAAAAGACAAAAAAATGATTGAGAATAAAATTGCCGTTATCAAAGAGCTTCAGAAATCAAAAGCGCTCACGGTCCATGTTCTCGATGAAATTGCCAAATTGACCCCCTCCAAACGGATGTGGCTCAATACCATAGTGCAAAATGGCATGACAGCCAGGATGACAGGGATTGCGCTGGACAACCAAACTATTGCCAGCTACATGGAAACCTTGAAAACTTCAGACTATATAAGTGAAGTAAATCTTGTAAACACAACTCTAACTACTTACGCCGGGCGCAATCTTAAATCTTTTTCGCTCTCCTGTAGTCTTGTTCTGCCGGAAGCAAATAATCAGGAAACTGGTCCTGGGACTAAACAGCAATAAAGGCGATCAGTTATGGCTTCAGACAACAAGGCATCAAAATTCAACGCCTTCCTTGATACAAAGTATATACCTCTTGATAACAAGATAAAATTGGCAATATTCATTGCCCTTCTTGTGGTGCCCATAGGGTTATTTTATTTTTTAGTATATACAAAAAATGTGCAACAGATAGATAATCTTAACAAACAAAAAGCGACGCTCCAGGCAGAAATCGCCAAAGCGAAAAAAGCTGCCGCGGAACTGGACAAAATGAAAGCAGCGAAAATGGAAACTGAGGAACTTTTCAAAAAAACAGCAACTGTCCTGCCAAAGGAAAAAGAAATTCCCGGGCTGCTGACCAGTATCTCAGATCTTGGAAAAAGAGCCGGACTTGAATTCAACCAGTTTAAACCCGGCGGTGAAATACCAAAGGATTTTTATGCAGAGATTCCTGTTGATATCCAGATCAAAGGACCGTATCACAATCTTGGGTATTTTCTTGACAAAGTGAGCAAGCTTGAGCGGATTGTAACCGTAGACAACATAAATATCTCCAGCCCCAAGAAGGAAGGCAACGAAATGATCTTAAGCTCAAATTGCCGGCTGACCACCTATCGCTATACGGGCATACAACAAGCTCAGCCTCAAAAGGGCAAGCCTGGACGTAGATAAGCAGAGAGTGTGAATATCAAAAAAACAAGTAGACTTTATTAACCATCAATTACAACTACTTCACAATGGTAAGAAAAGAGTTATTACATGTCTGTTCCGGCTTGATGGTTTTAGGTATTCTTTTTCTTTTCTGCAGCTCACTGTCTTTTGCAGCAATCGAAAATTCCACCGAACCTTCGCCTGCTGAAGAGACCAAGGCTGATGATGCAGAATGGGAATATGTTTTTGAGGACAGGCAAGATCCTTTTATGCCATTCATAGAACCGGAGGTAGCCACAAAAAGTATTCCGGAGGAAGATGAAGTCATTCTGACCGGAATGCAGCTATTTGAACCCGGCCAGTTAAAACTGGTCGGCATTATGTTTTCGGCCAAGAAGAAATATGCGATGGTTGAAGACGTAACCGGTAAAGGATATATATTAAACGAAGGCATGCCCGTTGGACGATACGGCGTTGTAAGCCAAATCAGAAATGATCAAGTCAACATCACAGAAACGCGTACAGTAGCCGGCAAAGAGATAGTTACCCCTGTTATTATGCGTTTGAATAAAGAGGGAGATCGGTAAATCATGGCTCATTCTTCTACAGTATCCGGGAGAGTTGTTTTCCTGAAGCACCGCACCAGACTTGCGGCAATGATGATAATAATGCTTACAGGACTCTTTTTTACGGCCAATACCAACGCTGTCGGCCAGCCGATGAATATGATTTCCGCTGTTCAGGCTGAGTCATCGGGAGTGATGAATACAATCACGATTCAAACAAAGTCCGATCCGGCATACACCGTGTATGAACTTTTTAATCCCTCGCGGATTATCGTCGATATCGCCAACACTTCTCCGGCAGACGAAAATTCTGTCAAACTGCCGAGCTCCATACCGATACGTCTCAATTCCACAACAGTATCCGACACCGATCCTTCATTGACCAGACTGGAGTTCACTTTTGATAATGACTACACCACGTATGATGTCAAAACAATGAACAATGCTATTATCCTTACAGTTACCATGGATGAAGATGGCAGTACCATGGCAGGGCAGGAATCATCCCCCGGCCAGATAGATTCGCTGATTGCTGAAAAACAAAATATCGAAAGTCAGCTCCCTGCCGCGACTCTAGCCGGCACAGGATCCTCCGGTCCTGCCGGATCTGCAGGCGCAAAGAGCGCTGGAGACTCAATGCGCAGCAGTTTTACCTTTGGCGGATATGACAAAACGAGAATTTCCGTTGATTTTTACAAAATTGATCTGCACAATGTGTTTCGTCTTATCCGAGAAGTGAGCGATTTGAATCTTGTCGTGGATGAGGCGGTAAAAGGTTCCTTAACGTTGGCCCTGAACGATGTGCCATGGGATTTTGCCTTGGATATAATTTTAAACCTGAAGGACCTGCACAAGGAAGAACGCTTTAACACCATCGTCATCCTTCCGGGGAAGAAAGAATTTGCCTGGCCGGAAAGAGCCGAAGACAACCTTAACTTTGAAGCCGACGAGAACCTGGCAGTTCAGGAAGCCATTGTCATCCAGCAGCAGCTCAATCTTCCGCCCGAGGTCATTGAAGCAAAAAAAGATATCCAGAAAGGACGGGAGGCAGAAAAGAAAGGCCATTACCAGGACGCCATCACTGCCTACGCGGACGCATTTGCCAAGTGGCCGGACAATGAGCGGCTGGCCAATAAGATCTCCTCAATCTACCTGGTTTATCTGCGCCAGAATGCCCGGGCAGTGCACTATGCCAAGCAGGCACTGGCTATCAATCCCAATAATGACCGCGCGGCCCTCAATGCGGCCATAGCCCTGGCAAACATGCAAGAGCAAGGCGAGGCGCAGCAGTACTTTGACCAGGCTGTCAGCGTGTCAAAGCCCTCAAAGGAAGCTCTGCTCAGTTACGCCGTTTTCAGTGAAGAGCAGGGGCAATATCAGGGAGCAGTTAAACTACTCGACAAGTATGAAATGCTGTATGGAGCCAATCTTGATTCCATGATCGCCTATGCCCGACTGCTCGACAAGCAGGGGAGCCGGGATGCTGCCACGGAAAAATACAAATCAATACTGTTGTCAGGTTATCAGATTCCACCGGATTTGAAAAATTACATTAATAGCCGCATCGCGCTCAACCAGTGAAAGTAACTGAATCACGAGCCAATGATAGAGGTAAACTTCATGAAACGAAATAATTCCCGACTGGCACTCATTCCTATTGCCTTACTCACGGTTATGCTTGTTTCCTGTGCTAACCAGGAAACAGCGCCTCCAGCCAACGAGGCAAACACGCCCCCGCCAACGGTAGCTGAAACAAACAGCGACCCGGCCCAACTGCCGGTCCGGTTCCAGAGCCCCTCCTACTTCATCCAGGATGAACAGGGAGCGGATGTTCTTGGCGAAGATTCCGAAGATTATGAAATTAAAGTTGGAGCAAATATTACATCCACCAAGGGTCCCCAGCCGTTATGGGATATCCTCAAACGGGTAGCCAACCTCAAGGGAATGAGCGTCAGCTGGGCAAGCGATGTTGACCAGAATGTGCTCGTTGACGTTGATATCAGCGCGGAAGACAATTATTACGAAGCCATTGATAACCTGCTGCGCCAGGTTGACTATTTTCATGAAGTTGAGCGCAATGTCATTGTTGTCAAATACCGCGAAACAAAAAAATTCAACATTCCCATCCCGTACATGAAAGGCACCTACACTTCCAACGTTGGCGGCAATTTTCTCGCCGGCCGGGAAGCGGCCACCGGCACCGAGGGAACTGTCAAGGTACAGAGTGACGGCAACAAGTTTGATATATGGGAGAATATCACCACCAATATGAATGCCATCATGCAGGAATGGCGTACCCAGACAACAGAACAAAAGGAAATTATAACCGCGGACAAGGCGGATTCCGGTGAGGCCGGGAAATCCGAACAGACTACGCAGCAGGCAACCCGCCGGGTTACCCTTGGCTCATCCTACTATACCATCGATAGGTCGGTTGGACTCATAACGGTAACAGCGCCACGCCCTTTACTGGAAAAGGTTAATCATTATATCGACACGCTGAAAAAAGAACTTTTCCGCCAGGTTATCATTGAAGCAAAAATTATTGAAGTTTTTCTGCAGGACAATTCCAAAATCGGTATTGACTGGAGCCAGGTACTGAAAAACTTCGATCTTTCCGGCTGGGTGGAATTCGGCACAGGAGGGCTTCTTGGGACTGTTTGGCCGTGGAATCCTCCCCGTGACGACCCGAAAGTCAGCGCCAGATATCTGCCCCAATATCCCGACAGCATGATCTACCGTGTGGCAATGGATGCAGTGCCATTCAACCTGATGCTGAATGCCCTTAACGAGCAGGGTGAAGCCACTGTATTGTCCAATCCGAAAATCACTGTGATGAACGGCCAGCCGGCGCTAATTAATGTCGGCACGGATGTCACCTATATTGATTCCATTGAAGTTGAAGTGGATGATGACACCGGCGACCGCACCTATACGGTCAACACCGACAGTATTGTCGAAGGCGTCGCCTTTGGCGTTATGGCGTCAATTCTGGATGAAGAATCAGTCATCCTGCACCTGACGCCGATCACCACGGATATAGTCGGAGATACCATTGAATACCGCCAGGTCGGATTCGGTGAGGTGGGCCTGCCGGTTGTGCAGGTTAGGGAGGTGTCCACCATGGTGCAGGTGAACAATGGCGAGATGTTGATCATCGGCGGGCTTATCGATTCCGCAGATCGCAAAGACGAGGATTTTGCTCCGGTGGTCGGCAACATCCCTTTCATCAGGTACCTGTTTGGCGTGGAAGAAAAAATAAAGCAAAAGCGGGAGTTGGTCATCCTCCTGACCCCGACAATTATCTAACTTGAACCAGGATATTCAGAACATCAAGACATAACAGGAGAAGAAGAATGAACTACAGTCGCTATCTGCTTTACGTTCTGCTGGCATTACTCGTCAGCGGCTGCGGACAAACTGTCCAGAAATCGCTTAAAGTTCAGCCCGAAATGAAAAGCAGGGCCGGGGCTGATAAATCCATCGTTATTCTGCCTTTTGCCGATTACTCGTATGCTGATGATCTTGAAACCGCGTACCGCAGGAATATCTACATAACAGAAAACCTGACGGACCAGCTGGTCAGCAACAGTTTTCATCTACCTGTCCAGGAAGATGTATTCAACTACCTGATCAGCCAGAATATTATCAATCTGGTTGCATACGAAGACACCAAAACAACCCATCTCCAGCGGGAGATGAATGGCGAATGGTCGTCGGTGATGAAATCACATCTCCAGCGCTATATCACCCAGACCAAAAACGCCGGCAACGACCAGCCGGTGATGGAAAGTCCCGGCACCCATGGTCTCAGCCAGCAGGAAGTAGTGAGAATCGGCCGGCATTTCGGCGCGGACTACATTGTCCGGGGCCGGATCATTGAGTACAAGACCAGGGTCGATCCTTCGTGGGAACCGTTGAAAAAAGGTATCCTCACTTTCCTGGGAGGCACAACCAGCAGGCTTGCTTTCGGCAATGCAACTTCAGAGAGGTATGATATGACCGGCTACATGCTTGCCGGCGCAGTATGGGGCGGACTTTTGGGAAACGGCGCCACATTCCCCTGGAATCCCGGACAGGCAGACCAGACCATCCTTGGCATCTCCGGCGGTCGTGATGCCAACACAATTTTCTGGGGCGGTGTTGGTTCGCAATTCGGCGAGATCGCCCAGAAGAGCCAGGCCTCACAGGCAGTCGTTCAACTGCGCATATGGGTGCAGGACGCCTACACCGGCAGCGTTGTATGGACCAACAGGGTAGATGTGAAGGTTTCACCTGAATCTGTTTTGGCTGATCATCAATACGATGTGCTTTTTGAAAGCGCAACTGAAAAAGCAATAAGCACCCTGGTGGACAACTTTGTCTCTCAGGCAATGTAGTTAATTCTTCATCCTTCCTGATCAAGTAAAAAGGCCTGTCGTTATTGACAGGCCTTTTTATATTTTTCCCATTCTCACTACTGCTTCTGCTCGTCTTTCTGCTGCCGCTGCGCATTTTCATACAATGCGATAAAATTAATAGGCTCCATCAAAAATGGCATGAATCCGCCATCCACCGAAGTCTGGCTGATTATCTGGCGGGTAAAGGGAAATAGCATGAGCGGGCAATCAATGGCCAATACCCGCTCAACATGTTCTGCCGGGATGTTTTTGAGGGTAAATATGCCGGCATGCTCAATTTCCGCGACAAACATCGTTTGATCATCAGCGTTTTTGTCCATCATCTTGGCCGTGATGGCAAGTGACACCTCCCAGTGATCTTCATCGATTTTCCTGCGGTTCAACTGGAGGTTAAAATCAACTTTCGGTTCCTGGTTGCGGGCAAGAAATACCTGAGGCGCATTGGGGTTTTCAAACGAAAAATCCTTGATGTACATCTTCTGCAGCCGAAAAACCGGCGCATCCTGGGGAGGTGTCTGTTCAGTCATTTTCTTCCTTTCAATTAAATTGTTGCCGGTATCACAAAAAATCGCAAACACAATGGATCAGCGTGACAGCTCTGTGCAAGAGCATAATGCCCGGCAGGTTTTTACTTTTTACGAGCTTATCAATTATTGATTGCCGTGCCTCTTTTTAACGCAAAAATGAAAGTACGCAAGGAGAAACAGCAATATGTCATGGCCGCACGTTTTTCTGCAGGGTCTGCTTGAGGAACATCCCGGTAAAGGAGTCGTCGCAGCGGGCAACTTGCTCGGGCGTTCCGCTGGCAACGATCCGACCGCCCCGGTCCCCTCCCTCGGGGCCGACATCTATTACATAATCCGCTGTTTTGATGACATCAAGGTTATGCTCAATCACCACCACGGTATTGCCGTTATCAACGAGTCGGCCCAGCACCTTGAGCAAATACTGGATATCAGCCGGATGCAGTCCGGTGGTCGGTTCATCAAGAATGTATAACGTGCGGCCCGTACTCTGGCGGCTCAGTTCCTTGGCCAGTTTGACCCGCTGCGCTTCGCCGCCGGACAAGGTTACCGATGACTGGCCCAGGGTAATATACCCGAGGCCTACATCAAAAACGGTTTGCAGCCGCCGTTTAATCGGCGGAATATTACGGAAAAAATCAAGCGCCTCTTCAACGGTCATTGCCAGGATATCCGCTATGTTTTTGTCGCGGTACCGTATCTCCAGGGTTTCCCTATTGTAGCGCTTTCCCTTGCACTGTTCGCAGGTAACGAATATATCAGGCAGGAAGTGCATGGCGATCCTGATTACCCCGTCACCTTCACAGGATTCACAACGCCCTCCCTTGAGGTTGAAACTGAAGCGCCCCGGCTTATACCCTCGGGCCCGCGATTCAGGCAGGCGGGCAAGCAGTTCGCGAACCGGAGTCATGACTCCGGTATAGGTGGCCGGATTGGAACGCGGAGTCCGGCCGATGGGGCTCTGGTCTATGTCGATCACCTTGTCGATATTGGCGATGCCGGCAAGATGGCCGTCTTTTCCCGGCCGTTCTCCCTGCAGCGCATTACGTACCCGTTTATACAGGGTCTCGATCACCAGCGAACTCTTGCCGGAACCGGAGACACCTGTGACACAGGTCAGCACCCTCAGGGGAAAAGCCACGGTCAGGTTCTGCAGATTATTCACAGTGGTATTTTTAACCGTAATCCGGTATGCCGCGGACTTTCTCACTTTCCGTCTTGCCTTCGGAATGGCGATCTCCAGCCGGCCTGCCAGATAGCCTCCGGTCAACGACTGTTCACAATCCAGCAGGCCAGGGACACTGCCGGAATAGATCACCCGGCCGCCATGCACTCCAGCGCCGGGCCCCATGTCCAGCACATGATCGGCAGAGGCAATGGTATCGGTATCGTGTTCAACAACAATGACCGTGTTGCCGAGATCACGGAGACTTTCAAGAGTTTTGATCAGCTTGGCGTTGTCCCGCTGATGCAGACCGATGCTCGGTTCATCCAGGATATAGAGAACCCCGGCCAGACGTGAGCCGATCTGCGAAGCCAGCCTGATACGCTGGGCCTCCCCGCCTGATAGGGTGCCGGCCTTTCGATCCAGGGTGAGATATCCTAGTCCCACATCCCGAAGAAAGCTGAGCCTGGCTACCACCTCCTTCAGAATCGGTTGGGAAATAATCTGCTGCCGCTCGGAAAAGGCGAATGCATCTATTTCATTCATCAGCCGGGTTATTGACAGCCTGGTCAGCTCTATGATCGACCATGGCCCTATCCGCACCGCCAGCGCCTCCTGTTTCAGCCGGGCGCCGTAACAGACCGGGCAGGGCTGTTCATTGATGAAACGGCCCAGTTCCTCCCGGATCATCGGTGAGGCTGTTTCATGAAAGCGTCGCTCCAGCTGCGGCAGCACCCCTTCAAAAATAACCTGGGAAACAAGCTTGCGCCTTCCCTTCCGGTATCGGAACTCAATGGACTCCTTCCCGGACCCATACAGGATGATGTCCTGGATGCGGGATCCCAGTTTCCGGAACGGAACATTTAGGTCAAACCCGTAATGCGCGGCCAGCGAAGCAAGCATCTGGCCGCTGTAGCTGGAGAGGGTCCTGGTGCTCCAGGCGGCGATGGCACCATCCAGGAGGCTCAGGGAAGAGTCCGGCACCACCAGTTCAGGATCAAAAAACTGCCGAACCCCCAAACCGCTGCATTCCGGGCACGCCCCCTGTGGATTATTGAATGAAAACAGCTGGGTGGACAGCTCCGGAACCGACACGCCACAGCGATCGCACGCTGCGGATTCACTGAAAAATTGCTCTTCATCCCGATCGGGGAAGTATGCCAGCATGGATCCTTCACTCAACCTGACTGCCGTGGCGACTGATTCCTCAAGACGCCGACGCACTTCCCGGTTGATCACAAGCCGGTCAACCACCACCTCAATGGTATGGTGTTTTTTCTTGTCCAGTGATATAGGATCAGAAAGGTTGGCAATGGTTCCGTTCACCCGAACCCGGACAAATCCATCCTTGCGGAGACGATCAAAAACCTTTTCATGCTGCCCCTTGCGTCTTGCCACCAGCGGGGCAAGTAGAATGACCTTTTCGCCATCGGGCCGGCTCATCAGCGACACCACCATATCTTCAACAGACTGGGAACAGATTTCCTGCCCGCATTCCGGGCAATGAGGAACTCCGGCGCGGGCAAAGAGGAGGCGAAGGTAATCATACACTTCGGTCACGGTGCCTACCGTTGAGCGCGGGTTTTTACTCGTTGTTTTCTGTTCTATGGAGACGGCCGGGGACAGCCCTTCCAGGGAATCAACCTCCGGCTTGTCCATCTGGCCAAGAAACTGACGGGCATAGGTGGAAAGCGACTCAACATAGCGACGCTGGCCTTCCGCATACAGGGTATCAAAGGCGAGAGTCGACTTGCCGGAGCCGGAAAGTCCGGTAAAAACGATCAGCCGGTTCCGGGGCAGGTCAACGTCAATATTCTTCAGATTATGCATCCGTGCTCCCCGGATGCTGAGAAATTGCGGTTCCATTACACCTCGTCAGGGCTATGATAGTATTGCCGGTGATCCACCATTATGCACCTGTCCATGATAACGACCAGTCCGTGTTCTTCCGCCAGTTTTGCCGCCTGTTCATTGACGACGCCTTCCTGCATCCAGATCACTTTTGCCTTCACGGTAATCGCATCCTGAACCACCGGCAGCACCTGGTCCGAGCGGCGGAAGATATTCACGATGTCGATATCTTCCGGCACAGACAACAAGTCAGGATAACACTGCAGGCCAAGGATTTCCGCATGACCGGGGTTGACCGGAATTATCCGGTATCCAGCCATACGCATGTATTGAGCGACCCGGTGGCTTGGCCGAACAGGCTTGGGCGAGAGGCCGACCATGGCGATCACCGAATACTTGCGCAAAACAGCCTGAATTTCCCCAATGGAAGGAAGTTGTATCATGTGTCCCGTTTCCTTGAATAAAATCGTTTACCGCATAAATCTGCTATGGTAATGTCTCAGTTTACTTGTATTCATATTTCATCAGGAATCAATACGGATAAGTATTTTCTGACATGTATTTCCAGGATATTATCAAAGAACTCAACTCCTACTGGGCCTCGGCCGGATGCGTGGTTCTGCAGCCATATGACATGGAAGTCGGAGCCGGAACGTTCCATCCGGCCACCCTGCTCCGGAGTCTCGGACCCGAGCCCTGGAAAGCGTCATATGTCCAGCCGTCCAGACGCCCCACGGACGGCAGGTACGGCGAGAATCCCAACCGTCTGCAGCATTATTACCAGTACCAGGTTGTCCTCAAGCCCTCTCCCAAGGAAATTCAGGACATGTACCTTGAAAGCCTTAAGCGGTTCGGACTCAACCTGCTGGAGCATGATATCCGTTTTGTCGAGGACGACTGGGAATCACCAACTCTCGGCGCCTGGGGGCTGGGCTGGGAGGTATGGCTTGACGGCATGGAGATAACCCAGTTCACTTATTTCCAGCAGGCAGGCTCCATTGATTTAAAACCGATCACCGTTGAGATCACCTACGGTCTTGAGCGTATCGCCATGTACCTGCAGAAAGTCGATTCCGTGTATGATATCGCCTGGAATGAGGATGTGACCTATGGACAGATCTTCCACCAGGCTGAAAAGGAATTCTCCGCCTTTAATTTTGAAGAGGCAAACATAGCCGACCTGACCGCTTCATTTGATCATTACGAGCGTGACGCACTGCAGCTGATCGACAAAGGCCTGATACTTCCAGGCTACGATTACTGCCTCAAATGCTCGCACACCTTCAATCTGCTGGATGCCCGCAAGGCAATAAGCGTGGCGGAGCGGACCAGATATATCGGCCGCATTCGCAATATAGCCAGAAAGGTCGCTCAACGATACCTTGAACAGCGGGAAGCAATGGGCTATCCCCTGCTGCACGAAAAAAAAGAAAGAATCTCCGGAGCGGGGATGCATACATGAAAAAAAGTGGCGGAAGTGCATGGGAATCGAACCCACCCGCCAGGCTGTTCACCCGGCGCACCGGATTTGAAGTCCGGGAGGGCCACCAGCGCCCTATCCACTTCCACGGTGACAGGCACTCTAATAATTGTTGACCTGAAAAACAACTTTTTATTATTGTTCATATTCATTTGCGACAGATTAACCACAGTTGAATTTAATACAGGAGAGGACGCTGCCGTCCCGGATTTTCCATGCAGTGTAATCAACTCATACGCCTCATGAAGGACTGGTATCTTCATGTACAGGAAGAAACCATGGCCCCGGCACGCATGATGCAATTTGCCGACAAGCATATCCAATATTGCGATGTATGCCGGCAAGACCCTTTACTTGCGGATGAAATAGAAAAAATTCGTGATTTCGTTCTGCCGGAAGCAAAAATCCCCAAATCGGAACGCGATGACGAGTACGACGCGACGCCCGAAATCTCACCGGACGATGAGGAAACAGAAACCGATGATGACAATGAAGATGATGAAGATGATCTGGAAGGCGACATCTAGCCGTAATTTCAGTTAATCATCGCTTGCTCCAAGGAGAACGCCACCGACCGGTCACCTTCGAAATCCAGCGGGAAAAACTACCATCCCGTTTTTTACTTTTTTGGCGTTGTCCGGAAAAATACAGCGAGAAAAGCCACCCCAAGAAGAGCAAAGGCCGCAAGGGCTGCAACCATTGTTCCCCATCCCAGTCCGTTGAAAATGAACCCGGGGAAATAGGATCCCAGTACTCCGCCGCAGTAATAACTGGAGACATAAAGAGCGCTGGCCATTCCTCTGTTGCCCTCGGCCCTGCTGTTCACCACCGCCGTCGCCACACAGTGGACAAGAAACATGGCCCCGCAAAATGGAAACAGCAGTAGAAACAGCAGGATCGTGTGCGGTATGAGCATGCCGAGCAATGCGGCAACGAACAGAAGATACCCGCCGATCATCACCCGGGCCTCGGAACCGGCCAGATTAATGATCTTTCCTGCCCCCATTGACGTGGCAATACCGGTAATGTAACCACAATACATTACCCCGACAAGCAGCCCTGACCTGCTCCCTGTCAGTTCCATGGTCCTGAACGGCAAAAAATTAAGCGCGCCGCAGAAAACAAAAAACAACAGAAAAATAGCCAGGTACACCGGCAGGCAGGGGCGAACGGCGGCCAGAGCGGCCAGGGATCGATCCAATGGAGCGGATTTTCCCACTGCCGACCTGGCGGTCTGCCGGGGCTGGATCATATAACAGCAGAAAGCAAGTATCACCGCCAGAAGATAAAAAAAAGTCTGCCAGTGAATAACGGCTGAACTGGCCCCCGCCAGCAAACGTCCCAGGAAGCCGCCGGAAATTGTTGCGGCAACATACAAAGACATGGCCCGCTGCAGACTGGCGCCGGGCTTTCCGGACTGGGCGAGAAAAGCCATCACCGCGGTTAAAGAGGCGGGAATAATCATCCCCTGCAGAAAACGCACAATCAACAGCTGAGGAAAAGTCTGAACAAAACCGGTAAGGGCGGTGAGGATGGCCAGCAGGAGCAGTGAGAGTCTCAGCAGTCCCAGGACCTGTACATACCCCAGGAGGTAACCATAGGAGAGAGGGGCAATGGCCAGCGGCAGCATGGTCGCCGTCATTATGAGACCGGCAGTCGGTTCATTCACACCGTACAGGCTGCCAAAAAAAGGAAGCAGAGGCTGGGGAGCATACAGAACAAAAACGTTCAGAGCAGCTGCGGTCAAGACCCAGAACCGCTCGACACCTTCCCTGTCCCGCATTTCTCAACAGTTTTCGTTACGAAAGCCCGGAGATTGGTTTCCCACAAGCGTTTCCGACCAAAAGGGGGCGCAGGCATACTTGACGGTATGTCGAGCACCCTTGACCGAGGAAATGCTTGTGGGGAGCCGATATACAGGCTTGCAGTAGGAAAGTGGTGAGAAATGCGGGCTAGTCATTTATTCGTGGAGGGATCCGTATTGGTTCCGGTGGACGAATTCTGCCAATGCTTTCCGTCCGGGCGGGCCGGGCGCATGATCAGGATATCCCAGGGGCACAAGGGTAACGACCTCAACATCTTCAGGCAGAGCAAGGATCCCGGCGGCTTTTTCATGATCAAAGGCGCCGACCACCACCGTTCCCAGACCATGGGAGGCGGCGGCAAGAAGGATATTCTGGGTGGCCAGGCCCAGGTCGTAGAGCTTCCAGTCCCCATGCCTGGTAACAGCCTCACCTTTGTAGAAACCGGAAACTTTATTTTTACCACAGACCGCCAGCACCAGCGGAGCGTTTATCATAGCCAGGCAGGCAGGATTTTTTGGTGACAACACCCCCTGGAGCTGTTCTTTTATCTGTTGATCGCTGACCACCACAATCTCCCAGCACTGAGTGTTGGCCCAGGAAGGGGCCCATCGTACTGCTGCGAAAATATCCTCCAGAACCTGCGGCGGCACGTCTTCGCTGGTATACCGCCGGATGCTCCGACGGCCGGTTATGACCTCCATCACTGTATCCATTCTCATTCCTCTCGCCTTCAAAACGGTTTTTGCTCACCCTGCCAAACGCCGCTGATGATTGTTCCGCAGCTGGAACAGCGGCCGTCGGTCATCTTTATGTCGCTGATGCTGAAACCGAAACGGGTTATTATCTCTGCCTGGCAGGATGGACAGAAGGTGTTCTCTCCGCCATGGCCGGGAACATTTCCTTCAAAAACATACTGCAGTCCCTCTTCAATACCGATCTTTCTTGCCTTCTTCAGGGTTTCAACAGGGGTTGACGGACGATCGGTCATTTTATATGTGGGTCGGAAGGCAGTCACGTGCCAGGGCATGCCCGCATCGACCCCCTTGATGAACCGGGCTATTTCACGAAGCTCCTGTTCGGAATCGTTCCATCCCGGAATGACCAGGGTGGTCACCTCGACCCAGACTCCCAGTTCATGCATCAGACGGACACTGTCCAGAACCGGCTGCAAACGGGCTTTGCACACCTTCTTGTAAAAATCATCCGAATACGCCTTTATATCAATATTGATCGCATCCAGGAGTGGCGCCAAATCACGGGTCACCTCGGGTGTCATATAGCCGTTGCTGACAAAAACATTTTTCATCCCCCGTTCATGGGCAAGCACCGCGCAGTCCCGCGCAAATTCATAAAAAATCGTCGGTTCCACATATGTATAGCTGATGCTCCGGCAGCCGGTCCGTGCCGCTGCATCAGCGACTTCCTCCGGGCTGCGGTGAGTTCCTGTTACCTGGCCGTCATGGTCATGGGGGTACTGGGAGATAGTAAAATTCTGGCAGTGAAGACAGCGGAAATTACATCCCACCGTTGAGATGGAGTAGGAAAAACTGCCGGGCAAAAAATGAAAAAGAGGTTTTTTTTCGATGGGATCCGCGTTTTCGGCCACCAATCTGCCATACACCAGGCTGTAGAGGGTACCGTCCCGGTTTTCCCTGACTCCGCAGATGCCGCGTTTCCCCGGTTTTATCCTGCATCGGTGGCTGCACAGGTTGCAGGAGACCTGCTTGTCTTCACCGGCATGGTAGAATAAAGCTTCGTGCATAACAACCTCTCCTTGCCCGGAATGCTTATTATTCAAGGCACCAGGGTTTACGGCAAAATACTGCATCTATGCTGCGTCTTTGAGAGATACTTTTATTGTATCATTCTTGCTACCGGTCCTTCAAGCTCATCTTCCTTTGCCTTCTTGTAAAAGAGGTGAAAAAATGCTTAAGTCGCTTGCAGAACCCATGCCCTTTACCGGCAGGAACATGCAAACATGCTGGGTAACCACCCACAGGACATCGGCGCCATGGATCGATCATCTGATCCTGTTGTACGTATTCACGGAGCAGGAACCACGTATTGCGCTTTATCCTGCATGCGCAGTAACTACATGGTGCCGCGGATCCGCCCAAGAGGCCTGTCCGCTCCATTCATCGGGAGAAATCGTGACTGTATCGAAAAAAGAACAGGTTTGTTTTGTCTGCCACCAGTGTGGTTATCAAAGCCGTAAATGGCTCGGCAGGTGTCCTGATTGCGGCGGATGGGACACCCTGGCTGAAGAGAAACGGACATCCCGGATACTTTCATCGGCAAAGGCTGATTTCCGGGTCCTGGCGCTGAAACAGACTTCCCAGGCGCCTTTGGCCCGGCTGATCACCGGCATCGGAGAGCTGGACAGGGTACTGGGCGGCGGAATCGTGCCCGGCTCCATGACCCTGATCGGCGGCGATCCCGGAATCGGCAAATCAACCATTATCCTGCAGCTGCTTGCAGCCTTGGCTGCCGACAACCGGAATGTCCTGTATGTGACGGGGGAGGAATCGGCCGAACAGATCAGGATGCGGGCCGACCGGCTTGCCGTCAGCCAGGAACAGATCTATCTGGCCACTGAAAATTGCGTCGAATCCATCGTGGCCATGGCCGCGGAACTTCAACCCGCGCTCCTGGCCGTCGATTCCATCCAGACCATGTACAGTGAGGAGGTCGCGTCCGCCCCCGGGAGCGTTACCCAGGTGAGGGAGTCCACCGCCCGGCTTGTCGCCATGGCCAAAGGAAGCGGCCTGCCGGTCATTCTCATCGGTCATGTAACCAAGGACGGGACACTTGCCGGGCCCAGGGTTCTCGAACATATGGTGGATACGGTCCTCTACTTTGAAGGTGATCGCGGTCAGGTTTTCAGGATCCTGCGCACGGTGAAAAACCGCTTCGGCTCCACCAACGAAATTGGTGTTTTTGAAATGAAGGAGAGTGGTCTTGTCGAGGTGGAAAATCCCTCCGCTCTTTTTCTGGCAGAACGTCCGGTAAACGTGCCCGGTTCCGTCGTACTGCCGAGCGTCGAGGGAACCCGCCCCATCCTGGTCGAGGTCCAGGCGCTGGTCAGCCCGAGCAGCCTCGGCACGGCCCGGCGAACGGCCATCGGCGCCGATCCCCAGCGCCTTGCCCTGCTGACGGCCGTACTGGAAAAAAAACTCGGGGTCACATTGTATGATCACGACATCTTTTTGAATATCGCCGGCGGCATCCGCATCGATGAACCGGCGCTGGACCTCGGTGTCGTTGTTGCCCTGCTTTCAAGTCTCTATGAAAAAACCGTTGCTCCGGAGACCGTTGTCTGCGGCGAGGTCGGCCTGGCCGGTGAAGTACGGGCCGTCGGCGGCATGGATATGCGGCTGCGGGAGGCTGAACGGCTGGGATTCAAAACTTTTCTCATGCCCGCCTCCAGCAAACAGGGTCAGGAAAAAACCAGCAGCAAAAATATGTTGATAATCGGGGTCCGGACCGTGCAGGACGTGGTGGAACAAATTTTTCATCCATGACTTGCATAACACGGCAAAATCCGTACAATTAACACTACAATAATACTTTTACCGGAGAGTTGATATGGATTTCAAAGAACTGCTCGAAAAATCGTGGAAAAGCTTTACCAGCTTCCTTCCCTCCCTGCTCATCAACACCCTTGTTCTGCTTGTGGTTTCCGTATTTACTCTTGGTATCCTCGCCCCTGTGTGCACAGCCGGATATATGCAGTCGCTTCTCATGGCAATCAGGGACGACCGGAAGCCGGAAGTCGGAGATCTTTTTTCCCGGATGAATCTCTTCCTGCCCCTGCTTGGATTTTTCATCGTTGCCGGACTCGCCGTCTTTGTCGGCTTCCTACTGCTGGTCCTGCCCGGCATAATTGCCGCCATCGCCCTCTATTTTTTCTGCCTCTATATGCTGCCGTTGATGACTGACAAGGGCATGGGGCTTATTGAGGCGGTCAAGGAAAGCAGCCGCATGGCCATGGAGGATCCGGTTGTCGAACATGTCGCCGTGGTTGCAATATATATCGCCATCACCGCGCTCGGGCAGGTGGTGCCCTTCGGCATAGTCTTTGCTATGCCCTTCGCAACCCTTTTTATCCTCTATGCCTTTGAAGAAAAAACCGGTGTGGAAGTTGAAAAGACGCAGCCTGAACAACGTTCGTCCCAGACAGCCGCACCTCCGCCACCTCCGCCGCCGCCTCAACCGGAAGATGATAAAGAAGAGGCAGAGCCGGACGAAGCAAAGTCAGAGCCGGACCAAAAAATTTAGCAGAACAAAAAAAGGTTCAAAAAAAAGCTGTGTCCATATTTATAGTGGACACAGCTTTTTTTTTTCGGTTGGAACATATACAGGGGCAGCGGTTCAATCTGTTTCGGAAGATTTACTGTAGTACACGTGAAAAAGCGCCAGCCATTCAAAATGATGTTTGAATTTAATCCCTATCTCGCCATCGCTGGACCGTACGACCACCCCCTCCACATCCTTGATGACCAGCTGTGAATATCTATCCTTTATAAGAATCGCCACGATACATTGCAATCCGTTGTCAAGCAGTACCGGCGTCCTGAGCGACATTCCGCCGATACTGAGATTTATCAGCTCCCCCTTGATAATTTTATCACCTTTTGCCGAACGAACGATAACATCAGAAACAAAATCCAGTCGGACGGATTGCCTCCGGTTTCCCTGATCCAGTTCAATCATTCGCTTTTCCCCAAAAACTATCGCTGACGATAAATTTTATGAATCCGGCGGTTCAGGCGCGGATCTTCTCCTCCTTCAGGAGTCTGTCGACATAATCCAGAGCAAACTGCCGTTGGCCCGGAGTGGCCCAGGCAATACATGAGCAGTGCAGGTTATCAACACTGCGGACCAGAAATTCACAGCGCAGCGAATTTTCTTCAAGTACAAGGGAAAAATAAAAGGGCGCGCACTTATCATGGCCTTGTTGCTGCGGACCGAGCAGATCCGCGGGCACTTCCAGCCAGAAAACGCCTTCTATCGGGCCTGACTTGAGCGTCCGTTTCAGGTAATGTTCAATATTATCCCTTTCCAGAAAGGAAATTTCATCAATAAGATACTGTCGCATGAAAAAAGTCTCCCGGTCTATAAATATTCTGCCGCCAGCGAAGAAAGGCGGCTGCGTTCACTCTTGGTCAGGGTCACATGCCCGCATCCCTGGCGCCCCTTAAGCCTTTCCACTGTATAGGTCAAGCCGTTGCTGCTGGAATCGAGATAGGGATTGTCTATCTGCTGGGGATCACCGGTCAGAACCATTTTGGTTCCCTCACCCACCCGGCTGATGATCGTTTTCACTTCATGGGGGGTAAGGTTCTGCGCTTCGTCGACCACCACGTACTGTTTGGATATCGAGCGGCCGCGGATGTAAGTCAACGCTTCAAGCTCCACATTATCGTCCTTGATCAGGCGGGCAACCATCTGCTGGGTTGTTTCCTGCTCATCTCCATTATGCAGCAGACTCATCAGATATGAAAGATTATCAAATATCGGCTGCATCCATAATTTCATTTTTTCATCCTTGGTGCCGGGAAGGTACCCGATATCCCGGCCAAGAGGGATCACCGGCCGCGAAACCAGGAGTTTTTCATACCGTTCGTCATTCAATGTCGTGGTTAAACCGGCTGCCAGGGCAAGGAGGGTTTTACCGGTGCCGGCCTGGCCGATCAGGGTTACCAGGTCAACCTCGGGGTCCAGCAGCAGTTCCAGGGCCATCCGCTGTTCCTTGCTGCGCGGCTTGACCCGCCAGGCAGTATCAAACGTTGTTGACAGGTGTTTCACATGAGCGGCATCCACCGCGCGGGCGATGCCGGAATGCTTGGGATTTGTTTCATCTCGCAGCAGGATGAATTCATTGAACCGCAAATCCGCGGTATCCATCGCCAGGATCTCGGTCTGGTAAAAGCTGTCTACGGTTGCTGAGGGTACCACCATTTCGCGCCACCCCTGGTACAGGGTGTCGAAATCCGCCTTTTCCTGTTCAAAATCCATCACCTCAATGCCCAGGGCATCGGCCTTGAGTCGGGCATTGATATCCTTGGTCACGAAAATGGACCGGAACCCCTGCTGTTTCAGGTTATATGCCGTGGCAATGATCAGGTTGTCGGGAATGGTGAGGTCGATGCACGAATTGGGCATCTCCTCCTTTTCCACGGTGATTTTCAGCATGCCGCCGTTATCCATGGGCACGCCTTCGCCAAGGCTGCCCAGGGTCCGCAGGCTGTCCAGGGTACGGATAACGTTCCGGGCATTGCGGCCAAGCTCATCGTTATTCTTTTTAAATTTGTCCAGCTCCTCGATCACCGTCATCGGCAGCACAACCACGTTGTCGGCAAATGAGGTCACGGCCTTGCTGTTGTGCAGAAGAACATTGGTGTCGAGTATGAAGTATTTGGGCACGAACGGGTTCCTTTATCTGTTGATTTTATAGATCAAGAAATGTCCTGTCAGTATTGAGCAGTTCACAACCACTGTCCCGGACCACCACCATGTTTTCCAGGCGTATTCCACCCCAATCCGGCAGGTAGATACCCGGCTCAACGGTAACGACCATGCCGCTGCGCAGTTTTTTCCGGCTGTGACCGCTCAGTCGCGGCGCCTCATGAACATCCAGCCCTACTCCGTGTCCCAGGGCATGGCCGAAAAAATCACCATATCCGGCCTCCCGGATGACCCGCCTGGCAGCCATATCCACCTCCCGGCAGGTCACACCGGAACGGATAACCTTCATCGCGGCGAGCTGCGCCCTGCGCACAATCCTTAACCGTTCACGGAAAACAGAATCCGGTTTACCGACAACAAATGTACGGGTCATGTCCGAACAATAGCCATCCAGGACCAATCCCATATCAACCAGCACAGTTTCGCCTTTAACCAGGATCCGGCCACCGGGAACAGCATGGGGCTTAGCCGCATTGGTTCCAAAAGCGACGATGGTATCGAAACTCGGACGATCCGCTCCCTTTTCCCGCATACTATTTTCAATGGCAAGTGCTATCTGTCTCTCGGACTTGCCGGGCCTAATCGACGGATAGACCTCCTGGAAGACCTCCTCGTTGAGCAAAACCGCATCGCGGATTCGGCTGATCTCCTCTTCGGTCTTTACCACCCGCAAAGGCTCGATTATTTTCGTAAGGGGCACAAGCTCCACCTTGAGGGACGCAGCCAGATGCCCCAGCCGGCCGGCAGCGGAATGAAGCAGATAATGGCTTTCAAAACCGAGCTTTTTTACCCCAAGCTCGGGCAGCAGTTTCTGCAGACCGGGCATGAGGCCTTTGGTAAACAAGCGGACGAAATATCCCCTTGCCTCTTCCTGGGCCTGGAGGACATACCGTGAATCCGTCAACAGAAAGGGTTTGCCCCGGGCGGGTATCAATAAAACGCCGGCACTTTCATGAATTCCGTGATCAAGGGCGGTGTAGCCGCTGAGATACCTCCGGTTGGCCGGATGGGTAACCAGGAGGGCGGAAAGTTTTTTCCGTTTGAGAGAGGCCTGCAGACGCCTCAGGCGTTCTGGATGATGATCCAATGGTCTTATCCTATTTTCAGCCGTTGCCCGATCTGCTGTTTGAACTGATCCAGCGCCTTGGTGTACTGGCTGTTCAGCTCAGCCTCGACCCTGTTCCACTCCTCTTGGAATCGTGGCTGCCGGGTCGGGTCGATCCGAATGCCCTGCCGCTGCATTTCCGGCTGCTGGGCGAGGAGATTTTCATACTGGGCCATGACCTGCTCCTCGAGTTGACCACGCAACTGTTCCCGATGCTGCATATATCCTCGGAGAATATTGGTCAATTCCTTGCAGATGGAGGCAATTTCGCCGGAACCGCCTTCAATCTTCATGATGCCATTGACAGCTTTGAGGGCTCTTTCCTGCTGGATCTCGTCCCGCGGAAGAAAAATGTTGCGCAAAATGGTCTCGGTCATCCCCTGGAGAACGCCCACCTGCACACTGCTTTCCTGGTTTGTAATGGCTGCCAGCGGATCTTCAAGATCGCCGTCGAGATACGCAACGGCCACCTCTATACCTTTTTTTCTCGCCTCCTCCAGGCGCAGTTCCTCGCTGGAGGCGCTGCCTATCCGGGCTGCCCGCTCCATGACCAGGTCCATGGTGCTCTTTATTTCTGCCATATTTATATTCTCCACAGTGATTATCAGACAACCGATTATACGCAAAATCCTTGGGACAGACAAGAGATGAAAACGTTTAGCCTGATGCCCGTACCAGCCGGACCCCAAAAAACCCATCCAGGCCCTGGGCCGGAGTCGATGAAAAGAAACCCGCGGAATTTACCAGCTCTGCCGCGGCGCCGGGTAGAAAATGCCGCGCATTACTCACGCTAAATTCACGATTGCCGCTTAAAAAAATTTCTATCACCTGCTCATTTTCTTCCGGTTCCATACTGCAGGTGGCATACACCAGGATGCCGCCGGGCAGGAGGAGGTTGGCGGCC
This sequence comes from Desulfobulbaceae bacterium, assembly GCA_023544645.1. Classification (GTDB taxonomy): domain Bacteria; phylum Desulfobacterota; class Desulfobulbia; order Desulfobulbales; family Desulfobulbaceae; genus UBA10518. The sequence continues at coordinate 3,531 of JAMJFO010000003.1, read as the reverse complement.
TGACGCAGAATTTCCACCTGCTGCCGTTGATACATGCGCAAATCCCGGGGGCGGCGGTTCCAGCGAATATCCGGATGACGCCGAATAACCCCTGTCCCGGAACAGGGGGCATCAACAAGGATGCCATGAAATTTGTCCGTCCCCTTTTCCCCAACCCGTCCCTGGAAAATCCCCACTCTTTTTTCCAGACCAAGGCGCTGGAGATTTTCCTGCAGCAGCTGAAAACGATGCCTGCTTGGTTCAACAGCAAACAGCTGTGCGCCGGCCGGCACCAGTTGGGCAAGCTGGCATGTTTTCCCCCCCAGCCCTGCACAGGCGTCAAGGTAAAGCCCTCGATCTTCAAACGGCCCCAGCAGCTTTGTGACCAGTTGTGCTGCTTCATCCTGGACATGAAAAAATCCCCTGTCGTAACCCGGCAGCCCTGCTACCGGACCAGCCTGAGAATCAAGGATCAATGCATCCGTCGCATAACGCCCCTCATGGGCCTTAACCCCTGCTTCGCTGAACAGTCGGATAAGGCTTTGGGCATCGGATGACAAGGTGTTGGCACGAAGGGCCAGAAACGGTTCCTGGTTGTTGAGGCGACATATTTCTCCTGTCTTTTCAACACCGTATCGCTGCTGCCAACGCTTGACCAGCCATGCCGGGTGGTTGAGAACTGCCCTGCCGTTTTTCCCGGCCGTGTCCAGCCCGGGAAGCTCTTCTTTCTGCCGGCTGATATTTCGCAGTATGGCGTTGGCAAAACTGACAATCCACTTGGGCTGCCGTTCCGCCTGCAGCACCTTGACCGTTTCGTTGACCGCCGCGGAATCAGGCACCCGGTCAAGAAAAAGGAGCTGGTACGCCCCGACCCTGAGGGCCATGAGGGTCAGGGGCTTCATCTTTGCCAGAGGGTGCCTGGCAAACCGTGAGATAATCGCGTCAAGATATTGCATTTGCCGGAGGACCCCCTGGACCATCATCACCGCAAGGTGACGGTCACCGGCGGCAAACGGAGCCCTGTAGATCATGGCCTCGATGTGCGGCTGGACGGCCTGCCGTTCCCTGTCCCAGTTGACCAGACAGAGAACAGCAAGATGGCGCGGGGTTCTGCTGATTTTCTTCTCACTCATATCATCATTAAGGCGGTTTCGGGCAAATTTCTCCACCGTCGGCCTTGCATTGTAATGTTTGGTTCGGGGTTCTGATTTGTGTCCGGCTTGCAAATTCATGCAGGGAGAGTCTTGGCCTTCTCTCGGCAACGGCAGCAAAATTCTCCCTTCAATACTTGGGCATGAAAAAATTCAGCTCCACCTTCTGATAAAAGAAAACCGGATAATTATCACTCATTAATTCTCCGGTTTGCTGAATTCGATTGTTTCCATCCGCAGGTCAATGGATTTTGACACAGTCGGGTCAGCCGTCGTATAATGAAATATGGATCGGATCATCCCGTCAATATGCTCAATGAAATGAAAGGAGGTTTTCATGCGGCGTCATTCTTTATCCCTGCTCATCACAGCAGCGTTTATTGCAGTCATTCTCTCTATCGCCCCCACCATCTGCCTCGGCGAAGAAATGCTGGGCGGAGTCACCTTTGTTGGTGAACGGGAAGGCGTCTGCGTACTCATCGAGGGCGAGTGCATGGAGGAAAGCATTTACTTCAAGCTCGATACCTGCGACGACAACCAGGTCGTCAAGGAGCAGTTCAAAGACCGCACTCCGTTCACCCTGCTTGTTCCCAAGGGCGAACATCGACTGGTCATCTTGAAGGAGGGCGAAAAAGTCATCTCCGACACCATCACCATCTCTCCGGAAAAGGTACTTGAATACAAGCTGCCATGAGCGACTGACAAAACCCCTTTCATAAACGGACGAAACGTGCTGCCATGCCCATGACGTATGACATAGACGCACTCCTGCCGGCTGAAATGGCTCATAAGGCAGAAGAAGCCGGGGCAAAAAGGCAGCCATGCCGGCGCTGACGATGTTTGTGCTGGCTGTTCTGGCAGGAGCCTTCATTGCCCTGGGCGCCATTTTTTTACCTCGTGAATAACCTCGCCCCGGTGACCATTGGCAACCTGATCGGGGGAACGATCATGGTCGGAGCGGTGTACTGGTTCGTCTATCTGCGCAATCCTTTACGCAGAAACAGCACGCAAGATACCGACTGATATTTCCCGCCCGATACCGATAAAACTATATCGAACCGCGGGAAAAAGCGGTCAAGGTTCATTGGGAATGGACGTACTTTTCATACTTACACAAATCGGCGGAGGGCTTGTTCTCTTCCTGTTCAGCATCCGCATGCTGAGCAATACCCTGAAAAAAATCTCCAGCATCCACCTTAAAACCATCCTGCAAAAAGCGACCGCTAACCCTGTCAAGGGCGCCTGCATGGGAACGATGGTCACTTTTATCGTCCAGAGTTCGAGCATAACGGTACTGCTGCTTCTCGGCCTGGTCAATGCCGGTATAATGAATCTGCGCCAAGCGGTCTATGTAATCCTCGGCTCGGAAATCGGTACCACCATCACCGCTCAGATAGTCGCCTTCAAGGTAAAAATCATCTTTTATCCGTTCATGATCGCCGGATTTGCCATGAGCCTGCTCTGCACAAAGGAAAAGCTGAAGCATACAGGTGAGATACTCCTGTTTATGGGAATGATCTTTTTGGCCATGAAAATCATGGCCGACGGGTCAAGGCCTTTGCGCGATTTTCCTCAGGTGCTGGACATCATCACAAATTTTGGCGTTTATCCTGCAATGGGGATCCTGATCGGCGCGACCATAACTGCGATCACCAACAGCAGTTCCGCCACCACAAGCCTGGTTATCGCCATGAGCATGGAGGGGGTAATCGGGCTTCAATCGGGCATTGCCCTGATCATCGGCGCCAATATAGGCACCTGTGTCCTGGAGCTGATCGCTGCGGTCGGCACCAGCACGGCTGCAAAGAGAACCGGCGTGGCGCAGTTTATCATAAATATTTTCGGCGCCCTGCTGTTCTATCCTTTTCTCGATCTCTTTGCCGAGATGATCTCCCTGACCGCAACCGACATGCCCAGGCTGATAGCCAATGCCCACAGCGTATTCAACGTCACGGTCAGCCTGGTCCTCATGCCCTTTGTCGGAGTTCTCATTTTTTTTCTCAAAATCCTCGGAGTCTGTCGGAGTTCGATCTCTCAAAAAAGATAGTTTCTAACCAATAAAACAAACAAATCGAGTCGTTTGATAACCATTATTATTAACTCGGTAAAAAAAGGCTTTCTGAGTACAAATCTGCTCAAGTTGCCTCGTTCTTTGACATATTTTTAGCCATTTAGGATAAACATCCGCTTAATATTCCATGCCATGGACACAAGTGTCCATTCGCCGGCGACCGCATCCAGCCCGCGCAGGAAAAATTGCCGGAAGCCCAGGATATTTTTGATTATGCCAAAGACTGGTTCAACCGTGCTCTTGCGTCTGGCATAAACCTTGCGGCCATCAGGGGTTTTGAGCTTATGCCTCATTTGATCAATCGGTGCCGCATCTTCCGGCAGCGGTGAA
>JAMJFO010000039.1 GCA_023544645.1 Desulfobulbaceae bacterium | reverse complement strand
CTGCTGCGCAACCCCAGGCATAACTGGCGCAAGATCATGTTGGGCAGTACCATGATAATAAGTGTTACATAAAAGTAACGTTGCGATTGATGCGAAGTACGGCATAGCCCTGTAGTGCGCATAAGCGAAATATGGTTTAATTATTGCATTGCATCTTTATCATGTGTGTGCCGGATGGGAACAAACCCAAGGGATCCGTGAAAATGAAAAAATATCTTCTCACATGCTGCTGCGTCCTGCTGACCGGGCTTTTTCTGCCGGTCGCCATCGCCGACAGTCAGAAATCCGTCCTCCGGGTCGGGGTGGCCAGCATGATCACGCCGGTCAGCGCGGTTCGCTATTACCAGCAGATTGTTGACTACCTGGCCGACAAGCTTGAGATGCAGGGAGAAATGGTTCATCGCACAACCTATGATGAAATTGACCGGATGCTCGAGCACAAAGAGGTCGATGTCGCTTTTATCTGTTCCGCCCCTTATGTACATGACAAGGACAGTTTCGGCGTTGAACTTCTTGTTGGCCCGGTGGTGGCGGGGAAGACTTCCTATCAGTCCAATATCATTGTGCACAGAGACAGTGCGATTTCCACCATTGACGATCTTGCCGGCAAAACATTCGCCTTTGTCGATCCGAAATCAAACAGCGGCAGGTTGTACCCCCTTTATCTGCTGGCCAAACAGGGCCGGTCGCCGGACCGGTTTTTCAGCAGGTATTTTTTCAGCTACAGCCATAACAAGTCGGTGGAAATGGTGGCCAAAAGAAAAGTTGATGCCGCCGCGGTTGATTCAGCAGTCTATGCATTCATGCAGGCCGAGGATTCTCCATATTCCCAGCAGACCAGGATCATTCACCAGTCGCCCGAATTCGGGATCCCTCCTGTGGTCGTGCCGCCGGGACTTCCTCTGTATTTGAAGAAGAAGATTCAGGAGATATTTCTCACCATGCATCTTGATCCGGCCGGCCGGGAGATACTCTCCGGGATGCGCATTGATAGTTTTGTGGTGGTGGAGGACAGCAGTTACGACCTTATACGGGAAATGCGTGATTTCCTGAAAAAAGAAAACGAATCAGAGAAGGAAATTCCTTCAGGAGCTCTTCAGTCGGCTAATGCTGAACTTATTTTTCATTTCGGGGTAATCCCCAGGGATAATCCCCGCCTCGCCTATGAAAAATATCAACCTCTGCTTGATTATCTCGGCAGGGAAACCGGCTTGCAGATTGAACTGCTGTTAAAAAACACCTATGAGGAAACAGTAAGAAGCCTTGGGGACGGTGAGATAGATTTCGCCCTTTTGGGACCTCTTACCTATCTTGACGCCTATAACCGTTTCGGAACGCCTCCCATAGTCAAAAGCATTACCGAAGAGGGTGAACCCTTTTATTTCAGTGTCATGGTGGCTCCGTCGGGTAATGAATTCCGGGACCTCTCCGATCTCAGGGGAAAAAAACTGGCCTTCGCATCCCTCTGGTCTACTTCGGGCAACCTCATGCCTCGCTATATGCTCGCCTGGGGCGGCATTCATCTGGACAAGCTCGAGACCTACAATAACTTCAATTATCATGAGACCGTGGTAAAAAAAGTGCTGAGCCAGGAATATGATGCCGGCGGTATCAGGAAGTCCATTGCCGACAGGTATCTGCAATACGGCCTGCAAATCATTGCCACCTCCGAACCCATCCCCACCGGTCCGGTAGTGGTATCACCGGAAACACCGTATGCGGTTGTAAGAAAAATTCAGGATGCCCTGCTCTCAATGAAGGACAAGGAAAACGGCAGGCTGGTCCTGCAACAGCTGGACCCGGACCTGCAGGGTGGATTTATTTCTGCGTCCGATGCGGATTACAGCGGTATCCGGAAGATGATCAATGATGTGCCCGCAGGATGCGGCATGGGCTGCCATCCGAAAGTGACATTCTGATATGCGTTTCCCCGGTTATATCCCCCTGCAATGGAAGTTTATCGGGATCGCCACTGCGGCGATTATTATTTTTACTGCTATTTTCGGTTTTTTTGCCGCTTCCCGCAACCAGGCGGTGCTTTTCGACGCCACGGAAAAACAGGGCAAAGTGCTGGCCCAGACGGTTGCGGCCCTCATCATCAATGAACTCATTTACGAGAAACTCGGGCTGGTGGAAGAGGGCGGTCTGATTGACAATTACCTCCAGGAACTGTTCAAGCGCCGTGAGATGGAGTATGTCTACCTGGCCGTACTCGATGAGGGCAATACGGTACTTTCCCACAGTGATTTCAGGGAATACGGCAAACGGTATCACGAAAAGGTTTTTGATTTTTCCACCAATGACAATGTTATCGTCCGCAAAATATCATATGCGGGAAAAAAAGACGGAGCGCTTGAATTTGCCGCACCTCTTGCCATCGGGGGCAAAAACTGGGGCGTGTTCCTCTTTGCCGTTACCCTTGAGCATGTTAAGGCGGAAGTCAGGAAGGTGCTTCTGGAAATATGGTCCGTGGCCCTGGCCGCATTTCTTTTTGGTTTTGCTCTTATCTGGTTTTTGAGCAGGAGGTTCATCCGGCCCATATCAACACTTGCCGCAGCCATGCAGAAAGTTGACGCTGAATTGCCCCAGGAAACAGTGCCTGTCCGGGGCAAGGATGAACTGGCGCAGCTGGCCGGCAATTTTAATGCCATGATAGCCCGCCTGAGCCTTGCCAACGATGAAATGAAATTGGCCCACGATAAACTGCTGCAATCCGAAAAACTGGCCACCCTGGGTATTCTGTCTTCAAGTGTGGCGCACCGGATCAATAATCCCCTTGGCGGACTGCAGAACTGTATTGCCATGCTGAAGCGCCAGGGTGATGACCCGCAATTTCGCACAAACTACCTTAACCTCATGCAGGAAGGGGTTGAAAGCATTGAGCAGACTGTCGCCCAGCTCCTGTGGAGCGCCGGCAAGAGCAGGGGAGAGGAGCCCCGGGCCAGGGTGGCCGATGTCCTTGACACGGTCATGCGCTTCGTTGATTACCGTATCAGAAAATCAGGGATTGTTTTTCGCAAAGACGTCTCCTCGGATATTCTCGTGCCGGTCAGCCCCCATGATCTCAATCAGATACTGGTCAACCTGTTGATCAACGCGATTCAGGCCATGCCGGACGGGGGAGAGCTTACGGTCACGGCTGTGCGGGTCGGGCATGAAATCGCAATTACGGTTGCCGATACCGGGTGCGGGATTGATCCCTCGGAAATTGATAAAATTTTTGATCTTCTTTATACCAGCAAAAAACCCGGAGAAGGCACCGGGCTTGGCTTGTGGATGACCTATGAGCTTGTTCAGCGAAATAATGCCGATATCCAGGTGGACAGCCGGAAGGGACAAGGCTCCGTCTTCACCGTTATTTTTCCGGAGGTTGCATGAGCGTCAGCATTCTTCTCATTGAAGACGAAAAAATTATGCGGATCAGCCTGGCTGATATGCTCAAGGCAGAGGGATATACCGTTTTTTCCGCCTCTGACGGAGCCGGCGGTCTTTCAGCCCTTAAACAGGGTGATTTTTCCCTGGTGGTCACCGATGTCCGCCTGCCGGATGTGAGCGGGATTGCCATCCTTAAGGAGACGATCAGGGAAAATCCTTCCATACCGGTTATTATCATCACTGCTTACGGCACCATTGACGACGCCGTTGAAGCCATGCGCCTGGGGGCTTTTGACTACATCACCAAGCCTTTTTCGCCGGACGAGATGCTCATTGCGGTAAAACGGGCGGTAGAGGCGCGCCTGCTGACCGAGGAAAATCTTCGCCTGAAAAAGGATATCTCCGAGCTGCTTAATTTTCCCAACATCGTTGCTGAAAGCAGGAGCATGCAGAACGTACTCGTTCTGCTCCAGAAAGTGAGCAGGACCGATTCCACGGTGTTGTTGCTGGGGGAGTCCGGAACCGGCAAGGAACTGATAGCCTCCACCATTCATTATCAGAGCAGTCGTAAGGACAAGCCCCTGATACGGGTTAATTGTGCGGCCCTGCCGGACAATCTGATCGAATCGGAATTATTCGGCTATGAAAAAGGAGCTTTTACCGGCGCTGATTCCCGCAAGCCGGGACGTTTTGAGATGGCCGAGGGCGGCACCATTTTTCTTGACGAAATCGGCGACCTGCCGTCGCTGACCCAGACCAAGCTTTTGCGGGTGCTGGAAGAACGGTGTTTTGAACGCCTTGGCGGGACCAGCTCCCTCCATGTTGATGTGCGGGTCATTGCCGCCACCAATAAGGATCTGGCAAAAGAAATCAAGAAAGGAGCTTTCCGGGAAGACCTGTTTTACCGCCTCAATGTTATTCCCATTGAACTCCCGCCCCTGCGGCATCGGCACGATGACATTCCGCTGCTGATAGACAGGTTTCTGCGGCAGTTTAATGACCGGTACGGGACCCGCGTCAAGTTTGATCATGGCGCTATCGCCGAACTCTGCAACTATTCTTTCCCCGGCAATGTGAGAGAGCTGATTAATATCGTGGAGCGGTGCCTCACCTTGTCCGGCTCCGGTACAGTCAAAAAGAGCGACCTCCCGCCCCATATCCTCAAAGGCAAGGCGACCAAGACCCGGCTGTTGCCTCTTGCCGAAGTGGCGGCTGACGCCGAAAAAGCCCATATAGTGCGCATTCTCAAGCTCACCAATGGAAACAGGACTCAGGCGTCCGAGATTCTGGGCATCAGCAGAAAAACACTGTGGGAGAAGATGACCAACTACGGTCTTGACTAAAAACAATTCCTTCCCTTGCAGAACTGTTACGTCAAAGTAACAAGTTTTTTCGCACTTAATTCCGAATCCGCCTGCTACTCCGTGTCACAGGGACGTTGCTCGTCATTTGCATATAGCCATGAAACACTTTTGCGACTTTAGAGCTGATAACATCTTGATGATAAAGAACATTTTGATGCTCGTCGTTTTTTGTTGTTACGTTTGCGTAACAGATTTGCTCCAAAAGCCCATGGTATGAATTATGCATTAAAGCGAGTGGAATAAACTCACTGATTTGTCTGGTGGATACTGTAGCCATATGCTGGCAAACCATGAACCAAATGGAGGAGTAGAATGAAAATCAAACGCAGGGACTTTTTAAAATTGTCAGTGGCGGCAGGCGCTGCTGCCACGGTGGGCAAACCGACTCTGAACGCCTTTGCCGCGACAACGAAAAAGGCCGGATCAATCGGCGAACTGCCGGGTGAATGGAAGGCATCCACCTGTCAGGGCTGCACCACCTGGTGCCCGGTGGAAGTTTTCGTTCAGGATGGCCGGGCCGTGAAGGTCCGTGGCAATCCTCATTCCAAACAGAATGACGGCTACGTCTGTCCCCGCGGCCATATGTCGCTGCAGCAGGTCTATGATCCCGACCGGGTCAAGATGCCGATGAAGCGGACCAATCCGAAGAAAGGCCGCGGAATTGATCCGAAATTCGTACCCGTCTCCTGGGACGAGGCATTCAGCACCATCGCCGACAAAATGATGGAGCTGCGCAAGGCCGGAGAGCCGGAGAAATATCTGCTCATGCGCGGCCGCTATACCTATATGCGCGATCTTATTTATGACGGGGTAACCAAGATCTTCGGCTCGCCCAATAATATATCCCACAGCGCCATATGCGCCGAGGCGGAGAACTTCGGCGCCATGTTCACCGAAGGCATGTGGGGCTACCGGGATTATGACATCAGCAATTCAAAATACCTTCTGGTCTGGGGCTGCGATCCGGTAAGTTCCAACCGCATGATTCCGGCAGCCATATCGCGTCTGGGCGACGTGCTTGACAATGCCACCGTGGCAGTGGTCGATCCCAAGTTGAATAACACCGCGGCCAAGGCCCAGGAGTGGTTGCCGCTTCTGCCCGGCACCGACGGCGCCGTGGCCCTGGCCATTGCCCATGTGCTGTTGACCGAAGGGCTCTGGTACAAGGAGTTTGTCGGCGACTTCAAGGATGGTGAAAATCTCTTCAAGGCCGGCGCCATCGTCGATGAAACCGCCTTTGCCGAAAAGGAATCCCATGGTGTGGTAAAATGGTGGAACATCGCGGTCAAGGATATGACCCCCGCCAAGGCTGCTGAAATTTCCCAGGTACCGGCTGACCAGATCATCCGGGTGGCCCGGGGCATGGCCAAGGCCGCTCCGAATGTGGCGGTCTGGATGGGACCGGGCGCGGCCATGCAGGTGCGCGGGGCTTATTCCGCCATGGCGGTCAACGCGCTGAACGGCCTGGTGGGAGGCGTCGACAATGTCGGCGGCACTCTGCCTTCAAACAAGGTGCCGGTTAAAAAAATGCCGAGCCTGTCAGCCTATCAGGACGAATTGGCCAAGAAACACAGCAAGCTGAAGAAGATCGATCAGCGCGGCTCTAAAGCTTTTCCGGCCCTCAAGGAAGGTAAACCAGGCGGTGGCGTAGTCACCAACAACACGGCCACCGGCATCCTCGACGCCGATCCTTACGATATCAAGGTGGTGGTGGGGTACATGAACAACTTCGCTTTTTCCTGCTCCGGCGCCGAGCGCTGGGAAAAGGCCATGGAAAAGATTCCCTTTTTCGTCCACATCACCACCAACGCCGCGGAAATGACTCAGTACGCCGATATTGTCCTGCCCGGCGCCATTTCCAAGTACGAAAAGCTCTGCTGGGTGAAGCAGAAACAGAACCGCTACGCCCAGTGCACCCTGCTGCAGCCGGTAGTCGAGCCCATGTGGGAGGCCATTAACGATGAAACAGAGTTCCCGTGGATGCTTGGAGAAAAATTCGCCGAGCGCGGCTTCCCCAACCTGATCGATTTTCTGAAAAAAGAATTCAAGGACCCGGAAACCGGCAAGGAGGCTACCAATTCCAAGGAGTTCACCGAATACGCGGTCAAGTACTACACCCAGGACATGTGGAACGGCAAGGATGTAGGCGGCGACAAGATCAACGGCTGGGCGGAATTCAAGAAGCGTGGCATGTGGAACTCTGATCCGCAACCCTACAAGACGCGCTGGGGTGGCAAATTCGGCAAGGATGAAGAAAAGGACGGCAAAAAAACTACCAAGGGTACCGTTTCCCATAAGTTCGAGTTTTACTCCGAGACGCTGAAAAAAGCCCTCGGCAAACACGCCGAAAAGCACAAAACCACGGTGGACGATATTCTCGCCACCTGCAACTACACGGCCAAGGGCGAACTGGCCTTCGTGCCCCATTACGAGCCGCCTTTCCGCTACGGCAGTGTGCAGGAATATCCTTTCACCTTCATCGATTACAAGTCGCGCCTCAACCGCGAAGGACGCAGCCAGAACTCACCCTGGTACTATGAATTCAAGCATTGCGATCCGGGCGACGTGGGTCACCAGGATTCGCTCCAGATCAACCCGGTGGACGCCGGAAAACTCGGCCTCAAGGACGGCGACGCCATCCGGGTGACCTCGGTCGTCGGTTCCATCGAGTGTACAGCCCACCTCTGGGAGGGAGTACGCCCCGGCACAGTGGCCAAGGCTTTTGGCCAGGGGCATTGGGCGTATGGCAGGACTGCCAGTAAGGACTATGCCAAGGCAGTGCCGCGCGGGGGCAACAACAACACCCTCATGCCTTTTGATACCGAGCGGCTGAGTGGCGGCAATGTGCGCAACGGCGGTTTCACCGGCGTAAAAATCGAACGAGTGTAAGTGAAAGGAGGAATTGAATCATGACGCAATACGCGATGGTTATAGACTTGCAGAAATGTGTGGGATGCGGGGCTTGCGCCTTGGCCTGCAAAACAGAAAACAATACGGCGCTCAGGAAAAACGGCCAGACCCACAACTGGGCGGACTATATGCACGAAACTACCGGCAAGTTCCCGAACACCGGGTACAAAACCGTGCCGGTGCTGTGCAACCACTGCACCGATGCTCCCTGCGTTGCGGCCTGTCCGGCTGAGCCCAAGGCCATGTATAAGACGAAAGACGGCATTACCATGCACAATGACGAACGGTGCATCGGCTGCCGGGCCTGCCAGGAAGCCTGCCCCTATTCTCAGGAAGAGGTTACAGGCGACGGTTCCACCGGCCAGTACAGTGTTATCAGCTACAACGAAGAAGGGCAGCCTTACCAGGCTTTTTACGCGGATACAGCGGAGCTGATCCCCGGGATCACTGCTTCGGGCGCTGAGATTGCCAAACTGGCCGGCGATACGCCGCCGCACCGTACCAGATATGCTCATCCGGACTACGAAGATGTACGCCGCGACAATATCGTTGAAAAATGTATTTTCTGCGATCATCGGCTCAAAAACGGCGAGCTGCCATACTGTGTGGTTTCCTGTCCGGCTGGGGCCCGCATCTTCGGCGACCGCAATGATCCCAACAGTGATGTGGCCAAACTGTTGAAAAAGCATAAGGCAACCGTCCTCAAACCCGAGGAAGGTACGAGCCCCAATGTTTTTTATATCAGGAATTACAAGGTCAGCTAGCTTTAAACAATTGAGGAGGGGCATCTCCCGGATGAGATGCCCTTCCCGTTTTTACATTCAGACAAAATAGGAAGTACATTATGCCCACTGTTGTGGAAAAAAAGCTGCGGCAAAGTGACTGTTTCAAGCTGTTGGCCGCCTGTTTTTACGAGCCTGATCGGGAAATGTTCCTGCAGGAGAGACTCTGCGACAACCTTGTTTCTCTGTTTTCCTCGTGTGGGTATGTACCGGCTGCCGAAGCGGCACGCACCATGCTGGTCGCTCTTTCGGAATTGAGCGACGATGAGTTGAAGGTGGAATATGCCCGGTTGTTTGTCGGCCCTTTTGAACTTGTCGCGCCGCCGTATGGTTCTGTTTATCTCGAAGAGAAGAAAAGGCTGATGGGCGATTCCACCGTGGCGGTGCAAAAGATGTATCAGGAGGCAGGCTTGTCTCTCGACGTCAAGGAGGCGCCGGACCATATTGCCCTGGAATTGGAATTCATGCATTATCTCTGTCTTGCTGAATCAGAAGCCGGGGCAAAGAGGCAACGTAAAGAGGCCCAGCGTCTCAACAAGATGCAAACGGAATTCATGACCAGGCTTCTAGGCCCATGGATTCCCCCTTTTTGCGAAAATATCCGTCAGGGGACAGACAATGGTTTTTATCTCAATCTTGCTGACTGCCTTGAAGGTTTTATACAGGAAATAATATTACTTCATCATCCAGTCTCCTGAACGCACAAGGTCGAGGACAGCCATGATCGCAGAACTTCTGTTTAGAACGCTTGATACGCAGGATAAATCCGGCCTTATCTTTAACCCGAAACGCTGTCTGCGCTCACGCCTGAACAGCAATAGCTGTGAAATCTGTTTGACCCGCTGCCGGAAAAAGGCATTGACTCTGCGTGAACGGTCAATTGTTTTTAATAAAGATCAATGCACGGGATGCATGGTATGTGTTGCAGAGTGTCCCAACGATGCTTTTACCGTAAGTACGGATATTTCGTTTCTTCTCCAGGAAATCCATAATACCCGCGCCCGGAACCCTCTCGTGTTATCCTGCCATAAATCAGCCTCCCACAGTGATGGTCGGATTCCGATCCCCTGCATCGGTCTTCTGTCCGAGCCGGTGCTGGCTGCCCTGAACTGCCTGGCGCCCAGTGAATTTTACCTGGATGTTCATCAATGCGCTGATTGTGAAAATGGACATGTGCTCAGTCTGCTCCACGAGAGGATACAAACAATCGTCAATAAGAAGGGACAGTCCGTTGATTTGAAAATACGTTATCTGCCTGTTGGAGACTTTACAGCGCCAACCCCGGAGCAGCAGCGACGTGATTTTTTACGCATGGCCAAAAATTCGATGATTGATCTTGGCAAGGATGCTACAAAAGCATATAATCAAGATGAAAAGGAACCAATAAAAAAGGAGCCGGCGGTTAAAAAGGACGGGGTCTTTGTTTCACGTTTTCTGCATCAGGCTCTCAGGCAGCTTCCGGGCGATGCGGTACAGGAGAAGGAGTTGCTCCATTCCTATTTTTTTACCTCCAGAACCACGGAACGTTGCGACCTCTGTCCTTTATGCACGGGCATGTGCCCAACCGGAGCCTTAAAGCGCAAAACCGACGGGGAAATAAAACAGCTCAGTTTTACCAGTTCAAAGTGCAGCGGCTGTGGAATTTGTGTTGCGTTCTGCCGAAAAAATGCGTTGGAAATCATGCCCGGAGCAACAATCGATCCCGGGGTAACCCAGGCCATTGCCTGAAGGAGAATTCGTATGTTTGGATTAGGCACACCGGAACTGATAGTCATCCTGGGCATTGCCTTTCTTTTTTTCGGCGGGAAAAAACTGCCGGAAATAGGAGCAGGACTGGGAAAGGGGATAACGTCGTTCAAGAAAGGTATCCAGGGAGCAGAGGAGCCTGAACCCGAGAAAGAACAGAGTAAAGAACAGATTTCATCATAACCGATAGTAATACTCCGAGCCAAAAAACCTGAGTCCGGCGGGATATGGTTTGAGGCCGAACAGGGTTGAGCTGGAAACGGCTTTGCCTCCCGTACTTGGAAAGGAGATACCATGCGCCACGTTCATAACGATATTCCCGCGTCATCCAATCACTCAGGTCGGCCGTCTATCCTGCTGGATAATCATGGCCGGCGGATCACCTATCTCCGGCTTGCCATCACCGACCGGTGTAATCTGCGTTGCCGGTACTGCCGCCCGGAGAATGGCGTTCCCTTTATTCCGCATGAAGAGATACTTTCGCTGGAGGAGCTTGAACGTCTTGTCACCCTGTTCTGCAATCTGGGTATCACGAAGGTACGGGTGACCGGAGGAGAACCTTTTTCCCGGCGCGGCTGCATTTCTTTTCTGACAAAGTTGCGGCAGGTTAACGGTCTTCGCACCCTGCATATCACCACAAACGGTGTCAAGACCTTCCGGTTTCTTGATGAATTAAAGAATATCCGTATTGACGGTGTGAATCTGAGCCTTGACACCCTTGATCCTGAGCGGTTTTCGCGAATCACCCGGCGTGACTACCTTGATTCCGTCCTGCAGACGCTGCACGGTTCCCTGTCCCGGGAAATACCGCTTAAAATTAACAGCGTGGTCCTCGAGGATACCAGTGACGATGAAATAACCAGGCTGGCCGCTCTGGCAAAGCAGTACCCGGTCACCCTGCGGTTCATAGAAGCTATGCCGTTTTCCGGCGCCAAACGATCAGGGAAAATCAACAACGGCAACCTTGTTTCCCGCCTGCATCGAATCTTTCCGGAGCTGGAAGAGGCTGAAGCCGCAGCGCCGACGACCGCCCGTGTTTTTACCCATCCGGGATACATGGGCAGGCTGGGACTTATTCAGGGCTATTCCAGGCAGTTCTGCGGCACCTGCAACAAGGTGCGCATTACACCTGCCGGAATGCTGAAGACATGTCTCTACGACAGCGGCGCCCTTGATTTGAAGGAACTGCTCCGCACCGGCGCTGCCGACCGGGAAATCAGCGAGGCGATTGTTGACTGTATCCGGAGCCGATTTGTCAACGGACATGAAGCCGAAAGATTTTCAAACCGGTCAACCGAGCCTTCCATGGCTGATATCGGAGGGTGACAACCATGACTGAGCTTGCCATTCCTCTATCTCTTCTTGCCGTCATCTTTGCCCTGGTAGCGTTCTTTTATGCATCGGTCGGCTTGGGAGGCGGTTCCTCCTATACAGCTCTTTTGGCCATATTCGGTGCAGGTACCGCGGTCATACCTATGGTGTCGCTGACCTTGAATGTACTGGTAACAACCATCGGCAGCATAGTTTTTCTGCTCCACCGCCATGGCCGGCTTAGATTGATTGCTCCATTTCTCATTTCATCTATCCCCATGTCCTATGTGGGCGGCATGCTTCACCTGCCCAAGACTCTGTTTTATCTTGTGCTCCTTGTTTCATTGGCCTTTGCCGCTCTTCGCATTTATTTTCCGGGCAAAACGAAGCCGCTGGCCCTCAGTGACCGGGGAAAATTTATCCTGGCTATTGTCAGTGGAGCCATACTCGGGCTCGTGGCAGGTATTGCCGGCATTGGCGGTGGTGTGTACCTGGTGCCGCTCATAATCATTCTGGGCCTGGGTTCTGCCAAAGAAGCAGCCGCCTGTGGCGCTTTTTTCATCTGGGCGAATTCTGTGGCCGGACTTGCCGCTCGTCTGCAATACCACAGTATAGACCTGGCTGTTTATATGCCTCTGATCATCGGAGCTGTTGTGGGTGGCATGGCCGGTTCAATACTGGGCGCCGGACGTTTCGAGCCACAGACTATGCAAAAAATTCTCGGTACCATACTTGTTGTCGCGATTATTTTTCTCACCCGGAAGTTAGCCGTTGCAATGATTTGATATGTCCATTCGCTCTGAAATGGAATTTTTATGATTGATGTGAGACTCAAATTCAATGCTTTGCGTTACGCCAAGGCGGAAGGATACCCTTCCGGCAGCTCAAAGGGCTTCCTTGAAAGCTTAAAGGCGTTGTTCCCGGGCCTGCTGAATATTTATCCAATGATGGGAGGAAAAGGCCATGGAAAGCAATAAACCTGGATTGACTGCTGAAATGATTTCCATTGAAGAGGCCCTCCGGATCATCAAAAATAATATTCCGGATCCTGTGGGACAGGAGTACGAAATTGCAGACGCTGTCGGCAGACTGCTGGCCGAGGATATTTCGGCGCCGGAACCATCGCCGCGTTTTACCAATTCGGCCATGGATGGCTATGCGGTGCGGTGGGAAGATGTACGTGAAGCGACTCCGGACGCACCTGTTTCCCTGAAGGTGGTGGGCGAGAGCCAGGCAGGCTTCCCTTTTCAGGGAATGGTCCGAACCGGTGAAACCGTACGTATCAGCACCGGCGCCATGCTTGCCCCGGGGTGCGATACCGTGGTCCGGGTCGAGGATACGGAAGAGCAGGACGGTCGCGTGCGCATCCTGGCCGTAAAAAAACAGGGCCAGGATGTCCGGTATCAGGGTGAAGAGTTTCAGGCAGGGGATCTGCTTCTGGCCAGGCGGACAAAAATTTCCGCTCCGCATGCGGCCCTGCTGGCTGCGGTCGGCGTCACACGGGTGAAGGCGTACCGGCCGTGCGAAGTGGCTGTCCTGGTCACCGGCTCCGAGCTTGTTTCGTCCGGGGAAAAGATTGCCGAACACCAGATCCGTGATTCAAACATGCTTATGCTCAAGGCTGCCATTGAAGAATCCGGCGGCAAGGTAACCAGCTGCCGGCGCGTTGTCGATGAAGAACAGGCAACGGTGGAAGCGATTGGGCAGGCGCGGGCCGACATCATCCTGTGCACCGGAGGCGTCTCCGTCGGCCGGCACGACCATGTAAAGGACGCGGCCGAGGCAAACGGGTACCGGCCTCTTTTCTGGAAGATTCGCCAGAAGCCGGGCAAGCCCCTCTATTTTGCCAGAAAGGAAGCGACTCTGCTGTTCGGGCTGCCCGGCAATCCGGTTTCGGCATTTATGTGCTTTGCCCATTATGTCCGGCCGGTGATAACCGCCTTGAACGGGCTCCCTTTCGGCTGGCCCACAGTGTCCGGGGAGGCGGCTGATGATATAACCAATAAGGGAAGCCGGACAAATATGGTCCGCGTCCAGCTTACCTGGCGGCAGAACGGCGGCTATTGTATCACCCATGCGGAGAAACAGGGCTCCCACATGCTGACCTCGCTTTCAGAGGCTGACGGCTATCTTATTCTGGAACCCGGGCAAACCCTGTCACGCGGCGAGCGCGGAGATGTATATCGGTATGATTTTCGCAGAGAACCTGTGTAGAAGTTACAAGTTGAAGGTGAAAAGTTGAAAAGCCACACAGTAATACAGGAGTTAGGCTATGGCCCATGTAGAAGCAGTATGCACGAGTGAAAAAAAGGGGATCGTCAAGAGAGAACAGTCCGAGATCACCCTCAAGGCTGACTGGGGCATAGAAAATGACGCCCATGCCGGCAAATGGCACCGCCAGGTATCGCTGCTGGCCGGGGAAAGCATAGACAATGTGAAAGAGATACTGCCAACCCTGAAAAACGGCGCATTTGCCGAAAATATAATAACCAGGGGTATTGATCTTGTCGGAATACAAATCGGCCAGCGGATTGGCGTTGGTGATGAGGTCGTTCTCGAAATCACCCAGATAGGCAAGGAATGTCATAACGCGGGATGCGCGATTAAAAAGGCGACCGGCGACTGCATCATGCCCCGGGAAGGAATATTCGCCACAGTCATCAAGGGCGGCCGGGTCCGGGCAGGCGATTCCCTGGATTTGATTTCCTGATATTTTCCGGTTGATCACCCTCAGGCAGTTCCGTCCAGGCCGTGGCGCTTCATTTTCTTCAGCAGTCCCTGTCTGGTGATCCCCAGCTCGCGCGAGGCCCGGGTTTTGTTGCCCCCGGCCCTGGTCAATGCATTTTTGATCATGGCTGTCTCAACCTTCTGCAAGGCGGCGGGCAGGGAACCGGAAAAGCGCATTTCCGCTGGTTCAGCGAGTGGTGTCACCTTTTCGGCCATGGAGGAGCGTAACAGGGACGAACATTTTTCCGGCTCGATTATATCGCCATCACTGGTCAGGGCCACCAGCCGCTCGATCTCCCGCTTCAGCTCCCGGACATTGCCGGGCCAGGGGTAGGACTCGAACAGGGACAGGACTTCCGGGGCAAAGCCGGAGACAGACTTGTTGAATCGCTTGCCGGTCTCAACAAGAAAGGCTGAAGCCATGGGCAGGATGTCATCCCGGCGCTCCCGCAGGGGCGGTATTTCGATTTCAATGGCAAAGAGCCGGAAAAAGAGGTCTTCGCGGAACCGGTCCTTTTCCATCTCCGTGGTCAGCTTCTTGTTGGTGGCGCTGATCACCCGGAAATCATAGGGGACCGGTTTGCTGCTCCCCAGGCGGCAGCCCTCTCTCTCTTCCAGAACACGCAGAAATTTGGCCTGTTGGGACAGCGGCAGTTCAGCAATCTCATCAAGGAACAGGGTTCCGCCCTCAGCTGCCTCGAAGCGGCCGATGGTTGTTTTGTCCGCCCCGGTGAAAGCTCCTTTTACAAAGCCGAAAAATTCGCTTTCCATCAGGTTTTCAGGAATCGCGGCACAGTTCACGGCAAGAAAGGGTTTGTCCCGCCGGTCGCTCAGTTCATGGATCAGGCGCGCAATCAACTCCTTGCCGGTGCCGTTTTCTCCCTGCAGGAGAACGTTAACCGGAGAGGCGCTGATTTCCCGGGCCATGGAGATGATTTCACGCATTGCCCGACTTTCGGCAACCAGCATGGTTGATTGCGCCAATTGGCGCCCAAGCTCCGACACTTCGCTGTTGAGCTCTGTTGAAAGCCGCATGATCTCCTGGTTCAGGATAATGCTTTCAATGAAAGCGGACAGATATCCGGCAACCTCCTGCAGTAGATAAAGATCCGTGTCATCAAAACCGCCAGCGGAATTTTTGTTCAAAATCTGAATGGCGCCGCTCACTCCGCGCTCGCTCATGTTTGCAATGGGAACGCAGACCATGTTCCGGGTGGTGAAGTCGGTCAATTCCTCAGCCTGGAGGTGATAGCCCGGGCGTTGGTCCAGGTCGTTTTCAACCATCCCCCGTCCCGAAGTGATGACTTCGCCGACAAGGCTTCCCTCCCTTGGCGGTTCGATTCTCTCGCCATCAATGCCGGTGCCGTACATGGAGCATATCTTTTCCGTACCCATCTCGATGATGAAAACAGTGCAGCGCTCAGCGCTGAAAAGTGTCGGCAGCACACGGACAAAAAACATGATGAAGGAGCGGTAGTCCCTGATGGACCAGGATGTCATTACCTGGGAAAACCTGTTGCGCAGCAGCGCCAGCCGCCGGTGTGAAACCGTTGCCTGAGAGACTTCAGTGTGGTTTTTCTGCATACTGGTAACCCTGTTAACGTGTGGTAACAATGTTTACGATAATTTGTATTATCCTATCATTGTCGGGTGATAATGTCAAAAATCGCTTTCAATTAAGATGATAACTCCCTGTTGCAGGAGATGTGTTAATGGCGAAGGACGGGATAAATTGTAATTTTGTTTATTGTGTAAACATTGTTGTCGGTCAGAATTTCTGCGTGGTGGTTGCAGGGAGGGGAGATTTCCTTTTCAAAGCGATGTGTTGAAACATACCTCATCTTTCCGGGTAGTTGTGCCTGTAGATGTGGTTTCGGCTGATTACTGGCGTATTTTTTGCTTGGTATAGGAAAAGCGCAGCCCTTTGCATGGAATATTGAAATTTTGTTGAGGATTGACTGCCTATGTACAACCCCGGTGTCAAACTTTTACAGTGCGGTAATGATGTCATCCGAATCATGGGCAGAAATGCAACAATTTGGTCGACAAGCAGGCGCTGCAAAGAGATCAACCTGCTTCCTCCTTCCTCAGGTCGGCTCCGGAACCACTCCCCCGGGGCCGGCCGCTTTTTGAACAACACCGGATCTGGTTGTCAATTTTCCTATGGTAATACCCAGGGAGAGACATTGGAATAATGGATGTATTGTTGTCAAAATTCTTTCTCATGAAAGGTGCGAAATGATTGAAATAAAACCCTGCAGGCTTGAAGAAAACGGCCGGAGATTTTATGCCGCATGTTATCCATTTATCAATAACCGGCCGGTTCCGGCAATTGCTCATTGTCGATATTGCGCGTTCTGCAATCACGATGATAATGAAATGTGTCATGGCTGGAAAGATAACCCCCAGGATGCTCCATTGTTCTGCGGGCCGGTGTGTCCGAAATTCGAGCTGATCAGCAGTAAACAGAAAGTGCTTGCAAGTGAATTAATCAGATATCTCAGCCCGGTAAAAGTTTTACTCCCCTGTTGAAAACAAATATATTAACGCGTCATCTCCCTGACCGCCGCGATAACAGCTTCCGCGGCCCTGTCGACTTGTTCCATGGTGGTCATCCTGCCCACGCTGAACCGCAGGGTGCCTTTAGCCCATTCCTCATGGACACCCATTGCCTTTAGTACATGTGAAATATGCACCGTGCCGGAGTGGCAGGCTGCACCGCCCGATGCCGCCACCGTATCGGCGATCTTCTCGAGAATTTTATCCGCCTCGATCCCCTTGAAGGAAACGCTCAGGGTATTGGGAAGTGTCTGCTCCGGGTTTCCGTTTCGCTGAACATCCGCGACACTGCCGGCAAATTCATCGAAAAGCCTGTCCCGCATTGCCTGCATTTTTCCCATATGCTGCCGCAGGTTTACAGCTGCCGATTCACAGGCCTTGCCAAGACCGGCGATGTGCATGACATTCTCGGTGCCGGCCCGCCACCCTCTTTCCTGACCTGCGCCATGACAGAATTTTGCCGGAGCAGCAGGATGCCTTACATACAGCGCGCCAATACCTTTGGGACCATACAGCTTATGACCGGCAATGGAGAGCAGATCCACGCCGAGATCGGCCACCACCGCCGGTATCTTGCCCACGGACTGGGCGGCATCGGTATGCATGGCAATGGCATGTTTCCCGGCAATTTCACTGATCTCGGCAATGGGCTGGATCGTTCCAACCTCATTGTTGGCATGCATGATGGTGATGAGGATTGTCGAGGGCCGAACAGCCTTTTCCACATCAACCGGGGCAACCATGCCCCGGCTGTCCACCGGCAGGACAGTGGTCTCAAAACCATGCTCCTCCAGGGACCGGCATACTTCCAGTACAGCAGGATGTTCAACGGCGGAAGTGATAATGTGTCTCCCCCTGTCCCGCATCGCCCATGCCATGCCTTTAATGGCGTGGTTGTTGGACTCGGTGCCGCCGCTGGTGAAAATTATCTCCTCCGGCGAACACTGGAGCAGGCCGGCCACTTGGGCCCGCGCTTTTTCAACCGCGCGCCTGGGCTCTATTCCATACCAGTGACTGCTGGAAGGATTGCCGAAGTGCTCTTCAAGAAAAGGCCGCATGGCCTCTATTACCTCGGGGGCGTGAGGAGTGGTTGCGTTGTAGTCGAGATAAATCGGTTTATTCATGGCCCCTCAAAGAAGATATTCCTTTTAAAGAATTGGCTGGCAGTGGTTTTATTTAACAGGTTCGGTCCCTATGGCAACCGACTGTAGCCATGCCGCAGCTTCCAGAGAAAGTATTTTTCAAACAGGACTTTCGCCCATTTGGCCCACACAGCCTTTTTTATGTATGATCTCTGTCGTGGCGGCAGAACCGGATCCGCTACCATCAAGGCCGCGGTCCTGCCCATATCCATCAGGCAGACCACACTGAGCTCCTTTTCACTGACCAGGGCATGATTTTCCAGATCAGCGGCGATATTGGCGGCAGCGGCTTTGGCCATGCGCACGGTCATGAACCCTGTTTTCGGCACTCCGGTGGGCACCGGGGTGGGCTCCGGCGGAGCCAGGGCCATGGCCACGCCGATGGGATAAATGTTACTATGCTCGGGGTGGCGGTAATAGTTGTCCGCCGGAATAAAACCACGGGGATTGCCAAGCGATGCAACACCTGCAACTCCTTTGAAGGGCGGAGCCAGCATGGCCAGTTTGAACGGCACCTTGCCGCCGCCGGCCAGTCGGATTTCGTCTGGGGCAACTTCGTCAATTGCCTGACTGGTGATGGTCTTGATATCGAGCCGGGCAAATTCATCCTCCAGAAAACGTCTGGACATGCCGAGACCGCCCACGCCCATATGCCCCAGATAGGGTTCCGAGGAGAGGTAGGTGATGGGAACCTTGTGCCGCATTTTTCGTTTGCGCAGCTCATAATCCATTTCAAAGGCCAGTTCATAGTAGGGGCCGAAGCAGCTGGCCAGCTGGGTGGAGCCGAGAACGATGGGACCGGGATTTTCCAGCAGCTTTTTCCACGCCTCCCTGCTTTTCAGGGCATAATCCATGGTAAAGGTGCAATGTGTATAGCCCTTGTCCGGACTCAGCCCCGGGATTTCTTCGCAGGAAAGATGTGGCCCGGTTGAGATGACCAGGTAATCGTAGGGATATTCCTGTTTCTCGGTACAGACTTTCAGTTCATCAGGCTTGACCGCCTGGACCGTTTCATGGATGAATGCAATGCCCCTTGGCTCAAGGATATCGGCAACGCCGAGGGTAATGTCGGCCTGCCGGCGCGAACCCAGGATCAACCAGGGGAGGGACGGCAGGAAGACAAAATCCTTGTCCGCGCTGATCACCGTAACGTCAACCTTGGCGCCCATTAGCCGTTTGACTTCCAAGGCCGCGGTGAGGCCGCCGAATGATCCTCCCAGAACAACAATTTTCTTTTTCATCAAACTACCTTCATGTAAGTAAAAATACTTTCAGGGACCGCCTGACGAGGGGCCCCTGTGTCTTATGTTTCAATGTCATTAGCTTAAGGATTTTTTCGCCCTCACCCTAACCCTCTCCCCCGGGAGAGGGGATTTTTCTCCCTCGCCCCTTTGGGGAGAGGGTCGGGGTGAGGGGATTGCATGATGGATTAAGTTAATGACATTGTCTTATGTTTCTAAAACGTAAGAACTTTTTCGCTTTCTTCGATCAATTCGTACAGATCGGTCATGAAGCCCATCGGACAGGAAGAGGATCCCGTTTGACCACGGGATTTGAGGCACACGCCTCAGACAATGAGTTCGCCGCCGGCCTCGTAGAATTCATCGATCTGGCTGTTGACGTTAAAATCCTCGGTTGATATCTCGTTGAACTCGACCCCCCTGCCGAGCATGAACAGGGTCACCTCCTTCTCTTTCTTCAGGCTGACATTGGCCAGCCGCACCGCATTGTACACGGTTTCAGCGTCATTTGTCGAAATCACATAAAGCCATCCCATAGTGTGCCTCCCTTGAATTAATGTTGATGGTTCCGGCGCTTCATTGTTATTAAAGCTCCTCCCGCATGGCGGGAGGCCTCAGCCGGTGGTTTCAAAAAGTTCTTCTCACCCCCACGTACAGATTCGTGTTGTTTTCAAACTGGCCGAAAAAAGTATGGTCTGCGCTGCCGAAGAAGATATTGCCTCCTCCTTCCACGGCCCATTGATCGGTTATCTTGTAATGGATATTGGGCCGCAGATGGCCGTCATCGTCCGAGGGCGAATAATAGGAGAACAGTGAGAGCTGCAGGTTCTGATTGAGAAGAAGTCTGGTCAGCCGCAGGGTGAAGACGTGGCGGAATTCATCTTTGGCGAAGGGTCCCGCCGTGCGGTGATAGGCGTCATAATCCTGCATCAATTCGAGATAATACTGGATGGCGGCGGTAAAATCGGTCGCCACTTCCCGCTCATACCCGGTGAGCAGACGCCATTCGCTGTTGCGCACAAAAGGGTCATCACCGTCGCGGTCCTCCCTGGAATCGTAATAACCGGCCTCGATATTGGCGATCCCCTGCCAGACCGGGCCCCTGGCGCTGACACCCCAAACGGCCAGGCGCGGATAGGTCAGGGTCATTGTTGCCGGATCAAGACCTTCCGGTGTTTTCCAGAAACCGCTGTAGCCATAGAAAGCGGTTTCAATGCCGCGGAAGTTCCGGTACAGGCGCAGGGCGAATTCGCTGTCTTCCGGAAACCGGTTGCGCTCCTGGTCGGCAAAGACGAAGTCCCGGCCGGCAACGCGCGCCAAAAGGGGATTCCAATAGGAGAGCCTGCTGCCGTCGATATAGGTTGAATTGTTGAATATCGGCACGTAGACGAGGTCGATGTTGGCCGGTTCGAAAAACAGGCTTGCCTTGAGCGCGTCGGATGGCGCCTTGAGGTATTCATTGTCCCGGCCGATAAAAAACGACTCCCAGTCCTTGGGAAAAAGATCGTTGATGAACAATAGGTCGCCGGTGCCCCAGGTAAGGGGCTGGCGGCCGATTTTGACGTCCATGAAATCCAATGGCAAAAAAAGAAGGTTTGCCTCCCGCAATTCCGCCGACAAATCTTCCGCAACCGCATCTCCCACCAGGTCGGCCTTGATTTTGAAGATTGCCCGGGCCGCATCCCCGTCCAGATCCAGTTGCAGCCGGGTTTCCGCAAGGGAGAAGTCTTTTTCGTACGGGTCGTCCTGGAGGCGCGCGCCGGTCCGGACATCAAGGAATCCATGGAGCTCCAGGTCATGATCGGCCAGCCATTCCATTGTCGGTGATGCCGGAGCCGAGGCAGGGGATAACAGCAGCGGCAGCAGGAAAAAGATTTTTAAGACCCTGTTCATTATCTCACTTCCCTCGGAGGCCGGCGCAGATAGCGCTCGGTGAAGATCGAATCGGCCAGACCCAGGTCATAGCGGATATCATTAAACTCGGTGACGGTTTCACCGCCGCCTGCCAGGTCGGAGGCCCGGGATTTGACCACTGTCGGGTGTCCCTGGATTGAACGCACCTCAAGGGCCTCCATCAGCCGGTATTTCCGGTCCTGTTTGTCATAGTACTCGGCCTTCACCGGCATAAAGTTTTCCCGGTCGATCCACATGGTGTAAGAGGAAAATTCCACATTGTCAGGATCCTTTGGCGTGTTTTTGAGAATGAAGTGGCTGTCCGTGACCTCGACCAGTTCATGGTTGTCCTCAGCAATACCGCGGCCTGACACATCTTCATAGACAAAATGGGAGCCGACAAAGCTGGTGCGTTTGTCCGAGCCGGCGATCCGCTTGACCAGGTCCAGGGCCGGCAGATAGAGCCAGCGGTCATCATCCCGGTCGAGAAATTTATGGACCATGAAGACCATTTTGCGGACATCGGCCGGTTTTTCAAAGTAGAGGTAAAACTGCTGTTCACCGCCGTCGTTCACGTCGCGCCGCAGCATGATCAGTTGGCGCTCCCGGGTTCGGCCCTGGGCGTCGCTGATGACCATCCTGACCGAGGCCCGGAAATCCTCGCCGGCGTAATAGGCGACCCTGTTGGCCCGATCAACGATTTCCTCGACATCAGGGATTTCGGCCGCTCCTGCGGGAGGCCAGGCTAAGACGCCGCAGAACAGTAATAAACCAAGCGCCAAAATATATTTTTTCATAATGTTCTCCTTGGAAACATTCTTGGTTCCAGCAGGGTGATAAGGGCCGGGATGATGATCATGGTCGCCAGGCCGGAAATGGCCATGATGGCGGCCAGGAAAAAGCCCACGGTCTTGTAGGTCAGAAGTGGCGCGGCCAGGAGCGGTGTAAAGCCCACCGCGATAACGATCACGTTTCGGCTGATGGCCCGGGCCGGTTCCTCAAACATGATTTTGGCGGCTTCGCGCCAGCTGCCGGTCTTGTCATAGGCCATGCGGGAGCGTTGGAGAAAGTGGATGGCAAAATCCACCGCCAGCCCCAGGGTCAGGGCGGACAGAACCGCGATGGGCATGTCGTAGTCCTTGCCCGTCAACCCCACCAGTCCGTAGATCAGGGCAATAGTGAGCGTGAGGGGTACCATGGCGATGATCCCCCACAGCGGCGAGCGGAACAGCATGGTCATCATCAGGAAGACCACGGCAAAACTGCCCATGAAGGCCTTGAGCATGCCGCTGACCATTTTGTCCTGCCAGACCACATTGAGATAGGTGAGACCGGCCCAGTTATGGCTGACCGGTATGGGCGGCGGTTGTTGAATAAAATATTCTTCAACTGCCTGGACCACTTCTTCCATGTCCTTGTTGTCACCGCTTTTCAGCTGCACCCAGATGTTGGCCTTACGGTAATCCGGGGTGACGAAATGGAAGAGATCATCCGGCTTGTGGCTGTTCTGGTAGGAGATAAGGCTCTGGGCCACGCCGGCCGCGGTGTCGGGCACCCGGAACTGTTCCTCCCGGCCTTCATACAGCTCCTGATGCACCTTCTTGACAATATCCACCACTGAATTGCTCTTGCCGGCAATGCCGGTTGTAAGGAGATGTTCCTGAAGCCCTTCCATGTAGCTGAGCAGGGCAGGCTGCTTGAAGATCTGTTTTCTCCCCCGCACCGTTTCCAGAACGTCGAGCATGTTCGACCACAGGTCATACCCCTGGTCGCTTGAGCTCATGTCGAGCTGCTTCTCCCATTTTTCCTCCAGAGCGGCGAACAGCTCATCAGGAGTAGCCGATAGGGGGGCCTGTCTATCAACGTCGCCAATTGCCTCGGCGTTTATCTCTTGCTGGCGCGCGGTCGATGGCTTCAGGCCGGAGATGCTCTGTTTGAGCAGCTGGGCGGCATCAACTGCGGTTTCCTGCTCATCAACGGCTTCCAGCACCAGGAAAGCCTCGTAGGTGCCGCCGAAATGACTGTTCAGCACTCGGTCAGCCACCCGGATGGGATGATTCGGGGCAAACCAGTTGACCGGATTATCGTTGATCTGGATCCGGCTGATGCCGTACCCTGCCACCACCAGCGCTGCCAGGGACAAGGCGATTATGGGCTTGGCCTGGCTGATGGTCACCCGGCCCAGCCAGCGCAGGTGGCGGGAAAGAAAGGAACTTCCGCCCTTTACCCGGCCGCCGAGACTGGCCAGGCTTTCTTTCTGGAGCATCATTATAAAGGCGGGAATAAAGGTGATGGTGAGCAGCCAGGCGAGCAGGATCCCGAAGGCCACGAAAATGCCGAAAACCCTGACCGGCGGAATCGGGGTCAGGGCCAGGGAGGCAAAACCGGCGGCCGAAGTCAGGGAGGTGTAGAGCATGGGCCTGAACAGCTGCGCCATGACATGCTCCAGGGTGAGGCGCCGGTCCCCGGTCTTCTGGTACTGGTCATGAAATTCCGACAGGATGTGGATGGAGTCCACCACCGCCACCGGCATCAGAAAAATGGGAATCATGGAACTCATGATATGCACGGTGTTGCCGGTGCCGATCAGCAGCCCCATGGTGCAGATCACCGAAACCATGGCAATGATCATCGGTGAAATGATCAGGCTAAGCTTCCGGAAAAAAAACAGCATGAGCAGGAAAATGGCCAGCATGGACAGGGGAGCAGACACGGCCATCTGGACAAACATCTCTACCCCGAAGGTATCCTCGGCCACCGGTAGGCCGGTAATGTGGTATTCTTCCTCGCCGGAAAAGCCGGCGATCTTTTCCTTGAGCTGCTTCTGGATCCTGTGGGCCAGATCCTTATGGGTAATGGGCAGATACAGGCCCAAAGCCCTGCCGTCCTCGGACACCAGAGTGCCTTTCAGCATGGGATTGGCCATGGCCTGGTCGCGGATCTCCAGGGCTTCCTCCTGTGTGGCCGGCGGCTCGGGCATCAGCCATTCAAACCGTACCTGCCCGGGCCCGGCCTGCCGGATGTCATCGACATTGCCGGGCGCGATGATGTCCCGCCTGACCACGCCGATTATTTTGTCCGGATCTTCCGGATCGGGCCAGCTCAGTGTCTCGGCGAAATCGGTCAACTCGGCCACCCGCGCAAGCGTTTCTACATTGAACACGCCGTTGGGATTCTTTTCATTGACCACCCCGAGGACCACCATGTCATACAGGGTGAATTCCTTTTTGATTTGATTGTGAAAAATCCGCACCGCCTCATCCCGGGAAAGCATGTTTTCCGGGTCCGTGTCAACATGGACGTTGACCATGAGCGCCCCGAGGATAACGGTTGCCAGCACCATTGTTGCGGTAATCAGCCTGGGCTTGCTGATGGAGAATTGGATGATTCTGTTGCCGGGGGTCATTTTTTCCTCTGTGGTGAAGGCATATGTTTACAGGTGTTCCTGTATTGCGCGGATAAGGTTTGTTTCGTCAATATCCCCACCGGCGACAATGACGCTGTTGTCAACCATGATCGCGGGAGCCTTGGGAAGACCGGACCGCGTGTAGGCATCAGTCTGGTATTCCTGACGAGGTTTTGAAACAACTTCAACCTCGATGTCGAACTGTTCACCCAACCTGGGCACCATTTCCTCGAAATGGCTTCAGGTTTTCCCCTGGGGGTCGTTGAGAAAAAATCGTATGGTGGTCATTTGTGTCCTCCTGTCGTTTGATGGTGTAACCGGATGGGAAAAAAAATTACTGCATAACTGTATTGAAAATATTAATTAAACGAAGCCTTGAAATCCGAAATACCTATAGTTTATGGTAAGACACATTCCGCCTTTTGGGCGGAATGTGTTTGTCAGATTTTATTTTCGTTTTTCAGTTTTGTAACCAGGAAGACCGCCCCGCTTTCAGATAAGCCCAATTTTTCCGCAAGAAAAAGAGGATCTGCATCCGAGTGCTTCCGAATATATGAAGTCACTTCCTCTTCCAGTTCATCCAGCCAGCTTTCAAAAAGAACCAGGATCTCCGGTTCCGTGATAGCCTTTAACTGTTTTGATTGGGCCACCTTATCTACAAGAGTTTGACACATTTTTGTGGGATCGACACCTTCGCCCATACATTCCGCAAGTCAGAGATCCACCATACTGGAAATCTTATCGTCGCCGGGTTCATTGATCAAGCCGGTGACAAAAGCGACTCTGGCCTCATCGTCCAGATGGGCAAGGATTTTCTTGAGTTCCGGAGTTATGGCCGCCAGTGCCTCGGCAGGTTCCAGAACATCCAGAATATGTGATAATTCCTTCATTGGTTCCCTCAATGCACGTTAGAATTTTGTTCGATCAGCCAGCAGGCTCGCTGCCAGATTGTTTAAGTCAGTCAGGATTGTCATGATGCAGGGATCCGCGAGTTCATAGTAAATAAAGGGGCCGCTCCGCTCTACGGTCACCAGGAGCGCGCGCTTGAGCTCTTTGAGGTGATGCGAGGCAAGGGGTTGGGAAATGCCAAGCTCTTCCACAATCCGGGAGACCGATTTTTTCCCTTGCGCAAGATTTTGAATAATTCGCAGCCGATTTTCATCGGCCAGGGCTTTGGCCAGGAAGGCGGTTGCCTGGAGATTCACGGACTGCATCGTTCCGGTGGTCAGGGGTTCTTTCAACTGTTATCTCATGGCGTTTGATTTTCAGCGCTCTTTCAGAACAGAACCAGGGTGAATGAGCACATCGTATAAATGTATGTTTATATACTTGTTTGTTTCTGTCAAGGACAATTTGCCAGCTTTTCAAGAGACTATCCATACAATAGCTGTTCAGGTTGAGTCTGTTGGGCCCGACAGCCCTTTTTGAGTTTGATGGGTACCTGTCCGGTCAACGTTGGTTGATGGTCTTGTTGCACTGAACTATGACCTGCAGAAGAGATTCAATTGAAGGGCGGTCCGCAGGGCCGGAACCCACATGATGCAGGCGGACAATACCATTGGGATCAATCGGAATGTCCCCACCTCGTTGTGAAATATCGCCTGTTGTTTTTTTCGGCAGATGACCGGCAAGGAGCTCTTTCAGATAAACCCACCAGGTTCCGGGTCCCCATATGTCCAGGAATGATGCTTCAAGAATTCCATAATTCCGGTACAATTCTCTTTTTTCGTCCATGAGCAGGGGCCAGGCAATCCCGGTCTCCCGCGCATACTGTTGCGCAAGATAGTCTGCTTCAAAGGTCACCACTGCTATCTGAACGTTCAGTTTGCTGAAGAGTTCTTCTTTCTCCCGCAACTGCGAGAGGTGAGCCCGGCAGGGGAGTCAGCCAAGGTGGCGATGAAAAACCATAAGCAGCCAACAGCCTTTATAGTCTTCAAGGCTATGTGTTTTTCCCTCGCTATCCACCAGGTTGAAAGGAACTGCCGGTTGCCCTTCAAATGCATTCATTTTATTGTTAATAATGCACCTCCAGTAATCTTGCGCCGGCAATGTTAACCGACTATTTAATATTGATCATTTTCAGCCTCAAGGCATTGCTCACAACAGATACCGAGCTCAGGCTCATGGCTGCCGCGGCGATGATCGGGCTCAGCAGTATGCCAAGGAAAGGATAAAGCACACCCGCTGCCACCGGCACGCCAAGCGAGTTGTAGATAAAGGCGAAAAACAGGTTCTGCTTGATATTGGTCATGGTGGCCCTGGAAAGCTTTCTGGCCCGCACAATGCCTGTCAGATCACCTTTCACCAGGGTGACTCCGGCGCTTTCCATTGCGACATCAGTACCCGTACCCATTGCTATGCCCACATGCGCCTGGGCAAGGGCAGGGGCATCGTTGATTCCGTCTCCGGCCATGGCGACCATTTTTCCCTGATCCTGCAAACGTTTCACTTCCGCCGCCTTTTCATCGGGGAGCACCTCGGCCAGTACGGAATCTATATCAAGTTTTGCCGCCACAGCCTCGGCAGTCGCCCTGTTGTCTCCGGTCAGCATCACAACGCGCAACCCTTCATCATGCAGCTGTTTTATCGCTTCCGGCGTTGATTCCTTGATCGGGTCTGATACCGCCACTATGCCGGCAAGCTGGCCGTCGACTGCCACGAACATGACCGTCTGGCCCTCTTTGCGCATTTCCTCCGCCCGTTCTTTGAGTTCCGTAATATCCACGCCGGCATCGTCCATGAGCCTTACGTTGCCGAGAAGGACTTTTGCCCCCTCGACAACCCCGGTTACACCTTTGCCGGTAACAGAGTCAAAATCGACAGCTTCAACCGGACTCATCTCACGCTCGGCAGCTCCTGATACTATGGCCGCGGCCAGCGGATGTTCGCTTGCTTTTTCAAGGCTTGCTGCGAAAAAGAGCAGTTTTTCCTCTGACAGGCCGCCCGCCGTTTCAACCCCGGTCAGCTTCGGTTTGCCCAGGGTAAGGGTGCCGGTCTTATCCACCACCAGGGTATCGATCTTGCGCATTGTTTCAATTGCCTCGGCATTTTTGAACAGAACGCCCATAGTGGCTCCCCTGCCGGTGGAAACCATTATCGACATCGGAGTGGCAAGACCCAGGGCGCAGGGACAGGCAATGATCAGCACCGATACGGACACGACCAGGGCGTAAGCCAGGCGGGGCTCGGGACCGATATAGTACCAGATGCCAAAGGCGGCAAGGGCGATCCCGATAACTACCGGTACGAAGTAACCGGCCACAAGATCGGCAAGTTTCTGGATAGGCGCCCGGCTCCGCTGCGCATCCGCCACCATCTGGACGATCTGGGCGAGCAGGGTGTCACGCCCTACCTTTTCGGCCCGCATGGAGAGCGATCCCGTGGTGTTGACGGTGGCGCCGATCACCCGGTCACCCTCCTTTTTTTTGACCGGAATGGGCTCTCCGGAAATCATGGATTCGTCCACCGAACTGGAGCCTTCAGTCACAATGCCGTCAACCGGCACCTTTTCTCCGGGCCTGATTCTGAGAACATCACCGACCTGGACATGTTCCAGGGGTATGTCGTTTTCGCTGCCGTCCTCATTGATCTTTCGTGCTGTTTTGGGAGCAAGCCCCAGCAGCGCTTTTATGGCGGCGCCGGTCTGGCTGCGCGCTTTCAGCTCCATGACCTGGCCAAGAAGAATGAGGGTGACGATCACTGCCGCTGCTTCGAAATAGACCCCCACGGAACCATGCGGTCCTCGCATGGCCGCCGGAAATATTCCGGGAAAAAGTACTGCGATCAGACTGTAGATATACGCCACAGAGACACCCAGGCCTATGAGGGTGAACATGTTGAGGCTCCTGTTGATCACGGATTGCACGGCACGAACATAAAAAACCCAGCCTGCCCAGAGAACTACCGGTGTTGCCAGGAGCAGTTCCAGCCGACCGAGCGTTCGGGGAGTGGCAAGTTCTTCAATGAGATGCCCGCCCGGCAGCATGTCCCGCATGGCAATGATAACGAGCGGCACCGTGAAAAGAGCTCCGAAGATAAATCGCTTGCGCATAAAGTCGTACTCGGGATTTTCGTCGCCATCGTCCAATGCAACAGTAACAGGCTCGAGAGCCATCCCGCATTTGGGACATGAACCGGGGGTGTCCTGCACAACTTCCGGATGCATGGGACAGGTGTATTCAGTGCGTGCGGAAGTTTGCTCAGGAGACATCGGTTCCAGGGCCATGCCGCATCGAGGACAGTTTCCCGGTTTGTCCTGAATTATTTCCGGATGCATGGGGCAGGTGTACTGCCTTCCCGAAGGTTGTTCTTCCCTTCCTGATAGGGTTGGCTTATCGGGTCCGCCTGACAGGTAATTTTCCGGATTTTTCTTGAATTTCGCGAGACAGTTTTCACTGCAGAAGAAATGTTCTTTTTCGTTGTAGGTAAACCGGGTGAATGCGTCGGGATCGTCGGTGGACATCCTGCAGACCGGATCAGTATAGGTAACCTCGTGCTCTTCGCCGGATTTCTCCGATGAACTATACCGCTTCGGATCTTCCCTGAATTTTGCCAGGCAGTGATCGCTGCAAAAATAATAGGTTTGTCCCTCATGTTCGTAGGGGGTGAAGCCATGTTCGTCATCCGTTGACATTCCGCAAACCGGATCAACGTACAGTCCCGCTTGTTCATGCTTGTGGGTATATGCATTGTCTTTCATTCTGCTTTCTCCCGTATGGGTGAAGAGAGATGGGCAACTTCACCTGAGTTAGTATGCTCCATTTGAATCAGTCCGCTAAATTTTTCATGACGACATTGAGGCAGTCCAGAACCTTTTTGCCCTCTTTCGCAATCAAATAGAGCTTTTTGCTGTCCTGCTCTATCAGATTCGCTTCCTTAAGGACTTTGAGATGAAAATTTACTTTGGTATGATCGGCGACGCCCAGTTTTCTGGTGATGTCCATGAAGCGTATTTTTCCTTCCTGGTTGACAAGAACCAGGATCTGGCGACGCATGGAATTGGCCAGGCAGCTGAATGTGTTATCCATATCCAGAATGGTCTTGCAGGCCAGGAATTCCGCTTCAGCAAGATTTTTTTTAACTGCCATTGAAAGCTCATTTATCTTGAACGGCTTGGTTATGTAATCATCCGCTCCTTTTTTCATTGCTTCGACGGCGTTATCCACCGTTGAATAGGCGGTTATCATGATGACCTTGACACCCGGATGTTCACGCTTGATGCGCGAAAGCACTTCCATTCCTCCCATTTTCGGCATGATCAGATCAAGCAGCATCAGGTCAAAGGGAGTTTCACGAAATAAATCCAGGGCCTCTTCGCCGTTTGCGGCCGCCCGGACATCAAACCCTTCGGTGTTAAGAATTTCCATGATATTTTCACGCAGCTCCTGATCATCGTCAACTACCAGTATCTTACTCATTGTTTTGAACTCCTATGGGGAAAATGAGGCTTACCGTGGTCCCCTTGTCAACATGACTGTCCAATTCTATCTTTCCTCCATGGCTTTCCATTATCGCAAAACAGATGGAAAGGCCGAGTCCGGTCCCCTTGCCGACCTCCTTGGTCGTAAAAAAAGGGTCCAGCACTTTGTCAAGATGATTCGGGCTGATTCCATGGCCGGTATCGGTGATTTCCGCCACCACCTTATCTCCTTTCCGCTTTGTGGTGATCGTCAGGGCGCCGCCCTCCGGCATGGCATCCATGGCATTGATGATAACATTTAAAAATACCTCTTCAAGCTTCCAGGGGATGGCTGATATGGAAGGCACCTCATTCAAATTTCTGGTTATCCGGTATGCATTGCGGCGGGCCCCGAGAAGGTCCATGGTGCCGGCAATGACATCATTAATGTCGGTTGCCTGGAAGTTGGATTCGTTCTGGCTCGCGAAAGAGAGAAGTTCCCGGGCAATTTTTGTCGCCCGGTCCAGATTGCGTTCAATGGCATCAAATCTTTTTGCCGGAAAAGCCGGATTATTGCTGTTGACAAGATCCTTTTTCAGGAGCTCCACATTAAGGGAAACATTGGTGAGCGGATTATTTATTTCATGGGCAATGCCGAAAGCCAGTTTTCCCAGGGAATGGAGTTTTTCCGACTTGGCAAAGCGATGTAAACGCTCTTCAATGAGCAGGTTTCGTTCAACGTCAAAAATGTTCAGCGCGTTCATGATAAAGTGAAGGACTGCAAAGGCAAAAACACCCCGGGCCAGTTCAACCGGGATATCGAGCAGAGGGAGAATAGTTCCGGATGGGACCAGCCCGGTCAGTACTCCATAGCCGACAAGAAAAAATCCGGCGCCGCTGAAGTTGCGGGAGCCCTTGTCGCTGATATGCCTGATGGTTCCGGAGTAGATGATAAATCCCAGGCCGGAGATGAGAGCGGCAGGGAATCCCATGAAATTGCGTATCCTGAAATCAATGGCTCTGAAAAAAGAAGGCGTCCACTCTGATTGCGTGACAATCATGGAGAGCAGCCAGATGGAAACAAAGAATAATGGTATCAGGCAGAGTTGGTGGTATTTGCCGGGGAATATGACGCAAAATACCTTCATCCCGAACAACAGCAGAAAACCAAATGAACTGAACAGCAGGGCCAGTTTTGTAAATTCGGCAAGAGGCGGGATGCCGGCGGGAAAAGAATGTTCATGGAATATCAGGAACAGTTCAAACCATTCATTAAACGCATGCACGTAGGCAAAAAGGCCGAACAGCCACAGCCAGCGCGCCACCGACAGATTGCTTGTCCTGGTATCCCTGGACGTTATGGCCACGCCCATGGCAAAAAAAACCATGCCGTAGATAAGGTAGAGCAGATAGGTGTATAAGTGGTCCGGCATATGACTTTCTGTTACAGAGTGTTTTTGGTGAAGCAGGGATTATTATTTATCATAGGCCTTTTTATGATATTTTCTCAAGGTTCAATCTATCATTGCTGTGTTTCGTAGTAATCATAAAAAAAGCGGGAATCCCGGCAAGGATTCCCGCTTTCACCTTTTGATGATTCTTCAATGTTTCAGTTTATTTATGAAATCCCTTGGCATTCTTGGCGGCCCATGCCTTATCCCTGCTGCCGTGACAGCTCAGACAGGCGTACTCGACCGTGACAAATCCCTTGGCAAAGGTTGATTTCTTGCCTTTTTCCTCTACTTCCTTGAACATGTCAGCGTCAGCATCGGTATTGATCTTGAAGAAATGGGTCCGGACGTCACCGATATAGGTGGCAGTCGAAATCGCCGACTTGGATGCCTTGGGCATATGGCATTCCTTGCAGGTGGTGCCCTGAAGTCCGTGGGTGGTTTTTGCATATGAATCAGCAACTTCCGAGTGGCATTCGACGCAGTTATCCTTGGCCAGAATTGCCCGTTGGTGCGGATTATGACATTCAATGCACGATAAATCCTTGTGCACGCCGCCCTTCAGCTCATTGATCTGCTCATGATGCTGAATGAAGCCGCCTTTTGCCGGAGGCTCCGGTCCCATGCCGCCGCGCTGATGACATTTGCCGCAGGATTCGGCCGTGCGGTCGATTTTGATTGTTTCCTTGGTAGGGTTTTTTACATGGGCGGCGCCAGGACCGTGACATTCCTCGCAGCCTATGCCGTCTTCCTTCCAGGTGCCGATCATGCCTTCCAAACCATCCTGATTTCCTTCAGGGCTGTAGGCGGTCATGTGGCAGGGCCCGCATTTATAGGGCTTCTTTTCTCCCTTGTGGTAGAAAGACCAGCTGCCGTCTTCAATATTATACTGGTTTTTTGCCTCGGATCCGTCTTTGGCGCTGGTAATGATATAGCCGTTTTTGTCAATATACCGGGCCTTTTTGTTGGCGCCCCCGATGACATAGGAAATGTCTTCCCATCTGTAGCCTTGGGGCAGAGGCAGTTTGGCATAGCGGGCTTTTTCCATTTTGCGCAGTTTCCAGGGGTGGCCTGATGCCTGCCAGTCATTGAACTGCTCTTCATGGCACTCGAAGCACTTGTCGGAGCCGACATAGTCAGCCGCTGCAGGCAGGGAGAATGCCAATACAACCGCTGCCGCGGACACGCCTGTTAGAATTACTTCTTTGATCATACGTTACTCCTCCTTGTGATGTTTGTGGTAAAGCTTCTTTCTATTTGACAACACATCCTGTTATACAGGAAGTCTGATTGTAAACAACAGCTTGCCGCAAGGGAGTTTCTTTTCCAGCCTGTCCGGTTGGCGGCGACACGGGGTATGGGTTCAGTATACGTTCTTTTCCAGGATGGGATTTTTATTAATTATTTTATACTATCCGTAAAAACAATTGATAATTCAAGATGAATTGTATTCTCAATCCGTGGCGAACCTGTGAATAATTGTTCACAGAATTGTGCCGATTGATACTTGTTGCCGGTAAAGATCATTGGCGTGCTACCGTCAGCAGCACCTGGTTCGTTATCGGTGATCAGGGAGTGATATGATATAATTCAGTTGTAATTGCGGTGCAGATTGTTGAGCGCCATCGGTATAAATCGTAAAATGGCTTTATTTGGTATTCTCAATAGTGATGGCGTCGTAAAAAGTCCGATCTACTGCGTCATAGCGGGTACGGCCAATGCT
>JAMJFO010000038.1 GCA_023544645.1 Desulfobulbaceae bacterium | reverse complement strand
CATTGGCCGTACCCGCTATGACGCAGTAGATCGGACTTTTTACGACGCCATCATTTATAGCGCGTACGTTTTTCCAGGACAAAGATCGTTCCTCTGATCCAGGCATCATGCTCCCTGCGGATGTTGGCCCGGAACCTTTCCAGAACGACCCAGCCGTTTTTTGCCGCCGTATGGGCGATATATTCGGGGTTATGGGCATATCTCCCCGTCGGTCGGATGTTCCAGCCCGGTTTTTCCGTTTTTTCCGAGGACAGGCAGAAATGGGCGTTTTCGGCGGCGCTTTGCGCGGCCGCGGCAAACAAGGGCTCCAGATTGCCCAGGTAGGGAACCACATCCGCGGCAATGAGCAGGTCGTATTCATGGTTGGTCCGGCCAAGAAATTCGATGACTTCCGCGCAGTGCAGTTCATCGTACAGGTTTTTTTCTGCCGACTGCCCGATCATGTTTGCGGAAAGATCGATTCCGCTGAGTCTCGCGCAGATGGAGTGAAAAGCCTCCCCGGCCAGGCCCGTCCCGCAGCCGATGTCCAGTCCATGATCATAGCGGGATTTTTTCCCGGGCAAGGCATCGATGGCCTGGCGCAGAATGCAGTAGGTGTTGTATTCCAGGTCCTTGACCAGATTTTCTTCAAAGTTTTCACTGTACTGGTCAAAAAGCTCCCGGATATATTCCCGGGGCGGCCCCTGCTCAACCTTGCCTGACAGCGCTGCCAGCATGTGCTGCGCGGACCGGCGGTGGGGATCCAGTTCCAGCACCCGGGCATAGAGTTTTTTTGCCTGAGCGAAATTTTTCCGGAGATGCTGCAGGTAGGCCAGATTATTGACGCCGGAAACGTGATCCGGCGCCAGTTCCAGCAGCCTTTCATATACCAGGCATGCCTGCTCGATGGCGCCGGCATCCTGGTAGCAGCAGCCGAGATTGTAGAGAATGTCCCGTTCATTATCGGCAAGCTCCAGGGCGCGGAGATAGGCTTTCTCTGCCTGGTCATATTGCCTGGCCATTTTGCAGGCCAGGCCGAGATTATAGAAGATATCGCTGTCAACGGGATTGAGTTCGGCTGCCCTGTTGTACGCCTCGATGGCCCCGGCAAACTGTTCGAGTTCAAACCGGGCCAGGCCGAGATTGTAGTGGATCGCCGCCACATCGGGGAAATGGTGGAGAACCTGCAGGTAAAGAGTGACGGCGCGGCTGATCTCTCCCTGCTGGTGCAGGGTGACCGCGCTCTGGTATATGCTTTGAATGTCAACGGATTCCGGTTTTTTGCCCATGGGTATCTCTATTACTCAACTTCTTGCCTTATGTTAACTTACTGTAAAGAATGTATTCAACTCGCTTATTGTCAGGCTGTAGGCTGAAGACTATCAGGCTCCTTGCGAAAACCGCCCCTGAAAGCCTACAGCCTTAACAGCTAACAGCCTATCTGCACAAACTGTTTCATAGCGTGCCGATAAAAAGCCGTCATGGATTCAGGCTGATTTCCTGTTTCAGCAGGCAGCATGATATGCAATGCCTGGGAGTGCCGTCGGGGAGGTACTCGATATTATCAGGCTGCAGCAGTTTATTCATGACGCAGCCTTCCGGAATGGAAAGATTGAAGAACCGGTCCTCATTGATCCCGTCACGCTTGACCAGCCGGTTGTTTTCAATGCTGAAGGTGTGGATAGGATGATCTTCACACAGCGGGCACTGATAGACCCGGCCATTGGGAAAAATAAAATAATTCTCGGCAACCCGGCCCGCGCATTCAAACACATCGCCCGGTTCCAGATACACCTTGGGAAAGGTGACATGGAGGCCGCGGCCGGCAGCCTCAGCGGCGACCTGCGGCACGATCCGGAGCCATCGTTCCGGTTCAACCTGCAGGTTTGGTGTAATGCCGGGCTGCGCTGCGGCAGACTTGCCGCGCAGGCCGATGACCTGGATGAAAAATCGTTTGACACCCAATTCCACCAGTAATGGGGGCATGCGGTGCAGATGGTCTATATTGCGGTTTGAAACAGTGTAAATGACACTGGTGTTGAACCCTTTTTTGACTGCCCGGCGGATGTTGTCGGTGCAGGTGACAAAGACGTTGTCGCCCCGGATGGGATCATTGACCTCCGGGTCCGGCCCGTCAAGGCTGAAACTGAGAAAATCGAGTTCTCTGGGGGTGACCTTTTCCAGCAGATCATGGAAGAGAAAGCCGTTGGAGTCGACGGTCACCGTATAGCGCATGGCCTTGGCCGCGTGGATGATTTCCGCCAGGTCCGGATGCAGGGTCGGCTCCCCGCCAAGCAGAACAAGGTTGGTCAACCGGTCGGGGCGGGCAAATAGCCGCAGCCATTCCAAAGCGGTTTCCTTGGGCAGGGTGGCGGTCCCGTGCTGTGACGGATTGATATAACAATGGATGCAGGCGAGGTTGCAGGCAGTGAGCAGGTGCAGAAAAACGTTGCGTTCTCCGGGCTTGAAGCCGACGGTCCGGGCATTTGTTTTTTTGCGGGTCGCCATGGTTATCTCGCGAGGGTTTGTTCCAGGGTGTAGACGGCCAGGGGGCTGTCTGCCCAGTACGAATAGCGGCGGAAAAATTCCTGGAACAGGGCCAGGCTTTGCGGACGCAGCATCCCGGGTACACATTCAACCCGCATGGAGGCATATAATTGGCTGAGCCGGTCCAGGGGCAGGTTGGCGCCGCCGCCCATGATGTCTTCATACGCCCAGACAAACCTGCGGATGCCGGAGAGCAGAAGGGTGGTATAGCACATGAGGCACGGCTCCATGGTCGAATAGGCGGTAACGCCTGCCAGGTCGTATTGGGGATTTTTCCTCAGCAATTCTCTGAGGGTGATGACTTCAGCATGATCCAGTTCATTGGCCCGGGGGCCGCTGCTGTTTTTTCTCCGGCCGCGGGCCAGCGCTTTGCCGTTGTCGACCAGGACGCAGCCCACCGGGAAATCGCCCGCTTCCAGGGCCTCCTCGGCCTCGGCCAGGGCGAGACGCATGAATTTTTCGTGCTGTTCCATTTCCTTCCTTCAGGATTAGTGAGCACACCGGTTTTCGCATGCCCGGACAGATGGAAAATATACCATGTGCCGCATACCATGTAAATACTCACGGGGTAGAGCCGCCACGCTTTGCGCTTTTACCAGCATTGACCTTTGTTGGTGATTGCAAGCCCTGTGAGGGTTGCGATACAGGGCGCCGCAGGTCCGCGAAAGAGGAGCGTCAGAGAGTTCTGCCGAAACGCAGGATGTTCTTGGCAATGACGACGCCGGTTTGCGGCTGGACCCAGTCGTGGCCCTTGTCGCGAAATGGAAGATAGGCCAGCGAGGCATGAACATTTTTGATCCGCGCATTCGGGAGATATGGAAAGATATTGCGCGGGCTGGTCGCGCAGGCGGCCAGCACAACCTTGATCGCCTGGCGGGCCTCGGTCTTCGGCAGGTTCACCGGAAACAGGTTGGGGGTGTTTCTGCCCTGCTCCAGGTGCAGTCGGTGGTGGCCGATGGTCGCCTGACGGGCAGTCTGGAGAAAGATTTTGGGGCGCAGCTTAAAGGCCGGTATCCAGAACTGCATTTCCTGTTCATGCCACTTTGGACGGGGAATCATCGGCAGGTTGGCGCGGCGGATAAAATCAGCGAAACTGTGGATCTCCAGGGACGGGATTTCACCGGAAATCCTCCAGAAAGGAAGGTGAAGCGGTGTTTCACGATCTCCGGGCTGGACAAACCAGTCAAGACGCTGCAGCCCCTGGTCGGTTATTTCCCAGGCGGTTTCGCAATTGCGGCAGGTGGGGACCAGACAGTCTTTTTCGCCTTCCAGGTCCCAGCCGCAGCGCGGGCAGAGGGTCGGGAGAAATTGTACCTGCCAGCGGGGGTTGAAGCCGGGGCCCTGCAGCGAATATTCCCTGATTTTGTTAAGGGAGATGAGGGGGGTATCGGTGACCGCGTCAAACAGATGAGTCTCGCCGGCCAGCAGGGGGAGGTACATCAGGCTCAGGGTGTCGCCGATATAGGCCTGATGCAGCAGTTCCCGGCCAAGGTCGTTGGACAGCCTGCTCAATTGGACAGCCTTTTCCAGGATGACCTTGGCCTTGACCGACAGGCGGAGGAACCGGCCTTCAGTCTTCGGGGTCAGCCGCCCGATTTTCATGGCCTGGGGCCGCATGCCCAGTGAGGGCGGGAGGCCGGGCATGATGAAGCCGAGCTGGGTTGTGTCAATGACCTTGTAGGCTATGCCCTTTTCGGTAATGTGGAAAAGATTGCTTTTCAAGCGGATGTACGGCGCGTAGACGAGATGGCGCTTTTCGGTCTCATCGAGCTTGTCCGGCAGGACATAGCGGAAAACGGAGCTGCTCTGCAGAAAATTTTTTACTCCGCAGTAGGGGCAGGTGAGCAAACGATCATCTTCCGACAGGATGACGGGCGCCCCGCACTGAGGGCAGCCCTGTTCAACCTTGATATCCATCTATGGCAGCTTGCTGCCGCACTGGTTGCAGAAGGTGGCTCCCGGAATATTCTCGGTCCGGCATTCGGGACAGATCCGCCCCTGGGGTTTTTCCGAAGCCGGGTGGCCGCAGCGGGGGCAGAATTTCGCGCCCGGAGTCAGGTTTTTGCCGCAATTGGCGCACTGGGAAAGGATAACCTGCTGATGGCCGCAGAAAGGGCAGAAGCGGGCATCCGGCGGAATTGATTTTTCGCATTCCCGGCATTGGGCTTTTGGCGCTCCGGATTCTCCGGCCGGCTGAGGTGAACTCTTTGCCTGACCCTGCAGGTTGGCAAACATGGCCGGCATCATGAGTCCCATGCCCATGCCAAGACCGGCCCCGGCTTCACCGCCTGATTGGGAAGCCTTTTCCATGGCCATGGCCGCCTTCATGCGGACGAAATTGTCCATGTCCCGGATTACGCTCAGGCGGCTGCGGTCGTCAATGGCGCCCTGCACGTCGGGTGGCGGGGTGATGGAAGTGATATAGAGTTCATCAAGGGCCAGGCCGAACCGGGAAAAATCATTGACCAGCCGCTGCTTGACACCCGTGGCCAGGTCGTCAAAACGGCCGGGCAGGTTGAAGATGGTGTCGAGTTCTTCGCCCAGGTAGTCATTGAGCCGGGAAATAATGACCCGCCGCAAGTATTCCTCGACTTCTCCGGTGGTGAATTTCCCCATGGTCCCGGCCATGGAGTTGATGAACAGCACCGGCTGCACAACACGGATGTTGAAAATGCCGTGGGCGCGTAAACGGATAAGCCCGAGCTCCTGGTCCCGGAAGGCGACAGGATCGCGGGTGCCCCACTTGAGATTGGTGAAGATCTTGAGGTTGACAAAGTAGACCTCGGCCCGCAGGGGGCTGGTCATGGCCCAAGGAGCGGAAAGGATCTTGGTCAGGATCGGGATGTTGCCGGTTTTCAGGGTATGACGGCCCGGCCCGAACGCATCGCAGGCCCGTCCCTTGTAGAAAAGAACCGCGGCCTGGCTTTCCCGGACCGTCAACTGCGCGCCCCATTTAATTTCCCCGGATCCGTGTTCCGGGAGGCGGTGCAGCAGTTCCTGGCCGGTTTCATCGAACCATTCCAGCGCTTCCAGAAAAACAAGATTATCAACACCCATATTTTTTCTCCCGGGCAAAATGAAAGGTTTGAATTGAAGGATTCTCTCATTATAGTACAAGAAACATGGTATAACCAAGGATAAATAAAACCGATGAACGTCGTTGCGATCAGGGAAGAACCCATTGAACTCTATAAACTTCTCAAGCTGGCGAACATGGCTGCCAGCGGCGGCGAAGCAAAAATGTTCATCGGAGAAGGGCTGGTAAAGGTGAACGGAGTGGTGGAAACACGAAAAAGAAAAAAGATCGTTGGCGGCGATATCATCGATCTGGATGGTGAGCAGGTGCAGGTCAGCCTGCCGGAAAATACGGCGAAATAAAACCAGCCTTCAACGATTGGGGAATCCGTGACAGCGAAAATCGGCCTGATCAGCGATATTCATGCCTGTGCAACTCCTCTGGCAGAGGCTCTGGCGATTTTTGACCGGGAAAATGTCTCCTTTCTTCTTTGCGCCGGCGACATCGCCGGTTACGGGTCGGAACTCGGAGAGAGCGTGAAGCTGCTCAAAGACAGCAATTGTTTCTCCATCCTGGGCAATCACGATGCCTGGTATCTTGACAAGACAGGTGAAAAAGAGGAGAGTCCGGTGGTCGAGTATCTCGCCGGGTTGCCCCGCGTGTGGGAATCCGTTGTCCAAGGGGTGCGCGTATATGCGGTCCATGCAAGTCCGCCGGCGTCAATTGATGCCGGGATCAGGCTGCTGGATGAACACGGCCGGATCATCGAATCGGAGAAAAAACGGTGGGAGGGCCGGTTGGGGCAATATCCATTTGATATCCTTGTTGTCGGGCATACCCACCAGGTGTTTGCAGAACAGATGGGAAACAGATTGATCATTAATCCCGGCAGTACAAAGTTTAATCATACCTGTGCAATATTGAGTCTTCCCGAAAGAGAGTTCCGGCTCATCCCCTTGTCCGGAAAAAAACCGGTAATGTCCTGGCATTGGGGGATGATGACCGGCAATGGCGGAACAAAGCAAAGAGATCACTGAATTGTATAATGACGGAACCCGCCTCGGCGGGAGTCATCAGTCATCAGTTTGCAGTTGGCAGTTTGGAGTTTCCAGCCTTTGGCTGAGGTACACAGTTTTGCTGTGAGTTGGCAGTCGTCAGTTTTCAGTTTTCAGTTTAGAGTTTCCAGCCTTTTGGCTGTCAGATGACAAAGAGACACAGGAGCTGGCAATAAATTTGCTGAGTTTCGTACGTAACCAGAAAAATAAATGTAAGGAGGCAACCCGAATGAAAACTATCGTCACTATCTTTTTTTTATTGCTGCCTGTGGCGGCATCGGCCCAGAATCAGGGCATGAATGGTGTTGACATGGGGCAAATGATGATGCTGATGCAGGAGATGCAGGAATGCATGGCCAAGGTCGACCAGGCGGAACTTGAGGCCCTTGAGCAACGTTCCGAGGAGATGGAGGCTGAAATCACGGCCCTCTGCGACCAGGGAAAGCGTGATGCGGCCCAGAAAAAGGCCATTGCCTACGGCAAGGAGATGATGAAAAATCCAGCCATGATACAGATGAAAGAGTGCGGTGAAATCACCAGAGGCCTGGTGCCGGAAGAGTCCATGCCCTCCATGGAAGATGACTTTGATTTTTCCGATGGGCATGTGTGTGACGAGTAATTTCCGAACAGTGAGGATTTGATAAAGCGGGGTGATCCTGATCGCCCCGCTTTACCTACAGTTCATAGAGTTTGTCGTCTTTAGCCGGCGGCCTGGAGCCGGCCAGCGCTTTTTTCTTCATCTGCTCCAGAGTAAAACCCTCATCAGCATCAAGGAGGTCGCCCATCTCCTGTTCAATGCTGTCCGGGTCCTCCCCGGCCTCCAGGCGTGACAAAGCCTCCTCCATTCTGTCCCCCAGCGAAATCCCGGTCCTGTCTGAAAATCTGCGCATAAGGTTTGCCATCTGCCGCGGGTCTTCCTCGTTGACGTTTTCCGCTTCCCGCAATAATCCCTCAAAGGCCTGTTCCATTTTTGCTTCGTCAATGGCGTCTGACGGATCGCCTTCGCCGGCTTCTCCGGCCTTGCCGATAGTGGCAAAGGTGGACATCTGCCGCTGGATTTTCTTCCGTCCGCATTTTGGACAGTTCGGTTGCTTGTCGGTATTGACCCGCCGTGAAAAAAAGTTGAACACGGTGTTGCAGTCAGGGCACAAGAATTCGTAGATAGGCATTTTTTTAGGTGTTTAGGTGCTTAGGAGTTTAGGTGCTTAGGAGTTTAGGCGTTTAGGTGTTTAGGTCATTAGGGGCATAGGTATTTGGGTTTTAGATTATTAAATGCAATTAAGTTAATTTTTTTCGCCTTGATCGAAGTAGAGCGCCCAAAACTTTCTCTGTCTCTATGATTTTTGATTCACAGTGAGACATGTCATGCCCATTAGAATACCCCAAGCGCATGGACAGGTCAAATTGGTAATGCAACTCTCTTAAGGAACCGAATGCGATTTCAAGAAAGCGAAGATACTCGCTCTGGCTTTGACGAGCGCATCCTTCCACAATGTTTGATGGTACTGAAACCGCCGCTCTTCTCATCTGTGAAGTCAATCCATACCTTTCTTGATCGGGGAACCCTCTCGTAAGCTGATAGATCAAGAGAACCACTTCATCAGCCAGCTCAAAAGCTCTAAGCTTTTTGTGGTCGCGCATATCTTTTTTCCTAACAGCCTAAAACCCTAAAACCCTAAAACCCTACAGCCTGAGAACCTGATCTATATCGGATTCGTCTACCTGGTCGGTGATGAA
Organism: Desulfobulbaceae bacterium; assembly: GCA_023544645.1. Lineage (GTDB taxonomy): Bacteria > Desulfobacterota > Desulfobulbia > Desulfobulbales > Desulfobulbaceae > UBA10518. Next base: position 27,600 of record JAMJFO010000038.1, on the reverse strand, counting down.
TACTTCACCGATATGATTGGGGATGACGTAAAAGACCCTGCCGCCCACTGTTTTCTTGTCTGTCAGCAGATAGCCCTTGATGCGGTTCCGGTCAAGTTCCGCCGGGATGGTCACCGGCATGCCATAGGCCTGTATAAGGTTGATGATCCGGGCGGCTTCCTCCGTTGCCAGGCAGCCTGTGCGGACGGCAAGACGAACAACGGCGCACATGCCCATGGCGACGGCCAGGCCGTGGATCAGTTTGAAGTCGGAGGCGGCCTCGATGGCATGGCCGATGGTATGGCCGAAATTGAGAATGCGGCGCAGGTCGCCTTCCCGTTCGTCCTGTTCCACGACCCGGGCCTTGATTTCGCAGCAGCGGGCAACGGTTTCGGTGATGACCGGTTTGTCTAGGGCCAGGATGGGCTCGCGGTTATTCTCCAGGAAATGGAAAAAATCGGCGTCGGCAATGATCCCGTATTTGATCACCTCTGCCAGGCCGCCCAGCAGCTCTTCACCGGGCAGGGTCTGCAACGCATCGGTGTCGATATATACCGCGGCGGGCTGATAAAAGGTGCCTACCAGGTTCTTGCCTTCAGGAATATCGACCCCGGTTTTCCCGCCCACCGAACTGTCCACCTGGGCCAGCAGGGTGGTCGGCGCCTGGACAAAGGGGATGCCGCGCATATAAACCGAGGCCAGGAATCCGGTGATGTCCCCGGTCACGCCGCCGCCAAGGGCGATCAATCCATCCTTGCGGTCAAAGTTTCTTGCCGCAAGTTCACTGGAAAGAGCACCAATGGTTTGAAGATTTTTATTTTTCTCGCCCCGGGGAAAGGTGATCAGCTCGGCTGCCAGCCCTGCTTCAGTAAGTGATGCCATGAGCCGGTCGCCGTAGAGAGAGGCTACATGGTCATCGCTGATCACCCCGTAGCGTTTGGCCACCTTTCTCTGCAACAGGTCCCTGCCGATCAGCTGGAGAACACCTGATTGGATGAGGATTGGGTAGGTCCGGTTGCCAAGTCCGACCTGGACTATTTTTCGGGGGGTATGTTCCATATGTTTTGTTTAATAAGTTAGTTATCAGTTGGCAGCACGGCTGCGCCGCGAGTCGTCAGTCATCAGTTCCCAGTTTTCAGTCTAAAGTTTCCGGCCGAAGGCCGCTGAATCTAAACTGCCAACTGCCAACTGATAACTGTTAACTAATAATCACATGTTCTGCACAGTACATCATGTAAAATAAAAAAAGGAGATGCCCGTCAAGAGCATCTCCTTTCATTCGCACAACTCAGCTGGGCTGAGTGAAATTACATGGACTGTCCTGAAGCGGCGCCCTGCATCTTGACCTCGACTTTCTCGGTCAGTCCTGCATAGTACTCGCGGAGGATAACCAGAACCTCGTCGCGACCGAAGTGGTCGACAACCTCGGCGCCCTCGGAAAGAGCCTTACGCAGTTTGGTGCCGGAAAGAATGACCCGGTCATCTTTGGTGTGCGGGCAGGTACGCAGGGAAGCCATACCGTCGCACTTGTGGCAGTAGAAGGTCCAGTCGATCTTCAGCGGCGCGCACTGCAGGGCTTTGCCTGGATCGGAGGGGGTCGGGATCTCGTCAAAGATGGTCTGTGCTTCGAACAGACCGTAGAAATCGCCAACGCCGGCATGGTCGCGACCGATGATCATCTTGCTGATGCCGTAGTTCTGGCGGAAAGTTGCATGCAGCAGGCCTTCACGGGGACCAGCATAGCGCATATCCAGCGGATAACCGCCCTGGATGACATTGTCTTTGACAAAGTAGTTCTCAACCAGGCAGTCGATGGCTTTGACCCGGACTTCAGCCGGGATATCGCCGGGCTTGAGGTTGCCGATCAAAGAGTGGATCAGCACGCCGTCGCAAACCTCGATGGCGATCTTGGCCAGGAACTCATGGGAGCGGTGCATGGGGTTACGCAGCTGCAGAGCGGCAACGTCGGACCAGCCGCGCTCTTCAAACATGGCGCGGGTCTCGGCCGGGGTCAGGTAAACACCTTTGTACTCCTCGGGGTACGCACCCTCGGACAGCACTTTAACCGGACCGGCGATGTTGACTTCTTTCTGTCCCATCACCATCTGCACACCCGGGTGGTCTTCCATGGCGATTTTCCAGAAAACATCGTCGGCAGACTCTTCGCCCTTGCCTTTGAATACTTTCTCGCATTCCCATTTTTTGTCAGCTTCAGACATTTCGTATTTTTCGTTGACCTTCATGGTGGCATAGACGACCCCGTCTCTTTCCAGGGCGATCTCGTCGCCGATATTGATGCCGTCGGCATCAGCCTTGGAAATGTCCAAGGTGATCGGTACGGGCCAGAAGGTGCCGTCGGCCATGGTGAAGTTGTCGCAAACTCCTTTCCAGTCGGCTTTGGTCATGAAGCCGTTCAGCGGGCTGAAGCCGCCGATGCCCATCATTATCAGGTCGCCTTTGGCGCGGGCGCTGATCTGAATTTTTTTCATTCCTGCTGCTTTTTCCTGCTCAGCTATGAGTTCACTGCCATGCAGCTTGCAGCAAACGAGACCTTTACCTCCATGAGGGGGGACTAATTTCGACATGTTTCCTCTCCTTGGTTGAATAATTGTTAGAAAAGTTAGAACGTTATGTACAACGAACCGGGCCGGGCGCAATCCCTGTATTTTTCAATGAAAAACAAGAATAACTGAGCCGGTATTCATCTTTTAAGTTATGATATATATCGGTGTGTAGGGTGTGATGTCAAGGAAAAAATATTTACTGATTACCTGCGGAGTTCAGCAGAATAATTGCCGGACCGGGAAAACCGAGTCATCTCCAGCGCATGTGAGAGAATTTTTTTGCGCATCAAGATATCTCCTCATGGTCGATATGACAGGAGAACCCGGCTTTGAAGAAATTTAGAATTATGAATGCAGAATGCAGAAGGACCATGCCTGAAGGGTGAGTTTAAAGTTATCAGTTTGGAGTTTCCAACCTTTTGGCTGAGGTAACAGCTTTGCTGTGAGTTGGCAGTCGTCAGTTGTCAGTTGTCAGTTTAGAGTTTCCAGCCTTTGGCTGTCAGATGACAGATGACAGAAGTCGCGATGCCCCTGGCAACTGTCATCTCGAACCTATGTGAGAGATCTTTCCCTGTACGTACCAGGATATCTCCCTTTGGTCGATATGACAGGAGAACCCGGCTTTGCCGGGAGTTGGCAGTTTGCAGTCGTCAGTTTTCAGTCTAAAGTTTCCGGCCGAAGGCCGCTGAATTTAAACAGCCAACAGCCAACTACAAACTTGTTCAACCTGCAGGCTTGAAAAAGCGGAGCCGCAGGGCATTGGATACCACCGACACCGAGGATAAAGCCATGGCTGCACCGGCGATCATGGGATTAAGGGTGGGGCCGCCGAAAATATAGAGCAATCCCGCGGCAACCGGTAGACCGGTGACGTTGTAGGCAAAGGCCCAGAACAGGTTCTGGCGGATGTTGCGCATGGTGGCCCGGCTCAGGGCGATGGCAGTCACCACGCCGTCAAGGTTGCCCTTCATGATGACCACGTCGCCTGATTCGATGGCCACGTCAATGCCGGTGCCCATGGCGATGCCGACATCGGCCAGGGCCAGCGCCGGCGCGTCGTTGATGCCGTCGCCGATCATGGCCACCCTGGCCCCCTGGGTCTGCAACTCCTCGATACGGGCGGATTTCTCTTCCGGCAGCACCTGGGCGATGATGTCGGTGATCCCTGCCTGCAGGGCAATGGCCCTGGCGGTCTCGCGGTTGTCGCCGGTGAGCATTACCACCTTCAGATGCATGTCCTGCAGGCGTTTGACCGTTGCCGGTGTTTCATCTTTTATCCGGTCGGCAATGGCCAGCAGGGCGGCGAATTTGCCGTCAATGGCCAGATAAAGAACGGTTTTGCCGTCATTGGCCAGGGACGCGGCTCTCTTCTGCTGTTCGGGCGGAAGAGACGTAGACAGCTTTGTTTCGATCATTTCAAGATTGCCCAGGGCAAGGGTGCGGTCATTGACTGTGGCGACAATTCCCCGGCCCGGTATGGTTTCAAAGGATGACGGCTGGGAAAGACTCAGCTTTTTCTCCCGGGCACTCCGGACAATGGCCTCGGCCAGCGGGTGCTCGGACAGGCTTTCAGCCGACGCGACCAGGGCAAGGATTTCGTCCGCGGTCATTGTGCTGTCGGCCGGCGCCAGATCGGTCAGTTCCGGGCGGCCATGGGTAAGTGTGCCGGTCTTGTCAAAAACTACCGTATCAATTTTTTCAGCCATTTCCAGGGCAACGCCGCTTTTGATCAGCACGCCGAGCTGGGCGCCCCGCCCGGTGCCGACCATGATCGCGGTCGGCGTTGCCAGCCCCAGCGCGCAGGGACAGGCAATGACCAGGACCGCGATGAAAAAGCGCAACGCCAGGGTAAAGTCGACACCACCGATGAAGTACCAGGAAAGGCCGGTGACCAGGGCAAAGGCCATGACCGAGGGCACAAAGTAGAGGCTGATCCGGTCGGCCAGTCCGGCGATGGGCGCCTTTGATCCCTGGGCCTGCCGCACCATCCTGATGATCCGGGCAAGCACCGTGTCCTGGCCCACATGCTCGGCGCGGATGGTCAGGGCGCCGTTCTTGTTCAGGGTGCCGGCGGTGACCTTGTCATCCTTTTTTTTGGCCACAGGCAGGCTTTCGCCGGTCAGCATCGATTCATCTATACTTGAACGGCCGTCAATGATGATGCCGTCGATGGGGATGCGCTCGCCGGGCTTGACCTGCAGCAGATCGCCGGATTCGATTTCGTCCGCCGGAATGGTTTTCTGCTCTCCGTCAACCAGCAGGGTGGCCTGGTCGGGGGTCAGCTGCATGAGCTGGCGGATAGCGTCCGAGGTGTGCGACTTGGAACGTGTTTCCAGGTACTTGCCCAGTGAAACCAGGGCGATGAGCACCCCGGCCGATTCAAAATAGAGGTCCATTGCCCGGGCCATGGCATCAATGCCCAGCCCTATTTCCACCAGGTTCCATGTGGAGTAGACAAAAGCGGCGCCGGTGCCGACAGCGATAAGGGAGTCCATGTTCGGCGCCCGCCGCCACAGCGCGGGAAAGCCGATAAGATAAAAACTGCGGCCAAGGTACATGATGGGCAGAACCAGGAAAAACTGGGCCAGGGCAAAGTTGAACGGGGCATGGTGCGGGTTAAGGATTTGCGGCAGCCGCAGCCCCATCATCTCTCCCATGGAGATGACCAGCAGGGGAATGGTGAGCGCCAGCATAACAATCAGCCGCTGCTTCATGGCCTCCAGCCGGGCGATGGTTTCCTGCTGCTGCCGGGAGAAATGGGAATCGCTGGTGGTGATGGGGGAGGCGCCGAATCCGAGTTCTTCAATGGCTTCGCGGATGGCCCGTCGGCTGGTGATATCCGGTTGAAAAGCGAATCTGCCGATCTCCGTGGCCAGGTTGATCTCGGCGCGGCTGACGCCGTCCATGGCCGAGATCACTTTCTCGATGCGGCTGGAGCAGGATGCGCAGTGCATGCCGGTCAAAGCCATTTCAACCACGGTTTCAGGCTGGTCCTCCTCCATGACCACGGTGAAGCCCAGCTCCTTGACGCGCTCAGCAACCGCTTCCGGCTGAATCAGTTCGGGATTCCAGGATAAATCCATGGTTTCGGTGGCCAGGTTGACGGCCGCCTTCTCCACCCCTTCCATGGCGCCGACCACCTTTTCAATGCGGCTGGAACAGGCGGCGCAGTGCATGCCTTTGATGGGGAAGGTATTGGTTGATATTTTCATATTATGAAGGCTTCCATGCCACAAAGTGTAGCACTGTATTAACTTGTTGGTACTACTTTAAAATAATGATTGACAATGCTCAAAATTAAAAAGCAGGAAGGAAGCTGGGATAGAGTTTTTTCAGAGCTCCAAAAAGAAACAGGGGTGACGGATTTTTGCCGCCAACCCTGTTTCGATTCGTTAAAATAAATATGTATGATTAATCAGGAATTTCATCGGACCAGCCTATCCTGCCGCTTTTCACGTTTTTGAGCGGCAGGTTTTCCTGGCCGATTTCGATGATTTCACCGGTACTTGTCTGGACGAATGCCTTTGCATCATTAGCACCTGCTCCGACATGCAAACTTGGGGTTGTTGCCAGACCGGTGCCCAGGCTAAGTTTAGCCTTTACATACTGTTGTCCGTCGACTCCATATGTACCGAAAACATTTTCGTACCAGGCAGTTCCTGTCTGATAATGAACACCGTAGAGAAAACTTTTTCCTTCCGCCTTGCATACATCTTCAAATGGCTGGTAACCGGTGAAGGTTAAGAGTCCTCCCAACAATGCGGCCTGTCCCAGGTGTCTTTCCCGCTCTTCATGTACTTCCCTGAACCAGCCGTCGATACCGGTATCGCAGCTTGTGCCAGCGATATAATCCCGTACATCATTAAAATGGACGACAGAAACCGTGTCGGTTGGGTCTGCGGTTTGAGGATTGGGCACATCTCTTTTGTTCGATAGTAAATAGTTCGGAAAGCAGTCAGGCTCGTCCAGGTCAATACCAGTATGAGCCGGGTTACAGGTTATACCGTCATCGTCCCCATCAAGATTATCGGGGTCCTCAATGCAGTATTCGCATGTAAGGAAAGGCACATCATACATTGATGAGGCATATTCAGCTACCATCATATTATCGGTTTGGAGGAGCCCCCTTGTCCCTGGCATGGTACCGGCTGTTGCGTTTTCATCGTTGAGATCATCAGTGGCCAGATCCCATGTGAGGGTCGGCCAGAAGAGCCTCTGATCATTACACGTCAATGGCGATGTTATATCAAAGGGTTCTCGAATGCCGAAGAACCTGTTCATTGTGGGATCTGTTTTGTCTTTTTTGTCGAAAAATCGGCCGCTGCCGAAGTAGACCCAAAAGCTTTTGCCGTCCCAGCCCACAGAAGGAGCTGCGGTGATCGGGGCTTTTGCGTCTATAAGGAGCCTGATGGGGTTGTTGGGATCTGAAGGTGCTGCGGACCATTGTGGAGCCCAATCATATGGTTTGCTTGCTATTTCATTCCCTGCGGCATCGAGGACCTTGGTAACGAGTCGGAACATTCTGCCGCCGCCGTCCCATCTGGAAAAAGGCGCTGATGTAAAATCATTTCCGTCTGTTGTGCCAAAGTATACCGCATCCCCTCTGTACAAGCCTCCGAGGCCAGGAACCCCCTGGACTTCGACATCAAAGTCGACTGTGATGAGATCGGAAATAAAACTGTCGGCACCGCTCGGGCCTGCCGGGACCTCAAAAAATCCGCCTTCTCCCATGTCAACACCTGATGCAGGACGGCTGTTCGGGATACGGAAAGGCCTTTTCTCGGATTGATCAATGGAGGTTGGCACATAATCGCCATCGACAGTAGCCCAACTCGCTTCACCTGTAAACCATTTAAGTGGTACTACAGCTATTTTTCCAGGTTGAAAATTTTTCCCTTGAATGGTCTGGGGACCATTGCCTAACATCAGGTACCAGTTTGTGGAACCAGCGGTATCACGCTGTACAGTCATGGCAGGGGAAGGGGTAGTGAAGCCCATGTCAGGGTTGACAGGGTTGCCGCTGCCGTCCACCACTGAGGTCATCTCGGCGAGTACTGTAGGTGGTTGTTCCGGGTTGGTAATATCAAGGATAAAATAGGAAGAAATAAATGTCCGGTTATCCGTGGCCCCTGTACTTCCAATATCGGTTGCCTTGACCGGATTTTCGACGCAGGCGCCTCCAAAGCGCATGGATCCGACCAAGATTGTTCCCCATCCGCCGGGATGAACCGGATTGGCAGCGCCGGAATCATCCTGGAAGATCTGGACGTCAAAAACCTTTGGTCTCTGGTCGACATAGAATTTATGATCGTAATTTTGATCAGCCAGACATTTGAGGTGCGGGATAAGATTGTATGGGACGTATGCCCATAACTCGGCGCCGAGATCCGGCCCAACATCTTTGTAATATGTGTCATTGCTCGGGTCTGAATCAGCTCTATGCGACAGATATTCTGCTTTTGTTTTAAAGCCTTTCCAGAACTTATTGGCAGCCTCCTCGTAGAACCCGGCGTTAATTGCATGAAGCATGCCATCATTGGCGCCGAAATAAACCACCTGCCTCCTATTCTTATAATGATCGGCAAAAGTAGCATAGGTCGGGTCCTTGTACACAAAGTGGAAGGCCTCGGCAGGTCGTGCAACGACCGTAGGAGTTGAATGAATAACATCGCCAAGACGCCAAGTTTTCAGTACGTACGATGAGAGTGTCCCGTCAGCGGCATATGTTTTTTCAAAGGGATAGTCTCGTGATCTCAGTTGTTTATCCAGGCGACCGTTCACGTTTGTGTCAGTTGTTTCGTTATTGAGCTGGTCTTTGCCGCGAATCCAGCTGATGACGGCCTTGGCAGCGAGTTGCTTTTTGTCTGCCGTCATATCTCCGACGAATGCCTCAATTTCCTGGTTGGTACTGAAGGCAAAATCATCGGCAACTGTTCCTCGTCCATTTGTGCCGGCGACTGTTGCAAGATTCTCTGTGAAATCGAGCTGCTCGCCGGTATCTACAATGCCGTTGTTGTTCAAGTCCTGCCAGGTGATGATATACCGTTGGTAGGGATCGACTGAGACGGTATTGTCATATGTTCGTTGGGCATTTGGGTCTGTCACCTTTGACAACCACTTGCTTGCTGACCAGAGATAATTAATTCTGGGCAGCTCAACGCAATCGCCCGTACATTCAGTCCCTTCCGGCGTATCTCCGGGACATTGTTTGTTATTGCTGTAAAAACCGTCAATGTTATAACATGCTCGCGATCGGTTCGACAGTTCACTGAAGTAAAAGATAACGCGTCTGTCGTGTCCCACCGGAACCTTATTACCGCCAACAATGACCGGGTTGCCGCCGGCATCCACTTTGCATTTTTCATCGCCATCGCAGATACCGTTGTTGTTCATGTCGCTGGAGGGGGTCAGCATGCCGTCCTGATTTCCGAATGCGTCGGGTGTATCCTCATAGAGGAATCCGTTTTTGTCCAGGAACAGGCCATGAACATCGCCCACCCATTCAACAGTGGTATTGGTTTCGGCGTCCTGGAGTTCGGGCCAGAAAATAGCCTGGTAGACCGCGCCGCTGCCGCTGCGGGAACTGGAGATAACAGATGCCGCTGAACCGGCGGAGGCGCGGCTCATGATATTACTGAAAACAGCTTCCAGGTTTGGTCCAAGTGTTGTTGGATTTTCTCCGCTATATGCTGTTGTTCCTCCATTTGTGGCAGCATTAGTGATTAAGTTTTTCGGGTTGCATTCATCTGTTGTTCCTGTGTCTCGCAGTGAACCACTGGTCACGATATGTGTGGTTATATCACCTCGTATCTCGCCATCCAACATCGCATTGGCAGGTGTATAGAGCGCTTCAGCAGCTGCCAGCCGCAGCACATCATCCTTTTCTACATCAGGGTCATACTGGGCAAAATAAGTAAGATCGTCAAGATAGGTGGAGCCGTTCATGACTGCACATTGAGAGTCGCCATCGTCAACAGGCTCAGCACGGGATACAGGAACCATAGTTGGGTCATTCAGAAAGGTAGATACGGTTTGGTTAATATCCTGGGTTGACGATCCTTCAGTGATCATCAGGACATGGTTTGACTGACACCAGTATTGCTGGGGGGCAACAGGAGTCCATTGCACCTGATCGTCATTGGTGGGAAACGTTGCATTGGCATTGCTTGTTCCGCCTTCCACAGTCACAAAATAGATTTTTTCAGAGGTTATATCCAGCGGGTCCTTGTAATAGTAGACATGGTCACCTGGATCATAGGTGGTTGTAGTACCCGGCACCCATTCAGTGGCCGCCGCGGCTATTTCGGCGACAGTGGTAAAATCATCTGCATTCAGCCGCATGTCTGTACGCTGCGCATAGTAGCCAATGGCATTGAACATTGCTTCTGCGAGCGGTGTCCACGAGGTGGCCCGGACATCATTGACAGCCGCCACCAGGTTCTTGTAGTGCCCCCAGACAGGGAAATCATCAAGAACGTTATCTTCTGTCCAGTTGTCATGGACGTACATGGTGGTATCAATCATGGCGACCAGCTCAGCGCCGTCCTTGTTGTTTTCCGGACAGTGCTTTTTCAAGGCAGCATCAGGTGGGACAATGTTCGGGTCACATTCTGTCCGTGAACCGACATTATTAAACGCCATGGCGCCTATTCTCAGGCTGTCTGCTACATCATAGAGCAGTCCACGGGGTCCGTCCGGTTCGTTCACATGGTCAGTTGTCTGTTCTGCGGGCAGCTCATATTGAATCCAACCCTTGATAACCGCAATGGGGTCACCGAAAAAGTTCTGCAGCCCACGATCAACAAAGCTTGCCGGCAGGTTCCATGTCTGGTCGGACTGGGTCGGTGCATCTGAGGGGTCAATTACTTCGGGAACTGTTATACCCGTGCAGTAATCCCGTATGGCTTCTTCAACACATTCGTTATATTTCTGGTTGTCGCAGACCCAAGGGTCATAGTAGCCGACATCGCCATCAGACAGTGGTGAAGTCGGCATCCATTTACTCACACTTCCACCGCAGTCCAGATTTACGCCGCTAGGTAGTATGCTGGAAACTGAGCCGGCATTTGGAACACATGTGGCGCCGGTAGGATCTTCAAAAAGACCTTCCCATTCCAGGCAGATTTTAGAGGAGTTGTCATAATTTACGCATTCCTGCAGACTCCCTGCCACGCATTGGTAGATTATCCCAGTACTTTTCCAGGAATCCCCGGAAACGTATGGAGCCGGGCACGGTTTAGGCAGGCATTGTACCCCTGCTTCATTTGTTTCCCATTCTCTCCAGCATCGGCCTACATAGCCGATGTTGCTCTGTGGGAAAAGAGCGTCGTCATTGAGCTCGAATCGCCAGGGGGCAATGGAATTATAGGCGCCGTAACAAACATATGCGTCGTCATAGTAGTTTATATCCCAGGGATACGTTCGAGGGCCACCCGCAGGGTCATAGATTTTGTTACAGTCTGAATAGATGTTAGTAGCGTTGATAGAATATGTTGCCGGGTCGGCCGCATTGCTTAACTGCCAACATTCCTGGGTGGCATGAATAGTCGGGCCTGTGTGGGAAACTCCAAGGCATCCTTCCAACGGGGTGTAGATATGACCGGGCGCTGAGTTAGGATCCATCAGAACGTCAACGGCTTCCTGGCATTTTCCCATTTGTTCAGAAGCGCCTCCCTCGGTTATTTCAAAAATTTCCATCCGGGTTGTGTTGTCGAGGGTATCCAGCCAGTCTTTATCGTTGAATCCTCGGATTCCAAGGGTGAGGACCATAGGGGCGCCACCGCTGCCATTTTGATCCAGGGTGAGTTCCTTGACAAATCGGCTTCCGGCACAACCTCTGTTTTCAGCTACCAGAAAGCCTCCGTTGAGACCTCCTCCTAACACAACGGTGTCGTTGTATTTGCCACCGGTAAGGATTTTTTTCTGAATATCAAATTTTGACGACATGGCCCAGTTGAGAAAGTTCCCCCGGGCCGCAAAAGCAGTAATGGCAATAGCGGCCGGATCTGTCGTGGAATCCTGGACAATGCAAAGATCAGTATGGGTAAACTCGTCACCGTTGCCGGATGCAGCTGTAGTGCAAACATTTTTGGCAGCAAGATCGGTTGGGGCAGGTACAAACTGGCCCCCATCAACACGGGCCCAGAAGCCATCATTCCAGGGATCTATTGTTCCGGATGTTCCTCCTGCGCTGGTGTAAAAAAGCATGCTCTGGAAGGAAACCAGGGCACCCGCACCATAGACCGTACCGGGTCTCCAGGTCCAGTCAACCATGACCCAGTCCGTAACTCCGTTGTCATCATCTATTGAAAAACCGTTGCTTGAATCAGGGTCATTTGTGGTTCCGCCATTTTGGGTAAAGTAGAGCTGTTGTCCAACCTTGGCAAAGCTTTCTGCCGCAAAGATGGCTCCATTTTCCCATTCTTCGATGCCGTAGCTTAATGTCTCGTACCAGGGCTGAAAACTCCCTGACCAGACATACCATGTGTCCCTATCGAAATATCCCTCATACTGCATAGTTGGGTCAATGGCCATGGATTCTTTGCTGTACAGGTATCCATTGTCGTAGCATTCTGCCGACTTGATTGCGGCGTTGGTGCTTGCAGTATCGAATAAACCGTCGCCCGTGGTATCCGTATCAAGCCCCAGGTCATATATACCATCTTCGTCATGGTCGATACAGGCAACCTCGTTATAATCGCCATTGCTGTCTTTGACCGGATCGCCATTGTTGTCAACTTCGACGCATACCTGGTCCAGGTAGGCCAAATCCAGCATGGAGCCGGAATTGTCAAGGACCAGCAGCAGGTTGGGGTTTGCTCCGGCGCTGAGAAAAGGCGGCAGGCCAACGCCTTGTGAACAAACGTTTGCCCAGGAATTGCCAGTTGATAAACTGAATAACCAGAATGTTAGAGCGAGGAAAGATATTGTTTGGACAAATCTCGCATGCAGTATGTGGTTTTTCATTTGACTCCCTCCGCAGAAAAACGGCACAGGCTCAAGTTGATTTCCCATGTGCGGTTTATGTTGTGATAGCATTTCAGTAAGATAGAGAATATCTAAATGATATTCAGTAGTTTAATAGTAACAGCTCCCTTCCTGGCCAATGATATGTCTGTACAAGAGATAAACTACAGCCTCGCTGTTATTTTTGCCAAGATGCTGCGAAAGGATGTCGTAAACGAGATATGTGCCGCCGGCGCTGATGCCTTTGCCTTTGCCTTCGTAACCGGCAAGCATCTGGATTGCCGCCCCGGTAGTCATCTTGGTGTCGCCGGCGATGTTGATATTCGTGTGGGGGTCGTTTCCCTGATAGTTCCAGGGGAAGGCGAGGTCCCTGTCTGTATCGCTGGGCTTGTTGGTTGGGGTGAAATTTTTCCAGAAATCAAGGGAGTCGGGAGAGATGTAAATAAAATTATCCAGAAGGGCGCCGCCGGTTCGGTCATTTGGGGCGGCATTAAATGGCTCAGGAAATGTTGCAACAGGAAAGCCCTTGATGCAGGCTAAACTCTGCTCCAGGGTTTCGGCTCCTATTTCAACACCGCCGTCCGCCTGGTAAAAGGACTCCTTGCCTGTCCTGTCATTGCCGGCAATAAGCAATTCTGTTGAAGTGTTACGATTTGCTGCAATGCCGATGATAGTCAGGACCAGCATGATCAGCAGGGCTGTGACAAGAACGAAACCCTGTTCTTTTGTTGCTATTTTGTCAGGTGAAGTCATCTGATAACTCTTATCAGTAAGTTTTTTGTCGGTAATATGTGAAAGAAACCGCTCTTTGCAAGCCGAAATCGTCCCTCGTTACAGTGATCTGTATTTCTTTTACTGGGCGATTGCCCAATGGTACGGGGGTAGTTGTATCCGACAGCATTACATCCTGGTTGATTGTCCAGGTTATATCGAAATGCCCGTCTGTTGATGGTTCATTCCCATCAACAATACCATCAAAGTCTGTGTTTATTAACTCTTCTATTTTGTCCTGGGCCAAGGTTGCCGCAGTCGTAATTCCCCTGGCCTTGGCATTGCCCTTGACGCTGGTGGTCTGCATGGTGATCAGGGTGATGATGCCGATTGACAGGATGGCCGTGGCCATCAGGGCCTCGATCAGCGAAAATCCTTTTTCGTTATTCATTGCATTCATGGGTCATACTCAAAGATTTCGTCCCTGCACGGTGGTGGTCATGAGCAGGCGCCGGTAATTATCGTTAAAAGCCCAGTTCTGTCCGCCGGGTGTTGTATAGGTCATGGTATTGTTGAATTTGCGGTCAGGCAGGTGGGCCCGGGCCAGGACCGTAATTTCAACCGCCCGGATCTTGGAAATTTCAAAGCCGGTGGGATTGAGGACCGGGGTGCCGTCCTCCAGGATATAGTTGAATTCAATGGCGCTGATGTTCTCGGCTATGGGCTGGAAACCGCCGCCGGTATTCGGGCCGAGCGATGCCGCGCCGGATCCTGCGATGAGGCCGTCCTTGTCGGGATCGTTTGTGTCGGAAAAACCAAAGGTCACGTCTTCGTTGGGTCCGTCAAGGTCACCGTCGGGATCTCCTGTGCCCGCGGTGTTGGTGATATCCATGGTAAACCGCAGGCGGTGCTGTTTGGCCTCCGCGATTTCGGGGCTTGCCTTCTGGGTGGGGTCGTAGCCGGCCATGCGAAATTCCTTGACCATGATCCACATGGCGTTGCGGATGTTCTGCTGCATTTCGGTAACCTGGTTCTGCGCCTCAAAAGTGTCCCGCTGGAATTTATAGGCAGAGTAGATCGCCGCCAGGATAATAGCGCTGATCACCATGGTGATCATGACTTCAACCAGAGTGAAGCCGTATTCGCGGCAGTGTTTCGTCGTTGTTGTCATTTTATTGCCACGCCCCCCCCTGCCACCGTAAAAGTTTGACCGTGCCGCTGGTCGTTGTGCCCACGGCAAATGCTGTTTCCTGTCTCTCGTTTTCCAGGTAGACGTATCCGGCGCTTCCCGTGCCTCGTGAATTAAAGACCACCGTATTGTTGGTGTAGTTCACATCGTCTCCGGGAAATGCCGCCGGAGGAGTTGTTGCGCTTTGTCCGGCGGGAACATTTCCGTGGCCATAGGTAACACCGCTCTGGTAACTTGAAAGGCTTACTGATTCAAAGCAGTTGTTGCCTATATTAGTGGTCCAGTCGTCATCCCCTGAATCATCGCAGATTGCATATGAGTTGTCTCCTGGATCAAAAATAACGGCCCAATCCCGATTTTCCTTGATGGCCCCCAGCTTTGCCTTCTGTATGGTGGAATACATGTCCCGGGCAGCGCTTTTCAGACGTATATTGGGCAGCCAGTGAAGAAAACTGGGAATCGCCACGGCGGACATGATGCCGATGATCGCCATGACAATTATTACTTCCATGAGTGTGAATCCATGACCATTGTATCTGTCAGAGATTCCCGGGCGGTTCGAGAATGATGTCTTGAGTTTCAGCATTGTCGTGGCTTGATCATAAGTCGTGGTTCCTGATGGTCGATCCCCTGCAGTTGTATGTATTTTTCAGCAATTTCCGTACCAGATAAGAGCTGAAGTGTTGGATGCGCGCAACTTTTTGTTATATCGATATATTATGCGAGATGATTTGTCCATGGCAAGAAAAAAAGAACAGGGCGCTTGTTAATTTTTTTTATAGTTTGCCAGGGGGCTATTAAAATATTTTATAGCTATCCAGTTTAATGCCGGAAATGACACAAACCCCCAAGCCGTAACTGTTCAGCAGTGCCCCAGGTTGCGGTAAGCGGGGCGGCGAAGCGTACATCGGGTACGTGAGCCGGCCCGATCGCCGCAAGATGGGGTGCTGCTGGATAGTTACAATATTTTATACTCTTTGATTTTGCTGAGCAGCGACGGATAGCTTATTTCAAGGAGCCTGGCAGCGCCGCTCTTGTTGCCGCCTGTTGATTCCAGCGCCCGCCTGATAAGTCCTTTTTCCATGGCCTTCCGGGCCGATTTCAGCGAAAAGCCGTGGAAAAAATCGTCCAGGCGCCGATCATTGTTCCTGGTCCCGAAATTTTCCGGCAGGTTCTCCGGCAGGATAATGTTTTTGTCGGCAAAGATTGTTGCGTGCTCCATGACGTTTTCCAGTTCGCGGACGTTTCCCGGCCAGTCATGCTGCATCAGCAGGGACAGGGCCGCCGGGGTGATGCCCTGAACGGTGTGTTCCATCTTGCCGGTCATTTTTTTCAGGAAGTGGGCGCAGAGCAGGGGAATGTCATCCTTGCGGCAGCGCAGGGGCGGAATGTCCAGATGGACAACGTTGAGCCGGAAAAACAGGTCGTCCCGGAAAAGGCCCTGGTGGACGTCCTCCTCCAGGTCTCTGGCGGTTGCGGCCACAAGGCGCACATCGATTTTCTCTGTTTTGCCGCTTCCCACGGGCCTGATTTCATTTTCCTGCAGCACCCGCAGCAGTTTGACCTGCAAGGCGACAGGCAGCTCGCCGACTTCATCCAGAAACAGGGTGCCGCCGCCGGCATTGGCGAATAGCCCGTTTCGGTCGCGATCCGCCCCGGTGAACGCTCCTTTGACATAGCCGAAAAATTCACTCTCCATGAGGTGTTCCGGAATGGCGCTGCAATTGACGGCGACAAAGGGTTTGTCGGCCCGGTTGCTTTTTTCGTGGATGCCCCGGGCCACCAGTTCCTTCCCGGTGCCGGATTCACCGGTGATGAGAACGGTTGTATTGTATGGCGCCACTTTTTCGGCCAGGGCAAGCAGGGCCTGCATCCGCTCATTGCCGGTGACCAGCTGGCCGAACCCGGATCGCTGCTCAAGGTGCTGAACCTGCTGCCGGAGCATTTCATTTTCCCGGCGCAGCTGTTCCCGCTCCCCGGCTTTTTTCAGGGTGAGCAGTACTTCATCGCTTTTAAAAGGCTTGGTGATGAAGTCGTAGGCGCCGGCCTTCATAGCCCGCAGGGCGGTGTCAATGCTGGCGTAGGCGGACATCATGATGACCGTGGTGTGGTCCAGCCGACCCCTGGCCGCATCAAGGAAGGCAAGGCCGTCCATTCCGGGCATCTTGATGTCGCAAAGAATATAGGTATACACATGTTTTTTAATGGCGCCGAGCGCTTCCCGGCCGTCTGCTGCAGTGTCAACACGGTATCCCTCCTTGTTGAGCAGGGCCTGCAGCATGTGGCGCATGTTTTTTTCGTCATCAATGACCAGGATGCGTTGGTTTTCATTCATAGCGGGTTGCGGGTTTTTTTGGATATTGGATTTGTAGCTGCTGATTCAATGTCATTACTTAAGGATTTTTTTGCCCTCACCCTAACCCTCTCCCCCGGGAGAGGGGATTTTCTCCCTCGCCCCTTTGGGGAGAGGGTCGGGGTGAGGGGATTGCATGGTGGATTAAGTTAATGACGTTGGCTGCCGGCTGTCGGATTTATTATTTATTCATTTTTTTTACTTATGTTAACTTACTGTAACTGTAAAGAAAAAGAATGTAAGAGTATTCAACCCGCATATTGATCAGGCTGTAGGCTGAAGACTATGAGGCTACTTGCGAAAACCGCCCCTAAAAGCCTATAGCCTTAACCGCTAACAGCCTATTCCACCATAATTAATATATAAATACTTCATGATTTCAGGCAAATAGATCAACTCAAAAAGTTGATCTATTTATCCATAATCGGCAGCTCGACAATGATTGATGTGCCCTTGTTCCCATCGCTCCGGGCATGGACAACGCCGCCGCAATTCTCGATAATGGTATGCGAAACCGCAAGGCCGAGACCGGTGCCCTTGCCCGGGTCCTTGGTGGTGAAAAAGGGATCAAAAATATTTTTCAGATGATCCGGAGATATGCCGGACCCGTTGTCCGAGATTATTACCTGGAGCATCGTTCTTCCCGAGTTGTCCCGCGTGTTTCTGCTTGCAATACTGATTTTACCCTGTTCGGGATGGTTTGTCTCATGAATAGCATCGATTGCATTGAGGAAAAAATTGAGAAACGCTTGGCGCAGGGTTTCGGCTCCGCCCTGCACGATATCATGTTCGGCCGTTATTGCGGTCTCAAACGCAATCTCCTTGTTTTTCTTCTGGGCCTGCAGCATGTGCTGGATATCCAGGAGCAGGCTGTGGATATGCACCGGTTCGTTGGTCGCGGGCAGGGGCCTGGAAAAATCGAGAAGCTGCCGCACCAGCATGTTGATCCGGTTGAGCTCCTGTTCCGACCGCTGTATGTAATCAGCCTTTTCCTCCGGCGATATGGCATCCTCTTTTAACAGTCCCAGGTAGCCAAGGACGATTCCGAGGGGATTCCCTATTTCATGGGCCAGGCCGGCGGACAACCGTCCCACGGAGGCAAGTTTCTCGGCTCGAATCATTTCCTGCTGGGTTGCCTGAATTGTTTCATTGGCCTGCTTGAGGGAGTGAATGGTTTCCTGCAGGTTGATCTTGTCTTCGTCGATTCGCCGGACCATCCCGTTTATGGCGGAAGAAAGCCTGCGGAACTCGCTTCCTTCCCCTTCGGCAACAAGGGCTGGATGATTTTCGCCCCGATAGCTGGATGTTCCCTGCACAAGCCTGTCAATGGGACGGAGGATAATTGAGGCAAGGCGGAAAAACCCGATAACCGAGAGTACCAGGGTATTGATCAGGATATAGACAAGAATTATTTTCTGGTCCTGCCGCAGGACCTGCCAGATGGGCCGCAGCGGGTAGGACAGGCTTATGGCCCCGGAGGAACCGGGGACGGCAGGAAAAGGGACTGCCATATATATATATTCCTGCTGTAAAAAAAGGAACCCGAGGGCGTTTCCGGTGGTCGATGTCGCGGTTCTTCCCTCGGTCTTGGCCTGCTCCGCGACCATGCGAAGTTTAGCCGGCGGGCTGCACGATGAATCAGGGGTTGTCTGCCACACTCCGTCCAGCAGAACCGCCGCGCAGAGTCCCGGGGTTTGCTCGCGCATGGGGGCGAAAAACCGGAGAATACCTCCGGTCTTACCATCACTGTTTTTGGCAACAGCCTCAAGAAACGCGGTGTTGTTTTCAATGACGCCATTGACCAGTGAGTGCTGCCAGAGGACCGTGATAATGCCATTGGTCAGCAGCATGCCCGAAGCGAGCAGCAGGGCAAAGGTAAGGGATATGTGAATTTTTAATCCGTGCATGTATTTATTCAACAACAAACCGCATGGAGATCTCCATAATTATTGGTTAATGGTATCATATGCCATGCCATATGAACATGGAAGGACATGTTTTATGAAAAAAATAACCGGAATTTTTTGGTTTTTTGATAACAAACAATCCTCAGCCGCAAAATTTTTATAGTTTGTAAAAGGCTGATTTGGCGTATTTTTATCATGTCGACTACCCTCTTCAGGGCATAAACTCCGGGAGATATCTTAATGCGTACAGGGAAAGATCTCTCACATGCATTCGAGATGACAGCTGCCACGGGCATCGCGACTTCTGTCATCTGTCATCTGACAGCCAAAAGCTGGAAACTCTAAACTGAAAACTGAAAACTGACGACTGCCAACTCACAGCTAAGCTGTGCACCTTAGCCAAAAGGATGGAAACTCCAAACTGCAAACTGCAAACTGCAAACTGATGATAACTTTAAACTCACCCTTCAGGCATGGTCCTTCTGCATTCTGCATTCATAATTCTAAATTTCTTCAACCCCGCACCCCACACCCCGGCGCAGCCGGTGACAATAAAAGTCACTCTTCTTGATTACATGACAAAAATTGTCAGCATTGACAGAGGCTGACAAAATCCGGTGACCATGTCCAATCAGTGCAACACAGGGTAACGTTATGTTTTCCTTGGATGATCTTTTTTTCTTTCCTTTTCTTGCAAAATGGTATTGTATTTGCTTTAGTTAGGTCAACGTAAGTTTTTATTGGCATGAGCAATTCAACAATGGAGGAACAGATGATTGCCCGCATAAACAAACAAATGAGAAGAAAAGAAGGACAAAAAGGTTTTACCCTGATCGAGCTGATGATCGTTGTCGCCATCATCGGTATCCTGGCGGCCATCGCCATCCCGCAGTTCGCCAAATTCCGGGTCAAAGCCCAGAACAAGGCGGCATTGTCCGATGTAAGGAACCTTACCACGGATATGCATGCATTCAGTGCCGACTATCAGGTATACCCTTACTAATATTTTAAAATTCACATAGGAGGACCCAATGAAACGTATAATGATTTACATGGTGGCGATGACAATATCAATGCTCATGGTTGCTAGCGCAAATGCTGTGAGCGTGGGTGTAACGGCCGCTGGAGCACAGGTTACTATCGAAGCAGCTGGCATTGATGGCGCTGATCCTCTGGTATTTAATCCTTCGCCGCAGGTACAAATGTCTGTTATTTCACGAGCCTCAGGCTTTTCCCTTAATGGAGTGCATGCTTCCGCACTGGAAACCGCTGGCGGCCAGGCATACGGAATGGCGGATGATACCAATAAGGTGTTTTGGATAAGTGTCCAGGCTGAAAATTCTACACTTGTAGCAGTTACAACGAGTAGTTCCGATGAGTTCTGGACAAAGCAGGCTGACTATAACCCGATGAATTAAACAGATATTTTTTATGCACCAGCCAACTCCTCATCGCTCGATGAGGAGTTTTTTTTTGTTTTTGTATATATATGATAATTATTAACTGCAATAATATCACCAAGTCCTATACGGCAGCGCTTTCCGGAACAAAAACACAGAAGGCTCTTGTCGAGTTTGATTTAAGGGTGGAAAGAGGAGAAGTATTTGGCATTGTCGGTCCTAACGGAGCGGGAAAGTCAACCATACTTAAGATTCTTATGGGGTTTGTCCGTCCTGACCATGGTACGGCAATGATTGACGGTCAGAAGGTCGGTGATCTGAATGTTCGCCGCCGGATCGGTTATTTGCCTGAAAATCCTTGCCTGTATCGAAATCTTTCGGTTACGGATCATCTTGTTTTTGCTGCCCGCACGGCAGGGATGTCCAAAAAACAAACCAGGAAGCGTATTGATGAAATACTGCAAACCGTCAACCTTGCCCATGCTGCAAAACTACCCATAAGAACTTTTTCCAAAGGTATGACCCAGCGGGCGGCACTGGCATATGCCCTTTTTCTCGAGCCGGAAATACTTATTCTTGATGAGCCAATGTCCGGCCTTGACCCTTTGGGCAGACATTTGGTTGTGGAGATAATCCGACAGTACAAAACATCGGGAACGACTATTGTATTCTGTTCGCATATTCTTGCCGATGTGGAGCATATTTGCACTCGGATCGGTATCATGAATAAGGGGGTTATGGCGGCAGTTACCACGCCGGAAGAGTTGGTGGGTGCGGACCAGGGAGAGCATGTCGGAGTGTCACGGCTGGAATCATTTTTTCTTAACACATTATCTGCGGTAAGCAATTGAACACAATTTGGCCAATAGCGTTAATTACGTTCAAGGAGGGGCTTCGCTACCGGGTTTTGTACGGTGTGGTCGTTTTTGCCGTTTTTTTTAACGTGTTTGCGGTACTGATAAGCGGCTTTTTCATGCGCGATATTTTGAAGATCACTCTTGATCTCTGCCTGTCCGTTGTAAGTGCTGGGGGCCTCCTGGTCCCTTTTTTTCTCGCAGTCAATCTCCTTTCCGGCGATATTGAACAGCGTACAATTTACACGATACTGGCGCGGCCGGCTTCCAGGGCAAACTATATCATTGGTAAATTTATCGGATTGGGATTGTTGGCAGCGATGATTGTCGGTGTTTTAACCTGTTTTACACTGCTCGCGGTATGGGGCTCGACACAGATATATCCGGAGCATTTTTTTACCCGTCTGTCCGTGTCTTCTATCCTGATGTCATCGTTTATAGCTCTCCTTGCCATTCTGACCCTGAACAGTACAGTTGTGCTCTGGTGCTGTGTTACGACAAGTTCGTTTCTGGCAACCCTGCTGACACTCGCAACATATGTGGTGGGGCAGACAGTTGAAGATCTTGTGCACTTTGTCTCTGCTCAGCTACCGGGAGTGGATATCTCCCCGACGGTTAAGAAAGTCATTCACGTGACTTTGTACATCTTCCCCAACCTTGCTGCATTTGATTTTAAACAGCAGGCCGCCCATGGCCTTGCTATCAGTTTTCAGGAGGTTTCTCTGGTCACCGTCTACGGGTTCGCCTATGTGACCGCAATTTTAATTATTGCTGTTTTGTACTTCAATAAACGCGATTTACCATGAAAGCATGGGGCCTTCTTTTATCCTTCATCGTAGTCTGTTTTATCAGTTTTTTTTGTGTGGGGCGTATTTATGATATGCACACCGGTGGGGAGAAAACCGAGGTAAGTCGACTGGTTTATTATCCCCCCTCGCTTGTGAAAGCACTTGTGTTGGAATTTCCGGGTGTTATGGCGGATTATTTGATGCTCAATACCATGGTCTGGCACGGCGAAAAAATCCTTGACAAAATTGAGGTGAAGCCCGCTGAATGGCAGGCGACCTACCTAGGGGTAAAGCTCATCACCGAACTGGATCCCCGATTCTTGGACCCTTATGTCCTGGCTGAAACATCCTTGCCCTGGGAGGCGGGAATGGTCGAGGAGACGAACGAACTGCTGCTTAAGGCAGCCTCGGTTTTGAAAGATAATTATCGGCCATATTTTTTTCTCTGGTTCAATCATTATTATTTCTTGAAGGATCCGGAAACCGCCGGCATGTATCTTGAAAAAGCGGCAATTGTTCCAGGCGCCCCCCAATTTTATAAAACCCTTGCAGCACGAATGCGTTTGCAGTCCGGGAACATTATGAGCGGGATTATTTTTCTTCAGGAGATGCTCAAGGAAACTAGAGATGCTAAAACAAAATTATTTCTGCAGAAAAGGCTGGACACACTCAGGATAATCGCTGCCCTGGAAAAACATGTTGGCGAATATATAAAACAATTCAACCAGCAGCCTGAAAATTTGTCAGACCTCGTCAGAGAAGGACTCATGGAAGAAATTCCCAGGGATCCGTATGGCGGGGAATTTTATATAATGGAGAATGGCCGGGTATATACGACTTCAAATCTTGTGCAGTTAAAAAGCAATTAGTTGTTTCTTTTCTATGGACTATTCCAGTTCCAGATCCAATTCGCGTTGAACGGCCTGAAGATTTTTTTCCGCCATTGCATGGTTGGGCAGAATTTGCAGGGCTTCCTGAAATAATAACGCAGCCTCCTGTAATTGCTGGTTTTGAGCAAAAATCAATCCAAGGTTATTGTAGGCATCGGCTAGTTCCGGCCGCATTTCAATAATTTTCTGGTATTGCTCAACAGCTTCCTTCGTTTTACCTGTTCGCAGGAGCAGGTTGCCATAGTTGTACAGTGCGGGGATATAAAATGGGGCGAGCTTGACAGCTTCCTTGTAATGATGCAGGGCATCTTTTTCTTTTCTTTCCCTGGATAAGATCATGGCTAGATTGTAATGGGCAGCAGCTGATTCGGGCGTAATTTCCAGTGTGTTCTGATATGCTTCTCGCGCCTGTTCAATTTTGCCGGTACGCAGGTAGGCTTCCCCCAAATTAAGGAGGAGCTCAGTGTCTCGTACTTTTTTAACGCGAAAGGCTTTTTCCAAGTGCGGAAGGGCCTCAGCCGGCTTGTTGGAACGCAGAAGCAGTGTTCCGATATTTTTATTTACCAGGCCATGATCAGGCGCGGTTTCAAGTGCTTTGCGATAATAGTGTTCCGCTTTTATACTGTTTTTTTCTTGCATGAAAATAACGCCAAGGGTGTTCAACACGCTTACAAAGTCTGGTTCATGTTCCAGTGCCAGGTAAGCGTAGTACTTTGCCATCTCTAAATTTTCATTTTTTGTGTAAATTATAGAAATATTTTTTAGTGTGGGAAGAAAATCAGGATCAATCGCAAGGGCTTTCTCATATGCCTGTATGGCCAGATCAAATTCATTTTTGTAGGCATAGGTATTCCCAAGATTGTTGAGTGAACGGGGTTTTCCCGGGGACTTCTTAACAGAATCAGACCAGAATACAAGAGGATCCTGCCATATCTTGTTTCGCTCAAAGGTCCAAGATCCAAATAAAATAGAAATTACCAGGAAGAGTATGGGTGTCATTTTCCTGTTGCCTGTGACTCTTTGCAAACCTGCTATGCAGAAAATGAGCAGGAACACTGAAGGAAGGTAAGTGCGGTGTTCAAAAATAATTTCCAGACAAATGACTGATGATTCGATAGCGAGAGTAAGGAAAAAGCAGATAATGCAGAAGGAGAGGAGGCGTTCTTTATTGGCCAGAAGAATTGCAATTATAGCAAGCCCCACCAAAAATATAAAAGAATATACTGTGCTGATTGGCTGAAAGAATGAAGTGGAAAGAGGAAAATTATAATCAAAAACCAGTCGCTGCGGTATCGGGTAGAAGATCAGGCTTATATAGTGTGAAACTACTCTGAATTGAGTCAGAATCCGCTCATAGACTGTAAAATCTCTACCTGGACAGGTGTTTGAAAAAAAACGCCATGGATCCGATCCGAGAAAATAATAAATGAGGCTTATAAATATAGCTGTGGTGGCGCAGGCCAGTATGATATTTTTGGTGCTAACGCGCAAGCGGAGGTCTTGATAAAAAAATATTTCATAAAGGAAAATCATTATCGGAAGAGTTGCGGCATTTTCCTTGGATCCCAATGCCATTAAACCAAATAAAATGCACAGTGCATAACCACTCACAACAAACAATTTATTATTTATCCGGTTTCTCTGATATAATCGTACCTTGATATAACAAATTATTGAAAGCAGATAAAACATGACAGCCAAGCTGTTCATCCTCTGTACGATATAGGTTACAGATTGCGTCGCCAGTGGATGTACCAGCCAGAGGAGCGATATCGTATACGCTAACAACAGAAAATGTTTATATTTATCTCTGTTCGGAGGTAACGTCAGCGTCATATAGATAAAGAAAAATACTAAAACGGAATTGACAATATGAATAACTATGTTCAGGATATGGTATCCCTGCACTTTAGAGCCATGAAGATAATAATTTAATGCAAAGCTGGTATTCGCGACAAAGCGATTTTTTAACCATCCCTCTGAAATTGCTTTGCTAATTGTTTCCTGCGACATTTCCTCCATCTTGAGGGAAGGAGACAAGATATTATGGAAATCATCAAAATAGAAAGGTGAATTGAGAGAATTGGCATAAATGACTGAGCCAATGATTATGAATGAAAAGATTACGAAAAAATATATCTTTTTACTGGTGGTGAGACTATCGTGCATGACAAATAATAATCTTAAGGAGTTATTGTTTCTTCTGGTTATAATTAAAATTCGGAAAGGATATTTTTGAGCCTGAAAATAATAATATTCGGAGTCTCATGTCCTCGTGAACTTTGCATGCATCCTGAGTTCGTGTAGGACTCCTGCCTGTGTGCTCTGCAACAGTTTGAATGCAATGTATTTAGCTGAAATCTGCATGGCATGCTCAGGCAATATAAATTTGCTGGGTATCGATGAGAAACAGCTGGTTTATTATTTGATCCAGATAAAACGAGTTGAAAGTGAATCCTATTTTTTTCAATGAGTTATGTTATCATTTAAGTGCAGCCCGACGCAAGGCCCTTTTGCGTGGACAATGAGTTTATAGTTATATTTTATATTGTTATAATGTTGGAAACTATAAAATAAAGATGTCTTTTGAGTCATGTAATTTTATTCGTTAATACAGTAGGTTGCGCTTCTGCAATTACTTGATTTTTATGGTTTTTCTAGCAGAAAGAAAATGATTATTAAGAAGGTTTGGACTGATTAATAGATGAAGCATAGGCTCCTTGTGCTAACCTCGACGTTTCCGCGCTGGTCGGAAGATACTGATCCGCCGTTTGTTTATGAATTGTCAAAACGTCTGGCAGCGGACTTTGAGGTTTTCGTTCACACGCCTCATTATCCTGGTTCTAAAACACACGAAATTGTGGATAATATTACAGTCCACCGCTTCCGTTATTGTCTGGCGCCTTTTGAGAAGTTAGCAGGTTCTTCCGGCATACTCCCGACTTTGCAGCGAAATAAAATGTTTTATGGCCTGTTGCCGTTGTACCTGATAGCGCAATTCTTTTCTTTGCTTTTTTTAGTATATCGGATTCGTCCTGATATCATACATGCTCACTGGATTATTCCCCAGGGGTTTCATGCTGTAATAATGAAAATGATTTTTGGTGTGCCCGTAGTTGTCACTGCCCATGGAGGCGATGTCTATGGGCTTCAATCGAAACTAATGAATGCTTTTAAACGATTTGTTCTTGAGAAAGCTGATAAAGTAACGGTTGTGAGCTCTTCGTTAAAGAATAAAATCAGGCGCGATATTTTTAAGGTCGATATAGATGTTGTTTCCATGGGTGTATCTTCAAAGAAATTTTCTCCTGAGCGTCGCAGTGAAGCATTGATTCGCAGATATAAATTACAACACCGCAGTATACTGTATGTCGGACGTTTATCGGAAAAGAAGGGAGTTATGTTTTTGATTGAGGCCATGCCAATGGTGCTGAAAGAATTTCCGGATGCCAAATTAATGATTGTTGGAGCAGGTGAACTCCAGGATTCTCTACATAACCTTGCTGATAATTTAGGATTGCAGGAAAATATTTTTTTTATGGGCGGAGTTCCCAATAATGATCTTCCGGCGTACTACGCCAGTTGCCAGGTGTTTGTCGGCCCATCCGTCACCGCAAAAGATGGAGATACTGAGGGTTTTGGTCTTACCTTTGTTGAGGCCGCATTGTCCGGCTGTCTTCTCATTGGGAGCGATGTCGGTGGTATTCGAGACATTATAGAAAATAATAAAACCGGTTTTCTTGTTCCGGAAAAGAATAGCAGAGCTATAGCGGAAAAAATAATTTATGCCTTGGGTAATAGTGATGAAGCAGGAGTAATGTCCCAAAATGCTCGAATTAAGTCTTTGGAAAAATTTGATTGGGAATATATATCGCGACAATACGTTAAACTGTTAGCCTTTTCCAAAACGCATTGAATTGCAATTTGAACAATTCTTTAAACCAGGAAATTGCAGAATAAAGTGGCAAGTTGAATTTGATGAAATATTGAGTGGCCAGAAAGTCGTGGAGAGAGAGTATCAGCATAATTTTTCCGGTAGAGGCACTTCCATGTTTGATGTTGCCGCGCGACAACGTAAAGCAAAGACTATGATTAGTGTTTTGGAAGATTATTTTGGTTGCTCCTTAAATAGATTCGATTTGTTGAATGTAGGTGGTTCGACAGGTATCATTGATCACTATTTGTCGTCACATTTTCACCAGGTTATCGGTATCGACATAGATGAAAATGCAATAAGCCATGCTAAAAGAGAATTTAAAAAAGAGAATTTGATTTTCGAGATTGGCGACGCGATGAAGTTGAGATTTGCCGATAATACCTTTGATGTTGTTATTTTCTCTCAAGTTTATGAGCATCTTCCCAACTCGCAAACAGCGATAAATGAGATTCATAGAGTGCTTAAGCCCAGCGGGGTTTGTTTTTTTGCCGCCAATAACAGGTTGATGTGGAATGAGCCTCATTATAATTTACCCTTGCTCTCTGTTATTCCTCGTTTTGTTGCGCATTATTACATGAGAGTTGCTGGAAGGGGGAATCATTATTATGAAAAACATTTTACCTTCTGGGGACTTAAAAAACTGGTTAGCCCTTTTACTCTTATTGATTATACAAAAGCGATAATAGCGTCTCCTGGTAAATATCATGCGGATTATATGATTTCATCAGGCTGTAAAGCGAAATTAGCAGCGTTTATGGTAAATAATTTTTATTGGCTCTTCCCAGGCTATATATGGATTCTGAAAAAGGAAGATCAATGAGTTCGCTGTGGAAATGCAGGTTGAACTAAGCGCTTCGCGCAGTTCTCCTGCAAACTCAATTCCTTATAGCACAGAACACCCACCCCTGTCCCGCCTGATATACTTCTGAAAGAGGTCTCTCATTATTCACTCTTTCAGAGGAGGTACATCATGGCAACGCAACTCAGAAAACGCATGCTCGAAGACATCCCTCTGTGTCAATGTGAGTGAGACACCTACTCCTTGAGAAATTAGTGTAGGGC
>JAMJFO010000037.1 GCA_023544645.1 Desulfobulbaceae bacterium | reverse complement strand
TTTTCTATTTTTTTGTTATAAAATCAACGCGTTATAGCCAGCTGTACGGACACTAGTTATGACAGCTGGAACAACCAATATGAACAGGCAGGGAATTATCATCCGATGCAGTTGAAGATGTGGGAGGAGGGCTCCACCAAAGCCCGCTATCAGCAAGAGAAGTATTATTATCGGAATAAGCCATAGCCTGAGGGACCGATCTTTGAGGACAAAGACTCCTCCGACACCTAACAGAACAAGGAGGGGGTTGGCTCTATGGGCTTGCTCCACCAGCAAAGAGAAGCCGGACAAAATAACTTGAATTGCTGAAGCATTGCCGGAAAATCCGCCACCAACATCTCTCGTAACGAATTTAAGGAGTTCTGTCCCCTGTAAAATAATGACTGCCTGCCGCAGATAGAGCAATGCTGTTATTGCCCCTGCAGCGAGGAGGAATCCCATCTTTTTCCATGAAAATCTGCGCAGGTGAAAAAGAAAACCTGACAGCACTGCGAAAAGCATTATTATCCCGGGAGGCCAGAGAATCAAAAAATAAGCTGAGACTGAGAGAAGAAACAGGGTCAGAATTTTTCTATCCTCAAGCAGGACGATCCTGTACAGGCAGGCGCCAACCGGAAGAACAAAGGCCGATGAGAGATTAGCCCCTATCGTACCAAAGTGGAGGGACCAGAGAAAGTAAGTCAGGCTAAGGGAACCGCTCAACAGACAACCGGTGAGAGCTCCAGTCCAGGAGATGCGCATGAACCTCAGCGACACGGCAGTCAGCCAGGGGATGAAGAAAATGTAAATAAATCCAATGGCCGGTGTGTAGACCTGCTCAATTTTCGCAAATTTCCACAGCGGCAAAAAAAGTAATCCCGGTCCAAGAATACCGGTTTTGGGTATGACCGTCTCCAGAACACCGCCATTCCAGAATGGAGTAAAGGAAGTCAAACGTGGAAAAATACTACCTAATGCCCACAGCCGGAACATGAAGGAAGGATGGTCGTCACGATAGAGCGGCAAACCTTTTGTCTCGTCAAGAAATAAAATAAAGGAGATGACCTGTGTACCAAGGACAAGCAGGAGAATCAAGCGTTCGACGGAGACATTTCGCCGGACAAGAAAAACTATCCAGAAACAAGATACGAGGAAAAAGAAACATGCAGGTCCTGAATGAAAAGGATTGAGCGTTGAGTAAGGAGACCACTGGATAAAGTAGAACCAGCTATGAGTCGTTGCACCTGTAAATAAATACCAGATGAGGAATAGCACAAGGACGATTTCAGGGAGTGTTTCTTTCCAGGAAGCTGGCCGTAAAATCTGGTTTTGCGGATGATATTTACGCAGAGCGACAATCAGTGGAATGAGAAGCCAGACAGCACCGGAAAGCCAACCTGCATCAAAGCCTGATCCCTGTGGAGTGAGCATGAACACAACCGGCAAAGTGAGCAGGCCGCCGGCCAACAATGCAAGACCAACCATTACCAAACGTTGTATCAAGGTTTTTTCTCCATTCCAACATGGCCTGTTGTTTTCAACACCATGTGATCGTTCCACGTCAGAATGGGACCGCGCCCTCCCCGGTTCTGTTTTTCCGCGCCTTTGAACGTGAACAGACGATAATGGCCAAAATCCTCCTGCTGAACAATAAGCCCTTCTGTCACAACGTCACAAAGAATGCTTTCAGCCTCACCGGCTACCGAGTGATCAATAACAAAAGCAAGGCCTGGACGTGGTTTCAGATGTCTATCTACCCGGGTCTTTTCATACCGGCGGTTGTACCGGCCATAAACTGACATGTTCTCTGTTGTTTTCAATAAACGTGAGCTCAACCAGGGATCTGCCGAGCAGAAATCGATATCCTTTTTATTCAGAGAAACACTAATTGCATTAATCTCTTTCTCTGTAACAGGTGTTCCTTCGCCAAGATGCTCAAAGATGAACATTTCGCTCAGATACCAGGGTTTCCGGGTACTTTCCAGCGGACGCAGGCGAATCTTGAGATATTTCACCGTTTGCGCGGGAAAACGGAGTTCCACGGGATTGAGATGCCTCATAATCAGAGCTTTGTTTCCCGCGCGACTGACTGGCAGGTGCTGTTGCAGTTCTTCCGAGAGAGGGAAAAAGCTTTTACCATCAAGGGAACCCCTGACCAGGAAATCCCCGACGGCCCATGTATGCAATGGTGAATAAAAAGTTATTCCGCCTACAGCCAAAGGGGAATGCAAAGTCACATCTATCTCGAAAGAGGTAACAGCTTCTGAAAAAGAAAATTCAATGCCCGTTGTATCATCCCGGTCGAAGAGATTACCTGCGAGATCATAAAAAATATTATTTCTCAGTTGAATATCCATTTCCCGGGGAGGAACGGACCTGTACCTTTCTGTTGGAGCCTGGATATCGTAAATTATCACCCTATCGGAAACCGGTCGATGCTTAAATGAAAAACCAGCGGAACTCAGGGAGTCGCGAACCTTGCCAAAATGACTTCTCTTACATAAAAGTCCTGAGTTGTTATCGCGCTCCGCCTCATCGGCTGAAGGGAAATGCCTTTCGTCCAGAATAGCCACAAAACGCACTCTGTCGTTCGCATAAAAGGTCAAGTTCTGCCCATCAAGACCATCAATTTCAGAACCAATAATTTCGATATACTTAAGCCCCAGATCTTCAGCGGCAGTGACTATCTGCCGACGGCTTTCGCGGATGGATTCAGCATTGTTACTTTTTACCTCGGAGGTTGCCAGGGCGGAAATAAAATTAAAACCCGTCCAGATTGCAAGGAACAGAAAAGCAAGGTTTTTCAAAATCCTATTTCGTGAAGAAACGGCCGTAGCGGCGAAAAGAGCCGTTCCAACGGCCATAAGGGGAATTGTGTAGCGGGTTGCTCCGGTGGCGGCCTTTGGGTGAAGCAAAAACAAGATCAAAAACACAGGGATGAAGGCAAGTGGAACGAAGATTTCTCTTTTTTCTTTTATGTTTCTGGCAAGTTCCCAAAGACCGATACCAATAATACCGGAATAGGAAAAAAACGCAGCCTCACTCAGACCCGGGAATGGTGTCTCTGGCCAGAGAAATTGCCGTTTCATGGCAACAAGGAACATTTCGATATTCGTTGGGAGGTGTATTTGTCTTTTATCCACGAAATGATCCATGCCGACGCTCGGACCCATTTTGCTGTAAATAAAGGGAATAAGGCCGAGAAAGGCAACCAGGGCCATCACACCGAAAGGTCCGGATAGCCGGCGTCTTTTATCCTTTTGGATAAGCACAACGGACACCACAAGTCCTCCAGCGACAAGATAGGAAAAAACCTGGAAGTTTGTCCATATCCCCAGTGCAGCTGCACATCCGGCGATTGTGCAAAGAATATAATATCGGGTCGTACCAGACTCACGAAAGCAAATCAGCACAATGAGCCAGAGGAAGAGCGTACCGAAAAAGAAAGTTGCAGGATATCCACCGTATGTGGCCATTGAAAACCAAAGGGGATACCAGCCGCATACAGCAACTGTCAGGGAGGCGGCAAGCCCCCCGGCAACGCCGGAAATTTCGGCAAAAAGAAGGTATGTAGCAAAAACCCAGCCAAGAGTATAAAATGTCGGCGCAAGGGAAAGAATAGTAGTGGAGACGCCAAAGAGGGAAAAGAAAACAGCAGCGCTATAGGCCTCAAGGGCGCCCATGTAATCCTGACCATAATAGAAGAGAGGATACTCAAACTCACGGAGAATCCGTAAAGCCATAAGCCCTACAGTAGACGTATCAAACGTTGAGAAGAATGACTTAACCGCAAGATTCAATCTTAGAATGAACGCCGCGCAAAGGATGACAACAAGAGCCGGAACCCGAATTTGTTCGAGCGAATCTTCAGTCATGATTTTCCCTGGTGATATCGCACCAGGACAATCAACATCGTTGATGCCCTGCATCTGGACCGTTCTGGTACGCTAACGGATCCAGGTATTGGTAAAAATCCGGCCCCCAAGACCCCAGGCTACTTTTCTGTAGTGGTTTGGCAGAGACCACACAACACTCGTTTTTTTTCCTACTATAACTCTGACCTGGCCCTGATGACCAGTTTTTAATTTCCTATTTACCAATGAAACTCAGCAAATGTATTGCCAGCGTCAGAAAAAAAGCTGTCGAACGGATGCGAGAAATCTTCCTGCACCGAGTACGTAAGATTTCTCCCGGAGTTTATGCCCTGGAGTCCGCAAGGTGAAAAGCAAGCTCTTCGTAACTGTATACTTCGCTCTGTTTGATAATCGCCGCCCGGACAATCTGTTCGGCGCTCACCCCTTCACCGACGGTTGCATTGTCACCCCAACCAAAATCTTGTGCGACCAGGGAGCATATGCTATTATTCTGATCCATTATCTCGCTGATCTTTTCCAATTCCTGTAACCTGGGGTGGACCGGGGTTATTTCCGGTAGTGGAAGCTGTTTACCCAGATAGATTCCTGGAAGCCGTCACGGTTTCAGGATAATGTAAAAAATAGCTGCCAGGGGATCCTGTGAAACTTAGCATTATAGTTCCGGTTTATAACGAAGAAAAAACGATTGCATCGATCCTTGATCTAGTAGAGGACGCTCTGGAAAGCCTTACTTTCATAAGCTCCCATGAAATTGTGATCATTGATGACAGCTCAACTGACAACTCGAAACAGATTCTCGAAAGCATTGTTGAGCGGAAAGACAACTATATCCTTCTTTCGCATGAAATAAACGCTGGAAAAGGTGCGGCTATCCGTACAGGAATAGCTAAAACCACAGGGGACATTGTCATCATTCAGGATGCTGATCGCGAATACGATCCGAAGGATTACTCCATTCTTTTGCGCCCTATCGTTGACGGAAAAGCTGATGTAGTATTTGGTTCACGCTTTAAGGGTGAAATATCGAGAGTCCTCTACTTTTGGCATTATATGGGCAACTGTTTCCTTACATTCCTTTCCAACATGTTTACCAACCTCAACCTGACCGATATGGAGACCTGCTACAAGGCCTTCCGCGGGGAGATCCTGCGCAGCATGAAACTTACCTCCAACCGATTCGGCATTGAACCGGAAATGACAGCCAAAATATCCAAAATAAAGGATATACGAATCTACGAGGTTCCTATCTCCTATTTCGGCCGCACCTATGCTGAAGGAAAAAAAATCAACTGGAAGGACGGATTTTCAGCTATCTGGTCCATCATCAGGTTCAACCTGTTGACGAGTTACAAGGATTCATTTCACTGCGAAAATCCCATTAACAACGTAGGCCCTATTGAACAGGAGGAACCTTGATTCTCCTTTCCATTGCTCTTCTGCCGGATGTCCAAGATGAAACGTTGATCTCTGCCCAAACCTCCTGCTCGATTTCTTAGGCAGGGTCAAGCAACCCCTCCCTAATATGATCCTCATTAGGGCTTCCTGAATAATTTCTCAGAGCGTTGCCACAAATCACCCACATGTTCCTTGCGCTCGAGAATACACCTCCTGATTTCAGTGGAAATCCGCCACTTTTTTCAGCTGTTCCATCTGCCGGCGCCTTCCGGCAGCGGCGGGGAATAAAGTTTCGTCGGTGTGGGGGAGGAAAAGGGAGGCAACATACTGGTCTTTGTAGGAAGGGACTTCCGAGAGTTCGAAGCTGGTCATCTTCTGCATGGTCTTGACGACGTCCCGGCGGATATGGTTGCTCAACTCGCTCATGCGGCTGCCCATGAGCGAACCGTTGCCGACATAGAGAAATTTGTCCGCATCCAGTTCCGGCAGCAGGCCGACGGTCATGGCGCTGTCCAGGTCAATAAACGAGCCAAAGGCCCCGGCGAGAATAACCTGCTCGATATCGCCTATTGCCAGCCCGACCTCATGGAGCAGGGTTTTCACCCCGGCATAGATCGCGCCTTTGGCCCGGATGAAATTGTCGATATCCACCTCGGTCAGGACAATATCACGCTCCGCCCCGGACTCCTCGGCCCACACCAGAACAAATTCATATCCGCTGCGGCCCTCGCGGATGCGACTTGTTTCCAGGTCCCGGTCAAATCTGCCGCTCTGGTCGATGACGCCGTTTTCATACAGGGTGGCGATAAGAATAAGCAGGCCGGAACCGCAGATTCCCAGAGGCGGTTTGGCGCCGATGGTCATGATCATCGGCTCCAGGGTGACCGGATCAAGGCTGAAATCATCGATTGCCCCGGCTCCGGCCCGCATGCCGTGGAGAATGCCGCCCCCTTCAAACGCGGGCCCGGCTGAACAGGCGGCGCAGGCAAGCCATTCCCGGTTACCGATGACAATCTCCGCGTTGGTGCCGATGTCGATGAACAAACTCAGCTTTTCCGTCCGGTACATGCCGGAACCCATGATCCCGGCGACTATATCACCGCCGACATAGCTGGACACCGCCGGATAAAGAAGAGCGGAACAGTGGCTGCAGAGATGCAGGCCGAGGTCGGTGGACCGTACGGGCGGGAACATGGTGGATACCGGAACATAGGGACTGCGGCGGATATTATGCGGCTCAAGCTCCAGGAAAAGATGGGTCATGGCGGTATTGCCGGCAAGGGTGATGGAGGTGATCTCGTCCCTGCCGATATGTTTTCTGCTCAGCATGAAATCGATGATGCTGTTGATGCTTTCGGTTACCAGCTCATGCATCTGTTTCAGGCCTTCCGGTTTTTCCGCATGGATCATCCGCGAGATAACATCCTCGCCGTAGCTTATCTGGCGGTTGTAGTCGCCGGCTTCGGCCAGGACCTGGCCGGAAAGTTTGTCGATGAGCTGCCCGTACACCGTTGTGGTGCCGATATCAACCGCTATGCCGTAATTGCGGTCCGTCCAGTTGCCGGACTGCACCTGCAGCAGCCTTGACCGGAATCTTTTGTTCACCGGCCGCTCCAGGGTGGCGGTCACCCGGAAGTCATCCTCCCGGAATACTCTGCGGATGGTTTTCAGGATGTGATGGCTGATCTGGATATGCCGTTCACCATACTGTTCATCCATGGACCTGAGAAGACGGCCGGCATCAGCCTGCCGGTCTGAAAAATCCGGGCGCGGCAGCTCGAGAAAAAACTTTTCGATGGGAGGGATGAAAATCCCCTCCTCCTGCAGCTCCTCAATATCAAACACATGCATTGCCGCCCGGTGTTTTTCCGGAACGTCGGAGCTGAGAAGCCCGCCATGCAGACCGGCTTTGTCGTCGAGCTCGACAATGATGTTTTCCCGAATGAGCGATGAACAGGCCTGCCTGATCCCCTTTTGCACATCTTCCGGCGAGAGTTTGTCGCTGATGCCGCCGTCAACGGAGCCCTCCTTTATCAGGACACGGCACTTGCCGCATACGCCGGTTCCGCCGCACGAGGCATTGATATGCAGACCGGCCTGCCTTGCCGCCCGGATAACCGTTGCCCCCTGCTCGATTTCCACGGTACGCCCAGCGGGAACAAACCGTACCTGACAAAGCGTCGCCCTTTTGCTCATAGGCTCTCCAGGTCGGGAAGCTGGGACACTGTAAAGACCGGACCGTCGGTGCAGATCATCCTGGAATCATAATGACAGTGGCCGCAGACCCCGATGCCGCATTTCATATGCCGTTCAAGGGTTGTGATGATGTCGCCGGCCGGCAGACCCGAACGCAGCAGCCTCTCGGCAACAAAGCGGATCATGACGCCGGGGCCGCAGACCAGCGCCTTGACGCTGCCGGCGCTGATGGTGACATCATCAAGCAGGTCCGTCACCAGGCCGACACAGCCGTTCCATTCCTCGCAGGCAGCGTCAACGGTAAATCTGGTGGTGATAAGGCCCTCCCCGGCCCATTTTTCAAGATCCTGCCGGAAACAGAAGTCGGCGGGGGTTTTGCAGCCATAGAGGACCTTGATGTCGCCATAGTCAGCGCGATAGTCAAGGCAGAACTCGATGACCGAGCGGAGCGGGGCCATGCCGATGCCGCCGGCAACAAACAGGAGATCATGCCGGCGCATCTCCTCAAAGGGAAACGGTTTGCCATAGGGGCCGCGCACCCCGATCATATCCCCGGGCTGCAGCTCATGCACCGCGGATGTCAGCTTTCCGGCCTTGCGGATGGTGAGCGAAAAACTGCCGGGACGGGACGGCGAGGAGGAAAATGAAATAGGCGCTTCGCCGCAGTGCGGCATGGACAGCATCAGGAACTGACCGGGGAGATAGGTGAAGTTAGTGTTATAAATTTCATCTTCAAAGACAACTGCAAATGTTTTGACCAGCTCATTTTCCTCGACAATATCCTTGATAATTGCCCGGAGCGGAAGATAGGCGTTTCTGTCCGCGAACAAGGGAACCGGTTTTTTCCCCGGTTTCGCAGTTTGCCGGCTGTTGTAGTTGCGCATCATTTTTCCCCCTGCAAGCCATTTTCACCGGCAGCGGTCAACATGTCTATGAACCGGACAATGTCCACGCCGCCGAAGCACATTTCAACGCAGCGGCCGCAGCCGACACAGCTTGGCCGCCCATGTTTTTCCACATCATGGCGCAGCTTATGGAGAAACCTTTTGCGAATGCGTTCGCTGGCGGCATTCACCGGGTTGTGGTTACCGGCCATCAGGGTAAAACCGCTGAATGTGCAGGCATCCCACGACCTGATCCGTTCTCCGCTATCCTCGTTCAACGCCAGGTCCGAGATGTTAAAACAGGTGCAGGTGGGACAGATGTACGCGCAGCCGCCGCAATCCTGGCAGCGGCGGGACAATTCCTCGATGATCCGCTCCGGCGGCTCGGATTCGGCCAGCAGCTTGACTGCCAGATCAACATGGACAAGCTTCCTGAACAGGCCCCTGGCTTCCAGCTCGGCCTGAAATTGTTTTCTCTTGTCATCCTCGGAAACAGGGGTGAAAAAACCGGGCCATTCCTCGGTCAATCTGACCCCGCGGGGTCTGCCAGTCTCCACAAACCAGCGGTCGCCAAGATCCGTCAACTGCAGATCAAAACCGCCGTCCAGGAAAGGACCGCTGCGGGTCGCATTGCAGAAGCAGTTGGCAAAAGGCCTGTTGCAGCCGATGCTGATGAAAATTGAACTGTCGCGGCGCTGTTCGTAATAAATATCCCTTTCGTGCTGGTGCAGGAAAATCATGTCCGTGTACATGACCGCAAACATATCGCAGGAGCGCACACCGAAAAAAACAGTAGGCGCATTCTCCGGCAGCCGGGCGTGAAAGCTGTATTCCATCTTTCCTTTGTTCAGCTTTTTATCGACAATATAACTGCACAATGTTTCCTGCTGCGGAAAGAAAAAGGACTTGAGGGACGACTGGGGCTGATTTTGCAGATCAATGACCGCCGAATCAAGGCGGGTGATTTCGGTAAAAAGGGTGTCGCCGAAATCGTTGCGGACCGGGGCAACAAGCCGGTGGGTCTTGCTCAGCTTGCGCAGCAGAGGCTGGAGATGATCTTTTTTCAGGATAAAATTCCTGTTCATGCCGCGACCTTTTCGATCCGTACCGCGCAGACTTTGTATTCAGGACATTTGGCCACCGGATCGCTTTGTTTAACAGTCAGAAAATTGACCGGCGCTTCGGTAAAATGAAAATTGGCAAATACATGACCGGGACTGACCCGGTCGGTGATGGTCACAATAAAGGCGCAGTCACCTCTCCGGGACGTTAACCGCACATGTTCTCCTTCAGCGACGCTGAGTTTTTCAGCGTCTTCCGGGTGGATCTCGATCAGGGATTGGCTGTACTCCCGGTTGTGGAGCTGACTGCGCCTGGTCATGGTCCCGGTATGGAAATGATGATAAACGCGGCCGGTTACCAGAATATACGGAAAATCGGCGTCTGCGGATTCAACCGGCGCCTGGTGTTCCGCCGGTTCGAACCACCCCCTGCCGCGGGCAAAGCTGAATTTATGGAGAAACTGGGTGGACCCATGCTCACGGCCGGCACACGGCCACTGCACCCCCCATTCGGCATCGAGACGGTCATGGTACATGCCGCCGTAAATGGGCGTCAGCATGCAGATCTCCTCCATGATCTCGGCAGGAGATTCATAGTCCATGGGATACCCGAGGCGACGGCTCAATTCCATGATAATCCGGTCATCGGGCCAGGCAGAGGCAACGGGTTCGATGGCCTTGTGCAGCAATTGGACCCGTCTTTCCGAACTGGTGATGGTGCCGGTTTTTTCGGCAAAGGTCACTGCCGGAAAAACCACATCCGCCAGCCTGGCGGTATCGGTGAGGAAAATATCGGCAACCGCGAGAAACTCAAGGTGATCCAGAGAATGCCGCACCCGGGAAAGATCCGGGTCGCTGACCGCCGGGTTCTCGCCCATGATGTACATGGCCTTCACCTTTCCGTCGGCGGGATGGGTCATCTCCAGGACGGTCATGCCCGGCTTTTCCGGTAATTTCCCCCCCCATGCCCGCTGGAATTTAGTTCGCGCGGTCTCATCGGCTACCGGCATATATCCGGGCAGAACAGCAGGGAGCGCGCCCATGTCGCAGGCGCCCTGGACATTGTTCTGGCCGCGCAGGGGATCGACCCCGGTGAACTCCTGCTCCACATGGCCGGTGAGCATGGCCAGATTGGCATAGGAGCGCACATTATCCGTTCCGCAGACATGCTGGGTTACTCCCAGGCAGTAGCAGATAACCGAACGCTGAGCCCGGGCGTACATTCGCGCTGCAAGCCGGATGCTGTCGGCATCGACGCCGCAGATGGTCGCGGCCTGGGAAATATCGACCTGGTAAAGTTTATCCCGCATGGCAAAATAATTTTCCGTGCGCATCTCGATAAAAAGATCATCAACGAGATTTTCATCAAGAATGCTGCGCATCATGGCGTTGAGCAGCGGAATATCGGTGCCCGGTCGAATCTGCAGATGCAGATGGGCGTGGCGGGCGATCTGCGTGCGGCGGGGATCAATGACAATGAGTTTGGCGCCGTTGTCCACGGCATCATATATGCGGCGGGCGATCTGGGGATGCGTTTCCGTTGTGTTTGAACCGGACACCAGGACCACCTGGGCGTGCTCGATTTCGGCTATGGAATTGGTCATCGCGCCTGAACCGAATGTCATGGCAAGACCTGCCACGGTGGGGGCGTGTCAGAGACGGGCGCAATGATCGATATTGTTTGTGCCGATGACCGCCCGGGCGAATTTCTGCAGCAGGTAGTTTTCTTCGTTAGTGCACTTGGCGGATGCAAGCAGACCGATGGCGTCCGGGCCGTACCGGTCCTTGATCCGTTTCAGGGCTGTCGCGGTCCGGTCCAGAGCCTCGTCCCAGGACGCGGGAACCAGGCGGCCGTCTTTGCGCACCAAGGGGCTTGTCAAGCGTTGCGGGGAGTGAATATGTTCATGGGCGTGCCATCCTTTGACACAGAGGTTGTTTTTGGAAACAGGGTGATTGCGGCTGGGCGCGGAACCGACAACCCGGCCATTGACCACACGCAGGTACAGACCGCAGCCGCATCCGCAGTAGCAGCAAATTGTCATCACATCACGCATCATCCGGCTCCAATCTCCTCCACTGCTGAAAACAACGACGGGCATGCCTGCACAATAAACGCCTTTAATTACATTCTATGTGAGCACGATAAAGGAGACAACCAATTTTTATCGCGGCGCTGTCCCAAAATGGGCTGAGATATTGTAAAAAGCTTGAATCTTGTACATTTCCGCTCTCCTCAACGGTCGGAACCGCTGTTTTGCGTAAATCCCCCGAAAATAATCTGCCCCTGAACCCCTTCCTTCTCATAGCCCTGAGCGGGAACAGGGGGTTGATCGAGTTCGGCGCCGTTTTTTTCACTGCTTCGGGAGGTTCCGGACATTGTTTCTTTTCTTCATCGTCAAACCGGCAACCCTTTTTTCCCACTCTGTCCGGTACACCTCCTGGTCAGCTTCCGGCGCATTCTGAATAGCGCCGCGCAGCTCGAACAACTCCTCGTTGCTCACGTTGACAAAATCCATGGACCAGCCGGCGGAACTGACAACCGTCAACAGCAAAAAGCAAAACCCGATTATTTGCAACATATGGTTCATGACCGTACTCCTTGTTGAAAAGACTTGTTCATCGTTATTATGTTTACGCTTGCCTGCCGTAAAAACTATCTCTTGGGATATAACCTCCCCCGCCAGGACGACTGGCCTTGCGGGTAGAGGAATTCAAGCCTTTCCCGCTGGACCCCCGCCCGCAATCCCCGGCTCAGGTGAATCTCGCTGCCTGTTTTGCCGGTATCGGCCGCTTGGACAATTTTCATGATATGGGAATAGCTTGCCGGGCAATGCAACTGCCAGAGAAGTAATTCCACGACTCTCCGCTGCAGTGCGGCAGGAAGCTCCCTGAATTTCGGGCGGTCAAGGAGCATCACCGGATATTCCAGCGTCCTTTCATCATCCGCCGACGCCAGAACCCTGCGTGCGGCTTCCCGCGTCAAATCTTCCAGCAGATCTTCATCTTCAGCCAGGCTGTCGGCGGTTTTGCGCAGCGCCCGGCGAATACCCCGGTCAAAGGTACGTTCCAGAAACGGAATCAATGAGTGGCGGACGCGATTACGGACAAAACGCATATCGGTATTGGATGAATCAATGCAATAAGAAATATTTTTGTCTTCAAGATAACGCAGGACGCTCTCCTTATCGATGGACAGCATCGGCCGGATGATATCATCGGCGCGGCCGCGCATCCCGGACAGCCCCTTTCTTCCGCTTCCGCGCAGGAGACGGAGAAGTATTTCCTCTGCCTGGTCATCCGCTGTATGGGCAACCGCGATCAAGGGGGCGCCGTGCGTACGCCCTATTTCCCGCAGGGCCTTATAGCGGAGATCGCGGGCCGCGTGTTCCAGCGATATTTTTTCCTGCCGGGCAAATTCGCGGACATCCACCTCAATGGTTTGATACGCCACCTGCGCCATTTCAGACAAGGAGCGGACAAAATGTTCTTCAATCTCCGCCTCCTCGGGGCGCAGTCCGTGGTTGATATACGCGGCCACAAGGGATATGCCCAATGTTTCCCGCAGGAAAAGCAGCACATGGAAAAGCGCCACGGAATCCGGGCCGCCCGAGATGCCTACTGTAACGCGGCGCTCGCTGTCCCTGATCAACTGATCCCGGCTTATTATATCAGCAATTAGACGTTCCAGAAAATGCATTGAATGGCAGTAAAAAAAATTGGAATAATGGCAAAAAAATTGTATTATAGAGTATACGTAAATTGAAAATTATAACAGGCATCATTTCGGCACAACAGTGGAACAGCAACATATCACATACCGCGAAAGGATAAAGGACCACCTCAGCTCAGCGTACCTGCTTTCGGATGAAAAAATCGAAACGGTGATGCCCCGCTTCATCGGGACCATCAGGAATCTGATGACAGAGCTTGAACATCTCGCGGTGACCGATAATAGCGATGCGCTCAGCCGGACCGGCCATGCCATCAAGGGAGCGCTCCTCAATCTGGGCCTGCCCGAGTTGGCGGAAAAAGCATATTCCATTGAAAACCACATGCAGGTCTGCCATATCAATGGTGACCGTTCCAAGCTGGTCGACGAGCTTAAAAAGGAACTCGACAAAATACTCTGATTTACCGCTTCTTTCCTGTCAGGCCAAAAAAATCAAGGGCCAGAAAAACTGCGATAACCAGCAGGGTTATCCCGACCAGGCCATCAACGGCACGTTCAAATATCGTACCGATACCCGCGGCAACGCGGATATTCATCACCAGCCAGACCACAAAGGCCGCCATTATCCAGCCGCCCATTTTTTTCTTCTTGTTCAGATTCTGCATCCATATCTTCCGGAAATGGTTTGAGTAAACAAAAGCATACTCTTATTGTATGGCATCGGCGGCCAGGATATCAAGTAAACGTTGATGAATATTATCAAAACCGCCATTGGAAAGTATGGCAACAACGTCACCGGGCCTGGCAAAGTCACCAAGAAAACTCAGGATTTGGTCCGTATCGACAAAATAATATGCTTTTTTCCCTGCCGCGGCGAGATCTTCAACAAGCTGTGCCGAGGAAAACTGCTGATCCGCGGGAACATTGTCCAGCGGCACGTGTTCCCGGACAACCACAACATCGGCATGCGCAAAAGCGTCAACATACCGGGTCTGGAAAACGGCTCGGCGGCTTGAATTGGTCCGCGGCTCAAAGACCGCCACCAGGCGGCGCTGGGGCCAGGCCATCTTCAGGGCATGGACAGTTTCGCGCACAGCAGTCGGATGATGGGCAAAATCATCGATAACAGTGATGGAATTCACTTCACCCCGGACCTGCTGCCGCCGCTTCACCCCTCCGAAAGAAGCAATCCCCCTGGTAATGGCATCAGGATCAAATCCCAGCGAATCCATAAGACCGATAACCGCGGTGGCATTCAGCCCGTTATGCAGTCCGGGCATGGGAAGGGTAAAGGAGCCGAAAAATTTTCCCCGGCAATAAACGGAAAACGCGGCGGTCAGTCCCCGGGGCGTGAAGTCAGCCAGCTGCCAATCACTCCCGGCGTCCAGACCGTAGGTCATAACCCGGCATGATGCGGCGCTGACAATCTCCCGAACCACCGGGTCATCCCCGCAGGCCATTATCAGGCCGTCGGTTGGAACCTGGTCAACAAAACGGGAAAAGGAACGCTTGATCATGTCCAGGTCGGTGAAGATATCGGCATGATCAAACTCAATGGATGTTATAATCGCACAATCAGGACGATAATGAACAAACTTGGAACTTTTGTCAAAGAAAGCGGTATCATATTCATCACCTTCGACCACAAAGTATTGCCCAGTGCCGACAGCATAATTGCGACCAAAAGCCTCGACGATTCCGCCGATCATGAATCCCGGACCGGCGCCCATGGTATCGAGAGCCGTGGCCAGCAGGGAAGCGGTGGTGGTTTTACCGTGGGTCCCGGCAACGACCAGGGAAACATGCCCCTGGATGAAAAAACGGCTCAGTGCCTGGGGCATGGACAGGTAAGGGATACCCAGTTCCGCCAGACGGCACGCTTCCGGATTAACGGCCCGGATTACATTGCCGACAATGACCAGATCCGGGCGAGGATCTAGATTTTCCGCACTGTAGCCACTCATTACCGGGATGCCGGAGGCGGCGAGAAAATCCGACATGGGAGGATATACGTTCTGGTCGGAACCGGTGACACAATATCCACGTTCCTTGAGCATCCCGGCCAGGGCGGCCATACCGGTGCCACAGATACCCATTACATGGACATGACGAAGGTCTTCAGGAGCCCTGTTGAGAGCCGGATCAAGCTGGGCAGCGGAACTCACTCCGGACGCACCGATTTTCTCACGGTTGCAAAAACCTGGTTATAGGTCTCTTCAAAGTTAGCCGGGGTCAGACGTCCGACTTCGATGAACTTGACCACGATTTCCTTGGTCACCTTGAAAATCGCGTCATCGGAAACAGGGTGTGCGTCCTGTTTTTTTTCTTTTTTTTCATCAGGCATGGTTACCTCCATAAAAAACCCCTGTTACAGGAAGAAGGCCAATTCTATACCAAAGCAACAGGGGTTACATCATCCACGGGAAAAACCTCTTCAGCCATCCCCGGGAGTATAGTTTTTTTACATTTTACATTGCGCGGATCAGCGGCTGCATTGTAAATACTCACGGGGCAAGGCAACCACACTTTGCGCTTTTACCAACATTTATTTTTTTGTCATCTCTGCATACCGTATCGCGCCTGCATAGGCGATCAGGTTTTCCCTGTCCACCTGATGGCCCTTCACGGTGACCAGGAATCGTTTATCAACCACAATATTGACACTGCCGCTGCGGTCGGACTCCTTGTACTGGACGATGCCGGGATGGGAGCTGAACGTCTCAAGCTTCCCTCCTCCGGCACTGGCAATCACCGGATTGCTCAGCATCATCATCAGTGACTGCATGACCGGAGAATCCGTCACGATGTCTATGGTTATGGAAGATTTATTTTTTACATAGGCGCGGCTTACACTGACGCTCCTGCCGAAAACGGATGTTCCTGTGGCCTGGGAAGTGGGCGGTTCCGCTTCCCAGCCGGCGAGAGGATCCGGAAAGACCTCCTTCAATTCCTCACTCTTTTTCTGCCTGATCAACTGGGCGGCAAAATCAAGATTGCTGGCAGCGCCTTCATAATCGCCATTTTTGTACTGATTCACCGCCTCATCAATGGTGGACAGCACCTCATTGGCATAAACCGGCGTTATGAGCAGAAACACTGCCGGGAGGGAAAAAACTATATACAAAAATATATTTTTCATATTTTTAACACGGAAGAACTGAATCATTGATGTATGTATCCTTTATTTGATACCAACTGGCAATATCTCTGTCAAGAAGGGAAGCAGCCCGGCTCTCAAAGCACCCCGAAGAGCTGCGCCTGGAACGTGAATCCAGGCGCAGCTCTTCGGGACAGGTCACCCAGGGTTCAATTTTTTCATAATTTCGGCGGCAATATCTTCTGCTTCCCGCTGCTCAACGTTGACCTCCAGATCGGCAGCTTTGCGGTACAGCGGCAGCCGCTCTTCATAGAGAGATGTAACCGACTCCAAATCCTGCAGGAGCGGCCGCTTCCTGATCTTCTTTTTTGCCTTGGGATGCGCGTTCATGGCCGCTATGATATTTTCCAGGGAGGAATGCAAGTACACAACCGTGTCCTTTCTGCCCAGCTTCCTGACCTTGAAAAAGCCCCCTCCCGTTGACACGATGGTATTGCTGACGTTGCGGCGAAGCCAGTCCGCCGTGCGCTGCTCCAACTCCCGGAAACAGGGCTCTCCGCGCAGGGCAAAAATTTTGCGGATCTTCATGTTCTCCAGGGATTCAATCAGGTCATCGGTGTCAACACCAAACATCCCGGTCTTCTCGACCAGGGCCCTGGCCACCCTGCCCTTGCCCACGCCCATGAATCCAATCAGTAGTATATTCCCGGCCATATGCTCTCTCTTTTTAAGAATTACCTGGA
The DNA here is from genome assembly GCA_023544645.1 of Desulfobulbaceae bacterium. Classification (GTDB taxonomy): domain Bacteria; phylum Desulfobacterota; class Desulfobulbia; order Desulfobulbales; family Desulfobulbaceae; genus UBA10518. The sequence continues at coordinate 19,240 of JAMJFO010000037.1, read as the reverse complement.
TCCCGGTTAACCAGTTTGTCATACAGGCCCCAGTATTCATCATGCACCCGGCGATGAAACTGCCCCATGATTTCCACGGAGCGTTTCTGCATGTAGTACAGGGTCGGCACAACCACCAGGGTGAGAAAGGTGGCGACAACAAGGCCGAAAATAACCACAACCGCCATGGACCGCCACCACTGGCTGGACTCGCTCACCCAGGAAATGCTCCAATTATGAAAATCATACGACACCCCGGTCACCATGGGCAGCAGTCCCAAAATGGTGGTAATGGCAGTGAGGATGACCGGACGCAAACGGGTGGCGCCGGCGGAAATGACTGCATCCTTCAACGCATACCCCCTTTCCAGGAGTTTATTGGTGTAATCCAGCAAAACGATGGCGTTATTCACGACAACCCCGGCAAGGGAAATAACGCCGACCCCGGTCATGATGATTCCAAAGGGCTGCCGGAACAGCATGAGCCCGAGAAAAGCGCCTCCCAGGGAAAGGATGACCGAGGTCATGATGATAAAGGGCTGGCCCACCGAGTTGAACATGGTGACCAGAATGAGGAAGATGAGCAACAGGGCAACGACAAAGGCCTTGCTCAGGAAATCTTCCGACTCCTGCTGAAACTCAAACTCGCCGGTAAATGTAATTTTGTAGCCGGGCGGCAGGGCAATATCCTTGAGGAGCTTTTCAGCTTCGGCTCTGGCCACCGGTCCGGGGATTTTGTTCTCATCGACATTGGCCTTGACCGTCACCACCCTTTCATTATTGATGCGGACAATGTCCCCGATTGATCCGGCGTATCGTACTTGGGCGATGGTGGAGAGCGGCACCATTTCTCCTGAAGGAGCTGGAATCATCAGTTCATGCAGCACATCAATCACCTTCCGGTCGGCTTCCGCCAACTGCACGGTGATATCATAATCTTCATTCTCTTCCCGGTAGGTGGAAACATCCAGCCCGTTGTAAGCGGTTTTAAGTGCAAAGCCGATCATTTCCGTGGAAAGACCGAACAGGGCGGCTTTCTGCCGGTCCACCACTACCTGGACCGAAGGTTTTCCCTCGTTGAAATCATCCCGGACATCCTTGACATGGGGGACCTGTTCCAGGACGTCCCTTATTTTCCCGGCAATAGAGCCAAGCACGGAAAAATTATCCCCGGAAATTTCAATGTTGATGGGAGCGCCGGTGGGCGGGCCTTCCTCCTGCATGGCAATGGTGATCTTGCCGCCCGGAATATTTTTGACCCGTTCCCTGATATCAGCAACCGTGTCATGGGTAGAACGATGCCGCTCCTCCAGGTCGAGAAAACGAACACCAATGTGATTGGGCGCATTGGGGTCAAAAGCGCTGCCGGGACCTGCGGTGACCACGGCCTTCATATAGATATCGGTTATATTCCTGAGATCGCTGGATCCATGGTATGGTGCGCCTGTCGCGGAAGTGTAGGGCTTGAGGGCAAGGGCCTGCCGGTACTGCTCCCAGGTGTGGCCCCCGGTGGAATCCGGCACATCATCACCTCCGGCAACAGCCATTTCAACGCGCCGCATGACCCGGTCAATATAATCCAGTTCCGCACCCTCCGGGATTTCGACATTGACATACATGCCCTTGGGATCAATCTCCGGGAAAAATTCAACCGGTTTCTCCAGGCCCACCACCAGCAGCCATCCCTGGAACATGAGAATCAGCACACAGAAAGCGGAACCGATCATCACCAGTGGATATTTCAGGGCAAATTGCAGGGTTCTGCTGTATTGGGTGAGGAGCACGCCGCGGATCTCCACCGGCTCCTCCACCGATCTCTTCCCGCCACCGGCAGCGCCGCTATCCGCCTTAACCTCCTTGACCTTGACGAACAGCGAAGCAAGGGCAGGATTGATAATCAGGGCAACAAAAAGACTGGAGGAGAGCGTCACAATCAGGGTGAGCGGCAGATAGCTCATGAATTCGCCCATTATGCCCGGCCAGAACAGCATGGGGGAAAAAGCGGCCAGAGTGGTCAGCGTGGAGCCGATAACCGGATACGCCACTTCGGAAGTGGCCTTCATGGCCGCTTCCACCCGTGAGGCGCCCTGCTCCATAAACCGGTATATATTTTCAACAATGACGATAGCGTTATCTACAAGCATGCCCAGGGCCAGGGTCAGGCTGAACAGAACCACCATGTTGAGCGTTATTCCCAGGATATAGAGGACGGTGAACGACAGCAGCATGGAAAAAGGGATGGCCAGGCTGACCAGAACGGCATTGCGAATACCCATGGCAAAAAAGATGACCAGGACCACCAGGACCAGGCCGGAAAGGATATTGTTCTCCAGGTCCGCCACCATGCGTTTGATATCCTTGCCCTTGTCCATGAGCTTGGTGATTTCGGTCCCTGCCGGCCAGGTCAGGCGGCGTTTTTCTATGAGTTCGTCCACTTCCCTGGTGATGGCCAGGATATTTTCCCCGGACCGTTTCTTGACGGCAATGTTGATGGCTTCACGTCCATCAAGGCGTGACCTGCTGGTTTCCTCCTTAAAGCTGTCCACCACCCGGGCCACATCCTTCAGGTAGACCGGCTCACCTTCATGCACCCCCATGACCAGGCCGTAGATTTCATCGGGCGAGCTGAATTCCCCGGGCACCCGGAGCAGGAAACGCCCTGAACCCAGGCGGATGGCGCCGCCGGAGGTATTCTTGTTTTCACTCTCCACAACCTGCTGAAAGGTGTTGATGGTCAGGCCGTAGTAGGCTAGTTTTTCCGGAAAAATCTCCACCCGGATCTCCCGTTCCAGGCCGCCGGTGACATCAACCTCCAGGACGCCGGTGATGGCTTCAATATCGTCTTCCAGGTCATCGGCAATATTTTTCAGACAGGGCAGGCCGCAGGTGCCGGAGAGAGAAAAGACCACAATGGGAAATTCAGAAAAATTCACCTCAAAGACTGTGGGATCCTCGTCCAGGTCAGTGGGTAATTCTCCCAGGGCCTCGTCAACCTTGTCTTTGACATCCTGCAGCGCTTTGTCGATATCGACCCCGGTGACGAATTCAATATTGATGGAGGAAATTCCCTCGGAGCTGACCGACTGGATTTTTTTCAGCCCATCCAGCCCCTTGAGTTTCTTTTCAATCTCAACCGTGACCGCCGTTTCAATATCGGCAGAGGAAACACCCCGATAATTGGTGGAAACAAAAACATTGGGAATGGTGATGTCCGGTTCGCTTTCGCGCGGCAGAACGGAATAGCAGTACGATCCGAACACCAGGATCAGCACGCCCAGCACCAGGACGGAAATGCTTTTCTGAACTGCGGTATCGGAGATGATCATAACTGCATGCTTTCAGGATCGGTCAGGACCCGGATAACTTCAATTTTCTGACCGTCTTCAATATCGCGATGCCCCTCGACCACGACCCTTTCGCCTGCTTCAAGTCCTTCGGTTATCTGGATCTGCCATTTCTCGAGGATGCCGAGGGTCACCGGTCTTTTTTCCGCCACCCCGTTACGTTCGACAAAGACAAACTGCTCCTCGTTGCGGGTGATAACACTGTAGAGGGGAACGGCAACAGCGTTGGGAATTGTCCTCTTGACCACATGGGCTCGCAGAAACATGCCGGGAAGGATTGCGCCGTCAGGATTGGCTATTTCCAGCTCCAGGCGGTAGACGCGGGCCACGCTTTCCGGTGCGGAAGCGAGAAAATATTTTTTGCCGGTCACCCGCCTGTCATCCAGAGCCTGGATGGTCATTTCCACCTCGGATATCTTCCCAACCGCATGGACATCGGACTCAGGTATTCCCACCACGCCTTTCACCCGGTCGATCCGGAGCATCTGTCCCACCGGGTCGCCGACGCTCAGAAAAAGCCCGACCTCGGCATCCAGCCGACTGACCACCCCGGCCATGGGCGCGGTGATATTACAGCGTGACAACCTGAGTTCAGCGTTTTCCATGTCCGCCCGGGCGCTGATCATCCTCGCCTCCATGCTTTCGAGGTCGGCGACGGGAATGGCATTTTTACTGACCATGATCTTTGCCCTTTCATGGTCAGCCCTGGCCAGTTCATAGGCAGCCCTGGCCGAATCAAGGGCAATGCGGTAGTCATCCGGTTCGATCCGGGCCAGGAGCTCGCCCTTCCCGACCACGTCTCCCTCTCGCACGAGCACTTCTTCAATGGTCCCGCTTATCCTGGCCATGAGCTCAAGCCTGATCCAGGGTTCGATGACCCCGGGCAGGTTGATAGCGTCCCGCATTGCTGTAGGCTTCAGTTCGAGCAGGACAACATTTGTCGGTTTTCGGTCCTGGGACTTGGCCGCTGCTTTTTCCTGCTCCATCCGTTTTTTCTCACCGCTGATCATGACCATGAGAATAATGATCAGGAGAAATGTGAGCAAAAGGGCCAGGCGGGGAAGATTGCGCCAGAAAAAATGCAGGGCCGGTTTTCCGGAGTCTGACCCGCTGGTGTTTTTCTCTTTGTCACTCATCGGTTCACGCCTCCACTTTCCTGCCGGGAGCCAATCCCTGCAGCGCCTGGCTAAACAAAGATTCCAGAACCATGTACACATCCTCTTCAGTCAGCAGGCGCCCCATGTACCAGCCGGAAACGGCCATGATATACAGCGCGTAAAAATGGCCGACAACCAGGATATACTCAATATCCGTCCTGAGTTCTCCCCGCTTCTGGGCTTCTTTGAGCAAAGGCATGAGCAGGTCTATATATTTGTTGTCAAGCTCCCTGGACCGCGCCCCGGTCAGATCTTTGGGAAATACTGTTTCGCGCATCAGGATACGGCCGAATTCCTTGTTGCGGTTGATGAACCGGAATTCGCCCATGAACAGTGTCAGGAGCTGATCGATCAGGCTGGTCCGGGAGTCGGACTTTACCGCCAGCTCATTGTAGACGTATTCTAGCTGCTCTTCGCAAAAGGCCAGGAATATCTGGCTTTTTGACTGAAAATAGCTATATATAGTGCCTTTGCCGATGCCTGCCCTGCGGGCAAGTTCGTCAATACTGGTATTTTCATAGCCTTTTCTGGTGAAAAGCTGGAGCGCTGCCGCAAGGATAGCCTCCCTGGTCTGTTTCTTTTTTTGTTCCCTGATTCCTGCCATTCCACCTCCCGAAAAGCAAAGTCGACCGTAGTCGAAATCTATACAAACGCACGGGCTCCGGGTCAAGTTAAATTCGACCGCGGTCACGTTTTCCATGCCGCGTGTTGCCGAAAGTCTGAAGATGCAGGACCGAAACTGGGCCGGGATGATCGCGGCAGAGAAAAGAAACTTACTGCGCAGTGAAAACAGAGTTACAGAAGGGACAACAGCCACTTTGTATATTTGTCCGCCATGTTGGGCCAGGAACAGTGATCCGTCAACTGCAGAATTTCTTTTTTGTCCAGGGGGCAATAATTGTCCAGCTCCCTGGAGATTGCCCGGGCAAAACCTCCCTCCGGGTACCGGCAGGTTGACGGAAAAAGCTCCCGGTAGGAAAGCCGGTCTGGAACAAGGGGCCGGCACCCGCAGCGAACCGCCTCCAGCACGGCCATGCCGAAAAACTCATGCAGTGCCGTGGACGCGACAATGTCGGCCCGGTTCAACAGCCGGATATAGTCGGTTTTATCGGGAGCATAGCCAAAGTGAACAATGTGCTTTTGCAACACCTGCCTGCTCCTGGCAAAGATTTCCGGGCAGCGGGCAAAATGCTGGCCCAGGACAATCAACTTGAAATCAATGCCCCTGGCTGAAAGATCAGCCAGGGTTGTAAAAAAAGTTTCCGGGTCCTTGTCGTGCTCCCAACGGTGGTTCCAGACAATCACCGGCGCAGGATTTGCTCTTTGACCGGCGGACCGAGCAAAACCGCTGAAATCGATCCCCGGATACAGAACATGAGATTTTTCCCGCAGCTCATCAACCCGGTAAAGAATGTCCATGTCTGTGGCTTTTTTCAGGTAACCGGTCACGCCATCCAGGAAGGTTTCGCGGTTATAGCTGCTGTTAAAGGCAATGGTGTCCGCGGCAAGGGCAGAGGTAAAATTGAGAGCCGTGAACTGATATGCGGCAGAGCCTTTGGCCCGGTTCGGGTAGGCAAACTGATTTTCGTGGAAATAGAGGGCCAGCGGAAGGGAGATTCCTTCTCCGGCAAGAAGGACGCGCAGGGTTGCCACATCAATGAATGATGAACAGAGTATACCGTCAAATTGGGCGCCTTCTTTGACCAGGCGGCAGGTTTCCCCGGCCATCCATGGTGCGGCGAGCTGCATCCGCATCTTCCATTTGCGGGCCGGCAGGCTGACCAGGGTAAACCTGAATGGCAGATGTTTTTGCAGCCCTTCAAGAAAAGCCCCATGAGACCCTCCATAATAGGGTTCCAGCAGTAAAAAATGCGGTGGGGCATCAGCCATATGTTTCACCCTTTCCGATCATTATTGAATTTTCGAATCCATATTTCTGTTGATGCGACCAGCACCAATCCTTTACAAAAAACAGGTAAAAAAGTATTGTAGCAGCCACAGCAAACCTCAGCATATACCGGCATTATCAAACAAGGAACAACAGGGTAACAAACGATATGGATCAGGACAACTACATCCGGCAGCTTCTCCATTTTCTCAAGGAGTCGCCGACCGTTTTTCACGCCGTGCACTCCATCTGCCGTCTTCTTATGACCCGAGGCTTCACGGAACTCCATGAAAATGAATCATGGGATACCAGGACGCCGGGACTTTATTTCATACGCCGGAACGGCTCCAGCCTGGTCCTGCTCTCTCTTGCCGATGACGACTTCGCCGGGTCCGGGCTGCGAATAGCCGGGGCGCACACCGACAGCCCGGCGCTGAAAATCAAGCCGAAGCCGGACATGGTCAATCACGGTCTGCTGCAGATGGGCGTTGAGACCTATGGCGGCGCCCTGCTTGATCCATGGTTTGACCGCGACCTGTCCATTGCCGGGAGGGTGACCTGGCGGAACCGCGATTCCTCCATCAGCAGCGCCCTGATCGACTTTAAACGCCCTGTCGCCGTTATCCCCAGCCTGGCAATCCATTTGAACAGGGATGCCAATGAGCAGAAAAAAATCAACAAACAGACCGACCTTGTTCCCATAGTCATGCAGCACAGCGGCGAGGATTCGCCAGATTTTGCCGCCATTGTCCGGGAGCAGCTTGCCCGGGAGCATAACATCCGGGAAGCGGAAATCCTTGACCATGAATTATTCCTCTATGACTCACAGCCGGCGGCAACCGTGGGCATCGGGCAGGAGTTCATAACCGGGGCCCGCCTCGACAACCTGCTCTCCTGCTTTTCCCTGGCAACGGGGCTTGTTGACGCTGAAAAACCACAGAACTCGCTTATTGTGCTCAACGATCATGAAGAGGTAGGCAGCCTTTCCACCAGCGGAGCGCAGGGGCCTTTCCTCCGTTCCACCCTTGAACGGCTGATACCCGACAGTGAAACAAGACAGCGCTGCATCCATCGTTCGCTGTGTATCTCCACCGATAACGCCCATGGCGTGCACCCTAATTTTGCCGACCAACACGACAAGAACCACCTGCCCCGGTTAAACATGGGTCCGGTCATCAAGTATAATGCCAACCAGCGATACGCGACAACGGGCCGGACAGCCTCTTTTTTCCGGGTGCTGGCCGAACAGGCCGACATCCCGGTCCAGGAATTTGTCATGCGCAGCGATCTGGCCTGCGGTTCAACCATCGGCCCCATCACGGCGGGCGCCATCGGCATCCAGACACTGGATATAGGCGTTCCCAGCCTGGCCATGCACTCGATCCGTGAAATGGCCGGAGCAAAGGACGGCTGGCATCTGTACCGGGCAATGCGTACCTTTTTCACTGCCGCACATGACCAGAACATGTGGCAATGCCTGGCGGAGTAAAACATCGTTATGACCATTGCCTCCGATAGATATACATCAATTATCCGCCGCTGTTTCATCAACGCTCCCTTTGAGCAGCTTGAGCAGGGCCTGCTCCAGACCTTTCTTGACCATGAACTTCGCCCGGAAATCGGGCTGGAGGGCGAGTGTCTCTGGTCCAGGCCGGATGATGCCTTTATCATTATGGCCCGCCGGCTCGAAGAAAAAGGACTTGCCTGCACCCTGCACGCCCCTTTTTTTGATCTTGCGCCGGGAGCTGTTGATCCTGAAATCCGGAAAGTCACCCGCCGGAAGCTTTACCGGGCATTCCAATTAACAGAAATTTTCCGGCCCCAATCCATTGTCTGCCATCTGGGCTACGAGGACAACAAACACTCATACAAACTGGACCAATGGCTCCGCTATTCCGTGGAGACCTGGAACGAACTCCTGGACATTGCCGCTGCCACCGGCACGCCGGTGATGTTTGAAAACACCTATGAGCAGCTGCCGGATATACATCACCTGCTCTTCCAGGAACTGTCGGGATCAAACTTCGGTTTCTGCCTGGATGTAGGGCATCTCATGGCCTATGCCGGCTCCACCTGGCAGGTGTGGCTGGACAGACTGCAGCCCTGGCTGGGGCAGATCCATCTGCACGACAACCATGGCGATCGGGACGACCACCTCGCCATCGGCCGGGGACGATTCGATTTTCCCCAGCTATTCGATCACCTGCGCCAAAACAGCATTTCCCCCTTGATCACCCTCGAACCCCACAGCGAGAAGGATCTCTGGATGTCCTTGGAAGCGGTTCACTCTCTGGATCTCTTTTAAAATACATTATCGTAACTATCAGAGATAGTTGCATATCTCATCATTATCTTCTAATATTTCATTGGCAAAATTGGTATTTTATGGTTAATGAATGAGCATTCAGTAACCTTATGCGTTAGCTACAATCAACACGGTACTCTGAGGGGGGAATACAGTGAAAGATTATACGTTATGGACTTTGAGCTGGGCAATTTGTGCGATTGTGCTGCTGTTTTCTTCCCATGGAGCATGGGGCCTGATAGCCGGAAGCGAACATGATTTCTCCACACATGCCTGGTCTGAGGGGGAAATCTGTCTCCCATGCCATACGCCTCATAACGCGGATTCGAACATAGACGCTCCGCTGTGGAACCACGAGATGTCAACGGCAATCTACACCCTGTACAGCAGCCCGACCATGGATGTTATTGCCGATCAACCCGGAGCGGCTTCCAAAGTCTGCCTGGCCTGTCACGACGGCACAATATCCATTGATTCTTTCGGCGGAATGAGCGGATCCATTTCCATCGGTGGAAATGCCGATGTAGGGACAAATCTTGCAGACGACCATCCTGTGGGCATAGATTGGAATCACCAGACTGCGGGCAGCGCTTGTACCACCTGTCATCCTATCATTTGGGTCGATAGTGTCGCTATTATGACATTCCCCCCTACGCCCATGTTTAACGGCAAGGTGGAGTGTCCATCATGCCATGACCCCCATAACGGCTTTGACCTGCCGCATCTGGTCCGCGACACCATGGCCGGATCGCAGCTCTGCTTCAACTGTCATGGAGACAAGTAGCGAGTATTCCGCCATCGCCTCGACGCGATATCTATTTGCACGGCTGATCTGATGGGGGCAGTTTTTTCGCTGCCACCTCCTTGGACCCCCCTTTTTCGTCCTCTTGGTTTTCAAGAAAATGATATGCAATCACCGGGGTTCATGCTAGTATAGATGAGTAGACCCTGTTGCGTTCACCCCGTTCGCATAACCCCTTATTAAAACAATATTTTATAGCCTGATGCCTTCTTCTTTGCTCAAATCTCTGTTCCTGTTGCTTCTTGCGACCCACCTTCTGGTGGCCTGCGCTCCAACCACGGCAACCCAGTTAATCCGGGATAAAAACGGTCGCCAACTCTCTGCCGAGGAAATATTGCTGCTGGTCCGGGGAAACACCCTGTTTGTCCATGGCAACAGGTTTGAGATTTATCTCTACTTTGACGACACCAGCTACGTTCATGCATTGGATATATACAACAAAAAGGACAGCGGTCGGTGGGATGTTTCGGAGCAGGGAGAGCTGTGCATAAAAATGAACGAGTGGTGGTTCGGCAAGCTCCGCTGTTTGCCCGTATACCATGATGGCAGCAAATACTATCTGTTTAACAGCTCAGGGGTGCTTGAATATACTGCCGATCGTTTTGAGGGAGACAAAAAAAATCTCTACCACGATACAAAAAGCTCAGAAAGAAAATTTCTCAACTCCCCAACCCGGGAAGCGACTGCAAGGAGACCATCATTGCCTGATACAGCTCCGCCGGAACCGGAGACAGCAGGAGTTACTCCTCCCGTCGGCGCTCCCACCGAAGAAGAGTTAAAGTCCACGGTCAAATGGATGGCCAAGGACTGTCCGGACTGCAATCTTGCCGATACCAATCTTGCCGGCGCCGATTTGATCGCGGCAAATCTCCAGAGCGCCGACCTGTCAGGCGCTGATCTCAGCAAGGCCAACCTCAGGCGCGCCGATCTCAGGGGAGCCAATCTTAAAAATGCCGATTTATCATACGCCAATATGCCCGGCGCGGATCTGCGGGACAGCGACCTGACCAATGCCGTGCTCAAGGGAGCCAACCTTATCCGGGCAAAGCTGAACGGGGCAAAAATCGAGGGGACCGATTTTGAAGGAGCCCTTCTTGAAGGAGTAGAAGGGCTGCAGCAATGAGGATGCACCCTGCACGGTATTTTTCGATTCCTCTCCACGAAAATCATAACTGCTCAATTGTATACCAATGACCACCGCACCTTTTGTTCATCTCCATGTTCATTCCCACTACTCCATGCTTGATGGGGCGATCCGCATCGACAACCTGATCGAGCGGGCGCGGGAGTTCAATATGTCCGCGGTCTCTCTGACCGACCACGGCGCCATGTACGGCGCCCTGGAATTCTATGACAAGGCGACCAAAGCCGGCATAAAACCGATCATCGGCTGTGAGCTCTACGTGGCCCAGAAGGGAAGGTTCAAAAAAGACCAGAACGCCGGTCATAATTTTCATATTGTACTGCTGGCCATGAACAGGGCCGGCTACCAGAATCTCATGAAACTGGCGACCATGGCTCAGACCGAGGGATTCTACTACAAGCCCCGCATCGACTACGAACTGCTCGCCCGCCACCAGGAGGGGCTGATCGCCCTGAGCGCATGTCTGCACGGAGAAATTGCCTGGCGTTTAACCCACAATGATCCGGAAGGGGCAAAAAAACGCGCCACGGAACTGCAGGAAATTTTCGGCGACAGGATCTACTTCGAACTTCAGGAAAACAATATTCCTGAACAGAAGATCGCCAACAAAGGGCTGATGAAGCTGGGCAGGGAGCTGGGCATCAAACTGGTCGCCACCAATGACTGCCACTATCTGAACCAGGAAGAATCCTACGCCCACGAAGTGCTGCTCTGCATCCAGACCGGCAGGACCATGTCCGACCCCAGACGGTTCCGCTTCTCCACCAACGAGCTTTATTTCAAATCCCCGGAGGATATGGCGAGGCAGTTCAGCTACTGTCCGGAAGCCCTGACCAATACCCTGGAGGTCGCCGACCGATGCAACCTGGAGCTGGAGTTCGGCAAACATTATTTCCCCAATTTCCCGGTGCCCGAAGGCGAAAGCCTGGAATCCCTTTTTGCCCGGGCATGCCGGGACGGCCTGGAGCAGCGCTTTGACCATATGCGCAAAATGGGCCCATTGACCCCTGAAGACGTCAAGATCTATCGTGACCGCCTCGAAATGGAGATCGAGGTTATCCAGCAAATGGGTTTTGCCGCCTATTTTCTCATTGTCGCCGATTTTATCACCTGGGCCAAGGAACAGAAAATCCCAGTGGGTCCCGGCCGTGGTTCAGGGGCAGGCAGCCTGGCAGCCTACTGCATGCTGATCACCGATATCGATCCCATCCCCTACGGCCTGATCTTTGAGCGTTTCCTCAACGTGGAACGGATGTCCATGCCTGATTTTGATGTCGACTTCTGCAAGGACCGGCGGGACGAGGTCATTAATTACGTGCGGAAAAAATATGGCGGCGACGAGCATGTGGCGCAGATCGTCGCCTACGGCTCCATGAAAGCCAGGGGGGTCATCCGCGATGTCGGCCGGGTTCTCGAAATTCCTCTGCCCAAGGTCGACCGCATTGCCAAGCTGGTGCCGGAAGAACTGAAGATCACCCTGGACAAGGCCATTGACAAGGAGCCGCGCCTGAAAGAGGCAATGAAGGAAGAAGACATCAAGGAGCTTCTCACAGTTGCCAAAACCCTGGAAGGATTGTCCCGGCACAAATCGACCCATGCCGCCGGGGTGGTCATCTCGCCCGAACCGATGGTCGAATACCTCCCCCTCTGCATCGATCAGAACAAAGAAGTCCTGACCCAGTATGACATGAAATACACCGAGAAGACCGGACTGATCAAGTTTGATTTTCTCGGCCTGAAAACCCTGACCGTTATCGACAGGGCGCTGAAGCTCATCGAACAGGACATCGGCGCCGAGATCCAGCTCAACGCCATTCCCCTGGACGACCCCAAAACATACAACCTTCTCTGCCAGGCAGACAGCCTGGGGGTGTTCCAGCTGGAAAGCGACGGCATGCGCGACCTGCTCAAAAGAATGAAGCCCGAGCAGTTCACCGACCTCATCGCCCTGGTGGCCCTTTACAGGCCGGGCCCCCTGGAAAGCGGCATGGTCAACACCTTTGTCGACACCAAGCACGGCCATCGCCTGCCCGAGTATCCCCTTCCCCAGCTGAAAGATGTGCTGGAGGAGACCTACGGGGTCATCGTCTACCAGGAACAGGTCATGAAGATCGCCAACATCCTGGCCGGTTACAGCCTGGGCGACGCCGACATCCTCCGCCGAGCCATGGGCAAGAAGATCCCCGCGGTCATGGAGCAGGAACGGGAAAAATTCATGACCGGGGCCCGCAAAAAAAATATACCGGAAGACAAGGCCACTTATATTTTCGACCTGATGGCCAAGTTTGCCGGCTACGGTTTCAACAAGTCCCACAGCGCCGCCTATGCCCTGATCGCCTATCAGACCGCCTATCTCAAGGCGCACTATCCCGCGCAGTACATGGCCGCCCTGCTGTCCTGCGACATGGACAACACCGACAAGGTGGTCAAGTACATAAACGAATGCAGGACGCACGCCATTGATGTTCTGCCTCCGGACATCAACGAATCTTTCCAGGATTTTACGGTCATTAACGACCGTATACGATTCGGCCTGGCCGCGGTCAAGAATGTCGGCGGCGCGGCCCTGATATCCATTATTGAAGAACGGGAGGAGAATGGCCCGTACCTTACTCTCAGCGACTTCTGCAGCCGTATTGATCCCAGCCGCGTCAACCGCAAGGTCATCGAAAGCCTGATCAAGGCCGGAGCATTTGACTCCCTCAAATGCCACCGCTCACAGCTGATGGCAGCCCTGGACGACACCCTGGAGCAGGCTAAAGCCGTGCAGCGAGACCGCATGAGCGGCCAGATGAACCTCTTTTCCCTGGGAGGGAAGCAGGACCAGACTGCCCACGCCTGCATCGAGCTGCCCGACATTGCGGAATGGTCCAAATTGAAAAAGCTTGCCTTTGAAAAGGAAACCCTCGGTTTTTTCCTCACCGGCCATCCCCTGGAGGGCGTTGCCGATGATCTGAAAAAAGTCATTGATACCGACCTGGAAGCATTGGAAAACTGGGGCGAGAACAATCCGGTGCGCATCGGGGGGCTTATCCAGAACTACAAGGAGCATAAATCCAAAAAAGGCGACCGGATGGCCTTTGCCGTCCTGGAGGATATGGTCTCCAGCGTGGAGGTGGTCATTTTCCCCAGCACCTTTGCCCAATGTTCCCACATCCTCGACCTTGATGAACCGGTTGTTATTCTCGGACAGGTGCAGATGGGCGAGCGGGGAGCAAAGATCATTGCCGAATCGGTAGATACCCTTGCGCAGGCGATGATAAAATATACCAGTGAGATCGTGATAAGGGTACGGGCCAGGCAGACGAACCGACGGCAGCTGGAAATGCTCAAGGAAATGTTCTACCAGCATCACGGCACCTGCCCGGTGCGGTTGACCCTGCATTTTGACGGCCGCGGCGAGGTTGATGTGGAAATTCTCAAGGACCTGAAGATAAAACCCTCTGCCGAGTTTTATCGCCAGGTGGAAAAAACCCTGGGCTACCCTGCCCTGACCATCCAGATGAAGGATATTGAAATGCCCGAGCGCAACAACAAATGGCGGGGCAAAAACAACCAGCAGACTGTTCACTGATCGGTTGTTCTTATTTCCTTCAGCCCGCCCTTCTCATCCTATTAAAAAGAGCTGCCCAAACCAGGTTCACTGCAGCTGTGCGCTGCCCGGAGAATCGGCAGTTCAGAAACAGAGGCCGCAATCAGGACAGATCTTGTTTTTCGGCGAAAAACTGCAGCCGCATGCCGGACAGGTGCTGTCCAATGCCGATGCGTCAAATACCGCGTCCGCATAACTGGTATCATGATCGACAAGACCGGTGGTCTGCATGTGCTCCCTGGCCATGAACGCCATGATATCCTGAACATCGGTCATCCGGGCCTGGAGACGCACTTCACTGCCGCAGCACCCCTTGCCGCATGAATTGCTGTCAGCAGCGACAATTGACGGGATCCCCTCGCCGGCCAGGCGGGTCTGGACCTGCTTGATGTTCAGCACCGGACCCTTGATGATATCAACCAGTTCGTCCTCGGGGGTGATCTCCATGGAGCGCTGCTCCAGCCGCCGGGCTTTCCGCTCCTGCGCCTGGAGCATCTTGCTGCCGCTTATAAGCTCCACCTCACAGGAGGCACATTCAATAATTCCTGCCCGGTACTCATCCTGGCACTGGGGACAATACTGCAATTCCGGATCAATTCTGTATTTCATGGTGTTCATTGTTTTTTATAATAAGTGTATTACAGGATAAACCTGCTGAGATCCTCATTCTCTGAAATGTCCGCAAGATGCTTATGAACATATTCCGCGGTCACGACAAATTGTTTTTCATCTGTTTCCGGGGCATTGAAGGATATTTCATCCAGCACCCGTTCGATGATGGTATGCAGCCGGCGCGCCCCGATATTTTCCGTTTTCTGGTTCACCTCAACCGCGATCCTGGCCATTTCACGGATGGCGTCGTCCTCAAAAACCAGCTCCACGTCCTCTGTTGCCATCAATGCCTCGTACTGTTTTACCAGGGCGTTCTGCGGCTCGGTCAGGATACGATAAAATTCATCCTCCCCCAGGGCGTGCAGTTCAACGCGGATGGGAAAGCGTCCCTGCAATTCGGGAACCAGGTCCGAGGGTTTGCTCATGTGAAAAGCGCCGCTGGCAATGAAAAGGATATGGTCGGTCCGCACCGGTCCGTACTTGGTGGTAACCGTTGCGCCTTCGACAATGGGAAGAAGATCCCGCTGCACCCCCTCCCGCGATACATCCGGACCGCCTGACGAAGCCCCGCTGCGGGCGGTGATCTTGTCGATTTCGTCCAGGAAGATGATGCCGGTCTGCTCGGTCCGGCTGATGGCTTTCTCTGTGACACTTTCCATGTCGATGAGGTTTTCGGCCTCTTCCTTTTTCAGCAGTTCAAATGCTTCGGCAACCTTGATCTTCCGCTTTTTTCTCTTCTTGGGGAAAAACTTGCTGAACGCATCCTGCAAAGACGACTGCATGTCATCCATGCCCGAGGCGGAAAAGACCTCGACCATGGGCATGGCTGACTGGTCAGGCACCTCCATTTCCACGATCCGGTCATCGAACTTCCCGGTCCGCAGCATCTGCCGGAACTTCTCCCGGGTTGACTGGGCGCTGTCCTGCTGGCCGGAGGATGGTTCGTCCTGGGGATTGACACCGTAGGGCAGGTTGATGACATTGGTATCCGGCCTGGGAGAAGAACCGCCGTTATCACGCGGGACAGGAGGCAGCAGCAGGTCGAGAATTTTTTCCTCGGCAATCTTTTCCGCTTTTTCCTTGTTCCGTTCCTGCTCTTCCTTGCGCACCATATTGATGGCCAGCTGGGTCAGGTCGCGGATCATCGATTCCACGTCACGGCCGACATATCCGACCTCGGTGAACTTAGAGGCCTCCACCTTGATAAACGGTGAGTCGGCCAGATTGGCCAGGCGGCGGGCGATTTCCGTCTTGCCGACACCGGTTGGACCGATCATGATGATATTCTTGGGCGCAATCTCTTCGCGAAGGGGCGATTCCACCTGCTGACGGCGCCAGCGATTACGCAGGGCAATGGCCACCGATCGCTTGGCATCCTTTTGTCCGATTATATAGCGGTCCAGGTCACGGACTGTTTCCCGGGGTATCTGAGAGTTGATCGTTGTCATATTTTTTCGACGAGAATATGGTGATTGGTATACACACAGATTGAGGCGGCAATTTCAAGGGCGGAGCGGGCAATTGTTTCGGCATCAAGATCCGAATGCTGCACCAGAGCCGTTGCCGCGGACTGGGCATAAGGCCCGCCGGAACCGATGGCCAGGATACCGTCATCGGGTTCGATCACGTCTCCGCTTCCCGACAGCAGCAGGGAGTGTTTTTCATCCACCGCTATCAGAAGGGCTTCAAGGCGCCGGAGCATCCTGTCTGTCCGCCAGTCTTTGGCCAGTTCCACGGCAGAGCGCAGGAGGTTGCCGTTATACTGCTCAAGTTTCTTTTCCAGCCGGTCGTAAAGTGTAAAAGCGTCAGCTGTGGCGCCGGCAAATCCGGTGATCACCTGGCCATGATGCAAACGTCTTACCTTGGCGGCCTGATGCTTGACTACCGTGCTGCCGATGGTCACCTGCCCGTCACCGGCGACGACCACTTCATCCTTGTGGCGAACCGCAAGGATGGTTGTTGAACGGGTTTTTTTCATAATCCTGTCCGGATTGAAGTTAATATCATCTTATTGTGCTTCACTTGTTCCCTGCCTGCCTGTTTCCCAACGGATGCGCCTGATCATACACCCTGGTCAGATGATCCATATTCAGGTGGGTATACTTCTGGGTCGTTGACAGGCTGACATGACCGAGAAGTTCCTGAACGGTCCGCAGATCCGCGCCCATTTCAAGGAGATGCGTGGCAAATGAATGCCGCAGCGCATGGGGAGTAACTGTTGCCGTAATCCCGGCGCGGCAGCCATAATCCTTGACCATTCTCTCCACGCTCCGCGGGGTTATCCGGCCGCCCCTGCTGTTGAGGAACAATGCTGCGGTGTCAGGCCGTTTTCCCCTTGCCGCGCATGCTGCCAGCAATTCCCTACGCTGGGGAAAGTATTTATTCAATGCCTCCGCTGCGGCGGTGCCGAAAGGAATGATCCGCTCCTTTTTCCCTTTGCCGCTAACCCTAACCATTCCTGTCTCAAAATCAAGATGATTCATATCCCGTGATACTATTTCCGAAACCCGCATGCCCGACGAATACATAAGTTCCATTATCGCCACATCGCGCCGCGCAAAACGATCCTGTTCACCGGGTTCCTCAAGCAGGGAAAATACTTCGTCAACGGTCAGAAAAACAGGAATATGCCTTACTGCCTTGGGATTGGCAACCCCGATCAGCGGATCCGCCGTAATAATGCCTTCCCGGTAGAGATAACGGAAAAAAGTCCTGAGAGCCGAGAGTTTGCGGGCGACTGTGGAACTGCTGTTGGAAGCATACAGAGAGGCGATGAACAAACGGACTTTTTCCGGCGAAACAGCTGCTGCCCCGTATCTGGTTTTGATAAAACGGAAAAATTCCCTCACATCCCGACGGTATCCATCCACCGTATGCGCTGAATATCCTTTTTCAACCGCCAGCCAGTCACTGAATGTCTCGATCTGCTGCGACTCCATTACCACGCTCTGTCCCCACACCAGCCACACCCGGAAAGGGTGGCACGTATTATGTAATACATGCTTCAACCCTTGACAACGGCCAGTGGACGGAGGGAAACCACGACCTCGACCAGGTCGATCTGTTCCTCTACAACCTTGTCTATGTCCTTGTAGGCGCCGGCTGCTTCATCCAGATCTTTCTTATGGCGGATGGAATGAAGAATACCCTGCTTGTCTAGGCGGCTGGTTTCAGCCTCGAGGTCGAGTCTCCGCTGGGCCTCCCTGCGTCCCATTTTGCGGCCGGCCCCATGGGAGCAGGACGTGAAACTATCCGTATTTCCCCTGCCCCGGACAATATAGCTTGGCGTTCCCTGCGATCCGGGAATAATCCCTAATTCACCTTCCCGGGCGCTGGTGGCTCCTTTTCGATGCACAATGACGTTTCTACTGAAATGCGTTTCCATTGCCGCATAGTTATGCGCGATGTTGATAAAACCTGAAAAGGTCACCGGCGCCGCTACTGCGGCAATAACATCCTGGACGCGCTCCATCATGAGCTTCCGGTTTGCCAGGGCGAATTCGACGCAGAACTCCATTTCCTGGCGGTATTGCCTGCCGGGCTCGGAAGAAAGCGGCAGGAAGGCCAGCTGCCAGCTTTTGGGGATTTTGGTTCCCCAACGGGAATTGAGTTCAATGGCCAGGCGGTTGTAATAGTTGGCCACCCGGTAGCCAAGATTCCGGCTGCCGGAATGGACCATGATCCAGATATGTCCGTCGCTGCCCTTCTGGATCTCGATAAAATGATTGCCTCCGCCAAGAGTCCCAAGCTGGGTCAAGGCATTGGTGTATTCCCTGGAGATGACGGGAAGCGATGACAATGGCGCCCCATCCCTGCCTCCGGGCATCCTCGATTTGTCCTGGGCATGTTTGTGATGCTTGAATCCCAGGGGAATTGTCTTTCGGATGCCGGCCATGATTTCCTTGAGCTTGTCGGAACTGAGATCCTGCAATGAAGTCTGCATGGCGCACATCCCGCAGCCGATGTCCACCCCCACGGCATTGGGTATGATTACATCCTCCGTGGCCATGACCCCGCCGATGGGCATCCCGTATCCGAAATGGGCGTCGGGCATGACCGCGATATGTTTGTAGACAAAAGGAAGATTCGCCAGGTTTCTGGCCTGCCCGAGAGCGCCCTCCTCAATGTCGTCAAGCCATAGCTTGATGGGTATATTTTCAGAGGAAATAATCTGTTTCATACACGTGATTCGCCTTTGAACCGGAACAAGTCGTCTTCTCTCATTCTATCAGATTAATGGACGAGTGAACAGGCATGGATGAACCCTTTTTCACTGTATGCGATCACCATAATGATTTGACCTTTGTTTGACAGAACTTGAGCCAAAGCTGTATAATTTACTCAGAGAGAAAAAACTTACCCTCTAGGAGTCTGTCGGAGTTCGATCTCTCAAAAAAGATAGTTTCTAACCAATAAA